>JAJZQN010000060.1 GCA_021847605.1 Pseudomonadota bacterium | reverse complement strand
GTCGTAATTGTCGCTCGACGGTTGCTCCCCGCAACAGCAAATGGTAGCCAGAATTCACCAACCGGCGCGGCCACCTATCGGCCATCATAATTGACGCCGACCGGACTCCGTAATCGTCGCGCTACAACATGGTGGCGTTCGTTGCCGCGCAGGTAGCGTCAGGCCAGAGCATCGCGGATCTAGCGCGCGCTACGGGGCGTGAACGCGCGCGTCTTTCACGGTTGCATGCATTATCATCTGCGCCTGATTTCATCGTAGACCGATTGGATGACCTGCCTGTCCGTGGTGCCGTGGCCTTGATGAAGGCGGCGGCACGAAATGCGGCCGCTGCGAGAGTGTACCTAGATGGCGCGCCGTTGGGCACACTAACGGTTGCGGGGTGCGAGGCTTTCTTGCGGGGTGTGTCCGGGTCGGTCGTGGGGACCGAGGACGGTCTAGCCTCAAAACCGAAAGAGGCCAGTGTTGTGCAGGCGGTCCCGCGTTCGACAGGCATGACAGAGGACCGTCGGGAAGGGCCAATGGTTCAGCCGCGTGATGAGGGACATTTGATCGACGTCGATGGCAAGCGGGGCCGTTTGATCGAAGCGCTTGTGCAATTCGATGGCGAGAAACAGCCACGGATGGTCCGGTTCACGAACTAGCCTGGCACCGCATTCTTTTCCGCGTTTTCTCTTTCGAATGATGATTGGAGACTGTGGCCCGAGCCACAGATTTGAGTGTCATTTTGTGGAGGTTGTTTTAGGGCAGGATAGGGGTTGTGGTTGCCATTGTCTTACAGTAGCCTTGCAGACGAGGACGATGATGGCAACCACGACAACCTCCACCCCTGGGAAAACCAGCATGACGGTCCGACTTGATCAGGCCACTCTTGACGCCTTCGATGCACTTGCGGAGGGCAGGGGAGGGCGCAGCGCGCTCCTGCGATCCCTGCTGGATCAGGCGATGCGTCAGGCCGGTGATGCGCCGAAGGTCCAGGCTCGCACAGAACCGTCGACCAATCGCATATCGTTTCGCGTGACCGAGGCTGAGCTTGCTGTTCTCGATGCGCGAGCCGCTGAGCGGGGGACGGACAGAGCCGGATGGGTGAAGGCGCTGATGCGCCGTCACATTGACCTCAAGGGCAATGTTGATGACGGTCTGCGGGACAGCCTGGCGCCGGTTCGCCTACAGCTTCAGCGCATCGGTCGAAATCTCAATCAGGCCATGCGCGCCGGCAACGCCGCGATGATGGCGGACAGTGGCCTCCAAATTGAACGCGAGCTGCGGCGGATCATCGAGATGCGTCAGGACATCAATGAGCAGATTGTCGCGCTTGGCGATGCGCTCCGTGGCGATCTAGGGTTCTGGAAGGTGGCTGACTGATGCCGTTTGGAGAACGAGAGGATGAGTTGTGGGGCGTCCTGAAGCCCACCTTCCGGCCACGGGTTTCCGGCGACCCAAATATCAAATATGCCAAGCATCTTCTCAACCAGACTGGCCCGTTTCGTCCGGTCCCATATGCACATCGGCCGCGAGAGGACTCCCGCGCCGTGCTGGCGAGAGTGGTCCGCAAATCCCCGGAGGTTCTGGTCAAGGTGACAGGGCGGAAAAAGGGCGCTGAGCATCTAGGCGCTCATTTGAGCTATATCGGACGCAATGGTGAAATTGCGATCGAAACCCGCGACGGCGAACTCATTTCGGACAAAGGCGAGGTGCAGCAGATCGCGCAAGAATGGTCTGATACGCTCTACTGGCGGCAAAGGGCTACGGTCTCCGGGGTGGCTATGGTCTTCTCGATGCCGGAAGGCACAAATCCCGATACTGTCCGCCAGGCAGTTCGTGCAGCCGCCGATCGCATGCTTGGCGACAATCACGATTATGTGATGGCGTTGCACACAGATACGCCAAGGCCGCACGTTCATCTTACCGTTCAGGCCGAGGGGTTGGACGGCCAGCGTTTTGATCCACGCCGCGAAGATCTTTTCAATTTCAGGGAGGCTTTTGCCGAGGAATTACGCAGTCGCGGGGTGGAATGTGAGGCAACGCCGCGCTGGACGCGCGGGCAGGGCAGGGCAGGAACTAGCATGGCGCTCGCTCAGATGCGGGAAAAGATCAGGCGAGGGGCCTCGCGACAGCCCACGGAAGTCGACCTGCGGCAGGCTCGCGAGGCGCTGGATATTGCCAGCGGCAAGGCGGAGTTCCCCGTGTTCGTAACACGCGCCAAGGAGCGGTGGGAGAACACCAGACAGGGATATGAGCGGGCAGCCACTCGTCTCGATCGCAGCGATGATGCCAAGGATAGGCAACTGGCGCGTGATTTGCGACAGTTCCTGAAAGATCGACCATCGGTCGAAACCGTCCCGGACCGGGTGCTGAAGGATGCCGAAGCCCGCCTCAAGCAGATCAAGGAGCGGGGCGAGCGGCCACCAGATCGCGGGCCACGGTCTCGATAGGCGGTTTCGCTAACCGCCTATCACCACAGCGTACCGTGAACCGGCTCTAGTTTTGGCGGAGCCTCGCGGTTCAGTGATTGCAGAAGGTCGATCTCGATTGTCCGGCTCATTGCCGTCAAAGGGACATCGTGGACGGAATTGGCGAATGGGTCGGTTAGATCTTCGCCAATGCTCAATGCCGCAAGGAAAATCAGGCCGATCAGGGTCGATCCCAAGGGCGTGTAGATTCCCAAGGATTCTACCAGTGCTATAGGGACCAGCACGCAGAAGACGCGCGTGAACAGGTTTGGGGAAAATCGGAAGCCGTTTGGGAGAGGGGTATTCTTTATCCGCTCCATTCCGCCTTGGGCGTTGGAGATATCGATCAGCAGCCGTTCGAGGGTCGCTTGCTGGATCGTGTCGATCCTTCCGCTGAGATGTGCGTCCGCGACGAGGGCGGATATCTCCTCCGCCAGGGCATTGGCCCGGTTTGCCTTCAAAGCGATCGTCGCGGCGGCATCGGCGCCAATGAGACGCTCGATTTCCGGCATGGGATCTTGGCCGCGCAACTGGCAGCGAAGGGCGTGGGCGATAGCGATCTGGCGAAGGATTACGTCATCCACCGCGACATTGGCTTTCCTGTCGGGTGCAAAGAAGCTTTTGGTTGCGCGCGCGAGACTTCGGGATGCGTTGATGAGAGCGCCCCAGAGTGACCGAGCCTCCCACCAGCGCGCGTAGGCGGCGTTCGTCCTGAAACCGAGGAAGAGGGCCAAAGCGGTTCCGAACAGGGTCGTCGGAAGCGGTGGCTCTGAAAATGGTGTGTAAAAATGAAAGGCCGTAACCAAAACGTCCCAGCAAAAGAGGACAGTCAGGGGCTTCCAGACTTCAGCCAGAATTTGTCGAAACCGGGGCCTCGTTCCTACAATCACGATCGACTCCAATGACAGGCGCGGTTCAAGTTACGCAGGATTTGGCGAGACGGGTCAGCATGTGCAGCTATGTGATCCGTGCGACAAAACAGAGGCTGGGCCGATCATTTCATTCTGGCCGGTGCCAGCGCCTCGATAATCTTACAGTCGGCGATGGTATCACCCTGGCAGCGATCGACGCTGAGTACGAGTTGATCCCGCAGTAGCGTCAGATCGTTTATCTTCCGGTCTATCTCGACAATATGTTCTGCCGCGATCGTGTCGACTTCCATGCAGGAGGCATCGCGATTGTCAGCCAGTTTCAGCAGTTTTCTGACCTGCTCCAGCGTAAATCCCAGATCACGCGATCGTCTTATGAACGACAGTCTCTTGAGATGGGCGTCCTCGTACATGCGGTAATTCCCGCTGTTGCGGGAAGGCGCTGGTATCAAGCCTTCCTTCTCATAATAGCGGATGGTTTCGACACGAGTGTCAGTCAGTTTCGCGAGATCGCCAATTTTCATGTTGACCCTATAGTAACTTCAGGGTGCATATAACAGGCCATATCGACGCGAATCGGATCAGACATGGCGAAAGCCCACTGCTCAAAGACTGGCGAAACGCACGCGGCAATCGCCGCGCTCGCGTTTCCACGCCCTGTCGATGAGGCGACGGTGCCTGAACCGTCCGCTGTTGCGCTGGGCGATAATGCAGCCCTCAAAAGCACCTCTTTTGCCTCCGCGTGGACTTTGCGATGACAGGTCGCGGAAAATCGGCTAGAGGCCTCTCCATGTTTCGCTGGAGCTTCCTCCTTCTTTGTATGCTTGTCGCGTCGCTTACGACCGTTGCGACCGTGCATGCCAATGAAGTTCCAAACCCGACACTCTCCGCGACCCAGACCAGCATCGAATGTTCGGGTCAGGTTCACAGCGAAGGGGACGGCGACCAATCGCAGGGCGATTCAGACAAAGCCGTTCCCCATCATCATGGCTGCCACGGAGCAGCCTCCTTCCTGCCTGCCCGCGCCACCGAGGCGACTGTTTTCGCTATCGTCACGGAATCGTTGATTGCCGTCGAAGAAGCAGCTCCTGGTCGTTGGTCTGTCGGGCCTGATTTACGGCCTCCCATCGCCTGATTGAAGCTCAACTGACTGTCGCCCGTGTTCCGGGTGCGCAGATTGATGCCTATCAATCAGGAATTCTTACATGCACAGGATCATTGCGGCCTTTCTGGCTGCCACGTCTTGCGTCGCCGTGGCGCAAGCACAGGATAATTTAACGGCACAGCAGTCTGTAGGGGCTGTGTTCACTCTCGATGATGCAGTTGCGGCCGCAGGTGGAAGCGCCCCGGCAGCAGATGCGGCGCAAGCTGGGATCGATGCAGCTCGCGCTGGACGAACCGTGGCGGGCCTTCGCCCTAACCCTACGGTCCAGAGCCAGGTTGAGAACGTCGTCGGTTCCGGGCCTTATGGTGGTTTTCGTCAAGCCGAAACGACAGTCGGGATCAATATCCCGATCGAGCTGGGCGGGAAGCGTTCGGCACGCATAGCGGTAGCGGATGCCCAATCGAACAGGGCAGTCCTAATCGCGGCTATCACCCAGGCCGATATTCGGGTGCAGGTGACTGCACTCTATATCGATGCGATTGCCGCGGAACGCCGTGTCGTGACGGCACGCGATCAGCTTCGCATTGCGCAGGATGCTCTTAATGCCGCCAAGGTAAGAGTTCAGGCGGGGCGCGCTTCGCCAATCGAAGAGCAACGGGCAGATGTCGCACGGCTTAATGCCCAAGCGGGTGCGGAGCGGGCGGCCAGGCTGGCGGATGCCGCGCGAGCCAATCTCGCGCGTCGCATCGGCAGGCCCATTGTCGGGCCGCTGGATACTGCCGCGCTCGATTTGCTCCCACCGGCCTCTTACGGCCCGAACATGGTGGAAAGCGCTGGGACGCTAGCCATGGCGGCGGCCGATGCGGATCTTGCCATCGCCGACGCCGGCGTCCAGCTCGCTAAATCTCAGCGCGTCCCTGATGTAACAGTCGGTCCGGCGCTCCGGCGTCTTGAGGTCAGCAAGGATATCGCGGCGGTCTTTTCCGTGTCGATCCCGATACCGCTTTTCAATTCTGGTCGGGCAGCGGTGGCGCAGGCGAGTGCAGAACGCAGCCGCGCGGAAGCTCAGCGCCGTATGACTGCGCTCGATGTGGAGCAGGCTATCACCGATGCCCAAGCAGAGGCGGACAATGCCGCAACCACAGCGCGCAATGCCAGCGGTCCTGCACTTGTAGCGGCGCAGGAAGCTGCTCGTATTGCTCGTGTCGGATATCGCGAAGGCAAGTTCGGACAGCTCGATTTGCTCGACGCCGAACGGACCCTTGCCGACACCCGCGTCGCCGCGATCGACGCGCTCGCCTCGTACCAGAACGCCAAGGCCCGGTTGCAGCGTCTCACCGCTCCCGCGCCGGAACAGGGGAATTGATCCTATGAAACTGACAAATAGCACCGTGCTTCTACTGCCGCTGACGCTGGCCTTCCTTCTCGCGGGTTGTGGTGGCGGTAGCGAGGCCAACAATGAGGCGGCACCCGCCAACCAACAGGAAGCAAATGCTTCCCCCGTCGAGGGTAAGATAACACTCTCGCCCGATCAGATCGCGTCGGCAGGTATCCAGATCGGTCGACCCACGGTTGGCGGGGCAGGGACGCTTGAGTTGCCTGCAACGATCGAGGGTGATCCGCAAGGCACGCAGGTTGTATCGGCGGCCATCGGTGGACGTGTCGTATCGTTGACCCGGAATCTTGGTCAGTCGGTGGGGCGTGGAGATACGCTGGCCGTCATCGAAAGCCGGGAGGCTGCACAGCTCAAGGGTGAAGTCGAGGCGTCTCGCGCCCGTCTTGCGCTGGCCAACTCCAACCTAGCACGCGAACAGCGGCTTTTCGCGCAGCGCGTTTCGCCGGAGCAGGATTTGATCGCCGCTCGAACCGCTGCCATCGAAGCGCGGATCGCCTATAATCAGGCGCAGCAGCAGGTCTCCGCCGCAGGTGGGGGTGGGGGTGGCCTAAACCGTCTTGGCATTGCTGCGCCCGTTTCCGGTCAGGTCATTTCGCGCAGCGTCGTTCTAGGCCAGACCGTCGCGGCAGACGCCGAACTCTACCGCATTGCCAACCTTTCCAGCGTCTCGCTGTCGCTCAATCTACAGCCCGCCGATGCGGGCCGGGTAAAGCCGGGCAACACCGTTACCGTGACGGCCGCTGGTCGTCAGGCGACCGCCAAAGTGAGTTTCGTATCTCCTGCACTCGATGCACAGACACGGTTGGTTCCGGTCATCGCCATTCTTGATAACCGTAACATGGAGTGGCGCGTAGGAGAGCCGGTGACGGCTTCTGTCCAGCTTTCTGGCAGCGGTGGTGATGGCGCGATCAGCGTGCCCACGACAGCGGTGCAAACGGACGAAGGCAAGTCGGTCGTGTTCGTCCGAACCAAGACAGGCTTCCAGGCCGTCCCCGTCACCGTGGGCGACAGCAGCGGCGCCAGTGTAATCGTGCGCTCGGGCCTGAAGGGCACCGAGCAGATCGCGACCGTCAACAGCTTCACGCTCAAGGCCGAACTCGGCAAGAGCGAAGCGGCGGAGGACTGAGCCGATGATCGCCCCAATCGTGAATTGGGCGGTTCACAAGCGCTGGCTCGTCCTGCTTCTGACCGCCATAGCCGCCGTCATCGGCGCCGCAGCCCTGTATCGTCTCCCGATCGACGCGGTGCCGGACATCACTAACAACCAGGTGCAAATCAACATTAAGGCGCCCGCCCTTTCGCCCGAACTGGTCGAAAAGCAGGTGGCTTTCCCTATCGAAACAGCACTTGCCGGCATCCCCGGTCTTGAGAATACGCGCTCGCTTAGCCGGAACGGTTTTGCGCAGGTTACGGCTGTCTTCGATGAATCGACGGACATCTATTTTGCACGTCAACAAGTCGGCGAGCGTCTAACCGGGGTCTCGGAAAATCTTCCCAAGGGCGCTGTCCCTGAAATGGGGCCGATTTCCACTGGTCTGGGCGAGGTCTATATGTGGACCGTCAAGCTCCAGCACCGCAAGGACGACAAGCACCTGCCCGGTGAACCCGGCATGCAGCCTGACGGAAGTTATATCACCCCGGAAGGCGACCGTCTCACCGACGAGACTGAACGGGCCACATATCTGCGCACTACGCAGGACTGGATCGTCAGCCCGCTGCTGAAGAATACCAAGGGCGTCGCCGGCATCGACTCCATCGGCGGCTATGTGAAGCAATTTCAGGTCGTTCCCGATGTCCAGCGCCTTGCCTCGCTGGGCCTTACACTCACCGATTTGGGAACCGCACTAGAACGTAACAACACCAGTGTCGGCGGTGGATTCGTCAACCGCAACGGGGAGGGGCTTGCCGTTCGGTCCGACGCCCTTGTCCGCAACGCTAACGAATTGTCGCGGATAATCGTCGCCACGCGCGACGGGACGCCGATCACCCTTGGCCAGGTTGCCGCCGTCAAAACCGGGCAGGCAATAAGGATGGGTTCGGCATCCGAGAATGGCACGGAGGTCGTCGTTGGCACTGCTATCATGCGTATCGGCGAGAATAGCCGCACCGTATCAACGGCCGTTGCAGACCGTCTGCAGGAAATTCAGGCATCGCTTCCGCCTGACGTCATTGTGCAGCCGGTCCTCAATCGAACCGCACTGGTTAACTCAACGATCAAGACGGTCGCGAAGAATCTGAGCGAAGGTGCCCTGCTCGTCATCGTAGTGCTGTTCGCATTGCTCGGAAACTTCCGCGCCGCACTGATCGCCGCGATGGTCATCCCAGTTACGATGCTGCTGACCGGGTTTGGGATGCTCAAAGCCGGCGTGTCTGCCAACCTCATGAGTTTGGGCGCTCTCGACTTCGGATTGATAGTCGATGGTGCCGTCATCATCGTGGAAAATGCGCTCAGTCGCATGGCGCATCGCCAGGAACATGAAGGTCGCATGCTGACCCTTCATGAACGATTGAATGTCGTCGCATCGGCGGCGCGCGAGATGATCCGGCCTTCAGTCTATGGTCAGGCCATCATCATTCTTGTTTATGTCCCTTTGCTCACCCTGACGGGTGTCGAGGGCAAGACCTTCGTGCCGATGGCGCTTACCGTCATTATCGCGCTGGCTTTTGCCTTCGTTCTTTCTCTGACGGCCGTGCCGGCAGCAATCGCTATCTGGCTGTCCAATCGTGTGGATGAGAAGGATGGTCGGATCATGAGCTGGCTAAAGGCCCGCT
The DNA here is from genome assembly GCA_021847605.1 of Pseudomonadota bacterium. Lineage (GTDB taxonomy): Bacteria > Pseudomonadota > Alphaproteobacteria > Sphingomonadales > Sphingomonadaceae > Sphingobium. Next base: position 10,079 of record JAJZQN010000060.1, on the reverse strand, counting down.
ATGAACCCGGTCTCGACAAAGCGATGAACCGGCCAACCTTGACCATAGGCACGGGTGTCGGTGGCTTCGTGCTGGCCATCGCGGCGTTCATGTCGCTGGGACAGGTATTCCTTCCTCAGCTCGATGAGGGCGACCTTCTCATCCAGGCCCTGCGCATCCCGGCCACCTCTGTCCAGCAGAGCCAGGCCATGCAGGTTCCCATCGAGAAGATGCTTACGGCTCAGAAAGAGGTGCAATTCGTCTTCTCTAAAACAGGCACGTCCGAACTTTCGTCGGACCCCATGCCACCAAACGCCACCGACATGTTCATCATTCTCAAGCCTCGCGACCAGTGGCCAGATCCGAAACTTACAAAGGCAGATCTGGTCGCACGGTTCGAAGCGAACCTGAACAAGTTCCCTGGCAACGCCTATGAGATCACGCAGCCCATCCAGATGCGTTTCAACGAACTGATCGCCGGCGTGCGCGGCGATCTGGCGATCAAGGTGTTCGGCGACGACTTCAACGCCATGAACGCCACCGCAGAGAAGATCGCCAGCGTTCTTCGGCGCACCCAGGGCGCTGCGGACGTGAAGGTCGAGCAAACCACGGGTCTTCCCATGCTCGACATCCGGGTGAACCGGGATGCCATGTCCCGTGTCGGTGTGACAGCGCAGGACGTACAGGACATCGTGACCGCGACTTTGGGCGGTCGCGAGTCCGGTATGATCTTCGAGGGCGATCGGCGCTTTCCGGTAGTGATCCGCCTGTCAGAGGCCCAGCGCGCTGACCTCTCGACACTTCAACAGGTCCAGGTTCCTCTTCCGGGGGGCAAGTTCGTTCCCCTCGCGAGCGTTGCCGACATCCGGATCGTGGATGGTCCCAACCAGATCAGCCGCGAAAATGGAAAGCGCCGTGTTGTGGTGCAGGCGAATGTGCGCGGCCGCGATATCGCCAGCGTTGTGGAGGATGCGCGGGCTACCATCGCCAAGGACGTGCGCCTGCCAGCAGGCAGTTATCTCGTATGGGGCGGCCAGTTTGAAAATCTGGCCTCTGCGCGCGAGCGGCTGCAGCTCGTGATCCCAGCCTGTTTCGTGCTTATTCTGATGCTCCTCTATGGAGCGCTCGGGTCGGCTCGCGACGCGGCTATCGTCTTCACGGGTGTTCCTCTGGCGCTGGTTGGTGGTGTCCTGCTCCTGTTCTTGAGGGGCATGGACTTCTCCATATCTGCCGCAGTGGGCTTCATCGCATTGTCCGGCATCGCGGTGCTGAACGGCCTCGTCATGGTTTCCTCCATTCAGGAACTCATGCGACGAGGGATGGACAGGGCGGAGGCCGCCCGAACCGGAGCGATCCAACGCCTTCGTCCCGTCGTGATGACCGCTTTGGTCGCCAGCCTTGGCTTCGTGCCGATGGCCTTGGGGACAGGTGCTGGCGCTGAGGTGCAAAAGCCTCTCGCGACCGTGGTTATTGGCGGTCTCATCTCGGCAACGCTGCTCACCTTGTTTGTGCTTCCGACGCTCTATGCCCGTTACGGCCGGCGCGAGATCCCTCTCTACGAGGATCTTGAGGAGCATGAAGAGCTGCAGGGCGGCGAACAGCATCCGCAACCTCAACACTGATGAGCGAGGGGGAGGTCATGTGCGTCATGGTCTCCCCGTCCTCAACGACAGTGAGGAAATGGAATATGATTGAGGAAACCGTTTTCACGGCGCCGATTTCACAGTTGAGGAGCTGGAGCTTCATTTCGGAGCTTGCCGGATTTGAGCATTGGCATCCGCACTATCGGTTCGGTCGGCTCAATGCTCAGGCAACCCACGCCCAGCTATCGTTTCGGTTGTTCGATTGGCGCCGGGTCAGACTGTGGGTCGAGATCGACAATATCGACAAACCGCATGGGTTCGGTTGGCGGGGCCAGATCAGCAGCTTTTTCAAGTTCAGCGAGCGCTACGAAATTCTCCCCGCCAAGACCGGCTCAGAAGTGCGGCATGTCTTCGAGGTTCGTGGCGGGCTGGGCAACATAGCGGGCTGGCTTTCGCGTCCCACCATACGCGAAGAAATGCAGGAGCATGATGTCGCCCTGCTGAAAGCCCTCAAGAAGCGCTCGTTACGTCCGCCCCACGGCAAGACGCAACTCAAACTCGTATCGACGGCCCCGACGCGGGGATCGGCCAATGACTGAGCCGAACCTTCGTCCCGCAACATCGATCGCATCGGCGCGCTGCCGTCAGCGCGTCCTACATGAAAGGAATTATCATGGTTGATAATGCACCCCATCAAGGCCTTCCTTGCCCTGTTTGCAAAGTCGCTCTCGTGATGAGCGAGCGGCAAGGGATCGAAATCGACTATTGCCCACAATGCCGGGGCGTCTGGCTCGATCGCGGCGAACTCGACAAGATCATCGAACGCAGCATGGCCGAGCAGCCGACCTATCAGGAGCCGAGCAGCACGCTGGGCATGTTTGGCGACAAGCATGGCCGGAGCGGCAAGCATGGCGGCGGCCACGGTAGCAGCCACGGCGGCGGACATGGCGGGCGCAAGGGCTTCCTGCGCAACCTGTTCGACTAATCAGCAATGAATCGGCCACCGCACCAATTTGAGCCTTTCGGGACGTGCGAGATGGCCCGCGCCATGGGCGCCGCGCCCCCCTCGGGCGCCCATGGCGATAGATTTGCTCAGTGGAGATGCCGGATGGGCAAGTGGAGGACTATAAGGTTGTTGCCGCTACCCCTGCTCTTTGTTGGCGGGGCAGCGGCCATAGCCGTTCTCACCGCATGTTCTGACCAGTCTGTCGGTGATGATCCTGACGGAAGGCATGATCGCACTTCGCTGCCGGCGCTGATCGGTGAGCAAATCTACGCCTGTGACGACGGCTCCAAATACGATGCCGATTTCCTGGCCGACGGTCTGACGCTGGATATGGCTCGGATACCCGCCGAAAAGCCGGTGCGACTGTCGGCGCCGGCAACCGGCCTGACCTATGTGGGTCATAACCTCAATGTCTCCATTTCGGGCAGCGGCGCGCTGACGATGACCCGTCCCGATCGCAAACCTGTGCGGTGCCTTCGCGTTCGCTCAGAACAGGCGATCGGAAACTCTACGAAGGGGAATGCAGGTGGCTGACAACCTTCCCAATGGACCTTCGGCAATCGAACGGCGGACACTCTGGATCGTCCTGCTGCTGAATGCGGCGATATCGGCGGCCTTTTTCGTCACTGGTTTGGTCGGCGATTCAAGCGCGTTGATCGCCAATGGTGTCGATAATCTCTCAGATGCCGCCGTCTATGCGCTCAGCATTGCGGCTTTGACGCGCGGTCCGGTGTGGAAGACCCGCGCAGCATCTGTGTCGGGCATCATGCTGCTGGTCTTTGCCGGGGGCATCCTTGCCGACGTGGTGCGTCGCTACATCTACGGCAGCGATCCGATCGGCAGCGATATGATGGTCATGTCGGCAATAGCCGGGGTGGTCAACTATGTCTGCCTCAGACTGCTTCAGAAACTGGACGCTCCCGACGTCAATTTGCGGGCAGCCACGACCTTCAGCTTCAACGATTTCGTCTCGAACGGTGGAATATTGATCGCCGGCGGGCTGGTCATTTGGCTGAAGTCAAACTGGCCTGATCTGATCGTCGGATTTTTAACGGCTGCCATAGCTATCAAAGGCGGTCTCGAAATTCTCAAGGACGCCCGAAATGAGGCGACCGCAAATCGAGAGGCAGGTTTGAAATGACATCATTTCGAATGAAGGGCGTGACGCTCATCGGGCTGAGCATGGTCGTTCTAGCACTGTCCTTGCCGGCGGCGGCGCAGCATGCCGATCATCAGCGCGCAGCGCCTTCCTCTGGAGAGGTCGCATCGACCGCCGAATATCGCGCGGCCAACAGCAATATGCATCAGGCGATGGACGTCCCGCTTTCAGGTGACGCCGATGTGGACTTCATGCGCGCCATGATCCCCCACCATGAAGGGGCGATCGCCATGGCCGAGGTCGAGCTGAAATATGGCCGCGATCCAGAGGTTCGTCGCCTCGCCGGTGAGGTCATCAAAGCCCAGCGGCAGGAGATCGCAGAGATGCGCGCCTGGCTTGCCAATCATGAGCGGCAGCAATGAACGGGCGCGGCTCAATCCACCCATTTGCTCTGCATGAAACAAGCGAAAGATCGGAGATGGACGCATGACCGAGAAGCTGAAACTCGACATACCATTGGTGCTGCCAGAGGTCGCGGACACTGCCGATGCTTGCGTCGGTCGGCTGCTGAAATCCATTGAGGGAAGGGCGGGCGTCGAAACGGCGCATGTCGTCGCGGCCGTCGACGGCGCGCCGGCAAAGCTGTGTGTCCACTATGACCCAGACGAGCTTTCGATGCAGCGTATCCGCGACTTCGTTCAGAGCGCTGGCGCCTCGATCAGCGACCGCTACGGCCATGCCCATTGGGATATGGCAGGTATCGGGCATCAGCGCCGGGCCAGGACAGTGGGAGACAAATTGCTGGCTCTGTCCGGAGTGCTGGAGGCCAGCGCTGATGCATCAGGCAAGGTTCGGGTCGAGTTTGATCGGGAAGAGACTTCCGACAAGATCATCCTGTCAAAGCTGGCAGGGATGGGCGTCAGGCCGATTGCTCGTGGCAAGGCGCAAGAGGATCATTCAGGCCATTCCCACGGTTCAGAAATGGCGAAGGCCGAAGACAGCCATGCAGGACACGACCATGGCAGCGAAGACGGCGGCCATGAACATGGCGGCATTTTCGGCACCAATACCGAGCTGATTTTTGCTCTGCTATGCGGTGCATTGCTGGGCATCGGCTATGGTATCGAAAAGCTGTTTGCTGGGGCGCCATCGTGGTTGCCCACGGCATGCTACATAGGCGGTTATGTCTTCGGCGGCTTCTTCACCCTGCGCGAGGCGATCGACAATCTGAAACTCCGCAAGTTCGAAATCGACACGCTTATGTTGGTTGCGGCCGCCGGTGCCGCAGCCCTTGGGGCCTTCGCCGAAGGTGCATTGCTGCTCTTCCTTTTCAGTCTGGGTCACGCCCTTGAACATTATGCCATGGGGCGCGCGAAGCGCGCGATCGAGGCCCTGGCAGAGCTGGCACCAAGGACCGCCCTGGTTCGTGGCAAGGATGGAAGCACCCATGAAGTTCCGGTGGAGGATCTAGCGATCGGCGACGTCATCGTCGTCAAGCCGGATGAGCGGGTGGCCGCTGACGGTTTTGTCATCAAGGGGACCAGCGCAATCAATCAGGCCCCTGTCACGGGCGAGAGCATGCCCGTCGATAAAAAGCCGGTCGTGGACGCGGCTGCTGCGCGCGCAAACGCCGATCGCCTAGATGCAGAGTCTCGCGTCTTCGCCGGGACAATCAATGGCAGCGGGCTGCTCGAAATCGAGGTGATACGTCTTTCGAGTGAAAGCACGCTCGCAAAGGTGGTCAAGATGGTGAGCGAAGCGGAGACGCAGAAGTCGCCGACCCAGCGATTCACCGACAAGTTCGAGCGTATTTTCGTTCCGGCTGTTCTCGCGCTGGCCTTCATTCTTCTGTTCGCGTGGGTGGTGGTCGATGAGCCATTCCGCGACAGCTTCTACCGGGCCATGGCGGTGCTAGTAGCGGCCAGCCCCTGTGCGCTCGCCATCGCAACGCCCAGTGCGGTGCTTTCCGGGGTGGCGCGGGCGGCGCGCGGTGGCGTGTTGGTAAAGGGCGGCGCGCCGCTGGAACTGCTGGGTTCACTCAATGCCATTGCCTTCGACAAAACGGGGACGCTCACCAAAGGCGAGCCGCGCATCCAGAAGGTCATCACCGCGCCCGGTATCGAGGAGGAAGAACTGATGGCCATCGCCGTGGCGGTTGAATCGCTCAGCGATCATCCGCTGGCGCAGGCGATAGCGCGCGATGGCAAGGACTATGTTCGGAACAGGCCGATTCCGGAGGCGAGCAGTCTGAAAAGCCTGACTGGGCGGGGTGTCTCGGCGCTGGTCGATGTTGATGAGGTGCTGATCGGTAAGGCGGAAATGTTCGGGAGCGACGGTATTCCGCCACTTTCCTCGCAAATGGCTGAAGCGATCGAGGAACTGCGCAAAGGTGGCTTCACATCGATGATCGTGCGCCGGGATGGTCAGGATCTCGGTGCGATCGGACTGTTGGATACTCCGCGTGAGGCGGCACGCGCTACCCTTGAGAAGCTGCGGGCGCTGGGCATCGAGCGCATGATTATGATCTCTGGCGACAATCAGCGGGTGGCGGATGCAGTCGCCAAGCAGGTCGGCATCGATGAGGCGTGGGGCGACCTCATGCCAGACGATAAGGTCGAGGCGATCAAGAAGCTGAGGGCGCAGGCAAAAGTCGCCATGGTCGGGGATGGCGTCAATGACGCCCCTGCCATGGCCACCGCTACGGTCGGAATTGCGATGGGCGCTGCCGGGTCCGACGTTGCTTTGGAAACTGCCGATGTCGCGCTGATGGCCGACGATCTGGCACATCTGCCATTTGCTGTTGGCCTTAGCCGACATACCCGATGGATCATTCGCCAGAATGTTTTCGTGAGCCTGGGCGTCGTCGCATTTCTGGTTCCAGCGACTATCCTCGGGTTGGGCATCGGACCAGCGGTGGCCGTCCATGAAGGCTCGACACTTTTGGTCGTGGTCAACGCGCTCCGGCTCCTTGCCTATCGCGACGCGACGAAGGGATGAGCGGGCGGGCTATACCAACGGCGTCGTTGCGGCGCCGAACATGGCCGCGATGATGCTGATCGTGCCGTCATGGTGGGAGACCGCCACCCACATCCTCAGCTTGGGTGCGGCTTACGCGCTCGCGCTGCCGGTGGGGTGGGACCGGGAAAAGGATGAGCGGAGCGCAGGCATCCGTACCTTTCCCCTCGTCGCCATCGCCAGTTGCGGATTTGTGCTGGTCGGTATCGCTATCCTTGGTCGGACGTCGCCTGCGCAGGCCCGAATCCTTGAAGGCTTGATTACCGGCGTCGGTTTCATCGGTGGCGGCGCGATCCTGAAGCATCGCGGCAAAGCGTCAGGCACAGCTACGGCCGCCAGCCTTTGGGCAACCGGCGCGCTGGGCGCGGCCGTGGGATACGGCCTTTATGACATCGCAGTGGTCCTCAGCCTGACCACGTTTCTGACCCTGCGCGGCTCTCGCCCTCTGAAGCGCGCGACACATGACAGCAGCGCGCCACCGGAGAAGGCATGATGTCGGCGATACTCTACACCCTCATACCGCTGGCGGCCGTCATTATAGGGGCCGTACTGTCGGTCGTACGTCGTCCCGGTCCAGCATTTGTAAGCGGGATGCAGCACCTAGCTGCGGGGGTTGTCTTTGCAGCGGCGGCATCGGAGGTTCTTCCGCAGATCAAACATGGCGCATCGCCGGTAGCAACGCTGATCGGCGGTTTGGTCGGACTAGGCGTCATGCTCCTGCTCAAAGTGCTGGAGGGCAGGGCCAAGGGTCCGGTGGCGATGCTTGGCGCGGTGGGAATTGATATTCTTGTCGATGGCCTTGTTTTGGGGCTGGCCTTTCTCGCCGGCGAAAAGGCCGGATTGCTGTTGACCATAGCCTTGACGCTGGAAGTCCTGTTCCTTGGGCTTACGGTGACGGCCGAACTTGGTGAAACGATCGTTTCGCGATGGCGGGTCGTCGGTATCACGGCAGCCTTGGGCCTACTTCTACCGTTTGGTGCATGGATAGCAGCGCCGGTTGCCCTGTTCCCCCCAACCATCATCGTTGGCTTTTTGAGCTTCGGCATGGTGGCTCTGCTTTACCTCGTAACGGAGGAATTGCTGGTCGAGGCGCATGAGAGGCCCGACAGTCCTCTTGTCAGCGCAATGTTTTTCGTTGGCTATCTGGGTCTCCTCCTTCTGGAGGAGCTGATGTGATTGCCCCTGCTAACCGACCGCGCGTTCGCCGGATTTCTGTAATGGCAGTTCAGTTGGCAGCGTTGGTTGCCATTCTGATCGGCGGGACAGTGTTTTTCGTCAGGTTCGTGGCGGCGCCGACGCCGCATTCCACGCCGCAGACCGTCAATCTCACCATCGTTATCGAGCCTGGGGGATCGCAGGAGGTCAACGGATACCTAGAGTCTGGGGACCGCATGGCGCTCTCCTGGCAAACCGACGGTGCCGATCTTGGCTACCGCTATCATGTCGAGAGCGGACATGACACGCCGAGCATCTTGGCGATCGGGCTGTCGAGGGACGGCGATCAACAGTTCATGGCCGCACATGGCGGCTTTTACGGCATCGGCCTTCGGAATTTCACGGGTCGCAGAGTGACCGTGACCCTGAAAGCCACCGGCACCTTCGAATATTTCAGGGCGATGTTCGCTCAGCGCAAGGCGGAGGCCCCCAAGTGACGAGGTTCCCGCATATCCATTCTCAGATCGCAGCGACCGCATCGGCAGGGAGGCCATCATGACGGACATCGATAGAGTTCTGGCTGCTCGAAATGCTATTATTCAACGCAATGCCGCGATCCGCAATGCGACGGCACCGGCAACTATCGATCCGAAAGCGGCGGAGGCGTTTGCTGCGAAGCTGCAGGGCGCACTTAGCGCCACTGCAACCAGCGTCCCGGCACTGACGGTCAATCAGCCCTCCCCAACGGATAGCGTCCGCTCCGCGATTTCCAGCGTGAACGAGACTATGGAACAGGAAGATGTGGCGACCGAGGCCTATGAGCGCGGGGAAACGACCGACATAGCGGCGGTGATGCTGATGAAATCGCGATCGGATATCGAGTTCGAGGCGACGCTTCAAATCCGCAACAAGCTGCTCGCCGCATATAAGGATATCATGAACATGCAGATTTAACGGCCGCTCGGTGTTCGCTGCCTTTGCAGGATTTGGTTCTGCTGGATGGCCCGGATGCGTTCGTCCTGCTGCTGACGGACCTGCACACCGGCGATGCGCTCGCCCCGTTCAATCCTACCTGCAACCTCTTCCTTCCTCTGCTCGACAAAAGCCCTCTGTTGCTTGGTATCCTGCGGAAACCGACTGCTGGCGATCGTCATGGCCTGCGCAACATAACTTTGCGCCCGACGCAGGCCGGGATCATTGGCGTTCTCTGTATGTGACTGTCGACGGAAGCGCTCGGCGAGATCCTGCGTCCGTTCTGGTTTCTCCTTATTGTCGCGGACCTGGCTGACCGTCCTTTTGTTGGCGGGTGCATTTCCCGGCGTTTCGGTGTGGCGCGGATTGTTGCGTGAAGGAGGAGTGGAGGGCTGTCGCGCCTGATCGCGCTCGGCCGCAGCCAGGGTCTTGGCGTCGGGCCTGTAACCGTCAATGGTCAGGCCCTGCGCAGATGCCGCGAGATATGCTGCCCGCTTGAAATCCGCATCACCATTGATCTTGAGTGAGGTCCAGCCATTGGCTTTGGCGAGACGTACCAGATCGGGCAGAGCGCTCGCGTCGCGGGCCTTGATCCGGTCTGGCGATATCGTTGCGACGGGGGCTTTATCATGGGCGCTGCGGTAAAGTTTGTTCCCGACCCGAACGAAGCGCGATTCCAGTTCCTGTGGCATTTCCACGCCAGCGCGCCGACGAGCCGTCTCTTCAGACTTATCCGTGGAGTTTACATTTTCAGCCATTTTAGCGCTCCTGTTCGATCAAACCTACTCTTTCGTGGCCGCGTTGCTTTGCTTCGACGTCGATCAGCATGTCGGGGAAGTCCGAGATAATCACACAATCCATCGCGAAAGTTTGGGGATCGGGATTGGCGAGTTGGTCCGCATCGGGCAGCACGCAGGGAGGAAGATCCTCCTCATCACGGATGCGCCGGGGGATGGGCGCAACGATCGGCGCAGGCATGAGCCGGGATGTGAAATGCCCATCCGTGAAGTAGCGGATCTTGTCTCCCCGGATCGGTGGCATCCCGCCCCTCATCAGTAGCAATTCGTCTGCGGGAAACTGCATCAGTTCCTGCGGAAGCAGGAGCGCGCGTCGATGGTCGGACATCGATTTGGACCGATTTGCAAGATCGTGTCCCGCGGGATGGTGTAACAGCGGCTGTCCTCGGTAGAGGATCGGACTGGATCAGGCTGCCACGCCGGGCAAGCTGATGAGGGGATTGTCGCTGACGTTGGCGAGACTTTCAAGTGTC
>JAJZQN010000059.1 GCA_021847605.1 Pseudomonadota bacterium | reverse complement strand
TGGGTCTTCATCTTCGTTCCTTCGTCACTGCGACGAAGACCCAACCCTCCTCAAATCACAACCTCAAATCTGTGCCATTGGCGCTGACGGGGAACAGTCGGGCTTACCACCAACGACGTCCGCTCAGTCGCAGATTGGATTCTCCTCTGCAAGAACAGAGAGGAGAAAATTTGGCTGCGTTTTCGCTTTTCTTGCTTCACCCTCTTCGCCAGGAATTGCACGTCTCAAGTGCTTGACCGGGCCTCCGGCAGAGCCGTCGGCAGGTGCTCAAACGCCCGGAACGGCCGCTTCGCTTCGCGTAGCTGATAGCTACGCTACGCGGCCGCACCTCCCTTCGGTTTTGGGGGGCTAGGAATTAAAGGGGGAAAATTGCTGGAGGGCGAAAGCCTGTTCAACGACGCCAGCGGTCTGGTGCTGTTCCGCTTTGCCATTGCGGCCGGTGTTACCGGCACGTTCAGCGCGGTTCAGGCGGCCGAAGGCTTCCTGCTGCTGGCGCTGGGCGGTGCGGCCGTCGGTGCGGCGGTCGGCGCGCTTTGGGTGCTGCTGGTCCCGCGTCTTGGCGACAAATATCTGATGATCGCGGCATCGTTGCTGGCGCCATGGGGCGCCTATCTGCTGGCGGAATCCGTGCATGTGTCGGGCGTCATCGCGACCGTCACAACGGGCCTCATCTGTGGCTGGTATCAGCATGTGATGCTGTCGGCACAGGTGCGGATGAACAGCGAAGCCTTTTGGGGCGTCATGATCTTCCTGATGGAGGCATTCGTTTTTCTGCTGATCGGATCATCGCTGCGAGGCGTGATCGATCGTGTTGGCGGGTTCGACGTGGTGCTGAACGGCATGGCACAGCCAGTGCTGCTGATCGTGCTGGCGATGACGCTGGCGCGCTTCGCATGGGTCTATGGGTCGGACATGGTGATCATGGCCCTGCGCGCCATTGGCGTGCGGCGATATACGCCCATCGGCGCACGCGGCACCACCGTTCTTGGTTGGGCCGGGATGCGCGGTGTGGTGACGCTGGCGGTGGCGCTTTCCGTGCCGGAGGATTTTCCCGGCCGCGACTTCATCCTCGTCACCGCCTTTGCCGTGATCCTCGTCACCGTCCTGTTACAGGGGACGACATTGGGCATCGTCATCCGCGCGCTGGGCCTGACCGAGCCGGAAAGCGACCGTCCCCGCATGACCATGAGCCAGGCGGAATCCGCGATGGCGCAGGTAAAGCTGAAGGTCGTCGAAGAAAACGCCCATGATGCCGACGGCAACCTCATCCACCCGCGTATGCTGGAACAGCATCGCCGCTTCGCTGCCCTGTCGGTCGACTATGCCGACCGCACGGATCATTATGCGCCGGACCTTCATGCCCATTATGATCTGGTGCTGAAAACCATCGCGGCGGGCCGCACCGAACTGCTGCGCCTGCACCGCACCGGATGCATCGATGAAGAAACGCTGAAGGAACTGGAGCGCGACCTCGATCTGGAGGAACTGAGCGCCTGGGCGGCGAAGAATTAGGCGCGTGCCCCCTTGCATCCGTGGCGGCTTTACGAGAGGCTAAGCCCCGGAAATAAGGAGGTCGCGCCTATGGCTATCGACATCGCATCGCCCGGATCGACCGGCGTCACCCTGCCGGCCCGGCCAGAGCCGGTGCGGCTGGACCCTGCCACAACTGCCGTCATCGTCATCGACATGCAGAATGCCTATGCGTCGCCCGGCGGATATGTCGACATTGCCGGGTTCGACATATCGGGTGCGGCGGGGGTCATCGGACGGATCGGGCAGGTGCTGGACACGGCTCGGTCGGCGGGCATGCAGGTCGTCTTCCTGCAAAATGGCTGGGACGGCGAGTATGTGGAGGCCGGCACGCCCGGATCGCCCAACTGGCACAAGTCCAACGCGCTCAAAACCATGCGCGCGCGCCCGGAATTGAAGGGTCAATTGCTGGCACGCGGCGGCTGGGATTATGAACTGGTCGATGCACTGGCGCCTCAACCGGGCGATATTCGAGTCCACAAAACCCGCTATAGCGCCTTCTTCAACTCTCAACTGGACAGCGTGCTGCGCGCACGCGGCATCCGCACCCTTATCTTCGTCGGCATCGCCAGCAATGTGTGCGTCGAATCCACGCTGCGCGATGCGTTCCACCTCGAATATTTCAGCGTCATGATCGACGATGCGACCCATCATCTGGGGCCGGATTTCGTGCATCAGGCGACACTCTACAATGTCGAGACATTTTTCGGCTGGGTCAGCAATGTCGCGGATTTCTGCGGCGCGGTCGGCCAGATGGCGCAGGGAGAATAGGATGCCATTCGAACCGATCAACCCGCCGCAATTCCCCACGCCCATTGCGCCCTATTCCGCCGGGGCGAAGGCAGGCAACACCGTTTATGTCTCGGGCGTGCTGGCGCTGGGAGAAGGCGGGGCGGTGCTGCATGTCGGCGACGCCGCCGCGCAGACGCGCCATATATTGGACGTGATCAAAGTGACGTTGGAAGCGGCCGGCGCCACGATGGAGGATGTGGCGATGAACCTATTTTCCTGAAGGATCTGGCCGATTATGCCGCCTTCAACACGGTCTATGCCGAATATTTCCCCGGCGCCAAACCCGCCCGCTATTGCATCAAGGCGGAATTGGTGAAGCCCGACTGTCTGGTCGAGATCGCCTCGGTGGCGCATCTTGCCTGAGGTTGCAGGTCTCTATTATGAGGAACATGGATCGCCTGATGCGCCGCCGCTGATCCTGTCGTCCGGCCTTGGCGGATCGGCCAGCTATTGGGCGCCCAATATCCCCGCGCTGGCGGAGCATTTCCGCGTCATCGCCTATGACCATCGCGGCACCGGGCGCAGCGACCGGGCCTTGCCCGATGTCGTCACCGTCGATGATTTCGCCGATGATATGCTGGCGCTGATGGATGGCCTTGGCATCGGGAAAGCGCATATCATCGGCCATGCGGCGGGCGGCGTCGCGGGCCTCGCCTTGGCGCTCAAGGCGCCGGATCGGCTCGACAAGCTGATCGTCGTCAACGGATGGGCCAAGGCCGATCCGCATTTCCTGCGTTGTTTCGAGGCGCGGCTGGCGCTGCTGCGCCACGCAGGCGTGGAGGCCTTTCTGCGCGCGCAGCCGATCTTCCTCTATCCCGCCAACTGGATCAGCGCGCATACGGCTGAACTGGACGCGGAACTACCCCACCAACTGGCGGGCTTTTCCGGCGCGGCGACGATGGAAAAGCGGATAGCCGCGCTGGCGGCGTTCGATGCGACCGGCAAGCTGAATGGATTGGCGGAAAAGATACTGGTCCTCGTCGCCGATGACGACATGCTGGTGCCGTCCCATGCAGGTGAAATGTTGGCGGATGAACTGGGCGGTGCATGGGTCGAAATCATGCAATGGGGCGGCCATGCCTGTAACGTAACCCGGCCCGATGCCTTTACCGGGCCGGTTCTGGCATGGCTCAACGACACTTACCCGGAGGAATAGCGAATGCAGGTCGGCGTTTTCGTCCCCATCAACAATAATGGCTGGCTGATTTCGGAGACGGCGCCGCAATATAAGCCCAGCTTCGACCTCAATAAGGAGATTGCCGTCCGGGCAGAAAAGCACGGCCTCGATTTCCTGCTGTCGATGATCAAGCTGCGCGGGTTCGGCGGCAAGACGCAATTCTGGGACTATGGCCTTGAAAGTTTCACGCTGATGGCCGGCCTTGCCGCCGTCACGGAACGAATAAAGATTTTCGCCACCTGCCCGACGCTGATCGTGCCGCCCGCTTTTGCCGCACGCATGTGCAGCAGCATCGATTCCATCAGCCACGGCCGCTTCGGCCTCAACCTCATCACCGGATGGCAACCGCCCGAATATACGCAGATGGGGCTGTGGCCGGGGGACGAGCATTTCCGCAACCGCTATGACGTGCTGGATGAATATGCTCATGTCCTGCGCGAATTGTGGGAAACCGGCGTGTCCGATTTCAAGGGCCGCTATTATCAGATGGACGATTGCTGCGTCCTGCCCAAACCGGAAGCGGACATGAAGATCATCTGCGCCGGTTCCTCCGACGCGGGTCTCGCTTTCTCGGCCAAATGGGCGGACTATGCCTTTTGCTTGGGAAAGGGCGTGAACACGCCGACCGCCTTCGCCTTCAACAATGATCGTCTGGCGCAGGCGACCGCGAAGACCGGGCGCGACGTGCAGGTCTTCGTTCTGATGATGGTCATTGCCGCCGACACGGACGAAGAGGCGATGGCCAAGTGGAAGCTCTATAATGACGGCGTGGATATGGAGGCGATCGCCTGGCTCGCCGAACAGGGGGCGAAGGACAAGGTAAATGCTGACACCAATGTCCGCCAACTTGCCGCGCCAGAGGGCGCCGTGAACATCAACATGGGCACGCTGGTCGGTTCCTATGCCAGCATCGCGCGCATGCTGGACGAGATGGCGGCGGTTCCGAACACCGGCGGCGTCCTGCTGACCTTCGACGATTTTGTTGAAGGGGTGGAGGCATTCGGTACGAAGATTCAGCCGCTGATGCAGAGCCGCAAACATATTGTCGGGTGACGCAGTCCTGCGTCACTCCATGTCGGACAGTTCGTAAAAGGGTCTGATCTCGATTTCGCTGGGACCGGGCATGGGATTGGGGCATTTCTTTGCCCAAGCGACGGCCTCGTCCATATCTTTCACCTCCCAGATCCAGAATCCTGCAACCAATTCATGCGGGTTGGGGAAAGGGCCGTCGATCACGCGGCGGTCGGCCCCGTCGAAAGCGATCCGCTTGCCATCGCGTGAGGGCCGCAGACCGTCGGCCATACGTAAAATGCCAGCCTGACGCAGGGCGTCGTTGAACCGGCCCATGTCCTCAAGGTCGTCGAGCGTGGGGATCATCACGCCTTCGCTGTCGAGTGTCGCCTTCACCAGCACCATGACTCGCATCGTCATCCGCTCCTGCATTGGTTGGTGACGGATCATGCGCCGATGTCAGTGCGCCAGCCAGAACGAATCTGTGGGCAGATCGCATGCCATTGTTGAGCGCACGTATAACAATGGCATTGGTTCCATCTGGAAAAATTAAAATTTTCGACGGGATTATCATTGCACCTCAGCGGTGGTCGGTAAGGCCAATATGGCAAAAATTATGATTATTTATCAGTTGTATAATTCAATTTGTGACAAAAATTTCAGACGCGAAACGATGTGGCAATAAAATGACACGTTTCATCAAAGGACCAGTTTTGAAACGGGATTGGGTTGCAATCCGGTGAGCGCAGGCGCAGCCAAAGCCGTCCGCGCGGCGCCGTCCGCACTGGCGGTCGTCATCGGTAGGCAAAATTGCCGCTCCAGATAAGGGACTGGAATAACTTGAAAAACTTTGGATTGATCGCATTCTTGCGAGGCGGAGTCGCGCCTGCAATTCTGGCCACCACCATGCTGGGTCAGGCTGCGTTCGCGCAGGAAGCAACCACGCAGGCGGCGGCTGAGCCGGCCGAAGACACGATCGTCGTAACCGGCTCGCTGCTGCGTCAGGTCGACAAGCTGACCATGTCGCCGATCACCACCGTTTCGGCGGAAGATTTGGCGGTACGCGGCATCACCACCGTCCAGCAGGGCATTCAGAGCCTGTCGGCCAATAACGGCCCCGCCCTGACCAATGGCTTTTCCGCCAACGGCGCTTTCGCTGGCGGTGCCTCGGCCGTGTCGCTGCGTGGCCTGACCACCTCGTCGACGCTGGTGCTGTTCGACGGTCTGCGCTCGGCTTATTACCCGCTGGCCGATGACGGCACGCGCAACTTCGTTGACTTGAACACCATCCCCGACGCGATCGTCGAGCGGGTTCAGGTGTTGAAGGACGGCGCATCGGCGACCTACGGCGCGGACGCCGTGGCCGGTGTGGTCAACATCATCACCAAGCGCGAAGTGAAGGGTTTGCATCTTCAGGCCGAAGCCGGCATCAGCCAGCGTGGCGACGCCAGCAATCAGCGTCTGGCCGCCACTTATGGCTATGGCGACCTGTCCGAACAGGGCTTCAACGCCTATATCAGCGCCCATTATCTCAAGAGCGCTGCGGTCTATAACCGTGACCTCAAATCGCCTTACAACAGCGACAACCAGTCGGGCATCTGCCATGATGGCGTGTGCGGTCCCAACAATATCGCCAACGGCGTCGATCCCTCGATCGGTTATACAGGTCTGTCGACCGCGACCAACGTGTTCATGGTCCGTCCGTTCGATCCGTCGACCAACCTGGGCACCGGCCGCTATCAGCTGCTCAACCAGAATGCCGGTTGCGGTAACCTGAACCCCTATACCCTGACTGATCAGGAATATGCCGACTTCGCCACGGCGCCGCGCACGGTGTGCCAGCAGGACATCACCCATGACTATGGTCAGGTGCTGCCCGAACAGGAACGCTGGGGCATTTCGGGTCGCTTCACCAAGATCGTCGGCGACAGCGGCGAAGCCTATCTCGAACTCAACTATGAAAACAGCAAGTCGTCCTACACCGGCCTTGCCTCGATCATTCGCGCCAACGCGCCGGCCGGCATCGACAATCCTGCCTACACCACCTCGTCGGGTTCGACCCTGCTGCGTCTGCCGGTCTATATCTGCCCGCGTGGAACGGCGGCTTGCGATGCGACCAACGGCACGCTGAACCCCAACAATCCTTATGCTGCGCAGGGCCAGGAAGCCGCCATTATCGGCCGCTTGCCGACCAGCACCGAATATAATGAATCGGTCAGCCAGGTCTTCCGCGCTGCCGCCGGTATCAAGGGCGATTTTGGCGATGGCTGGCATTATGACGTTGCCGGCACCGCCATGGTGTCAAAGCTGAAGACCACGGCCAAGGGCTATGTCTATATCCAGCATCTGCTGGATGTGATCGCCGACGGTTCGTACAACTTCATGAACCCGTCGCAGACGTCGCAGGAAACGCTCGACTATCTGACCCCGACTCAGATCAACAAGAGCAAGTCGCAGCTCTATCAGGGCCAGGCCAGCATTTCGAAGGAAGTGTTCGACCTGCCCGGTGGTCCGCTTCAGGTCGCCGTGGGCGTGGCTGCACGTTATGAATCGCTGAACAATCCCAGCGGCAACCCGGACTATGATGGCCAGACGGAACGTTATTTCCGCCTGAACGCCTTCGGTGCCAAGGGGCATCGTGACGTTGAATCGGCCTATTTCGAAGTCAACGCGCCGGTTATCGAGCAGGTCGAACTGAACGCAGCTGGTCGTTTCGACCATTATTCGACTGGTCAGGACAATTTCTCGCCGAAGTTCGGCATGAAGTTCAAGCCGATCCAGCAGTTGATGTTCCGTGGCACCTATTCGCGTGGTTTCCGCGTTCCCAGCTTTGCTGAAATGGGCGCGCTGCCGACCACCGGCTATGTTACCCAGTCGCTCGGCACAATGCCTGAGGAGTTCCTGGCGCAGCATCGCAATCCCGATGGTTCGAACAACACCTATGTGACGTCCTATTCGATCGGGCAGACGACCGTCGGCAACCCCAATCTGAAGGCGGAAAAGTCCCGCAACTTCACCCTGGGCGGTGTGTTCACGCCGACAAACAACCTGTCGTTCAGCGTCGACTATTATAACATCAAGAAGACCGGCGCGATTACCTCGGTCGACTTCTCCAGCGCGATCGCCAACTATTATGCGACCGGGCAAACCAGCTATGACGGCGTAACCGTCATTCAGGACGAAGTGGATCAGGCCAATCCCAATGGCCAGCGCCGTATCGCGTTCGTGCAGGGCAGCTTCATCAATGCCAACACGATCAAGACGTCGGGTATCGACTTCAACGCGACCGGCAAGTTCCGCCTGAGCGACAACATCACCTTCTCGTCGTCGATCGACGCGACCTATGTCATCAAGCTGAACACCGAATATCCCGGTGGCCGCGTCGAACATTATGTCGACACGCTGGGTAACTTCAACCTGACCGCCGGGTCGGGGACGCAGCAATGGCGTGGCAGCTGGCAGAATACCCTCGACTTCGGGAAGGGTTCGATCAGCGCGACTGCCTACTACACCGACGGCTATAATTATTCGGCCGAAGATCAGGGCGGCGTTGCCGGTGACTGTAGCCTGGTGCCCACCAACTATAATGGTGACGCCTATCAGGGTTGCCGCGTGAAATCGTACATCAGCGTCGACATGACCGGCACCATCAAGGTGAACGATCAGTTCGAGCTGTATGCGAACATCATGAACGTGTTCAATCACAAGCCGCCGATCGATGCGACCACCTATGGCGCCTATCTCTACAACCCCGTGGTTGGCGAGTCCGGCATTATCGGTCGCGCTTTCCGCATCGGCGCCAAGGCTTCCTTCTAACAGGGGTGCCACAAGGATCGGAGCGGCCCTCCCTTGCGGGGCCGCTCCTTCTTTCTGGTAGTCGGCACGCCTTCTCCAGCCCGACACTGGAGAAAGCGTGCCTTCGCCATTTTTACAGTTGTAAATCCTCGACATCCTCGATCGGCTGGGCAAAAGTCCGGCACCCGCACGCAGCATCCGCGCCGCCTGCGTTTTTCCTTGTCGAGGAGCGTTTCCCCAATGAAGATTTCGTCGTCGTCCCTTCCTGTACGTCGCGCGGCCTTTGGCATGCTGCTGCTTGCGACCAGCGCGATGGGGATAGCAGCGGCGCCGGTTGCCGCGCCGTCCTTCGACATTGCCCGCGTATCCAACGACATCAAGATTCTGGCGAGCGACGAATTTGAAGGTCGTGGCCCCGCCACCCGCGCCGAACAGAAGACGATCGATTACGTCTCAGCCCAGATGAAGGCGGCCGGGTTGAAGCCTGCCGGCCCCAAGGGCAGCTGGTTTCAGGACGTGCCGTTGCGCAAGTCGGAAATCACCGGCACGCCCGCCCTGTCCATGACCATCGGCGGCACGGCCCAGTCCCTGACCCAGGGTGGTGAGATTGCCGTGCGCGCGGCCGAAACCGGCCAGTCCTCGGTCAAGTTCGCCGATCTGCCGCTGGTGTTCGTGGGCTATGGCGTCTCTGCCCCGGAGCGCGGTTGGGACGATTTTAAGGGCGTGGACCTGAAGGGCAAGATCATGGTCGTGCTGGTCAACGACCCGGATTTCGAAGGGGGCGAGGGCGATTTCGGCGGCAAGCTGATGACCTATTATGGCCGCTGGACCTATAAATATGAGGAAGCCGCGCGGCAGGGCGCGGCCGGCGTACTGGTTGTGCATGAAAGCGAACCGGCCTCCTATGGCTGGGCCACGGTCAAGAACAGCAGCACCAACACCATGTTCGACATCGTGCGCGCCGATCCCAAGGCCGCGCATACCCAGATGGAAGGCTGGATTCAGAAGGATCTGGCCGCCAGCCTGTTCAAGGCATCTGGCATTGATTTCGACGCGGCCAAGGCTGCTGCCCGCAAGAAGGATTTCAAGGCTATCCCGCTCAAGGCGACGATGAGCGCCAACTATGCCGTGAAATCCGACATCATCATTTCGCACAATGTCGCCGGGCTGGTGCAGGGCAGCAAATATCCGGATGAAACCGTCATATATTCCGCCCATTGGGACCATCTGGGCATCGGCGCCCCGGATGCGAAGGGCGACACCATCTATAATGGCGCCAAGGATAATGCATCCGGCACCGCCGCCCTGCTCGAACTGGCGCGCGCCTATGCCAAAGGGCCAAAGCCCGAACGCAGCGTACTATTTCTGGCTGTGACGGCGGAGGAAAAGGGGCTGTTGGGAACGGAATATTATGCCGACAACCCGCTGCGTCCGCTCGCAACCACCGCTGGCATGGTCAATATGGACGGGCCGCTGGGTATCGAAAAGACCACCAATTTCAGCATTTCGGGTGCGGCGAAGCTGGACCTGCTCACCCTGTTGACCGAAGAGGGCGGTAAGCTCGGCCGTCATTATACGCCCGACGCCCGGCCGGAGGCAGGCAGCTTCTACCGTTCCGACCATTTCCCGATGGCCAAGCGCGGCGTTCCTGCCATTTCCTTCAATCCGGGGCGTGAACTGGTGAATGGCGGCGCGGAACGCGGCAAGCAGTTGCAGGATGCCTATACCAAGGACCGCTACCACCAGCCGGCCGACGAATATGACGCCAATTGGGACACCAGCAGCTGGGCCGGCGACCTGACCCTGCTCTATAATGTCGGGCGCCGAGTGGCCGACAGCCATGTCTGGCCCAACTGGTCGAGCGACAGCGAATTTCGCGCTGCCCGCGACGCCACCGCGACTCAACGGAAATGATCGGGGGAGGGGGCGGCCGGCTGCCGCCCCCTCACTCTCGAGTTTGATGATTTTGTATTGATCCGTTCGTTTCGAGCGCAGTCGAGAAACGATCAGCGCACCGTTTCTCGACTGCGCTCGAAACGAACGGAGATTTGTGATTCAACGTGATTTCATCCTGTTCCAGCGCGCGCGGCTCTAAAGCCACTTCAGCTTCTTGAAGCGAGTATAGAGCAGGGTGCAGACCACCGCGATCACGGCCAGCACCACCGGATAGCCATAATGGCTCCTCAATTCCGGCATATGTTCGAAATTCATGCCGTAGATGCCCGCGATGGCGGTCGGTACGGCCAGGATCGCGGCCCATGCCGCCAGTTGCCGGGTGATGTCGCCGGTGCGCTGCTGTTCCAGCAGGTTGGAGGACTCAAACACACTGTTCAGCACTTCCCGCAGGTCGGCGACCATCGTTTCCACCCGGCGCACATGGTCGCGCACGTCGCTGAAATAGGCGCGTGCTTCCGGGTCGATGCAGACGAGGTCAACCTTGCTGAATTTGGTCGCGACCTCCTGCGTCGGCCCCAATATGCGCTGGAACCGGATGAGTTGCCGCCGCAGGTTAAAGATGCGGGTAATTTCGTCCCGGCCCAGAAAATTGTCGATCATATGCTGTTCCATGGTCAGCACTTCCTCCTCGATCCCCTCGATGATCGGCAGATAGCCGTCGACGATGAAGTCGAGGATCGCATGCAGCACATAGTCGACGCCCTGCGCCAGCCGTGACGGCACAGCTTCCAGTTCATGGCGCAGCGTCACATGGGCGCGGGCCGAACCATGGCGCACGCTGATGATATGGCCATGCCCCACGAAGATCGCGGTTTCACCGTAACAGATGCTGTCACCCTCGACATGGGCGGTACGCGCCACGACGAACAATTGCTCGCCATAAATATCGACCTTGGGCAATTGATTGGCCTTGATCGCATCTTCAACCGCCAGCGGATGCAGGTCGTAGGTGCGGGCCAGCATCTCCATTTCCTGCGCGGTGGGATCGGCCACACCGATCCACACAAATTCCGATTTATCGCTGGAAACCGGGATTTTTTCGTCAATATCCACCTGCCGGACGCGGGTGCCATGGCGATAGAGATAGGCTGCAACGACGGTCATGAACGGCTTTCGGCGGTGACGAAATATTGCCGTCATATAAGCGCTTTGCCGCCCACACGCATCATTCTGTATGATTTTTCATCAAGGGGCTGGCGGCCGACATCGCACTGACATAGGGATCGACGAAAGGGGGCGTATCGATACGCATGACCGGACCGGAAAAAGCCGGACGGCGTGACGGAGTGGAGCCTGACCTTTGACTATCCTGGCTATTGATTTCGAGGCATCCTGCCTGCCGCGCCATGGTCGATCCTACCCGATCGAGGTTGGCATCGCCGGTGATGGGATCGATCGCAGCTGGCTGATTCGACCGCATGAAAGCTGGTCCGGGTGGGACTGGACGGCGGAGGCGGAGGCGTTGCATGGTTTGTCGCGCGCGCAGATCGAACGGGAAGGCGCGCCGGTTGAACAGGTTCTGACCGAACTGGGGATGGCGGTCGCCGGCCGCCGTGTCGTCGCCGACAGCCTGATCGACCAATATTGGCTGGATACGCTGGCCGCTGCCGCCGGTTTTGGCGCGCCCTTCGTCATCGGTCATGCCGGTGCCCTGTTCGACGAGCAAGGGGCGGATGAGCCACGTATCAGTGCCGCAATCGCCTATGCCGACGCATCCAGTCCGGCGCGTCATCGCGCGGGCGACGATGCCCGTTGGCTTGCCGCATTGGTCGCCAGCATCATGGGGGTGACTGGGGCGATGCAACTGGCTTGACGGCCTGTTTCGGTGCGTTACATTCCCAATCCTTGCCGGCAGCAATAATTTGTAACGTCTGGCAAATTACGGAGACATGCGCTGCTTTTACACCCGAAATCAGCCGCCCCTGCCCGGGGTCTGGCCTGTCCGTCGAGGAGAAGCGCCATGTTCCTGTCTGTCGTCGCCAGTGTGGCGGCATTAGCTGCTGCCCCCGCCGCCATCCCGTCTACCCCCGTCCATAGCGCCGGCATCAGTCATGGCGCTCAGGCCTATACCACTCGCTATCATGCGCAGCCTTCGATCAGCATGCGTCAGGTGGAGTCGCGCTTTGCCAACCGCAATGCCGTACCGGTGTGCCGCTGGCAGGCGGATGTTACCGTCAATCGTGCGGTAGAGGCGCAGGGACGTCCCGTTGTCGCGCTCAGCAAATCGGTGCATCGCTTCGCACCGCTGTCGGGCAGCCATGCCGGGGGGTGTGAAGCCGCCCGTAGTCAGATCGAGGCGGAAGTCGCCCGCTATGCGCAGGCCAAGGTTGCCGATGCGCAGGCCGTTGCCGTGCGTGACAGCGCTGCGCTTCCGGCGGAACTGGACAGCCTGCGCGAACTGAACGTGCAGGGCGGATGAGTTCACCGCTTGTTCTGTTGGTCGAAACGCAGCAGGAATTGCGGAATCATGTCCGTGAATTTCTGGAGCAGGGCGGATTTCGCGCTCTGCTCGCGCTTTCGGCCACCGATATATATCATTCGCTGACCAGTGCGCCGGTCAGCGCTGTTGTCCTGGACTCGGCGTTGCGTAGCAATGACGGGCTGGACCTGTGTCGCGACCTGCGTGAACGCAGCGACGTGCCCATCATTCTGGTGGGCGCCAATAGTTCGGAGGTCGACCGGGTGGTCGCGCTGGAACTGGGCGCCGACGATTATATGGCCAAACCCTATTCGCCCCGTGAACTGGCGGCCCGTCTTCGCGCGGTGCTGCGTCGGGGCAGGGGGGAACGGGCGCTGGGTCTGCGGCGTCAGACACAGGCGGTATTCGACGGCTGGGTGGTCGATTTCGCCCGACGCGAAGTGACCGACCCCGATGGCGCGTCGATTGATCTGACGGCGGCCGAATTCGGTCTGCTTGCCGTATTTCTTGATCATCCGCAGTCGGTGATTCCGCGGGTGCGACTGATGGAATTGGCGGGTGTACGGGATGCGCCCTCGTCCGATCGCAGCATCGACGTGCTGGTCAGCCGCCTGCGCCGCAAACTGGGTGGCGATGGCAAGCGGATGGCCCCCATCGTGACGGTGCGCGGTGCCGGATATATGTTCAGCGCTGTGGTCGACCGCCGCTGAAATAGGGGGCATGGCGGGCGTGGGGAGGGCCGCATTCCCGCTATGCAACTGTGCTTGCTGCTTTATTGCTACGCGCCTCAAATCAGAAATGATTTTTAACAAAGCTGCTGCGTCACAGCAAAGCGGCCTGCCTATTATCCTGTCTGTACCGGTCCGCCCCCTGGCCGGTGAAACCAAGAAGAGGATAACTCCATGAACGAGCTTATCGGTCGCGTGTTCAGTTTCGAAAAGCACGTCTATCCAAATCAGGGTACGCTGTACAACAAGCTGGCCACCGAAGGCCAAAGCCCCAAGGCGCTGATGATTTCCTGCGCCGACAGCCGTATCGTCCCCGAACATATCATGCAGGCCGATCCCGGCGATCTGTTCGTATGCCGTAACGCCGGCAACATCGTGCCTCCGCATGCCAGCAATCTGGGCGGCGTGACGGCGACCGTCGAATATGCGGTCATGGTGCTGGGCGTGCGCGACATCATCGTATGCGGTCACAGCGATTGCGGCGCGATGAAGGCGCTGGCTACGGATGCAGACCTGAGCGGCATGCCCAATGTCGGCGCCTGGCTGCGTCACTCCTACGGTGCGCAAAAAGTTATCAAGGAAAATTACCCGACCGACCTGAGCGACGCGGAAAAGCTGCGCAACATGGCTCTGGAAAATGTCGTCCTCCAGCTGTCGCACCTGCGTACCCATCCTTCGGTCGCTTCTGGCATCGCCCGTGGCGATATCGCCCTCCATGGCTGGTATGTCGACATCCACGCCGGTCAGGTGCTGGGTCTGGACGGCGAAACCGGTCGTTTCTCACCGCTGCGCGAGGGCGAACCCCTTCCCGTGGCACTCCCCCAGGCCCGCCGTCTGGCGGGTGAGGTCTCTCTGGCAGAAGCGGCAGAATAGTCATGCTTAAGGCCTTTTCCGGCGGCTCGCTGAGCCGCGATATTACAGCGTCGATCGTGGTCTTTCTGGTCGCGATGCCGCTGTGCATGGGTATTGCCGTCGCTTCCGGCGCGCCGCCGGAAAAAGGCCTTATCACTGGTATCATCGGCGGCATCGTCGTCGGCCTGCTCGCGGGTTCCCCGCTTCAGGTTTCCGGCCCCGCCGCCGGTCTGGCCGTCATCGTCTTCGAAATCGTGCGGGAACAGGGGCTGTCGGCCCTTGGTCCCATCCTCATTCTGGCCGGCGCCATTCAGGTTGTGGCCGGCCTGCTCAAGGTCGGCGGCTGGTTCCGCGCCATTTCTCCGGCAGTGGTCCATGGCATGCTGGCTGGCATTGGCGTGTTGATCGTCGTCGGGCAATTCCATGTCCTGTTCGATGACAAGCCCTTGTCGAGCGGCCTGCATAACCTGATCGCCATGCCGGGGCAGGTCATGGGTCTGACCGAACAGACGGCCGCCACCGCCTTTGCGGTTGGCATCGTCACCATCCTGAGCATGCTGGGGTGGGAGAAGTTTCGCCCTGCCTCGATGAGGTTGCTGCCCGGCGCTCTGGTTGGCGTGCTGATGGGGACGCTTGTCGCCTTCGCCCTCAACCTGCCGGTGGCGCGCGTGGTCGTTCCTGAATCCATCGTCGCGGCGGTTACTCTGCCCGAGCAGGGACTGCTGGCCCAGTTGATGAACCCGACCATCATCACCACCGCTATCGCTATCGCTTTCATTGCTAGCGCAGAAACGCTGTTGTCGGCGGCAGCGGTGGACCGCATGCATGATGGTGTCCGCACCAACTATAATAAGGAATTGAGTGCGCAGGGCGTGGGCAATCTGCTTTGCGGCTTCGCCGGGGCATTGCCGATGACCGGCGTCATCGTGCGATCATCCGCCAATGTACAGGCCGGTGCAAAGACGCGCCTGTCGGCGATCCTGCATGGCGTCTGGATTTTGGGATTTGTTGCTCTGCTGCCCTGGCTGTTGCGGGAAATCCCGATGGCGGCGCTGGCCGGTATATTGGTCGTTACCGGTTTCCGCCTCGTCAGCGTTGCCCATGTGAAGCATCTGCTTCATCGCTATGGCCCGCTGCCCGCGGTGGTGTGGGCTGCGACGCTCATCTGCGTCGTGGCGACCGACCTGTTGACCGGCGTGCTGGTCGGCATCGGCCTTTCCATGCTGGAACTACTTCCCCATGCCAGCCGCCTGCGGTTGAAGGTGGAGGATGCGGCCCGTGCCGACGCGCATGAAGTGTCGTTACGTGGTACTGCAACCTTCCTGACCCTGCCCAGATTGTCGGCCAAGCTGGAAGCCTTGCCTACGGCTGGCCTCATCATCCTGAATGTCGAACGGCTCGGGCATATCGACCACACTAGCGCTGAAATGCTGCGTGAATGGGTCGAGCGTCGTCGCGGTGCCGGCGCTCCGGTGGAGTTTTTCGGCGCGACCGGACGGATGCGTCAACTCGTCGCCTAAAACTCGCCGCCTGACACTCCCCCCCCGTCAGGTCGGCACAGGATGCCGCCGCGCCTTACCCCGGCGCGGCGGCATTTTCATTTGCATGACGTTTCAATTTAGAAATGATCTAGCAATATTCATTTCCTTTATGGAAAAAAACCGTGCCCGCCGAGCCACAAGAGGGCGCACCTGTTCGCACATGCGGCAAAAGCGGTTTGCCCGGACGACCAATCCGCATAGTCGACAGTCATCCAGCAGTATCGAAAGCGTTAGAAACAGACTTTCGGACCGCCTCGGATGCAGGACGGAACATTCCAACGTAAAGGGGAATGTTCATGAAGTATAAAATCGCCTGTGCCGCCCTCGCGCTCATGTCCAGCGTGCCGGCCTTTGCTCAGGATGAACCCGCAGGTCCCGTCACCGTTTCCGGTAGCGTCGCCCTGGTTTCCGATTATCGTTTCCGTGGTGTGTCGCAAAGCGACCGCGGCATGGCCGTGCAGGGCGGCATCACCGCCACGCATGAAAGCGGCCTTTATGCCGGCACCTGGGCATCCAGCCTGGGCGGTTGGGGCCGTTTTGGCGGTTCGAACATGGAACTGGATCTCTTCGCCGGTTACGCGGTTCCGCTGGGTGAAAATGCCACGCTGGACGTGGGGTTGACCTGGTACATGTATCCGTCGGGCGCCGATAAGACCGACTTCGCCGAACCCTATGTGAAGCTGTCGAGCCAGATCGGTCCGATCAAGGGGCTGATCGGCGTGGCTTACGCCCCCAAGCAGCAGGCGCTGGGCAACTGGCAGAGCAGCGCCACCAGCGGCATCGACAATCCGGGTGATAAGGAAGATAATTTCTACGGCTGGGTCGACGTCAGCGGAGCCGTTCCCAACACGCCCGTTACCCTAAAGGCGCATGTGGGCTGGTCGGACGGCAACCCCGGCCTGGGTCCGAACGGCACGTCGATTGCGCCGACCGGCAAATATCTCGACTGGATGGTTGGCGCTGATCTGGCCATTCCCGGCACGCCGCTCACCCTCGGCATATCCTATGTCGACACAGACATTGCGCGGGTAGAGGAAGAATATCTGCGTCCCAACTTCATGGTCAATGACAGCAAGGATGCAGGCAAGTCGATCGCGCGTGGCACGGTCCTCTTCTCGGTCTCTGCCGCCTTCTGATCTTCAGGGCCGGGCCTGGTTCATCCAGGCCCGGCCTTGTTCGGCTTCAACTGTCTGCGCCGTGACAAATTATTGCTACAGTCGCAATTGAGTCCTTGCATCGCGGCATGGAGTTGACCCTCCCGATTGCCGGCCCTATCCCAAATCCATGATCCTTCACGACCATCAGGCTTCGGCATGACCGCCCCGTCGATCATATTGGTCGAAGACGATCCACCGCTGCGTACGCTGACCGCGCGCGCGCTTCAGGAACATGGCTATCAGGTCCGACCTGCATCCTCCGGACCGGAAATGTGGGTCGCCTTCGATGCAGGGCCGGTCGACCTTGTCGTACTCGACGTCATGCTGCCCGGAACCAACGGCATCGATCTCTGCCGCCAGATCCGTCGCAAGAGCGATGTCCCCATCATCTTCATCAGCGCGAAGGGTGGCGAGACGGATCGTATCGTCGGCCTCGAACTGGGCGCCGACGATTATCTGCCCAAACCATTTGGCACCCGCGAACTTATCGCCCGCATCCGCGCTATCCTGCGCCGCGTCGGGCTGGAGCGCGGCCCCGACGAACCGCGCGAGAATGAAGCCCATTTCGATGGCTGGGCTGTCAACTTCCCCCGTCGTGAACTGCGCTCGCCCACCGGCGCCATTGTCGAACTGACCGGCGCCGAATTCGATCTGCTCGGTTCCTTCCTCAGCCATCCTCAGCGCGTCATCGCGCGTGAACGGCTGATCGAATTGTCGCGCACTCGCATGGGCGACAGCTCCGACCGCAGCATCGACGTGCTGGTCAGCCGCCTGCGCCGCAAATTATCGACGCAGGACAAGGGCGCACCGATCACAACCGTTCGCGGCGTGGGCTATATGTTCAATGCAGAGGTCAGCCGCGCTTGAAGCTGCACATGCGGGGATCGTTGGGGCTGGTCGGTCGCCTCTTCGCGATCCTGCTGCTGACGGTCGTGCTGGAATTTGCGGTTGGCACGCTCATTTACGAGCGCGCCAGCCACCTCTCGCTTCAGGATGACGAGGCGCGCCGCCTTGCCGAACATCTCGTCATCGCGCGCAAGCTATTGTCCGAACAGCCGGCGCAGGATCGTCGCGCGCTGGGGCTGCAACTGACGACGGACCGCTATGACGTCCACTGGTCGCCGGTCGCCCCGCCGCCGCCGCCGCTGTCCCCCGAACTGGAACGGATGCGGCTTCAGATCGTCGCCTGGGAACCCAGCCTCGAAAAATCGCACCTCTGGTTGCGCCTGACCTCGCCCGGTCGCGCATCGGAAATCAACGGCGGCCTGCAACTGCATGATGGCAGCTGGCTCTATTTCGGCATGCATCATGGCGGGGGCAAATGGGCCTTCACCATCGGCCGCATGGGGCTGGCGCTGATTCCGGTGCTGGCGGCCCTGATCGCGGGGGGCATGTTGATCCGGCGGACGCTTTCGCCGTTGCGTGACCTGACCCGCGCCACCGAACGGATCGGGCGCGGGGCGGAAGTGATCGTACCGGAAGCCGGCACCAACGATGTGCGCAACCTCATCCGTGCCTTCAACGTGATGCAGGCACGTATTCATCGCCTGATCGACGAGCGGACGGAGACGCTGGCGGCGGTGGGGCATGACCTGCGCACGCCTCTGTCCCGTCTTCGGCTGCGGCTGGAGGCGGTGGACGACGCCGATATTCGCGAGCCGATGGACGAGGATCTGCGCGAAATGGTGTCGATGCTCGAATCCCTGCTTGCCTTTCTGGGCGGAGAGAAGGACCCCGAACCGCCCGTCCGCACCGATCTGGCCGTATCGATCGCGACCGTAGTCGATGCGTTTCAGGACCATGGCGAGGACGTAACCTATGAGGGGCCGGACCATCTGGAGATGGAGGTGCGCGTCGTGTCGCTGCGCCGCGCGGTGCGCAACCTCATTGAAAATGCGCTCCATTATGGCGACCGGGCACAGGTGCGCCTGTCGGTACAGGGGCAGGAAGTCCTCATCCGCATCGATGATGACGGCCCCGGCATCCCGCGGCAAAAGATAGAGGAGGTGCTGCGGCCCTTCTCCCGCCTTGACGATGCGCGTCGTCGCAACACCCGCGGTCTTGGCCTTGGCCTTGCCATCGTGCAGAAAGCGGTCACGGCGGAGGGTGGGCAACTTACCTTGTCCAATCGTCCCGAAGGTGGCCTGCGCGCCGAAATCTGTCTGCCATTGCCCCGTCCGGGCAAATAGTTTCTGCCGACTTAGGATCAGGACCTATTAAATTGTTTGCAGGGATGGAGATTAGTTGATTCAATGGCGGCGCGAGGAGGCGTCGTCATGAGTGATCTGATCTGGTTGTCGGAGGCGCAGATGCGCCGGATCGAGCCG
>JAJZQN010000058.1 GCA_021847605.1 Pseudomonadota bacterium | reverse complement strand
TCGCAAAGGACTGGGAAGCGACCATCGCCTCTTCAACCGCCTGGGCTATGATCGCTTCTATCCGCATGCTCATCCGCAGAACCGCAAGGTATTGCTACCCCTGAGAAACTTTTGAATCGGGCTCTTAGGACTGGTAGACGAAAGAACGATTCGTCGATTGAGTATATCTCGATAGTATCGGTAAATTCTGACAGCACCATATTGAAACGACGGTTCATATCCGCGTAAAGCTCATATGAACTTGACCGATATTGCACACCATGGCGCTTTACGATTTCTCGTATCTTGAACATAGGCGCACCCATTGCAATATGCAGGGCCTTCGCTTCTGCCGACCTTGCTATAGCGCAGCCATCCCCGTTTGATAATACTATTAGCGGCACATTGCGTAGCGTTGGGTCGAAGACCCGTTCCGCCGAGCAGTAGAAGTTCTCAATATCGACGATGGCCCAACTCATGACGGATCAGGCCTGAAGGTTGCGGACACTGGCGCGGACCACACCCCACACCTCGACGCTCTCGTCCGCGACGACTGGATCGTAATGCATTCGGCTGTTGCGGGCCTCGAGCGTCGGCACACCGTTACGAACGCAGAGCTGGCGGACGACGAACCCGCCATCGACGACGGCGATGACGATCCTGCCATTCACCGGCTTGGCGTCGCGATCGACTACAAGCACGTCGGCATCGAACAGGCCTGCATCGAGCATGGATTGTCCGCTGACACGGAATACGAAGCTGGCGGCACGATCGAGGCGAAGTAGATCGACCAGGTTGATCGCTGATTCCTCCCAGTCCTGTGCAGGGCTGGGAAAGCCAGCGCCAGCAGCGCCGACAACTTTAAGCTGCACGGGGCTCGGGAGATCGCAGAGGGGAATCGGCGTGGACGCAGGTATGGCAAGGGCGGTGGACATTGACACCTCATACCGCAATTTGGAACGGGAAGGGAACATAGGAAAAACACAACATGCACATAGGGCCTTCAGCCCGCATGGAGCCATCTATCTGGCTCGATACCAATACGCCAGAAAGCAGCGCTCGATCGGGCTGGGAGAAGTTCAGTCCAGTCTCGCTTGCCAGGCGCAAATTGTTGGCATTTGGTGGGTGGCGCAATAGGGTTGCTACATGGACCATATGCGCCAAGGCTTTTGCGCTAGGCGCATATGGTATAGTTTACGCGCCATGACTTCAGGCACCCTCCCCTCCCCTACCCTTCAAGTCGCTCGGGTCTACCTGCGCGTGAGCACCGATGCTCAGGATCTGCGCCGGCAGGATGCCATCGTGTTGGATGCAAAGGCCGCAGGCTATTATGTCGCAGCGGTCTATCGGGAGAAGGCTTCTGGCGCGCGCGCCGATCGGCCGGAACTGTTGCGAATGATTGCGGACCTACAGCCAGGTGAGGTCGTCATTGCCGAAAAGATTGATCGGATCAGTCGACTGCCATTGGCCGAGGCAGAGCAACTTGTAGCAACGATCCGATCGCGTGGTGCCCGGCTTGCGGTGCCAGGCGTAGTCGACCTATCGGATCTTACCGTTGGAGCCGATGGCATCGCCCGGATCGTTCTGCAATCAGTTCAAGAGATGCTGCTGAAGATTGCGCTGCAGATGGCTCACGACGATTACACTGATCGCCGTGAGCGTCAGCGCCAGGGCATCGCCCTAGCCAAGGCTGAGGGGCGCTCTGGTGGCAGAAAAAGGGATCTAGGCAAGCACGCACGTATCATTGCGCTTCGCAATGCGGGCCGAAGCATTGCTGATACCGCCGAGCTGGTCGATTGCGATCGGAGTACAGTGAAGCGGGTCTGGGCAATTCATCTAGCAATGAGTGCCGAAGCGCCCTCCCCTTGATCGCCTCACCCCTTCACATTCACCTTGCTTGGGGTCCACGGTCCACTGCGGCCCAACGCCACGGCGCTTCAGTTTCGACGTCAGATCATATAGCTGCATCATCGCTGAACCTTTTAGGCAATACATTGGCGTTAATCGCCCTTCCATGCGTTTCCATAGGACATACGTTTATTTAAGGTATACCTTTCCGAAACCTCGGGCGTCCGTATTGCGTGGGAATTGGATAGCTTGACGCTTGGTTGCGTTATGCGTTAGGAGTGGTCCGAGCGTGGGTTCGTGGTGCAATCGCCATGCGCCCGGATACAAATAGCTGGGGCCTTCGTATGCCAGTGATCTCGATTATGACGACAAAGGGTGGGGCAGGAAAAACTACGGCCACACTCCTATTGGGAACTGGCTTGGCTGCCCAAGGGGCTGATGTCTGCCTGATTGATGCTGATCCAAATCAGCCCTTGGTTAGGTGGGCGCAGGAAGCAAATCTGCCAAAAAACCTTTCGGTCATTGGCAGTGTGACAGAAGAAAATATCATCGAAACGATTGAGGAACAGTCCGCGAAGGTCAGTTTCGTCATAGTCGATTTGGAAGGTTCGGCTAATCTATCGAGCGGGTATGCTATCAGCAGTAGCGACCTGATATTGATACCTCTTCAGGCTTCTAAACTTGATGCTAACGAAGCAGCAAAAACGCTGAAGTTCATTCTTAGGCAGTCTAAGACAACTAACAAGGTGATCCCGGCTAGAGTCCTTTGGAGCAGGGCGCCAGCTGCCTATCAAACCCGCAGCGGCCGAGACATGGGCACTCAATTCGAGGAGGCGGGCATCTCATTTCTCAATACGCGGATCGTAGAGCGCGAGGCATTCAAGGGGGTTGTGAATTTTGGCTCCACCCTTGCAGACCTGTCCCACGACCAGGTTCCTGGGCTGGATAAGGCTCGGGATAATGCGGCAGGTTTCGTTCAGGAAATTATCGAGGTATTGAGGGAAGGGCGCAAATGACTTCGGGGAAGATCAGTTTGGATCTCGATGATTTCAGGCCAGAACCTGTAAAGATCGACGCTGAATCCAAAGCTCAGATTAAGGAAGCTGCAGATACTGCCGGGTTCACCGGGCGTCATGCGGTGGCCAAGGCTACGCCAAATCCGATGCCTGTCATCCCAGAGCAGGATGGGAGTAATGAGGTAAAGCGTCGCGGCCGCAAACGCACAACGGGTCGAGACGTCCCTTTCACGGTTAAATTGCGGCGAGATACAAACAATCAGATCTATGAACTCGCGGATCAACTCGAATGTGGAGCAATCGCTGAGGTCATCGAAATGGGCTTACAGGCATTGATGGAAAAAATCTCGCGGGGTGAGCCAGTCCGTTGATGCCGTGGCTTTGTGTGCCGATGCTCAGATTAGTTCAATGATTATCCAGCTATGTAGCCCGCTCGTTTCAGAGCGCGGGCGACCCATGAGTAGGATCGACAATGGATCTTGTCTGGCCGTGACGGAGATGATGCCAAATCAATCACCTGGTCGCCCCATCGGTAAGCGACAGCAGAGATAGCGGCGGCTGCGCCGCGGTCGTAAGGGAGTAGCCATACGACCCGGCCAGCATGAATTTTGTCGCGAATTGCCTCGAGGTTCTTGGATAGGCGAGGGTTCAGAGCGTCATTTGCCCCGGCCGATATGACAGTGACGCCGTAAAGGTCACTTGGCGCACGCGGGAGGATGGCGGTTGAAGATATGCCGTCTGTTGCCTCAACCGCGCAATGGCTACCGACCAGGGCATTGATCTCTATCGCAGTAGCTAGAGCATGACTGTCACCAAGCAGGAGGCATGCGGCGGCAAGAAACATGATGAAATTCCCTCTGCCTTTGGTTCAAATTATGCATCAACATGAGCCAGATCTACCGCCGCTGACGGTAAGGCTCGCACGCGATGCCGTCATGGTCGCCATCAAGGTTGGGGTTATAGCCTGGGGTTCCCCTGTAGACCGGGGCAGCGCCAGCAGCTCTAGCGTCGGCGCAATTGCGCCACATGCCTTTACCAGGCTGAGTGCGTGAGGGCAGGGCTGGGCGCGCGGCTGCAGACCCGTTGGAAACGGCGTCAGATCGGCGGTGGGAAGCGCGATATTCCGAAGGTTTCTCGAAGGTGGAGGCCCAAATTCCAATCCTTTTGGCCCGACTTGCGGCTTCCAAATCGCCATATCGAGAAGCGCCGTTAGGCAAGACAGTGGCAAGGCCGCGTCGTACCATTTCAGATCCGATGTCCATCGCGCCGAGATGGCATATGGCAACAGTGCGACCATAAACGTCTCGATCGACGGCTGAACATTGAAGGGACCGGCCATTCACAAGGCCGCGAAGGTTCGACGCTGCATCTGATCCGCATGCCCAATTAGAGTACCGAATAGAGCAGGTCTGCTTGTACTCAGGGGCATCAATCCCGAAAAGCCGAACCTCCTGCGTTCCGACCATCAATGAATCGCCGTCCTTTGCGGCCGCAGTGCCACCGAAATCAGAGGCAATAGCTTGGCCGGATGCAGCCGATAGCAGTAGCAGCGCGATGACGATTGACTTACTAGGGAACATATTCATTTTTTATCCATATGTTAGGATGTCAGATTCCATCGAAAACCAAAATGCAGAGATAAGAAATACGCCAAGAATGAGGGCGATTGGCCCGCCGCTTATGAAGAAATATATGAGCAACGGGCTGGTTATGATTAGCCAGAGAGCAAGCCATCCATAGGTTTGTCGATGCGGGTGCGCCGGACCGGAAGTTGGATTATAGGCTGGGGCAGGGGCTCTTATCGGAACGATGGAAGGTCGCAGTGATGACCGATTTTGTGGCGCTCTTGGGCTTTGTGAACGCGGCTTCTGTCGGGATTTTGGCCTTTTCGTGGGACGGCCTTTTCCTGCTGGCGCTATAGTCACACCCCTTGCGCAGTTAAGCCGCTCCAGGAAGTAAGCGTTTTCCCTGTGGTCGCTGTTCGTCCAGGGCCGTGGCAGCGTATACGCAGCCGCACTGGAATTTCGGGGTTCAGGCGACGCTTCAATTCGGTTGCCTGCCCATCTCATTTTCCGTGTCGCCTTATGAACCAATTCATTGGCGCGCGCGGGACTGACTCCCAGATGCTCGGCGATCTCTCTGCCATTCATCTGGAACGGACCTATGCCGTAGTACAATCTGATCACGCGCTCCTCTCGCGGGCTGAGGGTGCGGAGCAGGGTTGTAACGAGCTGACGTCGCTCGAGGTCATCGTGAGGGGAGGGGCCAGGTTCTGACCTGCAATCGACTAATCTAGCCAAATCATCAGCATCAAGAAGGTCGTTGGAGTTTTTCATAACCTTAACCCGATCTGTGATTATAAGACCGCGCCGATTGCAGTTAATGCGAGCGCGCATAGTCCGCAGGCTATCTTGCCGATGGCATAGGTAAATGCGGCTCGTCCGGAACGTAATTTGCCCATAGTTCTATCGATGCGAGATAGCGCCCCGAGAACGCCGTCCGTTATTAGGATTGATCCTTGTATGAACAGCAGCAGCGTGAACATTTTCACAAAATGCAGCGCGGAAAATTGCATGAGGGCGAAGGACACGACGAGAATGACGGTCGCAATGCCGTAGACGGTATGGGCTACGTCCAGCAGCCCACGAAGGCGGAGTGGGCCATTCCAGTCAAAAGGGGAGCGGATTAGGACGATCGGCCGTCGGCAGTTGGTGCATGGGTCGATCCACGACCCGCGCCGCCATGAGCGCACTGGTTCCTTGCAATAGGGGCATTGGGGAAGCCGCGTTGGGATCGAGCCATGCATCAGGGTGAAACCTCGTTGAAATAGTGGATCTCGATCGCGGCTTCACCGCGCTTTTCGCCTACGATGCGGAAAGCTGTTTCCTGCGCGGGCATCTGCGAAAACTCGCCGATCAGCCTCCACCACATGCCATCAGCGTCCTTCAGCATGGGGCCGCGAGCGGTTGTTTCGATGGTGCCGGTTATGGTGATGTGCTGATTGTTCATTCGGTATCCCCGTTAGGCGTCTGCTCAACAGGCGCTTCCTTGGGCGGGTAGAAGCATTCTCGTGGGCAGTGCAACATGGGCCGACCATAGCTGGTAAGTTGCTTACCGTTCATCATGACAGGGCGGTGAGCGAGGCGCCGGCACCGCTTGTTGGATGAATCCAGAAATCCGCAAGGCATAGCCAAAGGTTCAGCTTTGGGGCTGACGGGCATTTCCAGTGCTTCGACGTCTGGTTCGCCGAACAGATCGCTTTGCGCATCCATTGCCATCATCCTTACCGCTTGAGGGAAATGATCGCTGACCACCTCCCTCTCACCTCACTCTGCGTATTATTGCGCTGGGGCCGCAGGCGCCGTTTGGGTCACTGTTGAGGCGGGCGCCGATCCATTGAGCGGGCTACCGTTTAATGGCGATGGCGGCGATGGCGGCGCAGGCGGGGCAGGGGGCGCAATTCGAGCCTGAGCATTCTGAGTGAGCTTCCTGAAGGCATCGAGGAGCGCCAGGGACGTGATCTTGCCAATGTCCGTGCTGGTATAGGCTCCGCCAAGCGCGCCGATGCCGGCGCCGGTGAGAGCGGCACCACCAACAATGGATAGATCCTTTTTACGTGCCGATCCGGTCGCAACGGCTTGCTGAAGGCCAGTCTTGACCTCGACGAGCGTCAGCATCGTCTGGCTCTCCAGCTTCTTCTGTTTGAAGCCCAGGCCGCCGGGGAACATGGTGCCAAGTCCGCCACCGCTCCCTCCGGCATTGTTGTCAGTGTAGAGGACGCGAGCCGTCAGGAGATAGTCGGCGGCCAGCAGCGTAGCTTGAGGATTCCCACCTGCGACGGTTCCGCCTGCAGCGAGCGCACGTTCGCGCTGGAGGGCATCGAACCCCTCTCCGCGGTCGAGTACCTGGAAGCAGTTGGATTGCGCTGTCAGGAGCTTCAGAAGGGGCAGGGGGTCAATCCGTGCAGCTGCACCGCCGTTTTGAGCCTCTGCCATGCGGACTAGGGCGCGCAGACCTGGCGGAATATCCTCTTCGCTTGGTGCGGCGCTGCGATCCTCTACAAGCGCCAGAGTGCCAAGAGGCTGGGAGCATACTGGAACCTGCGATGATTCATCGACGCCCGTGCCGCCCTTGCCCAATTTTTGTGCAGCGGCAGAGGAGGGGGTAAGGGAGATGAAGCAGATTGCTAGGCCAGCGCTAAGGCTGATGGTTTGAGTGAAGTTTTTTCGCATTGACGTTTACTCCTGATCAACGTGAAGATGTTCGGGGGTAGGGCCTGAAGCCACACCGCTGGTTCCGGCTAAAGGATCAATATGAAGGGCGGCTCTTACCGCCTGGGCAGCGTCAATGTCGCAGAGCCAATTTCGATATTGGCGGTTCCATTTTGCGCGTTCCTGGCAGGCCGCAGCTAATATTGCAGTTGCTTCATCGTTGTCTCGATCGGCGGCAAAGGCAATGCGACCATCCCTCAGTATCTTTTGTGAAATACCGGGAGCGATCGTCTCTGGTTCACTGGCTTTGCGCCTCGGCTTGGAAGGAACGGCAGATTCAGCCGTGGGGGGCTCAGTGAGGGTGGTGCTTTTCGGCGATTCCGGTTCCGCGGGTGCGACGGGTGGCGGTTCAGGAGTAGGTTGGGCGGGGGCCGGTACTATCGCTGGTGGTGCTTCAACCTCGGGATCGTCTTGATTGGGGGTGTCTTGCGGCAATGGTGCAATGCCCAGGCGCTCGTGGATCGTTTTGTGGTTGGGTACGTGGGCGGCCGCAAGTTGAGCGCCGATTGCCCGCAGAGATCCTTGCGAAACTCCGGTGGAGAATAGTTTGCCGAATACGGTGACACCGCCGAACGGGGTCCATTCGGAGATAACATTGTCCGCCTTGTAGACACTGAAATCAGTGGTTACGGCTTTGCGGTCGATGTCGCATCCTGGTGGCATGATCACAAAAACGCCGATCTGCTCGAATGCCTTGTCGTGCTGGTTGGCGCGTAGCCACTCTCGGAGCACTTCGCGCTGCCTGTCAGCTTGTGCGAGAGGATTGGCGATCGAGACCGGCCGCTTTCGCCCGTCGTACCACACCATCCATTCGTTATGGGCGTTGCGCGAGAGGCGTCCAGTGTAATTCTTGACCTCAAAGATCGCAGCGGTGCGAGAGAGCCGCGATAGGACGATGTGGTCGAACTGAGCGAAGCTACCGATCCCATCAGGGAGGCGCAGGTCGTGGATCAGTGCATGGTTTGGCGCATTATGGAAATGGCGATCGAGGATGTGAGAGGTGTACTGCTCGCCCTCGAGACCCCGCTTGTGTGCAAGAGCCGCCTTACGTAGGCGATCGGGCAAACCGGCAAAGATGGGATCGTCGAGAAATTGTCGGATTTCTGCAAGTTCATCTGACTTTGTGGAGGGCTTGAGGATCATTGTTGTCTGGTCTCCATGGCAATTTCACTTCGTGTCGTTGAAGCGCTGCTCGGCGGCTTCCATCCACTCCCTTTCCTTTTCTAGGCGCAGCACCCCCTCCAGATCGGCCGGGCCCGCCGGCGGCACGCTCCACACCACAAGCGCCAAAAACCCGAGGAGCACCCCGCATGTGGCGATGAAGCCAAGGGCAACTTCCGCACCATCGCGCCAGGTAGGTACGCGCACGGGGGTATGGCTGTCGCTTAACCCAAGCGCTTCTAGTTCGTCGGCGTAATTCCTGAATGTCTCGGCGCCGTCAGCGAGGGCTCGACGCAGGCTTTCAGTTGAATCGCCAGCACCGGGATCAAAGTAAATGCGCTCCATCCGGGAGGAGAGTCGGCGCAGGATCAACGCATGTTGCAAGATAATCTCGCGAGGTGTCTGCGATGCGGGGATTTCATGCGTTCGCATATTCCCCTCCTGTTTCGACTGATGGAGGGTAAGTTTCCAAAGCGTTGTGCCGGATTTGTCGCATTGGGGAATGCCTCATTTCAAGGGTTCCGGTGCTGAGAAATTGGTTCGCGTATGAAGATTACCGGCGCGCGAGCGGTGAAGATCGATCCCGCTTCCATGCCTCTCGCTGAATGTCATTTCGCGGCTGACAGTCTCGAACGTGGTTGTGCTGCCGAAATATTTTTCAGGGCCGTGCCACTTGTCACCTTCGATGACCTGCATTCGGTATGTGCCTGGCGGGACAGGGATCGTGACTTCGTCGCCACGACGAACGTAGACGGAAATGACATGGGTTTCGGTCGCCGGATCATAGAGCTGGATGACGGCGTTCCCCATGTCCGTCACGACCTTCAGGCTCGAGGTCGCCGAACGCGGATCTATGGAACGATTGACTGTGACGCTGCCGCTTTCGGGAAACGGGATCTCGACGTCAGTGTCAGGAATCCATCCGCTGCGCTTCATGTCGCGCCACATGGGAATGACGTAAGTGAGAAGGCAAAGGATGGGGATGAGGCCGGCGAGGGCACTGCGCCATTTCACCCCGCCATTGGATTTCGGCCTCCAACGGTTCTTTTGATAGTCAAATCCTTGGTTCTTCTCAGAGAACCAAAGGCCGTCACGTTCGCTGCGGCCCTTCTTGTCGTTCCAGCGGGTGCCGCCAAGCCCTCTGCGCTTTCGGTAGCGATCGCGCATATAGTCGCGATCATCGATTCCCATTGTGGCCGCCCTTGTTGATGGCTGAAAAGGGAGGCATCAGCAGCGACGACACTGCCTGATGCACCTCCTCGAAGCGGGGTTGGACGGATCGGCCAATGCGAACGGTTCGATAGCCCGCGTGGCTAGTCATGGCATCGCGAGCGCGATCGCGAGCCCCGTTGTGGCTGTAATCATCGACCTCGATCAAAGCGAGGATCGCGCCAGTCGCCCGGTCCTGCGCGACGAAATCAACGATCTTCTGGGAGAACGCATTGCGATCGGAGTGACGGGCCTTGCGCAATGGGTTTGCGGGTGCCTTGAGCAACGCCCCCATCGCCACCTGGGCGTGAATGCGACAATGGGGCAGGGCCCGTTCGAGCGCGATGAGCATCGCAGCTTCACGCTTGGTCAGAAACGGTTTGGAAACTGGCTTTGGCGCTGTGTTTATGCTCGTCAAAGCCTTCAGCAGCCCTAATGCCACCACCACCAGGATGAGCATTGCGATTTTGGTTTCATCCATGATCGCTGTCCTCCTTTGCAAGGGAGGTAGCAAATTCATTGGGCAGGCTTTCACGGTTCATAGGTCAAGTCCCAGGTTCTTCTCCGGCAGCCCCGGAATTTGGCCGTCATCACGGCCAGGCATCGGCGGAATGCCGGTGAGATCATCAATGGTGGTGTCGACGATGCCGAGCCCATCCCCCTCGAGGTGATCCAGCAGTGCTTGCCGGAGCG
The DNA here is from genome assembly GCA_021847605.1 of Pseudomonadota bacterium. Classification (GTDB taxonomy): domain Bacteria; phylum Pseudomonadota; class Alphaproteobacteria; order Sphingomonadales; family Sphingomonadaceae; genus Sphingobium. The sequence goes on along the minus strand of JAJZQN010000058.1, from coordinate 9,348 downwards.
GATCGGCGTCTTCCTTGTCCTGCGCGGGGGCAGGGGGCTCATCAGCGCCGGGGTCGTAGATCTGATCGGCACTGGCATCGAAGGTGGAATAGTCAGTCTCCGATGGCCCCATCGGAGGCAGGTCATCCAAATCCATTGTATCGGAACCGGACAAGCCGTTCTGGCTCGTCTCCACTTCGCCGCGTCCAGCGGCCGCGTTCTCGTTGCCATCGCTGCCAGTGCCGGCGCCGCCGTCCTGCGCATCGGCTGCGGGCATGGGGGGCAGGTCGCCCAATTCAGCGGTGGCATCGCTGCCAGCGCCGTTCGGCGCGCCACCGGCACCGTTCTCACGCTCGAGGACATCGAATGCGGCGGTAAGTGCAGCGTCTGCCGCTTCCTGCCTGGCATCGACACCATCGATGTCCAGCTGCCCGGTGCTTTCCAGAGAGGAGGTCTTGTCGCCGGGATTGGAGTTCAGGCGCCATTCCAGCTTCTCGCGGTCATCGACGATCATGGTGAGGCCGTCGCGCACACGAGTTACTAGGACGTTGAATAGGCGCTGGTTTGAGAGGTTATGCTCATAGGAGAGCATCACGCCGATCCCCTTATCGGCCGTGACGCCTTGAGCCATGTGCATATTGAGGGCGTAGGCGAGGCCGATCCTACTGAGCATGGGATCACCGCGCTCGAGTGTCAGGCGCTCGTTATTCGCGGTTTCGACGGTGACGCTCCCGCCCTCGATGGAGACGATCTTTGCCAGTGCAGCATTGTCCAAGCCGCGGTCCTTGTCGTTGGTGGTCCAGCGGATTGTGTCGCCTTCATAAATTTTGAGCGTTTCGAGGTTGGAGAGTTCGAGACGGCTACGGGTGATGCTGGGATCGATCTTTTGGGGATCGAAGCGCAGGTTGCGCCCGTTGGGGCCCGTCAGTTGGACCTTGCCGTTGTCGAATATGCGGCTGACCTGATACTGCCCGCGGCCTAGCCCGACTTCTCGGATTTGCCCCGTTACCGTCAGGGTCTGGCCGACGGTATAGTGATGGGCATAGCGCAACTGCTCGCGCTCTTTGCTGACCCGGTCATGGACCGTGACGTCCAGGCCATCGCCCTTCAGAGTGCCTTCCTGACGCAAACCTTGCTGAATTTCGGTGTTAATCTCGGAACGTGCTTCGCGCCCGGAAACGAAGACGGCCGTAACAGCCCGATCCTCAGCAGAGAGGGCTAACCATGTCTCCGCCGCCTGTGCAGCTGGTTCGGCATGCTCGCTGACATTGTCGCCCAGCACCTTCAGCGCGGCTCCGGCGCGACCCGTGTTTGCAAGCGCAGCGACGGTCAGAAGCTGCTTGTTCTCGGGATTGATACGCACGTTCTGGTCCATGCGCGCCATGGTGATCCCGGCGGCCTGTATCATGGCGAAGGATTTGCCCGCGTCGATCGAGGAGAGCTGTTGACGGTCGCCGACGAAGGCGACCTTCTCGATGCCTAGCGCTTCGGTAATGCGCATCAGCTTGAGCATATCATCGCTTGAGACCATGGAGGTTTCGTCGACGACGACAATGGTTCCGGCCAGTTCGTTACGCCGCTCCTGAGCCCCCGGACTGTTCGGGTCACTGAGGAATCTCTCGTTCTGCCATATGAACGAGGCGATAGTCTGTGCCGAGACCCCAGCCTTTTCCATGTCCTCGGCCGAGAGGTTCTTGGGCACCATGCCCTCGCGCATGTCGCCGACCATCTTGTTCTGGAAGGCGAGGCCGAGGACTTGCTTGCCCTCATCGCGCGCGACGGCAGCGACAGTCTGCAGCATGGTGGACTTACCGGCGCCGGCGACGCCCTGAACGACGACGTAGCGATCCTCGCTGGAAACAATCATGGTGGCGGCAGCGAGCTGCCCCTGGTTAAGTTCACGGGGCGCAGCGGCCTCCTGAAGCCGCGACGGCGCACTGGCGGCATCGACGATGGAGATGCCTTTGCCATTGCCGGCTTCGACGTGATCGAGGATGGATTGCTCGACCTTCAGGGATTCAGGCGTGGTGACAGCATCGACCAACCGACCCTTGTGTCGAATCTCGCCGGATACGAGCTGGCCATTCTTGATCAGCCGATCGATGCGCGCTTCGACATTGTCGATCGTGACGCCCTTGAGGCCAAGATCGAGAGCCGTCTTGGAGACCTGATGGACCTGGAAGGCGGCTTCACGCTGGCTGAGGATGCGGACGGCTGAGGCGACGGCGAGTTGCGCGCGCGCATCGCCGGGCGATCCGGCCAGGCGCGCAATGCCAGCATCGACCAGTGGTTCAGGGGATCGCAGAAGGCCGGATACAAATTCGCGGGCAGTGTTCACCACCTCCAGCATCGCCTTGTAGCCGCGCACGGCGAGGTTTTCCGGCTGCTCGCGTGAGGCCCGTAGAGCCGCCTCCAGGATTTCCTTGCCGTTGAACCCCTGGCTTTCAGCCTTCTCGATCCATTCTTTCACGAGGTCTTGATTGTTCTCTCCGGCGACCTTGGGATCTCGCGATCGCGCGGTGACTTCGCGCATGCCTTGCGTGCTCTTGATGCCGAGGCTTTTCGAGAGAGCCACGATTTCCTCGCGGCGCTGGCTGAAGGCTTCGATCACTGCCTTTGGTACACCGACGATTTCGAAAGTACCGTGCTTGCCCTCGAGTTGGACCTTGTAGCCCAGCTGCTCCATCTCGTTGCGCAGGAAGGCATGGTAGATCGTTCCGATTACCGAATTGTTCTGCCAGATTTTGTCATTGTGCAGAGCTTGCCATGTGCCGTCCGCCATCCGGGTCATGTTGGCGACTACGGCATGGATATGGGCCTGCGGATCACGCGCCCGGCTCGTGTCGTGCTGGAACAGCGCGTAGACGAGGTTGCCGGTCTGGACAGGCACCTTCTTCCCGTCGATGTCCTTACGGGTCTCTGCAAGGTTCTTTTCGACCCAGGCCATCGTCTTCTGGACTGCCTTTAGGTGGGCTCCCTCGGGTCCAAGGATGCGCTTGTCGCCCGCTATATAGGCCATGAGTGACACTGACTTTGGCGCGGAAAAGGTCATGTCGATGCCAGGGCGGCGCCCCTCAAACTGGCGCAGCTGCTGCCCGTTCGGGGTTTCCCCGTTCAACACCTTCTCGAACGCTTCGCGGGTAACGGGCGTGCCAGCGGCGATGGGGCTGTCCTTGACCCCTTCGCCGCCCCATTGGCTCACCTCGCCAGCCTGCTCTGCGGTGTAGTATTCCCCGCTGACCAGATCATCATTGGTGAAATACTTTGCGGCGCCACCAGCGGAGCGAACGGATGCGATGGAGTGCATCGGTCAGTCTCCGATGCCCATGTCTGAATCACCCAGATCGGGGTGATCGTGACTGTGGTTTTTCCCATCGCCGGTGCCGTAACCATCACGCGCTTCGCGGACGCCAAGATCCTCATCGGCAGGATCGATAGGCTGTTGTGTCGCCTCGACAGCGGCGTCTTTATCGGCAGATCGAGACGATATTTCCTGCGCTTCGCGTCGGGCGGTAGAGGTAGAGGGAAGGGCCTCATCACGCTCGGGAGTATCCAGCCCATTATGGCCGTCAGAATTGCCCCTTGTCGCGTCGCCATTTCTATCGCCGTCATGCGCAGTACCGGGTTCCATGCGTTCCAGCGCTTCGCGAGCGTTGGGGTCGCGCCCTTCCTGCTCTTCGCGTTCCTGTTCTGAGGGTTGCGACAGGATATTGGACGCAAGCGCAATTGGGCCTTCGCCTGCCTTCTGCTCCTCTTCGCTGAGCGCGATCTCTTCACCGCGCCCACCGTCATCTCCACCTTTCGGCTTACCCCCACCTCCGCGAACCTTGCCTTCTGGATCGTCCGGCTTGTTCGGGGGACGCCGAATGAAACCTTCCGCGACCTGCGGGTATTGCTGCCACTGAAGACGGACGCGCGCAGCGGGGAAACCGTCAGGGAATTTCACGAAGCCGTGCATCGAGGGCAGGTTCATGATGTCGTCGGGAATGACGAGTGGTTCGATCTGCTTGCGGGGTGTCAGCGTTGATGCGTCGCGGGTGGAATTGTAGCCGTAGGAATAGCCCTCATCCATCTGGCGAATTTCGCGATTGCCGATGTAGCGGGCGCACTGCTCGGCCGTGTCGAGATCGGCTGCGGCGAGCATCAGCTTGGTGCGCGCGAGCGACGACAGGTTGCGGGCGTTTTCCTCGCCGTAGACCTGTACCAGCTTGTCGAAGGAGTGGAGGCCAAGGATCATGGCGCCGCCAAAGTTTCGGGCAGTCTGGAGGCCGTCCTCGATGGCAGGCAGGCGGTGCAATGCACCCAGCTCGTCGAACATGAACCATGTCCGCAAAGAGCGGGTCTTTTTCATGGTCATGAGCGAGTGGATGGCAAGGTTCGACCACAAGGTCAGGAGCGCCTTGTTCATTTCGAGGTCGGTGTACGTGCAGGTGATGAAGAGGATCGAACCGGGGGCCTTGTCGGCGGTGATCCACTGTTTGATCGAGTAGGGCTTACCTTCGTCAGGGAGGAAGCGCAGGGCCTGTGCATTGGTGTTGAAGACGGCACGGATAGATTCCGCCATGCGGGCCGCTTCTGGGGCAGTCAGCGGGTCGGCAATCGTCTTCTGAAGATGGCGGTGGACCTGCTTGAGATCGGCGGTCATCAGGTTGTCCGCGAGGGCCTGATTAGAGGTCTGTCCTTTCTCGATCAGCTTCATGCACATTTCGATGAAGAGGGTACGGGCAGCGAGTGCCCAGAAGGGTTCGGAAGAGCCGCCATCGGAAGGGATCAGCGCAGCGGCGGCGGCAGTAAACTCGCTGTAGGTTTGGCAGTCGTTGAAGATCGACCAGGCCGGGCAACGCACGTCCATCGGATTGAGGATCGTGTCTCTCTCAGGGTCGTAGAACGCCTCGACGTAGGCGCCGGTAAGATCGAACACGACGGCATTGTCTTCGCGCTCACGCATCTGTTCCAGGTGCTTGCGCAGGACAGTGGTCTTGCCGGTGCCGGTGGTGCCCAGCAGCATGGTGTGAGATTGCTCGAGGCGGTGCGGGTAGGGGATGCCGGCGATGTGGTAGGGATGGTGTATTCCAGCTGCCTTGCGAGCCGCGAAGGGGAGGGCGAGAACATCCTTGGCCGACAGGTCCGGGAATAGGTCTTTTGCCTCTTCGACGAACTTGGTTTTGTTGTGCTCGCTGATCTCCTTGTAGAGTAGATCCCGGTCCACCAGCATGGCACCGCGCTCGTGGCGTTCTTCCATGATTTGGCCACCACGTTTGCGAGAAAATTCGACGTACCAGATGGACGCGGGAACGGCGGTAAACGATGCGATCAGGGCTGAGCCGATGATGCCGCGCATTGCCTTGTGCCAGGCGAGGGCAACCTCGGGCACATAGGGCACGTAACCCATATAGGTGTGGCGCACGGAATGGTCTGGCAGTTGCAGGTTCGCCTGCTTCATCGGATCGAGAGCGCACCAGTCCCAGAGCCATGAGAGCATGCGCATGCAGATGAGTTGGAAGTTGTTCTCATCGAGCGTGATGGACAGGATCACGAAGTAGGAGAGCGCGAAGATGCCCAGCCAGAAGACGAAGGGCATTTTAGCACCCTGCAGCCACATGATGACCTGGGTGTTGAGGAGCTGACTTCCGCGCACAAAGTTGCCGTTGTTACGCGGTGTGTCGCCGCGCGCGGAGTGGTGCTTCAGGGGGACGGGCCGACCGTCGTCGCGAATGTCTTCGCGGTCTTTTTTGCCGTCTTTACGCGCCATGATAGCGCTCCATGCGGCGGTTCACTTCGTCCATGACGATCTGACGGTGATCGGGATGATCTTCGCGTATAAGCGTGTCGACTGCAGCCTGAGTGTATTCAGCCAGGCGGGCTATGCGAAGATGACTTTTGGAGAGTGCTTCGACGCCCTCGAGATGCTGCTTGATAATCTCGCGCAGAACATCGGACGGGGTGCATTTGCGGGCAGCAGCCATCTTCTTGAGATGGTTATACTGGTCCGGGTCGAAGCGCATGCTTCGCTGCAAAGCTGATTTAATCAATCCAACCTCCTAGCAGGGAGGCTGGTGGGCATTACGAAAAGCGGCATCCTGCTATCAGATGAGCCGTAGAATAGCAAGACCCAACGGGTTGATATTTCTATGTAAGTCTGTCTGGGTCTGCGCTAATGCACGGATATTGTTAGTTAAAAACGACACAAACCCAACGGGTCGTTATGCGGGTCTGTATGGGTCTTTATTTTATTTCCTCGCAACACATTGTAATATCGCCATAATCTTGCACGCACCGTGCGTTCGGTGTGCTACTGTAGCTGACATATCGTTGTTGGAGCCTCGGTCTGTTCCTGCGTTCGTCTGGTGCGGATATGATTCCGGTTTCCGGTGGGCACCGGGCCGCCGCGAGGCGGAAACGCCGGAGGGAATAGAGCGCTTCGCGCGGGTGAAATGGGCCAGATGGCGCATGATTTCTCCGTGGGTGAAGGGGTGATTTCGAAGGGTTGCCGTAGGGGAGTACGTCGCGGGTTTTCGCATGGCGTGAGAGCGGTTATGGTGGCGGGGTTCAGAGCCGATCAGCCTGACCGAAAGGTACAAGTAATGGCGAAGTCACTGGACGCGGAAATGGCCGCGATCGAAGCCGAGGAACGCAAGCTGGTGGAGCGTCGCAAGGCGCATCAGCAGAAGGTGCGGGAAGCGGCGATCGGGACGGTTGAGAAGGCGGGGCTTTTCAAGCTCCCGCATGATCGACTTGAGCGGATCATGACGGCGGTGAAGACGCTGGGCGTGGATGAAGTGGAGAAGCGGCTTCAGGCTTCAGCCTGAGCCGTTTCGCCACCGAACAAACGACCGATGGCCGCACGGATGGGCTTGCCCATTCGGGCGGCCATTCCTTTTGCGGCGGGCCCCGGCGATGCGTAGCCCTGGCCGCCAGGCCAAGGCGAGCGAGCCGGGTGGGGTCGCGCAGCGGTCGGGACGGCATCAGACAAAAAAAGGGAAGCGCGGCCCTGTAGGGCTGCGCCTCCCGTGCGTAGCGATTCCGGCTCACCAATTGAGCGGATTTTCCATATACGCGGCATAGAGTGCTTCGGATGCCATGTGTATCTCGTGATCGATCTCGATCATGGTGTCGTTGAGGCGGTCTGCGTGGTTGTGGACCGTCTCGCGATCGTCGATCGTCATGGCGTTCCAGTCGATCATTTTGAGGAAGTCGTCGCGGCGGTCATGGATGCGGCAGGCGCTGTGCATTTCGGCTTCGAGCGAGGCGATGCGACGCTCGATGCGGATCTCCTTATCCGACTTGGGGATGAACTCGATCTTGTCTTCGGGGAGGGTAACTGACGTGCTCATAACGCTCACTCCTTAGTCAAAACGACAGTTACGGTCGGACCTTCGGGGCGCGGTCGGCGATGCGTAGCCCTGGCCGTCAGGCCAAGGCGAGCGAGGCGAGACCGCGCGACAGGTGAGGGACTTCACCGGGCGCTATGACCAGACCATTCGAAGTGCGCAGCTGGGCGAGGAAATGGCGGCCATCTGGTTGAGCGCCGGCAGGTATCGAGCAAGGCCCGGCTCGGCATCGAGGCGGCTTGCCATGACGGGATCGGCGAGGCTGCCGCGCAGCTGCTCGATGCTGATCGTGCCGCAGCTATCGAGGTCGAGGCCGAGCATCGCAAGGATGGCGTAGGCGTTCGAGTTGGAGACGTTCATCTCGGGTGCGGCGTCGGGGTTCGTCGAGAGCGTCACCATGATGTCGGGTTCGTCATCGCGGCGGGCGATGCGCAGGCGACGGCCAAGGAATTGGGCGGTCTCGATCAGGGCGATCGCGTCGACGTCGAACGTGAAGTGACGGGCGATCATGGCGATCGGCATCATGGCGGTGCGGGCCTCCCATGCGAAGACCTGTTCGTCGAGCGAGCCGTAGTCGTGGATGATGAGGTCGAGGCCGTAACGCTCGCCGTATTCGGCGAGGGTTTCGCGCAGGGCGCCCATCTGGAGGGCGTCGATCATGACGGGGCGCAGGTTGTCGGTTTCGGCGTCATCTTCGATGCGGAACGTGATGCTCATCTGAACCTCCTTCGTTAAACTGGCCTCGTCTCTCCCTCTCTCCTCCAGTGCCGATCCGGCGACGGATCGTGGGCGCAAAAGGGCGCACTGGGTGAAAGGGCGAAATGACACCAGAAGGGGCAGGGCAGGGCGGTCCCGATGGTCCTGATCCGGGAGCCGCGGCGCTGGCAGACCGGCGCGGATCTGTGTTCATGCTCGCGGCAGCAGCGCGCGCCGGGTTCGATGCCCGGCGCGCGCTCCCCCGCCCTCGATTTCTCGGGGCCAGGTCGAGCGGCGCGGGGCCGATCGTCTGGCCTGCGGCAGCTCCCTACCGGAGGGGGGAAGGCCGCCGCGCGCGCCGTCGCCAACGAGCCCCGACGGGGGCGATGTTGGCGGCGGCGCGCGCGGCGGCCTGGCGTGGGGGGAACCGTAGGGTTTCCCCCACCTGGCACAAGGGCACGACAAAGGGCCAGCGCCGGGGAAGTCCCCCGATGCTGGCCCGATGCTCCTGCCAAGGAAAGGGTAGGGGCGGCGCTGGTCCGCCCCTGTTATCTCATCCCCAATTGTGCCGCTTGGCGTCGGCGGGCATGGGTGCCTGTGCATCGTAGCGGAAGGCGTGAACCGGAACGCTTGCGGCCTTCAGTTCGTCCAGCAAGTGCGACTGAATGCCGGTGCCTTGGCAAATGATCGCTTCGACGGGCCGGAGGCTGACAAGCTGGTCATTGCGCTTGAAACCGGCGCTCTTTCCGAAGCGCTGGGCGTTGGGGGCAAAGGTGACAATCGGCACGCCAGCTTGTGCGGCCCAAGCTGCGGCGATGGCGTCGCATCCCTTGCGCTGGCCGGTGGTGCAAAGGGTCATGCTCGGGATGCGGGCCTTGATCTGGTCGAGGCGGGCGTAAAGCTGCTGATAGTCGTGCCATTCCTGACCGCCGGAAAAGACGACAAGGGGGCCGGTGGGATTGCGCTTTTCGCGCAAGGCGGTTGCGCGCGCCTTTAGGAAATCGGCCGATGCGATCTGGCTTGCGGTGGTGGCGCTGGAAACACGCGATCCGCGCGCGGTGCTCCATGGGCGGCCGGTCTGCGAACGGTAGCAATCGGCGGCATAGTCGCGCATGCATTCGATCGCGGCGCGCTGTTCCATCTTGGTACGCGCACGGATCTGCAAATCTTCCATTTCCGTTGCATAGATTTCGCTGCGGTCGTCCTGCTCGATCCGTTAGCGTCCGCGCTCGTGGTGTAATTTCCGGTGTAGATTGAGGCGATCGCATGGGTGGGGCATGCCCCACCCATGCGAATTCGATCTCGGTGGCCACCGGGCTCATCGGTAAGGTGGAGTTACCAG
>JAJZQN010000108.1 GCA_021847605.1 Pseudomonadota bacterium | reverse complement strand
ACCGCTGACCTCCTGCATGCCATGCAGGCGCTCTCCCAGCTGAGCTAAGGCCCCATCTGCGCGGCATGAGCCGCAGCTATATGGTATGACCATGTCCGGGCATGCCGTCGGTCGTATATGATATTTCGCCAAGGGCGAAATTGGTGGAGCCTAGCGGGATCGAACCGCTGACCTCCTGCATGCCATGCAGGCGCTCTCCCAGCTGAGCTAAGGCCCCGTACCAGTGAAGCGCCGTTGGGTCCGGCGCTTCGGAGGTCGCTGCCTCTAGGGTCAGGCGACCCCGTTGGCAAGCGGAAATTTCAGTTAATTATCGTCGTCGTTGTCGTCGCCGCCGGCATCGACGCCCAGGTCGTCATCGCCGCCCAGATCGACGTCATTGTCCGGCGAGTCGCCGTCATCATCGACGTCCAGATCGATGTCCAGATCGTCGTCAGCCGTTTCCTGCTCGCCATCGGCGGTCTCGATGACCTTCTTGGGCGCTTCCTCATAGGGCAGCGGCTGCTTCGACTTCAGTACGGGTTCCGGTTCCCAGGCGGTGTTGCACTCGATGCACACCACCGGATCGTCCTTGCCCAGGTCATAGAAGCGAGTCGCGCATTTCGGGCAGGTCCGCTTCGTGCCCCATTCAGCCTTCACCATGTCCGGCCTGTTCCTTCTTCGATGCCATAAACAGAAATCACGCGGCACGACATGGGTCGTCCGCGAAGCGACGGGCGCCTTGCCATAGCCGGAAGGCGCTGTCAAAAGCCGGGCGCATTTTTTCGCTCTTGTGACAACGGATACCGACGTGAGCAGCCATAACGATCAGCCCGCCCCGATGACCTTCACCGCGGCCCCGCCCCTGTCGGGCGCCGTAACCGTGCCGGGCGACAAGAGCATTTCCCACCGTTCGCTGATGCTGTCGGCGCTGGCCGTGGGCGAAAGCCGGGTGGAAGGACTACTGGAGGGCGAAGACGTCCTCGCGACCGCCGCCGCCATGCGGGCGATGGGTGCCGACATCCAGCGCGACGAAGATGGCATCTGGCACATTCATGGCGTGGGCGTGGGCGGCCTGCTCCAGCCCCAAACCGCGCTCGACATGGGCAATAGCGGCACATCGACCCGCCTGTTGATGGGCCTGCTCGCCAGTCATGACCTGACGGCGACCTTCACCGGCGACGCATCGCTGAGCAAGCGCCCCATGGCCCGCGTGACGGAGCCACTGTCGCGCATGGGCGCCAGCTTCACCTCCAGCCCCGGCGACCGCCTGCCGCTGACCATGAAGGGCGCCTGCCCCGCCGTGCCGCTGGACTATCGCCTGCCAGTCGCATCGGCGCAGGTCAAATCGGCCATCCTGCTCGCCGGCCTCAATACGCCCGGAATCACCCGCGTTGTCGAGCCAATCCCCACCCGCGACCATAGCGAACGCATGTTGCGCGGATTCGGCGCGGACCTGAATGTCGAAGTGGAAGCCGACGGCACCCGCATCATCACGCTGGTCGGCGAAGCAGAATTGAAGCCACAGCGTATCACCGTGCCGGGCGACCCGTCATCGGCCGCTTTCCCCATGGTCGCCGCATTGCTGGTGCCGGGATCGCAGGTGACGATCGCCAATGTCGGCCTGAACGACACCCGCGCGGGACTCATCGCCCTGCTACAGGATATGGGCGGATCGATCGAGATCGTGAACCGGCGCGAAGTGGGCGGCGAGCCGGTGGGCGACCTGATCGTCACCGCATCTACCCTTCAGGGCATAGAGCCGGACCCGGCCCGCGCACCCAGCATGATCGACGAATATCCCGTCGCCTTCATCGCCGCCGCCATGGCGCAGGGCCGCAGCGTGTTTCGCGGACTTGAAGAACTGCGCGTCAAGGAATCGGATCGGATCGCCACCATGGCCGCAGGTCTGCGCGCCATCGGCGTCACCGTCGAGGAACTTGAGGACGGCATCATCATCGAAGGGGCCGGCGGCACGCCCCTGCCCGGTGGCGGTCCCATCGCCACAAAGCTGGACCATCGCATCGCCATGAGCTTTGCCGTGGCCGGCCTCGTCTCACGCGATGGCGTGACCATCGATGACATGCGCCCCGTCGCCACCAGCTTCCCGACATTCGTGCCGCTGTTGCAAACACTCGGCGCGCTGACGTGACGTTCGACCTCGCCAATATCGTCGGCCTGATCGGCAGCGCCATCATGGTGGTCGCCTATGGGTACAGCAATGTGGCGAAAGAGCTGAACTTCCTGTTCTTCAACCTGCTCAATCTGGTCGGATCGCTGTTGCTGATCTGGTCGCTGATGACCCATTTCAATCTGGCGTCGATGACGCTGGAAATCGTCTGGGCAGCCATCGCGCTGCTCGGCCTCGTCAAAAATGTGAAGAGAAAGACGCCATGATCATCGCTGTCGACGGCCCCGCTGCATCGGGCAAGGGCACAATCGCCAAGGCGCTGGGGCGTCATTATGGCCTGCCGGTCCTCGACACCGGCCTCCTCTACCGCGCGGTCGGCCTGTCCGTGCTGAAGGCCGGCGGCGATCCCGACCTTGAAGAGGATGCGTTGAGCGCCTGCGCCTTTGACGATGCAATCCTGTCCGATCCCGCCCTGCGCAGCGAAGCTGTGGGATCGCTCGCATCGCGCGTTTCCGTGCATCAGCAGGTACGCGACGCGCTGGTCCAGCGGCAGCGCGATTTCGCCACCCAACCGGGCGGCGCGATCCTGGACGGACGCGACATCGCCACCGTCATCGCGCCTGACGCCGATGCCAAGATTTTCGTGACCGCCAGCGTACAGGTGCGTGCGCAGCGCCGCTATCAGGACGCCCTCAACCATGGCGGCCACCCCGACATGGATTCCCTGATCGCCGATATTCAGGCCCGCGACACCCGCGACATGAGCCGGGATCACGCCCCGTTGAAGCAGGCGGAAGGCGCGGACTTGCTAGATACCAGCGATTTGACTATAGACGCCGCCGTCCAGCGGGCGATTGCGCTTGTGGACGCCCAGCTTGAAGGTCGCCCCTGAGGAGCGACCCGATAAGGCGCGCGGATATTCCGGGCGCCCTTTTCGCTTTTCTCGCTCGCGTGTCCATCAGCCTTAACCCATTGGATACGCACGCGACATTCGGTCGTTTGCGTGGTTTGGCCAAAGACCATCGGACACAACCGATTGGCCAGCAATGATGAGTGAAGGACCAACTAATGGCCTCTACGGCATTCCCCTCGCGCGACGATTTCGCCGCGCTTCTCAATGATTCCCTCGGTGGCGAGGACGGCGGCTTCGAAGGCCGCGTCGTCAAGGGCACCGTTACCGCCATCGAAAACGACCTGGCCGTCATCGACGTAGGCTTGAAGTCGGAAGGCCGCGTGCCGCTGCGCGAATTCGCTGCGCCGGGCCAGAAGGCTGACCTGAAGGTCGGCGACGAAGTCGAAGTCTATGTCGATCGCGTCGAAAACGCCCATGGCGAAGCCATGCTGTCGCGTGACCGCGCCCGCCGCGAAGCCGCCTGGGACAAGCTGGAAAGCGAGTTCACCGAGAGCGCCCGCGTCGAAGGCGTCATCTTCGGCCGCG
>JAJZQN010000014.1 GCA_021847605.1 Pseudomonadota bacterium | reverse complement strand
GATTGGCGATGGCCGCCTAAGCAAAAAGCCATGCCACCGTTGGGGCCTGCAGCTCCGGTCGCTTCGCTCCCTTCGCTGCAGGCCCCAACGGTGACGCTGTTACACCATGTGACGGGACACGGCCCCGGACTGGCCGATCCGACCTTTTTCGGTGGCTATGGTGAGGTCGGTTATGTGCTGACGGGCGAAAGTCGCGGATATAAAAATGGCATTTTCGGGGTGGTGAAGCCGGACCGGCCGGTTGGTGGTGGAGGTTGGGGCGCGTTACAGGCGACGCTGCGCTACGACTATCTCAACATGAACGACCGCGACATTGTAGGCGGGACGCAAAATGCCGTGATCGCCGCGCTGGTGTGGACGCCGATCGAATCCCTGCGCTTCAACATCAACTATGCCCATCTGGAATTGACGGATGCGGCCATTCTGGCGGGTGGTCGCCGGGATTATGGTATCGATGTGGTGGGTTGGCGAGCCGAGCTTGATTTTTAAGGGGGGTGACGGATCAGCCCGGTTCCCCTTTGAACGGGACCAGCGCATCATAGACATGCAAGGGCGGAGCGCCCCGGACGAGAATGCCCCGGCGTAGCAGAAAGGCATGGCGAATGATTTCCGCCTGCTGCTCTATGCCATAGCGTTCGAACGGCTTACCCGGCTCGACCTCATAATCATAACGGCAAAAGGGGTGGCGCATCAGCGGCAGCCAGTAGCGGCCCGATAGTTGCGCCTGCCATACATGGGTCATTTCATGGATGAACAACCCCTGCATATCCATCGGTCCGGCGCAGAAATCGTCGCAAAACAGGCCGCCTTCGGGATGGAACCATAAATGGCCGTCGGGCGCCATCGCCACGGTCCGCGGCTGAAACGGCCACCATTTGCGGTTGTGAACGCGCACACGGCCATAATCGATCGCCGAACCGAACATCGCCTTGGCCAACGCGACCTCATCCTGCGTCAGGGCGCGCGCCGTCAATGCGTTGCGCCTCCATCGGTCGTGGGCGGGGTGGCGCCGGCAGCCTGCGGCTTTTGAATGACGGCATCGACCAGCAGCCGGTCGCCATTGGCGAGCAGGAAGGTCATCTGCATCTTGCCCCGGCTGATGGCGGTGTCGTTGACGCCCCACAGCATCAGATGCTTGCCCCCCGGCGCAAAGGCGACGGTGGCGTTGGCGGGGATGTCGACGCTGTCGATCGGCTTCATCGACATGACGCCCTTGTCCGACACGCTTTCGTGCATTTCGACCTTCAGCGCATAATCGGTCCTGACGCCGCGCAACTGTGTTGCGGCATCGCCACCATGGGCGATGAAATAGCCGGCCGAGGGCGTTTCCTTATTGGGGCTGAGGCGAATCCATGCCTGATCGATATAGGTGGGGGCCGGGTCGCCGCAGGCGGAAAGGAGCAGCGGCGCGGCGAGAGTGGCAAGGGCAAAGAGGGCGCGCATCGACTTCTCCATGACTGTCTCGTTTTCGGTCGCCTGCCTAGGTAATCGCCCCTGATCCTTGTGCCAAGAAAAAGCGCGCCTATATCCCCCATGCAAACCGGCCTTGCCTTGGCGCTTACGTGAGGTATGGGGCCGTCAACCGCTGAATGAATTTGGGGTTTAAGAGGAAGAAATGGGAAAAGTAATCGGTATTGATCTTGGCACCACCAACAGCTGCATCGCTGTGATGGACGGCGGCAAGCCCAAGGTTATCGAAAATGCGGAAGGTGCGCGCACCACGCCGTCGATCGTCGCCTTCGCCAAGGATGGCGAGCGCCTGATCGGCCAGCCTGCCAAGCGTCAGGCCGTCACCAACCCGGACAATACGGTTTTCGCTGTGAAGCGCCTGATCGGCCGTCGCTTCGAAGACCCCATGACCCAGAAGGACATGGAGCTGGTCCCCTACGACATCTCGAAGGGGCCGAACGGCGACGCATGGGTCAAGGCCGGTGGTCAGGATTACAGCCCGTCGCAGATCAGCGCCTTCATCCTTCAGAAGATGAAGGAAACCGCCGAGAGCTATCTGGGCGAAACCGTGACGCAGGCGGTCATCACCGTCCCCGCCTATTTCAACGACGCCCAGCGTCAGGCGACCAAGGATGCCGGCCAGATCGCCGGTCTGGAAGTGCTGCGCATCATCAACGAGCCGACTGCGGCTGCGCTGGCCTATGGCCTCGACAAGCAGGACGGCAAGACGATCGCGGTCTATGACCTTGGCGGTGGCACGTTCGACATTTCGATCCTGGAAATCGGCGACGGCGTGTTCGAGGTGAAGTCCACGAACGGCGACACTTTCTTGGGCGGCGAAGATTTCGACGCCAAGCTGGTCCAGTATCTCGCCGACGATTTCAAGAAGGCCGAAAGCATTGACCTGACCAAGGACAAGCTGGCCCTCCAGCGTCTGAAGGAAGCGGCCGAAAAGGCGAAGATCGAACTGTCGTCGGCCCAGTCGACCGAAGTCAATCTGCCCTTCATCACCGCTGACCAGAATGGTCCCAAGCATCTGGTGAAGACCGTGACCCGCGCCGATCTGGAGCGTCTGGTCGCCGACCTCATCAAGCGCACGATGGAACCGTGCAAGAAGGCGATGGCTGACGCGGGCGTTTCGGCCAGCGAAATCAGCGAAGTCGTGCTGGTGGGCGGCATGACCCGCATGCCCAAGGTGCGCGAAGCCGTGAAGGAATTCTTCGGCAAGGAACCGCACACCGGCGTGAATCCTGACGAAGTCGTCGCCATGGGCGCCGCCATTCAGGCGGGCGTGCTTCAGGGCGACGTCAAGGACGTGCTGCTGCTCGACGTCACCCCGCTGTCGCTGGGCATCGAAACGCTGGGTGGCGTGTTCACCCGCATGATCGACCGCAACACGACGATCCCTGCCAAGAAGTCGCAGGTCTATTCGACCGCCGACGACAATCAGCAGGCAGTGACGATCCGTGTGTTCCAGGGCGAACGTGAAATGGCCGCGGACAACAAGATACTGGGTCAGTTCGATCTGGTCGGCATTCCGCCCGCACCGCGCGGCGTGCCGCAGATCGAAGTCACGTTCGACATCGACGCCAACGGCCTGGTCAACGTGTCGGCCAAGGACAAGGGCACCGGCAAGGAACAGCAGATCCGCATTCAGGCGTCGGGTGGTCTTTCGGACTCCGACATCGATCAGATGGTCAAGGATGCCGAACGCTTCGCCGAAGAGGACAAGAAGCGTCGTGAAGCGGCTGAAGCCAAGAACAATGCCGAAAGCCTGGTTCACACGACCGAGCAGCAGATCGCCGAACATGGCGACAAGGTCGACGCTGCCCTGAAGGGTGAGATCGAAGCGGCGATCGCCGCGACCAAGGCTGCGATCGGAGGCGGTGACGCCGAAGCCATGAAGGCCAAGGCGCAGGAACTGGCGACCGTGGCGATGAAGCTGGGTCAGGCGATCTACGAGAAGGAGCAGGCTGACGCTGCGGCACCGGGCGCGGATGCTCCCAAGGCCGATGACGGCGTCGTCGATGCCGAATTCTCGGAAGTGGACGACAACAAGGCGTAAGCCCGATGAAACGCTCCTCGACTTCGCTCCGCGCGGACGGCATGGTCATTGACCAGTATGACCGTCCGGGGCGAAGCCGGGGACCGTATGCCCCGGGGGCGATATGACGACCGAAGTTGATTATTACGAGCTGCTCGAAGTAGAGCGCACGGCCGATGGCGCGACGATCAAGAGCGCCTATCGCAAGATGGCGATGAAATATCACCCGGACAAAACCGGGGGATGCGCCGACAGCGAGGCCAAATTCAAATCCGTGTCCGAGGCCTATGAGTGTCTGAAAGACCCGCAGAAGCGCGCGGCCTATGACCGTTATGGCCATGCGGCCTACACCAATGCCCAGTCGGGCGGTGGTGGCGGCGCAGGTGGCTTTCGCGGTGGCGCAGCCGGCGGCTTTTCGGACCTTGGCGATATATTCGAAACGATTTTCGGACAGTCGGGTTTCGGCGGCGCGGGTGGCGGACGCCAGCAGCAGCGGCGTGGCGCGGACCTGCGCTACGACATGGAAATCACGCTCGACGAAGCGTTCCACGGCAAGAAGACCGAGGTCCAGATCGAGGTTTCGACTGCGTGCGACAGTTGCGAAGGGTCGGGCGCGCAGCCCGGTACCGGCGTCAAGACGTGTGGCACCTGTGGCGGCCATGGTCAGGTCCGTGCGCAGCAGGGCTTTTTCGTGGTCGAGCGGACCTGCCCGTCCTGCCATGGTGCAGGGCAGGTGATCGAAAGCCCGTGCAAATCCTGCCGGGGCGAAGGCCGGGTCGACAAGCCCAAGACCCTGTCGGTCAATATTCCGGCCGGTGTCGATGAAGGGACGCGCATCCGACTGTCGGGCGAGGGTGAAGCAGGTGCGCGCGGCGCGCCGGCGGGCGACCTTTATATCTTCCTGCACGTGAAGCGGCACGCGATCTTCGAACGTGAAGGCACGACCCTGTTCTGCAAGGCGCCGGTCAGCTTCACCACGGCGGCGCTGGGTGGAACGATCGAAGTGCCGGGGCTGGATGGCAGCCGGCACGAGATCAGGATTCCGGTCGGCATCCAGTCGGGCAAGCAGATTCGTCAGCGCGGCGCAGGCATGCCGGTGCTGAACGGGCGGGGTCAGGGCGATCTGGTCGTCCAGATCGATGTCGAGACGCCGACCAAGCTGACGGCCAAGCAGCGCGAATTGCTGGAAGCGTTCCGTGAGACGGAAACGGGCGAGGAATGCCCGCAGTCGAGCGGCTTCTTTTCAAAGCTGAAGGAAATGTGGGGCGACTGATGTGCCCTGCTGTCTGATCGATCAGCGATAGACATTAGAAAGCGGTGAGCAACGGAATAGGTTGCTCACCGCTTTTTCGATGCGAAACGCTTTCCAACCTCCCTTGTATGGGGATCGTTGCATAATGGTCGTTCAAAAATCAGACGTCGTCCCCGCGTAGGCGGGGACCCATCTCCTGACATTACATCAAAGCGATAGGTTTGGAGATGGATTGCCGCCTACGCGGGAATGACGAGCATTTGGGTGCGTAGTTGTGTCAATGCAGCTTCAGGCGCGGACGCACGAAGCGGTTGATGTGGCTGACGAGGATGAGGGCAGCGCCCCTGATCCAGCCATGCACCGCGAGCAGATGCATGCGGTAAAGCGACATATAGACGAAGCGGGCGAGGCGCCCTTCGATCGCCATGCGACCGCCGACCAGCTTGCCCATCAGCGACCCGACCGTCGAATAGCGGCTGAGCGACACCAGCGAACCATGGTCGTGATAGACGAACCCCTTGAGCGGTTGTCCGGCCATCAGGCGGGTGAGGTTGGCGAATACGGTGTCGGCCATCTGATGGGCGGCCTGCGCGCGCGGAGGAATGGGGCGTTCTGCCCCCTCCGGCGTGTAGGAGGCGCAATCCCCCATGGCGAAGACGCGGTCGTCGGACAGGCTTTGCAGCGTCGGGCGCACAATGACCTGAGCCGCGCGGGACAGGTCAAGCCCGTCGAGGCCTCCAGCGATGGGGGCGGCCTTCACGCCCGCGGCCCATACCTGAAGATCGGCGGGGATGAAGGTGCCGCCCTTTGTCTCCATGCCCTTGGGCGTGGAGGCGGTGACGGCGACATTGGCGAGAACCTTGACGCCCAGCGCCTCCAGTTCGCCATGGGCTGCCCCGGCCAGCTTGTCGGGCAGGGCGGGCAGGATGCGGGGGCCGGCTTCCAGCAGGGTGACGTCCAGCCGGTTGCGGTCGAATACTTCCAGCCCGTAATAGCTCAATGCATCGGCCGCATTATAGAGTTCGGCCGCCAGTTCGACGCCGGTCGCGCCGCCGCCCACGATCGCGATGCGAACCCGCGCGTCGGACGTCGGATCGACCGACATGGCGCGCGATACGCGCAGGCACTGGTTGAGCAACTGGTCGCGGAATCCGTTCGCCTGAGTCTGGCTGTCGAGAAAGACGCAATTGTCCGCAACGCCGGGCGTTCCGAAATCATTGGTGACAGAGCCGAATGCGAGGACGAGATAATCATAGCGAACGCTATGGGCGCTGACGATTTCTTCGCCCTTTTCATCCAGCATCGGTGCCAGATGGACCTGACGCGCGGTACGATCGATGCTGGCCAGCGTGCCGTACATATAGCGATAGCCCCAGCGGTGACAGTGGCTGCGATAGCCCACTTCATCCATATTGGCGTCGAGCGATCCGGTCGCGACCTCATGCAGCAAAGGCTTCCAGATATGAGTGCGGTTGCGATCGATCAGGATGATGTCATGATGTTTGCGGCCGTACCGCGCGCCCAGCTTGCGCGCGAGTTCCAGTCCGGCGGCACCGCCACCGACAATGACGATCTGGATTTTCTTATCGGGATTCACGCCTTGATACTCCTTGCGTGCGTGCCATCGATCCGCCCCGCGCCCCTGATCGCGATGCAGTTGTGAGTTCTCCTACGGAAGTATGATTTGCGCGTTGCATTACGCCCGACTGCGTCGCAAAGCGAGGCGTGGACAAGAATAATTTTACCGAGAGAAACCGGCTGGACATCATAGCCGTGGCCACCCGGCATTTTGCCGACAAGGGCTTTGCCGGGGCGCGGGTGGATGAGATTGCGGCTGCGACGGCGACGTCGAAGCGGATGATCTATTATCATTTCGGCAGCAAGGACGGGCTGTACCGCGCGGTGCTGGCGCAGGCCTATCGCGGGTTTCGCGCGGCCGAAGCCGATCATGGCCTGAATGAATTGCCGCCGATGGATGCGCTGGAGCGGCTGGTGGGGCAGACTTTCGACTATCATTTTCATCATCCCGACCTTGTTCGGCTGGTGATGGACGAAAATATGCGGGGTGGCTCGCAGGTCGCTGACATGCCGGACGGACATAATGAGATCGTGCTGCCCAGCACGCAGGCATTGATTGACCGGGGTGTAGCGGACGGCAGTTTTCGGGCCGGGCTGGACGCGGTGGACCTGCACATGACGATCAGCGCGCTGGCATTTTATTATGTGTCCAACCGCTACACGTTCAGCGGCATTTTCGGCGTCGATATGGTGAGCGAGGATGCCGCCGCACGCCGCCGCGATCAGGTGATCGCGGTCGTCTCGCGCTATTGCCGGAACGATCCGGCGGGCTGAGGCTGGGCGGGGCGGCATCTTGCTCCGGGTCAGAACTGCATCTTCACCTGCGCGCCCAATGCCAGCGCATCATCGGTGCGGCGGAAGGAGAAGGCGCCCGGATCGACGATATATTGCACGTCGGGACGGAAGCTGAGCCAGCGGGTGATCTGAATGCCGTAGCTCGCCTCGATCGCGGTTTCACCGGCAGGCAGCGACGTGTAGCCATCGACCAGTGGGTCGGCGTCAAGATCGGCCTGAGCATGGCGCAGGCGGGGGTTCACCTCCGCATGAATGACGCCCAGCGAGATGGTATCGGCATCGCGACCGGCGAAGGTGCCGGTCTTGACCAGCCCCGCCGCATACCAGTGGGTGATTTGCGCCGAGGAAGGCGGGTTGGCGGTGAACTGGGCAAAGACGGACAGGCCGCGATTGCCGGTCCCTTCGCGCAGGATCATCTGATCGGCGAGGGCATAGACGCCATAGCGCCCGCGCAATGTGCCCGGTTCGCCCCGGCGATTGGCGCGCGACGTGTCATAATAAACGCCCAGCTTGTAATGGCCCGGCAGCGCGCGACTACCCGGCACGATGCCCGGATCATATTCGACCTCCAGCGGCATCAGCACGCCGGTCGTGCCGCCGGTGAAGGGACGCCATGCCGCGCGTTCGTCGTTCAGGCGCGGATTGACCTGATAGACGCCCGTGCGGACGGCCAGGTCGGGGCGGATGCGATAGCGTATCGCTGCGCCCCAGCGGGCGTTGGGATAATTATACCAGCCGCTATTGCCCGATTCCGACAGCGGATGGGCGCAGAAGGCGGCGTTGACGAAGTTGCAGCCCAGGATCATCCCGCCCAGATCATTGCCCATGGCAAAATAACCCAGCCGCAGGTTGAGGCGACCGTCCAGCAGCGACTGTTCATAGCTGAATTCGGCGAGGCGGGCATAATAGCCCCCGGCTGCTTCCTGCACGGGCAGGCGGTTGCCGATATAATCGGACGAAATGCCGATGCCGCGCCGGTCGTTGACGGTGAAGTGCAACGTCGCGCCGGACCATCCGGCAATTTTGTCCATGTCGAAATCGAAGCCGCCGCGCAGCTGCTGCGTATAGGCGGTGCCGCGCCGCTGGCCGCCATCGACCGCGGAGAAGGTTTCCGACACATAGTCGGCGCGCACGGTGACGCCGGCCTGCTTGAGCCGGGTGCGCAGGCCGCCCCAGTCGCCGGTCAGCGTTTCGCGCGGGGCGGCCGGACGGGATGGCGCAGCGGCCGGAGCCGGCACGGTCGCTGGCGTCGTTGCGTCCTGCGTGGTAGGTGTGTTGGTCGCATCCACCGCGGAAGCCGTTGCACCCGGCATGTCGTCGGCACGGGCGTCGACGCTCAGCAGGGGCAGGGCGGACAACAGGCCGATGCTGGTCAGGCGACCGATGATGTGAATATGATGGGCCACGGCCCTCTCCCTCTCACGCGCCTCATGCAGGTCGCGCGGCATGTGATTGATGTTGGAAATCGGCAAAGGCGGCGCGGCATCGGGGGACGCCGCGCCCTTTTCCTTATTTCAGCGCATAGGCGATGACATAGTCGCCACGGTCGGGGGACTGGCGCGCACCGCCAGCCGTCACCACGACATATTGCTTGCCGGACTTGGGCGATTTGTAGCTCATCGGGCCACCCTGACTGCCGACAGGCAGGCGGGCTTTCCACACTTCCTTGCCGGTCGCGGTGCTGAAGGCGCGCAGGTAGAAATCCTGCGTCCCGGCAATGAAGATGAGGCCGCCCTGCGTCGCCAGAGTGCCGCCCAGTGTTGGCATGCCGATGGGGATGGGCAGGCCCATGCGGATGCCCATGGGGCCGGTATCCTGCACCGTGCCGACCGGAACCTGCCATTTGATGGCGCGGCTCTTGAGGTCGATGGCGGTCAGCGTGCCATAGGGCGGCGCCTGACAGGGGATGCCCAGCGCCGATAGGAAGCGATCCTTCACCACCGAATAGGGCGTGCCCTTAAGCGGGACGCTGCCCATGCCGGTGTTGACGGCTTCACCTGCGCTGCCCGACTGGCCCTTTTGCGCGGCGGTTTGCGGGAACATCTGGACCCACAGGCCAAGGCGCATGTCGTTGATGAACACGGTGCCGGTGATGGGATCGGTCGACATGCCGCCCCAGTTCATGCCGCCCAGCGATCCGGGGAAGCTGAGCGATTTGTCGGTGCCGGGCGCGGTGTACAGCCCCTCATAACGCATGCCCTTGAACGCGATGCGGCAGAGTAACTGGTCGAACGGGGTGGCGCCCCACATATCGGCTTCGGTCAGCGGGCCAACGCCGATCTGCGGCATGCCCAGCGACTTGGGCTGAGTCAGCGAATAGGGTTCGCCCTCGATATTGGCAGGTTTGACCGGGACTTCCTCTACACGGGTCAGCGGCTTGCCGGTGGCGCGGTCGAGGACATAGACTTGGCCCGCTTTGGTGCCGAAGATCAGCGCGGGAACCTTGCGCTTTGCATCGACCGGGAAGTCGACGAAGCTGGGCTGCATCGGCAGGTCGAAATCCCACAGGTCGTTATGGACGGTCTGGAAATGCCATTTTTCGCGGCCGGTGGTCGCATCGAGCGCCAGCATCGACGCACCATATTTGTGATCGAGCGCGCTGCGCGTCACGCCATACAGATCGACCGACGCGCTGCCCACCGGCATGAAGACGGTGTTGGAGGCGGGGTCATAGGACATGGCGGACCAGACGTTCGGGGTCGAACGGGCATAGGTCTGGCCTGCGGCAGGCATGCCGGTGATGGCAGGGTTGCCGGGATCGAACGCCCAGCGCAGCTTGCCGGTGATGACGTCGAAGCCGCGCATCACGCCACCGGGCATGTCCACCTGAACATTGTCGGCCACGCGGCCGCCGACGACGACCGTCGTACCGGCCAGCGTCGGGGCGGCGGTCAGCTGATATTGCGGGTCGGGCGCGTTGCCCAGGCCCGCCTTCAGATCGACGGTGCCGTTGGTGCCGAAATCGGCGCAATATTTGCCGGTGTCAGCGTCGAGCGCGATCAGGCGCGCATCAATCGTGTTCATCAGGATGCGACGCTGACATGCGGCGCCGGTCGGGACCGTAACGGGCGTGACCGGGGTTGCGCCGGGCAGGCTGGGCTGGGTCAGCGGCGCACGGGCGTCAAAATAGGCGAGGCCACGGCAACGCATCCAGACCGAAGCCTTGGCATCGACGATCGTCTTCCACTTTTCGCGGCCGGTGTCGGCGTCGAGGGCGATGACATTATTATGCGGGGTGCAGATGAAGACGGTGTCGCCGATCTGAAGCGGGGTATTCTGATCCTCCGCACCATTGCCGTCGCTCTGCGCGATGTCGCCGGTGCGATAAGTCCAGGCGACCTTGAGATTATTCACATTGTCGCGGGTGATCTGATCCAGCGCGACGAAGCGGCTGCCTCCGGGCGTATTGCCATAGGCGGCCCAATCCTTCTGCTCATGGGCGGCGTCGACCGGGATGAGGGCGTCGGCCTGACCTGCGAACGGCACGGTCGGATGGGCGACGAACATGCCGGCCATGCCAGCGGCGGAGGCAAGGCCGACGATGGCCGCCACTATCAGCGCGGGCTTTGCGGCCGGAACTGCGCCATCCTTGCGATAGAGGAGCGGGTAGGACAGGGCGACGACGGTCGCGCCGACGCCCAAAGCCAGCAGGCGGGAGACGAGCGGCCAGAAGGTGAAGCCGACTTCCCACAAGGCCCACAGGATGGTGAGCAGGAAAACCGCCCCAAACAACAACGCCCCCGCCGTGCGGCGAAGGGCGATCAAGGCGCCGGATGCGACAAGCGCGACGCCGGCAATCAGGAAATAGGGGCTGCCACCCAGGCTGACGAGTTTCAGGCCGCCAAGGGTGAAAAACAGGCCGGCGACAAGGATCACCGCGCCCAATAATATCAGCCAGCCGCGGACAAGCGGCTGCGCTCGCATAATCGTGCCGGACACACGACACCTCCATGATTATTTCGTTATTCGCCGGAGAGTGCCGCTTTGCGGTTGAGAAGGGGCGTGCGGGCCGGTCCGATCATGGTTTGCACCATGTTCAGACAGCCTGGCCGAATCACAAGGGCGTCGCGGCTGCGACGTATGTGTACCATTTAGTACACTAGCATATGTGATTCAACCTGTATTAATGAACAAGTTCGTTCATTACGGAAGTTTAAGCGCGTTCGGTGAGCAGTCGGGCCAGTTCGACGACGGTATCGACCAGCCGGTCGGTGATGGCGGCACCCGTTGCCGCATCACAGAAATTCGGGTCTGCGCCGCTCATCCCGTCATTGTAGATTTCGGTGTAATCGGTCCACAGCGCGACATCGACGCCCTTTACCCTGACGCGGCCGAGGTTGACCGAGTGCAGGCCCAGCACCGGATCGGGATGGATCGGGCGCGGCTGCGGCATCAGCGATCGGTCGATGAGGTCGGGCATCAGGTGCAGTCCCACGCTGCCCAGCGGATCGGCGCCATGGCCAGCACGCTTGGCGGCTTCTTCGGCCCCGAGTATCTGGGGCAGCAGGGCAAAAGCGGCCTCCCACAAATAGATGTTGGGGATGGCGACGCCGCGGCTGCGCTTCACGTCGCGGATGACGTTCAGGATCGGGGCGACATTGCCGCTATGGCCGTTCATCATCACGATGCGGGTCAGGCCATTGTCGAGCAATGACCCGACGACATCGCGCAGCACCGCCTCCATCGTGGCGGGGGAGAGGATTGCGCCGCCCACCGCCGAACTGAAATAATCGTCGCCGCCATAGGGAATGACCGGCATGACATAGCAGGGAATGCCGGCTTCCTGTGCGCGGATGGCCGCGACCTGCGCCATGCGTTCGGGCAACAGATAATCGCCCATGGGGAAATGCGGACCCTGATCCTCATGGCTGCCCATCGGCAACAGGATGACGGGATTGGCCTTCATGGCTTCGCGCACGCGGCCGCCGGGCATATGGCTGATGCGGACTTCGGGGGGCGGTGTGGTCATGGGGCTTTCCTTGAGCGG
Organism: Pseudomonadota bacterium; assembly: GCA_021847605.1. Lineage (GTDB taxonomy): Bacteria > Pseudomonadota > Alphaproteobacteria > Sphingomonadales > Sphingomonadaceae > Sphingobium. The sequence goes on along the minus strand of JAJZQN010000014.1, from coordinate 66,729 downwards.
TCAGAGCGGATCGCGTCGCGCACGGCGGGCGATCAGGAGCAGGATGATGGCGATGATCAGCGACATGGCGCTGACCGTGACGACGGCGTGGCGCAGGCCACCGGGGCTGTCGGGGGTGTAGGAAGAGACAAAGCCGATCGCGGCAGGCGCGACCGTCTGTCCCATGATGTTCACCACCAGCACATAGATGGACGACATGCGGCCGCGCACCTGCGCAGGGCTGGACAATTGCACATAGGCGGGGATGATGCCGATGGGCGTCGCCATGACGAAATGCAGACCGCCGGCCGCCGCGAGCAACAGGCGCGGATCATGGGCGAAGCCGAACATCGCCACCAGCGCCAGCGAGCCGAGAGCGACGATCATGCTGAGCAACAGATGCGGTGCGCGCATACCGGCGCGCACCATCATGTCGACGGCGGTGCCGCCCGCCAGCAATCCGGCGATGCTGGTGACGACGACCAGCGTGCCATAGGTGCGCCCCACATCGACGGCGGACCATGCGAACTCGCGCATCATGATGGCGGGCATCCAGCTGAGCAGCGCATAGGTGACGAGGATGATCGCGGCGACGCCAAAGAAGGTGCTGGCGTAGAAGATCCAGTCAGCGCGAAATGCGGTGATGAGGCCGGTGGCAGGCTGATCGGATGATGTGGGGGCGGGTGCGGGACGCGGCGCCTCGCGCATCAGGGCGATCAGCGCAATGACCGGGATGCACGGCAGGGCCAGCGCGACGAAGGTCTGTTGCCAAGGTTTCAAGCCGCCGATCAACGGCAGCGGCGCGCCTGCATGGTTCAGGAAATAATTATAGGCGATGCCCGCCACGAACATGGCAAAGCCCGCGCCGAGCATGCCGCCCATCTGATAGACGCTCATCGCCCGGCCGAGCAGGCGTTTGGGGAAGCGGTCATGGATGATGCCATAGGCGCAGGGGGCAAGGGCGGCTTCGCCCACACCCACGAACATGCGGGCCGCCGCGAACTGCACCGCATTGGCGGCCAGGCCACAGGCAGCGGTGGCCGCGCCCCACACGGCGATGCCGACGCTGATCGTCGCCTTGCGCGACCAGCGGTCGGCCAGCCAGCCCATCGGTACGCTCATCGTCGCATAGAAAAGGCCAAAGGCGACGCCCGTCAGCAGGCCGAGTTGCGCATCGCTAAGCGCCATGTCGGCCTTGATCGGTTCGAGCAGCAGCGACAGGGCGAAGCGATCGACCATCGACACCAGCGATGTGGCGAGCAGCAACAGCACGACCAGCCAGTCGGTCACGCCGCCCCGGCCGATCGCATTCTTATTGCTGTGCATCGGCCCACTCATCTTATTTCAGCACATGATGCTGGCTGACGGGCAGCTTCGCACGGATGGCGTTCAGATGGTCGATGTCGATGTCGACCGTGATCGCGCTTTCGCTATTGGGCGCCTGCGCCATGATCAGCCCCCACGGGTCGATCGCCATGGTGTGGCCGAAACTGGTGCGGGTGCCATTGTCATAGGAACCGATCTGTCCCGGCGCGACGACATAGCATTGGGTTTCGATCGCGCGGGCGCGCAGCAATATTTCCCAATGATCGATGCCGGTCTGCTGCGTGAAGGCGGCGGGGACCAGGATGACCTGCGCGCCCTTGGCCTCCAGCGCGCGGAACAATTCGCCAAAGCGCAGGTCGTAGCAGATGGAAAAGCCGATTTTCACGCCATCGATGTCGGCCACGACCACCTCCTCGCCGCCATCGACCATCAGCGATTCGAGGATTTGTGTCCCGTCGGGCAGGGTGACGTCGAAACGGTGAATCTTGCTGTAACGCGCGGTAATCGCGCCGGATCGGTCGAACAGGATCGACGTGTTATAATAGCGGCCCCCACGCTGTTCGATCAGGCTGCCCAGATGGATGTGGACGTCATGTTTCGCAGCCAGAGTGGACATGAGGTCGCAGGCCGGTCCCTTGCCCTCCACCTCGGCATTGGCACGCAGCAGGTCGGCATTGGACGAGATATAGGCGCAATATTCGGGGAAGACGATCAGGTCGGGCCGGTCGCGCTCCATCAGCCGCTCTACCCAATATGCCATCTTGGCCAGATTGGCGGCGCTGTCGGGATGGGCGTTGATCTGAACAGCGGCTATTCGCATCATGATGTGTCTCTATCCCTGAAAATCAGTCCGTCGCCCTTAAGGGTGGGCGTTTGCTGGATTGTTTTCATAGTGGCAGGAATTTCGCAAGCGTGAAACTTTAATTACATGCGCAGCCTGTTGGCATGGGCCTCTCAAAGCCGAATTTATCGAACGTCGCGCATGAAAACGTCCAGCCTTTGAAATATAAGAATAATTTCCAGTTGGATAATTTTGCCATTTATGTAATATATATTTCAACAAGCGGTAGTAATGATCAGGTCATCGTTCCGATACAGTCGATGATCGAAATGCATCGGAATTGTCGCTGTAAGTTATTGATCGCACGTATTTTTGGATTTGCCAGCTATTTGCCGGACTGGCGATATTCCTATCCCTTCGGGTCGCACCGCGCCCACTGGTCCTGACGGGAACGGTGGGTCGGCCGATGTGGAGAGACCCGATGGCGCCTTCTCATGCCCCCGGCGCCATCGGGCTTTTGACCATGGAAGTGCAGCAGCCCGGCACGTTCGTTCATGGAGGCTGCTCATGAAAGACAGCCGCTCAATCCTCCGCCATCATCACATCATCATCCTCGCCGAAAGAGCGTAACTGCTCGATTTCGATGATGCGCTGGCGTCCGCCTTCTCCTGCTGCGCGGGTGATGCCGGCGACCAGCGCTTCGGTGAGCGCGAGGCAGGGGACGAGAGAGTCGTGGGGTGAAGGAGTGTCCAGATCGCAGGTCAGGACATGATTGGCGATGCGCGCGATCGGTGACAGCAGCGGATCGGTGATCAGGATGATGGTGGCGCGACGCAGCTTGGCAAATTCGGCCAGTTCGATGGTCGATGGCTGGTAACGGCGAATGTCGAACATCACCAGCACGTCGCGCCGGCCAATGTCGATCAGGTGATCGCGCGGAGAGGCTACGCCTTCGCGCAATATATGGGCGCGCGGGCGCAACTGATGCAGATGGCCCCAGAAGATTTCGGCGAGATGCTGGGTATAGCGACCGCCGATGACATAGGCGGGGCGTGACCCGTCGGCCAGCATCGTGCTGATACGGTCGAAAAGCGCCTGATCGATGCGGCCCAGCGTGCGGCCGACGCCATCGGCGAAAATCTGCGTCGCTTCGGCGATCATGGCGCTGTCGGACCGGCCAAGGCCGCGCTGGTCATAGCTGTCCAGCGGCGAAGCGAGACGCTGCTCTATTTCGGCGCGCAAGGCGGCCTGAAATTCGGGGAAGCCTTCAAAGCCGAGTTTGTTGGCAAAGCGCAGGACAGTAGGGCTGCTGACCCGCGCGCGTTCGGCGAGGCGCGCGCCCGGTTCCAGCCCGGCGAGCATGTTGGTGGTGAACAGGGTTTGCGCGATGCGATGTTCGGCAGGCGTGAAACTGGGCGCGAACTGTTTGATTCGGTCGGCAACGGTCACGCGCTTGGTCCCCCTGAATAATGAAATGATTCTTACGTAAGCGGCAGGCGAGGTCAAGCAAACAGGCACAGCTAACGGGTTGCCAATCTATCGCGCTAAAATCATCGACTTATCCCCGAATTATGTCCGAGGCATCCTTGTACGGATATTGCGGACGGCTGCCCCACCATGGAAATGAAAGATACATATTGACCGCAATATGCACATATGTAACGTTTCTGAAAAATAAGACGTAGCCGCAGGCAGGATAAATTCGACAAAGGGGAATAAGATGAACACGGGTGCATCCGCTTTACGGGCCATGTTGCTGGCCACCGTTACCGCTGCTGGACTTTTCTCTGCGACCGGGGCGCAGGCGCAGGCCGGAGCGGCCGATGCCGCCGGGTCCGAAGCCATCATCGTCACGGCGCGTAAGCGCGACGAAACGCTGAAGGACGTGCCGATCGCGGTATCCGTGTTCAATGCCGCCGCGCTGGAGCGGCTCAACGCCAATAATGTCGAAAGCACGCTGGGCGTGACGCCGGGCCTGTATCTGGGCGGCAATTTCCTGTCGCCCAGCCGTGATTATCGCCAGCTCGTCATTCGCGGCGTCGGCGCCAATTCGCCGATGGAGCCGTCGGTTGCGACCTTCATCGACGGCGTTTATGCGCCCGCGCTCGATTTCGACAATGAATTTCTGGATATCGAGCGGGTTGAAGTGCTGAAGGGGCCGCAGGGCGCCCTGTTTGGCCGTAATACGGAGGGTGGCGCAGTCAACATCGTGACGCGCAAGCCGTCACTGACCGACATGCATGTCGAAGCGCAGGCCAAATATAGCAGCTTCAATACGGCGCAGGCGTCGGCCAGCGTCAGCGGCCCGATCATCAGCGACGTTCTGGCCGGCAGCATTTCGGTGCTGATGCGCCGCGGCGACAATTTCTTCAAGCAGACGGGCACTGCCGAAACGCCCGCCAACCCCTTCTTCCCCGGCAATGATCCGATCCAGCGGTACAAGGGCGGCGTCCGGTACAAGACCGGCGATGGCGACAATCAGCAGACCGTGCGCGCCAAGCTGCTCTATGCGCCGACCGACACGTTCGAGGCGATCCTTGCCGTCAGCGGTTCGCTGTGGAAAGGGCAGGATCAGGCGCCGGGGCCACTGGTCAGCTGTCATTGTTACACCATCAACGGTGATCAGGCGTTTGAGAACAAGTCCAAATCCTATGGCGCGTCGCTGACGCTGACCAAGAAGTTCGATGCGGTCGACCTGACCGTGATCGGTGGTTTCCAGCAGGCGATCAGCTCCGCACCGTTCGATTCCGACGGCACCGACTATCGCGTCGGCAACTTCACGGACTTCCATCGTCGCCAATCCAGCACGTCGGTCGAAGCGCGCCTGTCGTCGAAGAATGACGGGCCGTTCAACTGGCTGGGCGGTATCTATCTGTATCGCGATACCTCGTTCACCGATCGCTTCTTCAACAATAATAATATGGATGCGCCCGACACGGTGCAGAGCGCGCAGGACGGCCTGTGGAGCCAGCAGATCACCGACATCGCGCGTAAGGGCGTCGCCGGTTTCGGCCAGTTGACCTATGACATCGTGCCGGAACTGGAACTGGCGGTCGGTGGTCGCTATTCTTATGAAAAGGCGGATGTCAGCGCGCTTCAGCGGTTCGAATTCCCGGCCAATGGCGTGTCGGCTTATAACCCCAGCCTCAACTATGGCTGGTCGGATTTCGTGACGCCGGTCGGTCGCAAGGGCGACTGGTCCAACTTCTCGCCCCAGGCATCGCTGCGTTACAAGGTGACGCCGGACATGTCGGTCTATGCCGCCATTTCCAAGGGCTTCAAGGCGGGCAGTTTCCAGACCGCGCCCGTCCGGCCTAGCGACGTGACGCCGATCGACCCGGAAAAGACGACCAACTATGAAATCGGCGTAAAGGGCAGCTTCTTCAACGGCTTGCTGAATCTGGATGCGGACGTCTTCTATGTGAAGATCAAGGATCAGCAGCTTTCAGCGGTCGTCTATCTGGCCGGTGCAGCCTTCCCGACGACGACGATCAACAATGTCGCCAGCAGCCATTCGCAAGGCTTCGAACTGTCGGCGGATCTGCGTCCGACGAAGAACTTCACCATCAATGCTAATGTCGCGCTGGTCGATTCCAGCTTCGACAATTATCAGGTGCTGCCGGGTACGGACGTGAATGGCGACGGCGTGGTCAATGGTCTGGACGTCTATGACCGTTCGGGCCAGCGTTTCCCCAGCACGCCGAAATGGACCTATAATGTCGGCGCGACCTACACCGTGCCGCTGGAAAGCTCCAAGCTGACGTTCGAGGGCAATTTCCGCCATGTCGGCAGCAGCTATGTCGGGTCGGCATCCACCGCGACCGACCCGATCATTCCGGTGCCGAGCTGGAACCGTCTGGACGCCAGCATCGCCTGGAACAAGGGAAGCTGGACGCTCAAGGCCTATGCCCAGAACCTGACGGACAATTATATCGTCCTGTCGCGCTATAACTCGTTCAATGTGCGCAATCTGGGCGACTTCATCCACAATCGCGTCGCCGCGCCGCGCGTGATCGGTGGGTCGGTGACGTTCCGCTATTGATCTCTCATTCCCGAGCGGGGAAGGGGCTGGCATCGCAAGGTGCCGGCCCCTTTTCCGTTGGGGGTGGCAACACGCCAAGGCGTCGTCCCGGCGGCAGTCGGAATCGCAGACGATGACGCGCCGAACCCCGGCCGGAGCGACGAGCAGAGCGGTCGGGCTGGAAGAGGCTTAATCCCCGCGCAGGGCGGCTTCGACCTTGGCGGTGGCGCCCGACAGGGCGGGGAGGGATTCTCCCGCCGCCAGTCGGGCCTCTATGCCTACGCCGTCACGCTGAAAGGCAAGGGCGCGACGGGCTTCCGCTTCGGCTTCCTGCGGGGGCAGGACGAGTATGCCGCTATCGTCGCACAGCACCATGTCACCGGGATGGACCACCGCGCCGCCCACGCTGACCGGACGATGGAGGCGGCCGCCCAGATCATATTGGCGGGTGGTCATGGGGGAGACGCCCCGGCTCCAGACCGGAAGGTTGCTGCGTTCGATTTCCGCCCGGTCCGTGCAGGGGCCATCGATGACGCCTGCAACGCCGCCCGCTGCGCGAAAGGCGAGGGTGATGCCCCCGCCCCAGCAGGCATGGCGGGTGTCGCCCAGCCGGTCGATCATCAAAATGTCGCCCGCTTCTATGCTGTCCATGGCGTGATGCAGCAGGGTGGAGCAGGGACCGGGCAGGGCCAGCGTGATGGCGCGGCCCACGATGCGGCGTCCGGGCAGGATCGGGCGTAACGCGGGATCGCAAAAGCCCCACAGGCGCCAATGGCCGATGGTGGCGGTTTCGCAGCCCGACAAAAGATCCACCACTTCGCGGCTGAGCGGCGCGGGGCGCGGACCAATGTCGTAGCGCGGCAGCATCAGCAGGTGGCGGGCCGTGGCGCGTAGCTGTAGCGGACGGGGTCGTCGGCGCGCAGATAATGGCGTATCTTGCGGCAATCGGCCATCACCGCGGCATCGGCCGCGACAGTTTTGATCGCGGTGGCGAGCAGATCGGCATAATGGCGCACGCCCTTTTCATCGGCGATCAGGTCGTTGCGAAATTCCACCTGCATGTGGGCCAGACCACGGGTCATGGCATGTTCGGGTGTGGTGAAATCGCCCCCCAGTTCCAGGTCATAGGGCTGATTATCGCCGATCGGCACCTCGGTCTGGCGGCGCAGCGTGTCGAGCAGCGGTCCGGTGAAGCGCAGGTCGCGCTCATGCGCCAATCCGATATGCCAGGGGCGGAAACGCCCGGCCATGGTCGATGTGCAGCTATGGATCGACAGGAAAATCGGGATATGGCCCGTGGCCATGGCATGGTCCAGATGGGCCGCGATGGTGCGATGATAGGGGTGGGCGATCCGTTCCGCCCGTTCACGTCGCTGCGCGGTGGTCAGCGCGCCGTTGCCGGGAATGCGAACATCGTCACTGACGGCCGGCGATGCGTCATCGGCGTCGGGATAGCGGTTGCAGTCGATCACCAGTCGCGAATAGTTGCACAGGATGCTCGGGGCGTTCAGCCGCTGTGCGATGATGGTGGCGACCTTGGCAGCGCCGATGTCCCACGCGATATGGTCGCGTGCGTCCCGCTCATTGAGACCCAGCCCCTCCAGAGCGGAAGGAACCATGTTGCTGGCATGGTCGCACACGATCAGCCAGTCGAGATTGGGGCGCATGGTCAGGGTCGCCGGGGTCAGATCGCCCAACATCTGCTGTTCACCCGGCGCTTGCGCGTCACCCAAAGTCACCTGTGCAATCCAATTCTGCGCTATCGATCTAACGTACCGTTCATGATTGCACTAATTTGGCATGAATGAAAAGATAATTTCATATCCTGTGCAGGATATTCCACGGCCACAGTGCAGGCCGCAACGCAAGCAGCCCGCCGTCACGGATGACGGGGGCTGCCGACGATTGGGGAAATGGGAGGGGACGGGTCGAGCCGCAGTCGCGGAAGGCCCAGCTTATCCGGCCGTCAGCTCCGTCAGGAACGAATCATGGGTCATCGGGCGGGAAAACATGGGATAATCGCGCGCGATGGCGACCCGCTGTTCTTCCTCGCTCAGTGTCGCGGTGCAATCCGTCAGCGTGACGACATCGAACCCGCGTTCATAGGCCGAACGCATGGTCGATTCGACGCAGCAATTGGTGAGGAAACCGGCCAGCGCCACGGTTTCGATGCCACGGGCGCGCAGGATGAAGTCCAGATTGGTGCTGGCGAAACAATCGAGGCCGCGCTTGCCCTCGATCACGATGTCTCCCGGCTGAGGGGTCATATCGTCGATGATCTGCGCGCCCCAGCTATCCTTGACGAAGGCGCCGGAATTGCGCACCCCGGCCAATATGCCATAGGGCTGGGCCGGAATTTCGGGATAGCCGGGCGCGAAGCTGATAGGGGCATGCATGATCGACACGCCCGCATCGCGGGCCGCGTTCAGCGTCGCGATGCTGTTGGCCAGCATGCCGGTGTCGGCCATCACCCCCTTCACCCCATCGTGCAGCACGCCGCCTTCGCTGGCGAACTCATTCTGAAATTCGATGAGGACAAGAGCGGTCTTGGCTGCATGCATGGCGTCATTCCTTCTGACGGGGAGGGGGAGGGAAATCTGTTCCCTTAGGTGGAGGTTGGGCAGGGCAGGCGCAAGCAGGCCGTGCTTCTGAAATTATCCGGCATCCATCGCTTCGGCGGAAAGGGAATGGGCCATGCCCTCATCGCGGACAGGCACGCCGCTGGCTGCACGAACCAGCTCGGCCAGCACCGACAGGGCCAGCGTGTCGGGATCGCGCGAGGCAGGGATGAGGCCGATGGGACCATGAATGCGCGAGCGCAGGGCGGCAGGGACGCCATGCTGTTCCAGCATGGCAAGACGCCGGGCATGGGTCGTGCGTGATCCCATGGCGCCGATGAAGAAACCGGGTTGCTCAAGCGCATGGAGCAGCAATGCCTCTTCCCAGTCATGATCGTGAAAAAGCAGGATCATCGCGCTGCGGGGGTCAAGGTGCAGCGGCGGAACGCTGCTGGTCGTCTTGAGCAGGGTGACGGGCGCCCCCATCGCGCGAACGCGATCGGCCGCCAGCATATCGGGCGTCAGCAATTCCACCTGCGCGCCATAGGCCAGCGCCTGCCGCGCGAGGGCGACAGGTTCGTCGCCATGGCCGGCGATGACGATGCGGATGGGCGGATCATGCCGCACATGGAAATGCGCGCCGACCCATCCATCCCGATCGACCATGGCGGGCGGAACGAAATCCATGCCGCCGTCGGCGTTCAGGGACAGGGCAACCGGCTGCCGCGCCTCCAGCCGGTCGACAACATCGCGCAGCAGGGCGGCAGGCGGATCGGGCGTGACGAGAATGTCGATGCCGCCGCCGCAGGGCAGGCGAATGTCGATATAGGGCGATCCGGCCCCGAAACGGACGATTTCGGCACGCCCTTTCGAAAGGATGCGGTGCGCTTCGCCGACAATGGCGGATTCGATACATCCGCCAGAGAAGGAGCCGACGAAAGCGCCCTGTTCGTCGATACCCATATGGGTGCCGATGCCGCGCGACGTGCTGCCGATCACCTGCGTCAGGGTGGCGAGCGCCACCCGTTCGCCCGCTTCGGCACGATCCGCCAGAAAGGCGAAGATGCGCGCGGCATCCTTCATTCCCTGCGGGTTCCGTCCTGATCGCCGGACGGCCCGTTGCGGTAAGTGGCGTCATCGACCTGTTCGAACCAGTCGACCACCTTGCCATCGGCCGCTTCGGCAATGGCGACATGGCTCATGGGGGAGGATGGCGATGCGCCATGCCAGTGACGCGCGCCGGGCGGCGCGACGATCACGTCGCCCGCGCGCATTTCGACGATGGGACCGCCTTCGACCTGGGTCCAGCCCACGCCCTGCGTCACGATCAGCGTCTGGCCCAGAGGATGGCTGTGCCAGGCGGTTCGGGCGCCGGGCTGAAAGGTCACGGTGGCGCCGCTGGTGCGTGACGGGGCGGGCGATGCGAAGCGGCCGGTCACTTCGACTGTCCCGATGAAGTTGGCGGCCGGTCCCTGCTGTGCCGGTCCTTCGCCATGACGGGCGACGATTAAGCGCGCTGGCGCCGCGTTCGCTGCGGCGTCAGAGCGTCGTGCCGTCTCCTCACGGACGAGGGCGGCGCCGCTCATCCCCTTGGGCCAGCCGGCATAGAAGGCCAGATGGGTCATGGTTTCGCTAAGCTGCTCTGTCGTCACGCCATTGTCCAGCGCCCGGCCCAGATGATAGGATAATTGTCCGCTGTCGCCCGCCATGGTGAGCGCGGCCACCGTCACCAGACTGCGATCACGCGGGGACAGGTCGGGCCGACGCCACAGGTCGCCGAACAGCGTATCGTTGGTAAAGCGGGCAAGGTTGGGCGCTGATGGCGCGACGGTCGTGTTGACCATGGCGGCGCGTGCCTTTTCCTTTCCGGCGTTCAGCGCGATGGGCGGCATCGTGGCGGGCGCTATCTGGTCGCTGCCAATGTCGCGTTTGGTGAAGACGTCCTGCGCGACGCCGATGGCGGACACGGCATTGGGCCAGCCGCTGTAGAAAGCGAGGTGCGTGAGAACGCCGGAAATCTCCTGCGGCGTCACACCATTGTCGAGCGCACGGCCAAGATGACCGCCAAGCTGCGCCGATTTGCCGCCGGCGATCAGGGCTGAAATGGTCACAAGGCTGCGGTCGCGTTTGGACAGGCGGGGATTTTCCCAATTGTCGCCGAACAATATATCGTCGGTATAGCGCGCCAGAGCGGGAGTAATCGCCTTCATGTCGGCGGGGGCCACGGACTTGCGTTCTTCACGCGGCGCTTCCTGCGCGGCGGCGGGGGTAGCCGCCATCAATCCAGCGGCGCCGATCTGGGTCAGTTTCTTCATGTCGCATCCCGGAAAGCGACCCGGACCCATGGCACTTTCCATGGCGCGGGCCGACATGGTGGGCGCTATCCCCCGGGGAGCAGGGGAGGGAGGGGCTTGATCGCCGGAGAATAGCGCTGACAGGAAGATAGGGGCGCCGATAGTGGCCGTTTACCCCATATATTTGGCATGGGCCTATGCATCCGCTTCATGAAACCGGGGAAGGCGGGATGCGTGCGGCAGAAACCCTTACGTCGGCCTTGGCCGATAGCGAAGGGCATCGACGAACAGGCTGAAGGCAGCCGATGGCTGACGACGGCTGGGGTAATAGAGATAATAGCCGGGGAAAGTGGGGCACCATTCGTCCATCAGCGTGACGAGCTGGCCGGATGCCAGTTCCTCCTCCACGCTGTCCTGCATCACAAATCCGATGCCATGGCCGCTGACCACCGCGCTGGTGATGAGGTCGGTATCGTTGAAGGTCAGTTGCCCCTCTACCCGGACATTCACCTGTCGCCCGTCCCGCTCCAGTTCCCATGCGTACAGGCTGCCCGCGCTGCGCATGCGCAGGTTGATGCAATTATGGCGGGCCAGATCCTGCGGCGTTTGTGGCGCGCCATGTTTTTCGACATAGGCGGGCGACGCGATCACGACCATGCGCAATTCCGGCCCGATCCGCACGGCGATCATGTCGCGGGCGACTGCCTCGCCCAGCCGTACACCGGCATCGAACCGTTCCGCCACAATGTCGCGAAAGCCGGAATCGGCACTGATTTCGACATGGATGTCGGGATAGTCCGTCAGGAATGTGTCGAGCGCGGGCATGATGACGCCATGGGCGGCGTGGCCGGACGCCGTAATGCGGATGGTGCCGGCCGGTTTATCGCGCAGTTCGCTGAGCGCGCCCAGTTGCGCGTCGATGCTGTCGAGCGCGGGACGCAGCGTTTCGAGCAGCCGTTCGCCCGCATCAGTGGTGGCGACGCTCCGTGTGGTGCGGGTGAGCAGGCGGACGCCCAGTCGCGCCTCCAGTCGCCGGATCGTGTGGCTGAGCGCCGATTGCGACGTGCCGAGCCGCGCAGCGGCGCGGGTAAAGCTCTGTTCCTCTGCGACGGCGAGGAAAATGGTAAGATCGTCGAGGGATTCCCGCGGCATTAATATCGGTCCAGCCATGAAGAGTGGGGAGCGGCCACGGGATCGTGACTGGGCTTCATATATGTATGCCTGTCATGGCTGCAATCTTTGGCGATGCGATAATGCATTCATGGCACGGTGCATTGATGATGCATGGTCATGAACGAATGAAGCCGGTCATTCCGTCATATGCGACATATGGGCCGCCCCTTCTCAGATAAGCAGGAAGCCTGTCTGGCTGCGCATATGGTTTGGCAAATCGATTCCGAAATCGGAATCCATGCGGCCCGTCGAAATTTTCTGTCGTTCTACCATCCACGTGAAGTTCCCGGCGCATCAAGGCGCGGGAGGGGGGTGGTCTGAGCATATGCGCAGCCGACGTCCTTCCTTGATGAAAGAGTGAAGGCAATGGCGGCAGAGGTCATCGACAAGGCAACCGGCACCATCGTTCAGGCGCCGTCCGATACGATCAACCTGGAAAATCTGAGCGTCGTTCGCATCCATGCGAACCGTGAGGATGTCGAAGCCCTCTATAGCAGCAACGACGATCTGCTGATCCAGATGAAGGATGGCAAGCTCGTCACCATCGACGATTTCTATAAGGTGCAGCCCGGCGGCAATAATGATCTGGTGCTACAGGATGACAGCGGCGCCCAGTGGCTGACCCAGGCCAGCGGTAGCAGCCCGCGCTTTTCCCTTCTGAACGACATTGACGAATTGCTGGGCGCGGCCGGTGGCGGGGGCGGCGGATCGGCGCTGGCCGTGATCGCCAGCGGCCTGGGCGCCATGGGTAGCGTCGTCGCGCTGTCGGAAATCGACGACGTGTCGGATGACGTCAGAGATGACGGCGACGCTGATGCCGATGCGGATGCGGATGCTGATGCTGATGCAGATGCTGATGCAGATGCAGATGCTGATGCAGATGCAGATGCAGATGCAGATGCAGATGCAGATGCAGATGCTGATGCGGATGCGGATGCTGATGCTGATGCTGATGCTGATGCTGATGCTGATGCTGATGCTGATGCTGATGCTGATGCTGATGCTGATGCTGATGCTGATGCTGATGCGGATGCTGATGCGGATGCAGATGCAGATGCAGATGCGGATGCGGATGCGGATGCTGATGCGGATGCAGACGCTGACGCTGACGCTGATGCTGACGCCGATGCCGATGCCGATGCCGATGCCGATGCAGATGCCGATGCAGATGCAGATGCTGATGCTGATGCTGACGCGGATGCGGACGCTGATGCTGATGCCGACGCTGATGCAGATGCTGACGCTGATGCAGATGCTGACGCTGACGCGGACCTCGATCCGCCTACGGCGTCGATCGATGCCACTGGTTCTGTCGTGTCCGGCGTGGCTCAGGCCAATGCGACCATTCAGATATTCAATGCAGCGGGTGCTGTTATCGGCGGTGGCGTGGCCGGGGCGAATGGCGATTTTTCGATTGTTCTGGATCAGCCGCTGACCAATGGCGAAGAGGTTCAGGTTGTTCAGATCGATGGGCTGGGCGAGGTTTCACCGCCGGCGGTCATCTTCGCGCCGGACTTTACTGCGCCTGATGCGCCGACCGCGACGATTGCGCTGGATGGCGCGACGGTCAGCGGTACGGGTGAGGCTGGTGCGCAGATACAGGTTCGCAATGCGGCTGGCGCGCTGCTCGGCACGGCGCAGGTCGGCACGGACGGCACCTACACCGCCACGCTGACGACAGCGCAGACCAATGGACAGATTTTGCAGGCGGTTCAGGTAGATGGCGCCAATAATGTGTCACCGCCCATTGCGCTGACCGCGCCCGACACGACGCTGCCCGATGCGCCGATAGCGGCGATCGATGGCACCGGATCGCTGGTCAGCGGCACCGGCGAAGCCGGAGCGACGGTCGAGGTTCGCGACAGCGACGGCAATGTGCTGGGCACCGCGCTGGTCGATGCGCAGGGCAATTATACCGTCACGCTTTCGACCGCACAGGTGAATGGCGAGGCGTTGACCGTCCTGCAATCGGACGCTGTGGGCAATGAATCGCCCGAAGTGCCGGTCACGGCGCCGGACATCACCGCGCCTGACGCACCGACCGCAACGATTGCCCTGGACGGTGCGACAGTGAGCGGCACGGGTGAGGCCGGTGCGCAGATCCAGATTCGCAACGCGCTGGGCACGGTCATCGGAACCGCGCTGGTTGATACGGATGGCACCTACACCGCGACGCTGACGACACCGCAGATCGACGGGCAGATTTTGCAGGCGGTTCAGGTGGATGGCGGCGGCAATGTGTCGCCGGGCATCACGCTGACGGCGCCCGATACGACGCCGCCGCCTGCTCCGACCGCCGCCATCGACAATATGGGTGTGGTGGTGACGGGCACGGGTGTCCCCGGATCGACGATCGAGGTGCGCGACGCGGATGACAATGTGCTGGGCACCGCGCAGGTCAACGCACAGGGCGATTATACGATCCTATTGGGCACTGCACAGGAAGCGGGCGATACGCTGAACGTCTTCCAACTGGATGCGGTGGGCAATGAATCCCTGCCGACACCGCTGCTGACGCCGGATCTGACCGCGCCCGATGCGCCGGTCGCTGCCATCACGGCGGAAGGCGATCTGATCACCGGCACCGGGGAAGTTGGCGCGACGATACGTGTCACCGATCCTGCCGGCACGGTCATCGGCACGGTGCTGGTTGGTGCGGACGGCAGTTTCAGCATCTTGCTGGACCCGGCCGTGATCAATGGTGAGCAGTTGCAGGTGGTGCAGGTCGATCCGGCAGGCAATGTGTCGCCTGAAGCCACCATCTTCGCGCCCGATCTGGACGGCTTGCCCGGACCAGATGCGCCCACCGCCGTGATCAACGGTACGGGCGATCAGGTGACGGGCACCGGTGAAATCGGCGCGCAAGTCCGCGTTACGGGACCGGGCGGCGTCGAACTGGGCACAGGCACGGTCGATGGCGGCGGCAATTATGTAGTGGATCTCACCACCGCGCAGACCAATGGCGAAGAAATTCGCGTCATCCAGAGCAATGCCAATGGCAGTTCGCCACCGGCGGTCATCCTGGCCCCCGACACGACGGCGCCCGACGCCCCCGATGCGCAGATCGATGCGACGGGTGTGGTCGTCGTCGGCGGAGCGGAACCGGGCGCGACCATCACCATCCGCGACGCGGGTGGCACCGTCATCGGGACGGGAACGGCCAATGCTCAGGGTGATTTCGTTCTGGAACTGCCCGCCGCGCTTACCAATGGGGAAGAGATCAGCGTCACCCAGACCGATGGCGCCAACAATGAATCGCTGCCGGCACAGATTTTCGCGCCGGATATTACAGCGCCCGATGCGCCCACGGGGACGCTCGATCCCGATGGGCTGACCCTGACCGGCACGGGCGAGGCCGGGGCCAGCGTGACGGTGACGGATGCCGATGGCACTGTGATCGGCACGGCGATCGTGGCCGGGGATGGCACCTATACCGCCCTGCTCGACACAGCGCAGCTCAATGGCGAGCTATTGACCATTGTTCAGGCGGATGCCGCCGGCAATGTCTCGCCACAGGTCGATATCGTTGCGCCCGACAGCACGGCGCCCGACGCGCCGGTCGGCACGGTCAGCAATGACGGCCTGACCATTTCCGGCACGGGGGAAGCAGGCGCGATCGTCAGCGTGACCGATCCTGCCGGGACGGTGATCGCCACCGCGACGGTGGGCGTCAATGGCGCATGGATCGCGACGCTTGCAACGGCGCAGGTGAATGGCGAGACGCTGGGCCTGATCCAGACGGATGCAGCAGGCAATATTTCCGACCCGGCGTCCGCACTTGCCCCTGACATTACGGCGCCCGATGCCCCGACCGGCACGGTCGCGGGTGATGGGGCAACCGTCACCGGCACGGGTGAGGCGGGCGCAACCGTCAATATTCTGGCGGTCGGCGGGGCGGTCATCGGTACAGCGATTGTCGCCGGAGATGGCAGCTTTACTGCGACGCTGACCCCGGCACAGGCCAATGGTCAGGCGCTGACGCTGGTGCAGGTGGATGGCGCAGGCAATCTGTCGCCCACGGTGGCGCTGACCGCGCCAGACATCACCGCGCCCGACGCGCCATCCGGTGTGGTCAACGCATCCGGCACGATCATCATCGGCACGGGGGAGGCTGGATCGATCATTTCCGTCACCGATCCTCTGGGAACGGTGATCGGCACCGCTACGGTCGGCAGCAATGGCGGATGGGCCGCGACCCTGACGACGGCGCAGACCAATGGACAGACTTTGGGCCTGACCCAGACGGATGCCGCCGGGAATATTTCCGATCCGGGCAGCGCGATCGCCCCGGACATCACGCCGCCCGATGCCCCGACCGGCACGGTCAGCGGCGATGGCCTGACCGTCACGGGTACGGGGGAGGCGGGCGCCACCGTTCGCATCACCGATCCGTTCGGTTCGGTCATCGGCACGGCTCTGGTCGCGCAGGACGGCAGCTTCACCGCCACGCTCAGCAGCGCGCAGACCAATGGTCAGGCGCTGGGCCTGCGTCAGACGGATGCAGCCGGCAATCTTTCGCCACAGGCGCAGATTACCGCACCCGACACAACCGCGCCTGATGCGCCTACCGCCACCATCTCGGCCAGCGGCACGACGATCAGCGGCCTGGGTGAAGCGGGGGCGACCGTCACCGTCACCAATCTGGTCGGCGCGATCATCGGCATTGCGCTGGTCGCGGCGGACGGACGCTATACGGTTACGCTCAGCCCGACGCAGAATGATGGCCAGTCTCTGTTCGTCACGCAGCAGGATGGCGCGGGCAACGGATCGATTGCGGCGGGCGTCACCGCGCCTGATCTGACCGCCCCCGATGCACCGAGCGCATTGGTCAATGCCAACGGAACGGTCGTGACCGGCGCCGGGGAGGCTGGCGCCCGCGTCACCATCGTCGATGAAAGCGGCACCGCTATCGGCAGCGCGCTGGTGGGTGGCGACGGCAGCTATTCCGTCACGCTCAACACGCCACAGGCCAATGGCCAGACGATCGGCGCCTATCAGACCGACGGCGCCGGCAATGTGTCGACCACGACCGCCGCAGTTGCGCCCGACATCACGCCGCCCCCGCCGCCCGCTGCTCTGGTCGTGTCCGGGGACGGGCTGACCCTGACCGGCATCGGCGAGGTCGGCGCACGGGTTGAGGTACGCGATGCGGGCGGCGCATTGGTCGGCAGCGCTCTTGTCGGCGCCGATGGCCGCTTTACCGTTACCTTCCTGACGCCGCAGATTGGCGGGCAGGATCTGATCGCGGTTCAGGTCGACGCTGCGGGCAATATATCCGATCCCGCCGCCGTCGATGCACCGTTCGATGTTGCCGCTTTCAACAACGCCGACATTGCCCTTGTCGACCTGTTGCCGGTGACGAGCGCCGTCAATCATGGCTCGGTCGGTTATGTGGCGCTGGTGTCGGCGGGTCTGCTCGATCTGGATGCGCAGGTGCTGGGCACACAGTTCGTTGAGTTCAACGTAGCGCCCGGCCATACGCAGCTTGCCACCTTCACCTATAATGCCACGCTCACCCTTGGGCTGGGCGCGGGCTATGCGGTGCATGTCCAGCAGCTGGAAAATGGCGTGTGGGTCGATCTGAACGGGAATGCGGGTGAGGCGACCCTGCTGAACCTCAGCCTGCTGGGCGGCGATCTGGTCAGCGAACAGAATCTGGAATCCGGCACCTATCGGGCCTTCGTCACTTTTGAAGGGGCGGTCGGCGCCGGCCTGTTGGGCAGCCTGGCCGTCACCGGGGTGGATTCGGATTATACGGATATTGGCAGCATCGTGCCGGAAGCGGCGCAGGGCAATGTCATCACCGATCCCAGCCCCGATGGCCATGTCGATGTGGTCAGCCCTCAGACTGTGGTGCAGAGCGTGACCGTCAACGGTGTGACGACAGCGATCACGGCGGACGGCACGGTCGTCAACGGTCTCTATGGCCAGCTGGTGATCGACCGGGATGGCGATTACACCTATACGCCCAATGCCAGCGCGGCGGTGATCGGGCGGACGGATGTGTTCACCTACACATTGTTCGAACCCAATGGCAGCGACACAAGTCAGGCAACGCTCAGCATCGCCATCGGCAGCGATGACATCACCGGTGCGCCGGTCGCCCTGAACGATGTCAGCGACGCGACGGTGCAGTATGGCAATGTCGTCCAGACCGTGGCCCAGACACAGGAGTTTGTGTTCAACACCGGCCTTGCCGTCCTTGTCCCCGTCACCGGCAGCGGGGCGGACAGCTTCTCCGTCGCGGCGAACAGTCAGTCGGACATCACCATCACGGTCATCCGTAACGGTGTGCTGAGTGTCCTGCCCAGCTATACGATTACGGTGCGGGATGCCGCGACCAACGCGGTGGTCGCCACCCATAGCGAAACGGCGGTCGCGGGTCTGTTGCAGGGTACCGGGATCGTCCACACGTTCGAAGATTTGCCGACCGGCAACTATACCTACACCGTGTCCAGCACCAATATCGTCGGCACGGGTTACAGCAGCACGGTCTTTATATCCGAAAGCGTCACCCATCTTGACCAGTTCATGGTCACAGGCGTGACCGGCAGTTCGGGCGAATTGCTGGCCAATGACAGCATGGGCACGGCCTTCGCCACCGTCAGGATCGGGACCGGCAGCGGTTTTGCAGAAGTCGGCGATACGCCGGTCACGGTGGCAGGGGCGCATGGCACGCTGACCGTCAACGAAACGGGCGGCTATACCTACACGCCCAGTTCGACGCTGGCCCATTCCACGGTCGATCTGGTGGACAGCTTCACCTATCAGATCGTGCAGCCCAACGGGACGCTGGCGACCGCGCGGCTGGACGTCACTATCGACGTTGGCACGGGTACATCGTCGGCCATGATGATCATGGACAGCGGCGACATGATGGCCTCTGTTCAGGATGACGGTGCGATTGCGGCGGCGGCTTCTTCGGACGATGTTCTGGGGCAACTGGCCTATGACATGTTCGAAGGGCAGGGCGCTCTGGAGGATGTTCTGACCAACTATCTCGATACGCCGGGCGACAATCTGGCGACCATCGACCTGGCCTCGACTCCCGTGGTGGATGTACAGACAGACCCGTCTGCGACAACGCCAGACGACCCATTAGCCTATCTGTCGAACAGCGACGATCTGGACCCGTTAAACAGCAATCACAACTTATGACGGGGGATGAACAGCTTACACATTCAACATGATTTTAACCATTGATTCATTAGCATGATCGTAACCGGCGACGGCGACTATCTTCCCAAAATGGCGAGGATGGTCACGACATGCGACCAATATTTCATACGGGAAACCGCCGATTTTGGCTGGTGATCCCACTGATGGCTTCGGCGGCGTCGGTATCGGCGCAGTCGCTGTCATATATGAATTTTGATGTATCGGACGACAGCGTCTCTGGCGGCGTGTCCGATCCACGCGCTTTGCCCATGGCGCAAGTGACCGGCATGGGCAGAGCCAGCGATGCGGGCCGTGCCGGCGATATGCTGGACCTGGATGAGGCCGCGCATGAAGCCATCGCCTGGCACCCCGCCGTGATCGAGGCGGCGGGCGAACTCAGCGCCCGTGGCGAGGAAATCGCTGTCGCCCGTGCCGGCTATTCCCCCCAGATCAGTGCAGGTGTCGGCATGAGTTACGACACGCGCCTGACTGCCGACTGGCGCCCCCGCCCGCAATTTCAGGCATCGCAGATGCTGTTCGACTTCGGCAAGGTGCGCAGCGCCGTCGACGCCGCCCGCGCCGGAACGAAGATCGGCGAAGGCGAAATGCTGATGGCGATAGACGGGCTGATCCGCGACACCGGCTATGCCGTGATCGAGCTACAGCGCGCCAACGCCCTGCATCAGGTGGCGATCGATCAACTGGCGCGTGTGCGCGAAATTGCCGAACTGGTCGGCCATCGCGTTCGCATGGGCGCGGCCACCCGGTCCGACGGGTTGCAGGTACAGGCGCGGGTGGAGGCGGCCCAGGCGACGCTGGCCCAGATCGATGCGGAGCGGGGGCGCTGGTCCAGCAACCTCGCCTATCTGCTGGGGCGCACCGGCACCCTGCCGCCGGTGAGTGAGGATGTGCCGGGATGGCTGATGTCCGCCTGTCGTCAGGGACCGCCCGACTGGGACATGGTGCCGGCCGTCATGGTGGCACAGGCGCAGAAGGAACGGGCGGAGGCGGACCTGCGCCGCAGCAAGGCGGACCAGTTGCCCACCGTGTCGATCGGCGGCAACGGCACCGTCGATGTTGCATCGCCCTTCGCCGAACGACGCAGCGCCTATACGCTGGGTATCAGCGTATCCAGCAGCATCTTTGGCGGCGGCATTACCAAGGCAAAGGTGCGCGGCGCCAACTATGCGCTGGCCGCAGCGGAAGCCGCGACCGACCGCGCCCGCAACGACACCGCCCAGCGCCTGTCCGAGGCGCAGCAACAGATTGACAGCCTCAACAGCCTGACCAGCACCCTGTCCTCGCGGCAGGGAAATATGAACGAGACGGGCAAGCTCTATCGCCTGCAATATATCGAGATGGGGACGCGCACGCTGGTCGACGTGCTGAACGCGGAGCAGGAGTTTCAGCAGGTCCGGTTCGAAGCGGCCAATACCAAACATGATCTGCGCCGGCTTCAGATGGACTGCCTCTACAATAGCGGTCGGACACGGTCCGCCTTTCGCCTGACCGGCACGACGGTACGGGGAGTGACCCTATGAGCATGATGGCCCCGATCCGTCCGGCCGGTGGTGCCGCCGCTCCCATGGAAGCGTGGCTGGACCTGTTGCAGGATGTGGCCCGCCATTTCGGCCTGCCGGGGTCGGAACGGATCGCCACGCTGGCGGGCCTGTGGTCGGGCATGGACGGGGAACAGGCGCGCATTCGCGCCATGGCCCGCGCCCTTGGCCTGTCCGTCCGCTTCAAGGTGCCGGTGAAGGACGCGCTGACCGGATGGCGACTGCCCCTGATCGTGCAGGCCGATGATGGCGGTCTTGCCCTGCTGACCGCGATCGATGATCATGGCGTGGCGACGTTGCGCCTGTCGGGCGAGGGCGGGATAGAGGCGCATATGCCGTTGGCGGAAGTCGCCGCCTGCGCCGCGCTGCTGGTGGTGGCGCGCCCGTCCCGCGCCGCGCCCGATCCGCGTGTGGACCCTTATATCCGCCCCCATGAGGATCATTGGCTGCGCCGCATCCTGTTTCAGGATGGCCGGGCCTATGGCCATGTGATGCTGGCGTCCTGCCTCGCCAATTGTCTGGGGCTGGCGGGCGTCATCTTTTCGATGCAGGTTTATGACCGGGTGGTTCCGGCCGAATCCTATCCCAGCCTCTATATATTGGCGCTGGGCGTCGCCATTGCCATCGCCTTCGATTTCCTGCTGCGGCGGTTGCGCATGAACATCGTCGATGTGCTGGGCAAGCGGGCCGATCTGCGCATGTCGGACCGGGTGTTCGGTCATGCCCTGCGCGTGCGCAACCGGGCGCGACCGACATCGACCGGCACCTTCATCGCGCAGTTGCGCGACCTTGATCAGGTGCGCGAATTGCTGACGTCCACCACCGTCGCGGCGGTGGCGGACCTGCCCTTCTTCTTCCTGTTCCTTGCGATCCTGTGGTCGATCGGCGGTCCACTGGTGCTGGTGCCGATCGGCGCGCTGTTCCTGCTCGTCCTGCCCGGTCTGTTCATGCAGCGCCGGTTGCGCGCCTATGCCACGGCGTCGATGCGCGAATCCTCGCTGCGCAACGCGATGCTGGTGGAGGCGGTGCAGGGCATAGAGGATATCAAGACGTTGCAGGCCGAGGAACGGTTCCAGCAGCATTGGAACCGCTATAATGCCGAAGCCGGAGAGGCGCAGCTCAAACTGCGCGGCCTGACCAACAGCCTGACCGTATGGACGCATAATGTGCAGAATGGCGTCTATGCTGGGATCATCTGCGCGGGCGTGCCGCTGGTCATCAGTGGCGACCTGACCACCGGATCGCTGGTCGCTTCCTCGATGCTGGGGTCGCGGATGATGGCGCCCATGGCGCAACTGACCCAGTTGATGAGCCGCATCCAGCAGTCGAAGGTGGCGATGGGCAGCCTTAACCAGATTATGAGCCTGCCGGTCGATCGCCCGGATGAGGAGCATCGCATTTCGGTGCGCAGCCTGTCGGGCCAATTTAAAATCCAGTCCGGCGTGTTCGGCTATGGCGATGCGCCGCCCGCGCTGACCGTGCCGGATCTGGAGATCGCGGCGGGTGAGAAGATCGCGCTGCTGGGCCGTAACGGAGCGGGCAAATCCACCTTGCTTCAGGCCTTGTCCGGCATGTTGCAGCCGATTTCGGGCGAAGTGCTGATCGACAATCTGTCGCTGCATCATGTCGATCCCGCCGACCTGCGCCGCGATGTCGGCTTCCTGTCGCAGGACAGCCGTCTATTCTATGGCACGATCCGCGAAAATCTGATGCTCGGCGCGCCGGAAGCATCGAATGAGGAGCTTCTGGCCATGCTGGCGATGACCGGCGCGGACCAGTTCGTCCGACGCCTGCGTAACGGGCTGGAGCATGTCATATTGGAGGGCGGACGCGGCCTGTCCGGCGGGCAGGTGCAATCGCTGCTGCTGGCGCGCATGTTGCTGCGTCAACCCAATGTCGCGCTGCTCGATGAACCCACCGCGTCGATGGATGAAGTGAGCGAGCGTCATTTCGTGGAGGGCGTCAAGCGGTGGGGCCGGGGACGCACGCTGATCGTCGCGACCCACCGGACCCGCGTGCTGGAACTGGTCGACCGGGTCATCGTGATCGACAATGGCACCATCCTGCTGGACCAGCCGCGCGACGCGGCCCTGCGCACCATGCAGGCACGAAAGGGGCGCAGCGCATGAGCATCGCGGCAACAGGGGATGACTGGTCGTTCGACGATGGTGGCCGGGCGCGACTGGCGGGGTCGGTGCGGCTGGTATGGCTGGTGACGGCCCTGCTGGTGGCGGCGTTTCTGTGGGCATGGCTCGCCATGCTGGACGAGGTGGCGAGCGGCGACGGCCGGGTCGTTCCCACCAGCCGGGAACAGGTGATCCAGTCGCTGGAGGGCGGCATCGTCAAGAAATTGCTGGTGAAGCAGGACGATATCGTGAAGCCGGGCCAGATATTGGCGCAGCTTGACCCGACGCAGGCGGGATCGACGGTAGACGAAAGCGCCGCCAAATATCGCGCGGCCCTTGCCAGCGCGACGCGCCTGCGCGCGGAAGTCAGCGGCACAGGCCTCAACTTCTCGGCAGAACTCGACAAATATCCCGACCTCAAGGCGGCCGAGACGCGCCTTTATAATGAACGCCGCAGCAGCCTCGTCAGCTCGTCCAACCTGATCGACCAGTCGCTCGCCCTCATCAGTCGCGAAGTGCGGATCGGCGAATCGCTGATCTCGGTCGGCGCGGCCAGCAATGTCGAGGTGTTGCGGCTGAAACGGCAACAGTCCGAACTGATGCTCAAGAAAGCGGAGCTGCGATCGCAATATCTGGTCGAGGCGCAGCAGGATCTGGCCAAGGTCAGCGAGGAAGTGGAATCGCTGGCCCCGGTGGTGCGCGGCCGATCCGACACGCTCAGCCGCCTGACCCTGCGGTCGCCGGTGCGCGGCATCGTCAAAAGCATCGAGGTGTCGACCGTGGGCGGCGTCGTCCCCCCCAATGGCGAAGTCATGCAGATCGTGCCGCTGGACGACCAGTTGCTGATCGAGGCGCGTATTTCGCCCCGCGACATCGCCTTCATCCACCCCAATCAGCGCGCCACGGTCAAGATCACCGCCTATGATTACGCGATCTATGGCGGCCTGGACGGTACGGTTTCCAGCATTTCGCCCGACACCATCCGGGACGAGGTGAACCCGGAAATCTATTATTATCGCGTGTTCGTGCGGACCAAATCGGTCGCGCTGGTGAACAAGGCGGGCAAGCATTTCCCGATCGTGCCGGGCATGATCGCCACGGTCGACATCCACACCGGCAGCAAGACGGTGCTGCAATATCTGATGAAACCCTTCAACCGGGCGCGCGAAGCCCTTCGGGAGCGGTAAGGATGGACATGCAGGATCGCCTTTCCGCCCTTCATGCCCGGCTGTTGGACGAACCACGCGCGCCGCGCGCCCATGGCATGCCGGGCTGCACCCTGTTCTTCAGCTTCACGGACGGAACGGCACGGGCGCAGAGCTTCACCATATCCGGTGCGGATATGGATGCCTGCTGGCTGGGGGCGATGCCGTTGTTGCTGGGGCAACCGGCCGAACAGCTGCGCTGGCTGCGTGTCGATCGGGTGCGCGCCGTCGAACAGAGCAACTGGGGGCAGGTGCGCCGACGCCTGTCCGCGACGAAGCGCAACTATTTCCGTTTCGGCATCGCGCTCGACGCGGACCTGCATCACGCTTTTCTTGAAACGGAAATCAATGCCAACGCCATGCTCTATGGCGGGCCGGGCCAGCCGGTCGCTGTCGTCAACGAAGGCAATTTTCTTCGCTATGCTCGGCTGCGTCACGGCATCGGCCATATCGATTTCAGTGACGATGCGCCGCTATGGCTCTTTACCACGACCGGCTTGTTCATGGATGAGGCCAGCGCCATCCATGCGATGCAAAGGATCGGCCGCAATGGCGGACGGCGCAGCATCGACCGGCTCGACCCGGATACACTGACTGGGTTAATTGGCGATGGCAGCACCTATCTGGCCGGTCAGGTGAAGGCGGACGGCCGCTTCCATTATGGCTGGCATCCCTGTTTCGACCGGGAAATCACCGCCTATAACAGCCTGCGTCACGCCAGCACGACCTATGCCATGCTGGAGGCATGGGACGTTACGCGCGATCCTGCGCTGATGGCTGCGATCGAACGGGCGCTGGATCATCTGGTGGATGCCCTGATACAGCCCACCGTCTTGCCCGATGGCACGTCGGCCGCTTTCCTCATCGATCCGGGGCAGGAGATCAAGCTGGGCGGCAATGCCGTCTGCCTGCTGGCGCTGGTCAAATATGACGCGCTGACCGGCGATATGCGGCACCGCGCGCTGATGGAGCAACTGGCGCTCGGCATCCTGCATATGCAGAACAGGGAAACCGGCCGTTTCGTTCATGTGCTTGAATGGCCGACGCTGGCGGTGAAGCAGGATTTCCGCATCATCTATTATGATGGCGAGGCGGCATTCGGCCTGATGCGCCTCTATGGCCTGACCGGCGATCCGCGCTGGATCGATGCGGTGGAGCGCGCCTTCAATCATTTCATCGCGGCGGGCCATGCGAAGGCGCATGACCATTGGCTGGGCTATTGCGCTAATGAATTGACCCGCCATCGGCCCGAGGCGCGCTATTATCGCTTCGGTCTGGATAATGTGCGCGATTATCTCGATTTCGTGGCGGAACGGATCACCACATTCCCCACGCTGCTGGAACTGATGATGGCGGCGGAACGGATGATCGCACGTATCGGCGACGATCCCGCGTTGCGGCCGCTGCTCGACAGCATCGACCTCGACCGTTTCTACGACGCGCTGCACCGGCGGGCGCATTATCTGCTCAATGGCCATTTCTGGCCGGAACTGGCGATGTTCTTTGCCAATCCCGCGCGTATCCGGGGCAGCTTCTTCATTCGCCACCATGCATTCCGGGTGCGGATCGACGATGTCGAACATTATCTGTCCGGCCTGATCGCCTATCGCGCCTACCTGTTGTCGGGGCGTGCCGAACGGCCGGTGCGGGCCGATAATGAAGGCTGGACCGCGCATAATGTGCAGCAGGCGACGGGCGGCCGGTGGATCGTTTCGCCGCCCGATGGGTGGGGTATGACTGGCCTTTCCATCTACGAACCCACATTGCGCGGCGGGGAAATGGCGGTGTTGCGCGGCACGCCGGAGGAACGCGGCATTCCGCCGCTGCGCCTGTCCCGCCTATCGCCGCGCCCGGCTGCCATCCTTACCAGTGCGCCGGACATATTGCCGGCTACCGACCTGCCGGTCCTGCACGTTCCCGGCACCGACGATGCGATTCTGGCGCTCGCCCGCCATGCGCGGTCCGCCATGCAGGGGCGGGTGATCGGCGTCACCGGTTCGGCGGGCAAGACGACGATGGTCGCCATGCTGGCACAGGCATTGTCGCCCTGGGGGGCGGTGGGGCAGACGCGGATGAACGCGAACCTGCCGTTCGGCATTGCCTGGAATCTGGCTTCCATCCCGTGGGATACGCTCCATATCGTCCTGGAACTGGCGATCGGGCGGATGCGTCAAAATGCGCGGATAGCCCGGCCGGACATCGCCCTGTTCACCAATATTCTGCCGGCGCATCTGGAATATCATCACGATCTTCTCACCATCGCCCGGCGCAAGGGCGCGATATTCGAAGGGATGGGGCCGGGCGGCATCGCCATTCTCAACGCCGATATGGCGGAATGCGAACTGGTGGTCGCGCTGGCGCAGGCCCGCGATGTGCAGGTCATCCTTTATGGGGAGGGGCGTGAGGCGGATTTCCGCATGACCAGCCATGGCGATGGCAAGGTGACGGTGGAAACGCCCGCCGGGCCGATCTCCTATCGCCTCGATGCGCCGGGCCGACATATGGCGCTCAACAGCGTGGCGGTGCTGGCGACGCTATCCGCCCTGTCGCTGGAGCCACAGGCGGGGCTTTACCGGCTGGCCGACTTCAGCCCGCTTGCCGGGCGGGGGCAGGAAATGGCGCTGGCCCTCGATGGACGGCGCATCACCCTGATCGACGATGCCTATAACGCCAATCCCGGTTCCATGGCGGCGGCCATCGCCATGCTGGGTGCGCGGCACGACGGGCGCCGGGTCGCGATATTGGGGGAAATGCTGGAACTGGGGCCGGATGCGGCGGCTTATCATGGTGCGCTTGCGCCCATGATCCGCGACCATGGCATCGACCGGGTTCATGCGGTTGGTGGTCTTTATACAGATTTCTGGCAGGCCTTGCCGCCTTCTGTGCGCGGCTTTCACGCCGATCATATCGACCAGCTTCATGCCTGTCTGCGCGACACGCTGCGGGACGGAGATATAATATTGCTCAAGGGGTCGCATGGCAGCGACCTGCATCGTCTGGTCGACCGGCTGAAGGCGGATGCAGGCTGCTCCGGGCCGGATCGGGTGGCAACCATTTCACCATTGGCAAAGGGGGCGCCCCGCTAAACCGGCGGGCGCAGGATCGAGGACAGCATCATGGCATCGCATGACCGCAAATATCTGAACAGGCCACCAGATGGATCGGCTACCGGTGCCGTGCCGCTGGTCGAACTGGCGCGCAAGGCGCAGCAGGCGCGCATCCATTGCTCGCAACATTTTCCCAAGAGCGTATTCCGCGATTCCGCCTGGGACATCATGCTGGAACTGTTCATTCGCGAGGAGATGGAACGCGACATCTGCGTCAAGGAAGTCATGACCATTTCGGGCGACAGTGCGACCGGCACCATCCGGCGCCTCGAACGGCTGGAGGAGGCGGGGCTGACCCGTCGGAGCTACGACCCCGCCGATCATCGCCGCATGCTGGTAAAGCTGGAGGAACGGGGGCGGATCGCCATGATGTCGTTCCTGCGCCACCTGTTCGATATGGGCGAGGCGGCGGCACAGGCGCAGATCGCGCCCCTGTCCTTCGCGCCGTCCCGGCGGGACAGCAGGGAAGAACAGGGCAAATGGCCTATACCGCCCGCCTGATCCTGCTGCACCCTTAGACCTTCCCGTACATACCAAAAGGATATGAAAGCGGATCGAAACGATTATTCCCATTGTCGGCCCATGCGCCCAAAAGGCGCGATCCGAGCGAAGCCTTCCGCCCTTTGATCGGGACTCGAAAGGACAATCTTCGCCATGGTTTCCGCCGTACGATCCCGGCTGCCCCCCGATGTGGGCGCATTGCTGGGCGTGGCGCGGGCGGGGGCTGGCGATGCCTTCTTCTCGTTAAAAACGTTTCTGTCCGCGATCCTGGCCTATTATATTGCCCTGCGGATCGGGCTGCCCCGGCCATATTGGGCCATCGTCACCTGCTATATCGTGGCCCAGCCGCTTGCCGGGGCGATGATGTCCAAGGCGCTGTTCCGCATGATCGGCACGCTGATCGGCGGTTGGGTGGCGATCGTCGCGGTGCCGCTGCTCGTCAATGCGCCTGAGCTGCTCATCTGGGCGCTGGGCCTGTGGCTGGCGCTGTGCAGCTATATCGCGATGCTGGATCGCACGCCGAAATCCTACATCTTCCTGTTGGCGGGCTATACCGCCGCCATCGTCGGCCTGCCTGCGGTCGATCATCCCGGCACCGTCTTTGACCTTGCCAGCCTGCGCATCCAGGAAATCGTCATCGGCATCAGCGCCAGCAGCATCGTCAACGCGCTGCTGCTGCCCCGATCGGTCAGTGCGACGCTGGCCGACAGGATCGGCCGGATGGTGCGCGATGCCGAACGCTGGAGCCGCGACGCGCTGATCGCCCTTGACGCCGGCACGCTGGATCAGGACCGGCGGCGACTGGCGCTCGACCTGTATGACCTGCACCAGCTGGCGGTGCATCTGCCCTTTGATCTGACCCGGCTGGCGGCGCGCATCGCGGTGTTGCGCGTCATTCAGCACCGCCTGTCGTTACTGCTGCCGCTGGCCAGCGGGGTTGAGGACAGGCTGGGTCAACTGCGTGCGATCGATGGCGTGACGCCCGATCTGGCGGAGCTTGTGTCGGACGTGGCCGCATGGCTGGACGGATTGCACCATCAGCCCGCGACGATCATGCAGGCGGACCGGCTGATCGATCGCGCCGCCGCTTTGGAGCCGGGATGCGACGATCCATGGGACTGGACCATGGCGCTGCGCGTCACTCTGCTCGACCGGTTGCAGGCGTTGATTCATGCCCATCGGGACATTGGCGAGTTGCGGGCCATATTGACGAAGCGCGGCGGCACGGTGCGCCCGGCGCTGCGCCGGGCCATCGGTGCTGCCCGTGCGCAACCGCTCAGCCGCGATCACGGCCTTGCCCTGCGTGCCGCCTTTGCCACCATGGGGACCATGTGTATCGGCACCGCGCTGTGGATCGGCCTGTCCTGGCCGGAGGGCGGCAGCGCCGTGGTGATCGCCTGCATATTATGCGCGCTCTTCAGCAATCTCGACGAACCCGGCCCCACCGCGACGCGGGCATTGTTCGGCACCCTGACGGCCATCCCTATCAGTGCCTTTTATGCCTTCACCATTTTGCCGGCCATTCATGATTTTCCGACGCTTGCGATCATGCTGGCGCCTGCGTTGCTTGCTATCGGCAGCATTCAGTCGCGACCGGGGGCAGCGGCCTATGCCATCGGCATCATGCTGACCCTGCCGGGCCTGATGGGTCTGAACGAAAGCTATGACGGCAATTTCGCGACCTTCGCGAATGCTGCCGCGGCGCAGGTGACGGGGGTCATGATCGCCCTGTTTATGCTGAACCTCGCCAGTTCGCTGGGTACGCGCAGCAGCGTGCCGCGGCTGGTGCGCGCCGGATGGCGGGAAGTGGCGGCGATGGCGGCGGGGCGGGCGCCGATCAATCTGGAGCTGTGGATCGGCCAGATGCTTGACCGGGTGGCAATGCTGATGCCACGGCTGCGGGCGCTGGCCATCGATCCCGGTCCCCCGATGATGAATATATTGACCGATACGCGCATCGGCGTGGCCATCGCCGACCTGCATGCGTTTCAGCGTGACGCCACGCCGCAGGTCGCCCGGCAGGTTGCAGCCCTGCTGCGGCGGATAGATTTACATTATAGCCGTCTGCGCGGCCCGGAACCGACACCGGCGGAACCGGCTCTCGTTCGCGCCATCGATCGCCTGTTGTTTAAGGTCGCGACGATTCAGGCGGCCGCGCAGCGCCGGCGGGGCGTCGTGGCGCTGACCAGTCTGCGCCGCAACCTGTCCCCGGCCGCACCGCCGCCTGAAATCCTGTCACGCTGAGGCGGGGGCAGCCATTTTCCGGGCGATCTTGCCCACGACATGGCGCAGCGCCAGCGAATAGCCCTCCACGCCAAAGCCTGCCATCACCGCGTCGGCACGGCCGGACACATAGCTGTGGTGGCGAAATGGCTCGCGCTTGTGGACGTTGGAGATATGCACTTCGACCACCAGCCCTTCGAAGGCGTTCAGTGCGTCGAGGATGGCGACGGACGTGTGGGTGAAGGCGGCCGGATTGATGATGATGGCGTCGGCCTGCGTCCGCGCCTCGTGAATCCAGTCGATGATCTGATGTTCCGCATTGGATTGCAGGAAACGCAGCGCCATGTCGTGGCCGGTCAGCATGTCGCGGCAGGACTGCTCCACATCGGCAAGCGTTTCATAACCATAGATTTCCGGCTGCCGCTGGCCCAGCAGATTGAGGTTCGGGCCATTCAATATGTAGATGCTCCCCGCCATGTTTTTGATCTCCTTTATGTACGATCCTGTACATAGGGATGAGGCTGCGCCCTTGTCCAGCGGGAAGGCAGGCGGCGGCTATGCCGCCTGAACGCTGCACCAGCGCAGGACCGCTTCGGTCGCCAGCGCGCGTCGTTGCGCCTGCACCTCCTGCGGCGTGCCGGGGGTGGGGAACAGGTAAGAGAAAGTATAGTCGTTCACGACATTGAAGATCGCAAAGGCGCTGATCATCCAGTGCAGGCTCAGCGGATCGATGCCTGTCCGAAACTGCCCCTGTTCCACGCCCTTGGCGATCAGCGTTTCAAGCTGCTGGATGATCGTCGCATTATGTTCGCGAATGCCCGGAATACGCTTCAGATACTCGCCATGGTGGATATTCTCGATCGCGACCAGCCGGCCGAACCAGGGATGGCTATATTGATGGTCGACCGTGAAATGGACGATCTGCCGCAGCGCGTCGGTCGGGTCCATATTGGGAATGTCGATTTCCAGCTCGACCCGGCGAATTTCCAGATAGGCCCGTTCCAGCACCGCTTCGTACAGCCCTTCCTTGCTGCCGAAATAATAATAGATCATCCGCTTGGACGTATTGGTCTGGGTTGCGATGTCGTCGATGCGTCCGCCCGACAGGCCATGTTCGGCGAAATGCTCGCTCGCCACGGCTAATATGTTGGCCCTGGTGCGTTCGGGGTCGTTGGTCCGCCCCGAACTGCCGCTACCCGATTTGCGCCTTGAAACCATATCCTTGCCCAATCCCGTGGCGCTTTCGCTGACCCACGGGATTGGCCAAGGAACGGCGGTTAGTCAACGCCCATTGCCTGAAAACTGGCCAGCATCCGGTCGGCATCGACCGGCGCACCGATAAAGATTTCCATGGCGGCCACCGCCTGAAACACGGCCATGCCGCCGCCATCCACGGTGCGGCACCCGATGGAGCGGGCAACGCGCAGCAATTCGGTTTCCAGCGGGAAATAGACGATTTCCGCGACCCAGATGTCCGGCCGCAACAGATCGGCCGACAGCGGCAGGCCGGGGTGCGCCGCCATGCCGGTCGGCGTCGCGTGGACGAGGCCGGTGGCATCGCCCATCACCTGCGCGGGATCGCCCGCCACGTCGATGGTCCGGTCGGGATAGCCCGTCGCCAGCCGCGCGGCGAGGGCGGTGGCCCGTGCCGGATCGGCGTCGACCAGCGTCAGCCGTTGCGCGCCCAGCTTCAGCATGGCGCGTGCGGTGGCGGCCCCCGCACCGCCTGCGCCCAGTTGCACCACATGGGTCAGGTCCGCGTCGGGAATGCCCCGCCGGAACCCTTCGGCAAAGCCCGAACAGTCGGTATTATACCCTTTGGTCCGGCCATTCTCGATCCGCACGGTGTTGACCGCGCCGATCGCCGCTGCATCCTCGTCAATCTCGTCCAGCAGGGGAATGATCGCCTGCTTGGCGGGATGAGTGACGTTGGTACCGTCGAACCCCAGCCGCTTCATCCCGTCCAATATGTCGGGCAGATGCCCGACATTCAGGCCCAGCGCATGCAGATCGACCAGGCGATAGACATAGGGAATGCCCAATGCCGCGCCTTCCGTTTCGTGAAGGGCGGGGGACTTGGATTGCCCTATGCCCTCGCCGATCAGGCCGATCAGCCTAGATGTACCCATGATGTTTCCGTTCTCCAAAGAAGCGTGATGTCAGAATTTGGCCTTGGCGCCGACGAAGAAGGCGCGGCCGACGATGTCGTAAATGTCGGGCAGCGTCTGGCTGGGCGTACCGCCCACGGCATAGGGCTGCTTGTCGGTCAGGTTGGTGATGCCCGCGCGCAGCTCCAGCTTTTCCGTGACGCGCAGGTTGCTGGTCAGGTCGAACGTGTCATAGGATTTCACACCGGCGATGGTGCTGGCCGGGTTGAGGACGGTGGTCACGTCCTTCATGGCGTTCATATGCTTCCAGCGCAGGCCCAGGTCCAGCTTGCCGACCGACAGCATCGCGCTGTTGAGCCAGCGCCATTTGGGCAGGGGCAGGGTGTTGGTATAATCGATCGTACCGGCATATTCGAAATAGGCCGTACCCGGCAGATCCTTGCGCTGATAGCTGTCGAGATAGCTGACTACGCTCTTGAGTGCGAGGCTGGTATCGCTGCCGATGCCCATTTCGCCCAGCGCGATCGTCCAGTCGAGCTGAATGTCGAGGCCGCGGGTCTTGAGGCCGCCGAGGTTGAGGTAGGGCAGGGCGACGTTAGTCACTTCGCCATTCAGGTTGCTACGCGATATAAGCTGGCAAAACTGGTCGTCGGCTGAATAATTCGGATTATAGCCGCCGACATTATAGCAGCGGTTGAGCGCGATATTCCCCGCCACGGTCGAGATCACATTCTTGATTTTGATGTCATAGAAATCGACCGACAGCGACAGGTTGGCGAACAGCGACGAATTGATGCGCGGTGTCAGCACGATCCCGACCGTCTTGGTGGTGGCGGATTCCTCCTTCAGGCCGAAATTGCCGGTGTTGGTGGCCGGGACGGCGACGGTGGTGGCATTATAGGTCGATGCGATCGCCGCTGGCACGCCGGTCGCGACGCACAGCGCACGAAGCTGCGATGCGCTGGCGCCCGAAAAGGCGGGGTTGCGCGCATCGCATGGATCGCCACCGGCGGGCGGGTTGCCGATCTGCACCTGCGTTCCGGTGGCGGAGGAAAAGAGTTCGCCGACATTGGGCGCCCGGTTCGATTTCTGGTATCCGCCGCGCAGCATGACGGCCTGCACCGGCCGCCATTCCAGCTCGGCTTTGTACGACCAGATGCCGCCGGTGATGTTATAGTCCAAATACCGGCCGCCGACCGTCAGGTTCAGCTTTTCGAAGAAGGGTTTGCCGTCCAGTATCGGCACGAACAGTTCGGCCGCCCCTTCCTTCACATTGGTTCGGCCATGGGTGGCGGCGGTCTGGTTGAAACCGAATACGTCGCCCGCGACCAGTTCCGCGCCCGGATCGAAGTCGTAACTGTTGCGGCGGTAATCGGCCAGGACCGACAGTTGCACATCACCGGCGGGCAGCGCGAACAGGCTCCCCGACAGCTTGGCTTCCACCGTATCCTGACCGATGTCTTCCGGCAGAGCGACCCGACGGCTGACAAAATCCACGCAGGCCTGCGAGATGGACGAACTGTTCGCGACACCGAACGGATTATATCCGCCCGCGCACAGCGACCGGCCGCCATCGCTGGCCTGAAGCAACTGGTTCATCTTCGAACCCAGAACCGCATTTTCGATCGCATTGTCGACCTTGGTCCGGTCGCGTGCGTAATAAATATCGTATTTCCAGTCGCCTACGCCCGTCTCGCCACGGGCGCCCAGCACGAACTGCGTCGTTTCGAAACTCGTGTCATAGGCGCGGCGGCCCAGACCCGCGAAGCGCTGGTTGATCTGGAAATTGGCGGTCGGATTGGCGCGCGATGCCAGCAATGTGCGTAGCGCATCGGGGATGAAGGGATTGTTGACCGACACCAGCGCCGGGATGAACTGGGTGATGTTGAGGCCGATCGAGCTATAGGCCGATGTGTGCGAATATAGCCCCTGCGCATAGAGTTCCAGCGCGGGCGACACTTCGAAATTGGCGCGCACGAACATGGATTCGCGGTCCAGCGGGCGCATCACCGACTGATCCAGCACGGCGGGCTGGCGGAATGTGCCGCCCAGATTGCTATATTCCGGCGCCAGCGGCCCGCGATAATTGACGAGGCCCGATTGGGCGAACAGCGATCCATTGTCATTGAAACCGAAATTGGCGCTGCGCGCGACGGTGCCGGGGGTGACGCCCTGCGACGCGAAATAGGCGTTTACCGCCGTCTGGCTCGGCGCATTGGCGCCCGGCAGATAGAGGCCGGGTCCGGTGAAGCCCGACAGGAAACCCTGATCGTAAAAGCTGCGCTGCCGCCCGGTCAGCTCGTCGCGATGGGTGTAGGAACCGGAAAAGACGACCGACAGCCGGTCCTGCAATCCGTTGAACCCGCCCGACAGCGACAGGTCGGACGTCAGATAGTCGCCGCGAAAGCTGTTGCCGATCTGGCCATCGAGCTGGATGCCGTCGAAGCGCCGTTTGGTGCGGAATTGCACGACCCCGCCGATCGCGTCGGAACCATAGACGGCCGATCCGCCGCCCGTCACCGTCTCCACGCTTTCAAGGATCGCGGTGGGGATGATGTTGACGTCCGCCACGTTGAAGGCGGTCGATGTCGGCAGGCGATGCCCGTCCAGCAGAACAAGGGTACGCCGGTCGCCAAGGCCACGCAGGTTCAGCGTGGCGCGCCCGGCCGACAGGGCCGCCGTGCCGCCGCCGCCGCCCGCGCCGCTGGCCGGGGTGAATTGCGGCAACTGGTTGAGACCCTGTTCGACATTGACGGTGCCCGCACCTTTCAGCGTTTCGGCGCTCATGGTGACGACCGGGCTGGCCGACACATAGTCGGGTCGCGCGATCAGCGATCCGGTGACGACGATGTCGGCGACCGACGCATCCTGCGCGGCGTCACTCTGCGCCTGATCGCTGACCTGTGGCGCGACGGGGGCAGTTTGTGCATGGGCCTGAGTGGCGACCATCAGGGCGATGGCGGAAATGCCGCAGATACGAAACTGCATGAGGTAATCCTCCCTAATATATCTGTTATTATGTGGATTATCGGTATGTACTGATGGTCCCGGCGTCCCCCGCCGGGACCGGCTTCAATCGAGGACGATGCGCTGCACGTTCCCGATGATGAAGATGTAGGACAGCGCACCCAGCAGGGCGACGATGCCGATGAAGGCGAGGGCATAGGCAAAGCTGCCCGTCGCCGCGACGATGGCGCCGATCACGATGGGGGTGGTGATGCCCGCCAGATTGGCCGCCAGATTGAACACGCCGCCCGTCACGCCCAGCATGCCTTCGGGCGCCAGATCGGACACCAGGGTCCAGCCAAGCGCCGCCATGCCCTGCGCAAAGAAGGCGACCGACAGGATGGCGATGACGATGCGATTATCGTCGGTGAAATTGGCCAGCATGATGGTGGACGCCAGCAGCAGGCCCAGAATGATCGGCAGCTTGCGGGCGATATTGGGCGACTTGCCCTGCCGCAGCATCCGGTCAGACCACCATCCGCCGAACAGCACGCCGATGGATGCCGCGATGAAGGGCATGATGGCGAAGAAGCCGATCTTCAGCCAGTCCATATGCCGCTCCACCGCCAGATAGGTGGGGAACCATGTCAGGAAGAAGACGAGGGTCGAATTGCCGGCAAACTGGCCCAGGCAAATGCCCCACATCTGGCGGGTTTTCAGCAGGCGACCGGCGTCGCGCCAGTTGAGCTTCTGCTTGACCGGCTGATCGACCAGCCCGCCGCCAGCGGCGATTTCGTCCAGTTCGGCGCGGTTCGCCTTGCTCTGCATCGGCTCGCGATATTTGCTCCACCAGATGGCGGCAAAGATCAGGCCGATGGTGCCCGCCGCCACGAACAGCGAGCGCCATCCGAACGTCGCCAGCATCAGGAACAAGATGGGGCTTAGGAAAGCGAGGCCGATATATTCGCCGACCGTATAGACGCCGGTGGCAAAGGCGCGCTCCTGCCGTGGGAACCATGTCGCCACGACCCGGCTGTTGGCGGGGAAGCAGGGGCTTTCCGCCACGCCCAGCGCCAGCCGCAGGCCCATCAGGCTGGCGACCCCGCCGATGAACGCCTGACATAGTGTGAAGAAGGACCAGAAACCGACCGACAGGCAGTAAGTGACGCGCGTGCCGAACCTGTCGAGGAAGGCGCCGCCGGGAATCTGCGACGCGGCATAGGTCCAGCTGAAGGCGGAAAAGATAATGCCCATCATCGCCGCGCTGATGCCCAGCTCCTTGGTCAGCTCCGGCGCCGCAATGCCAAGGATGGTGCGGTCGAGATAGTTGATGAGGGTGCCGCTGGCGATCAGCGCCAGCATGCCATAGCGCACGCGGCTGGGGCGCATGGCGCCGCCGGCTGCAGGGGCTGACGTGGAAATATTGCCTTCAGTGGGCATTGGCTCGGTCCCCGGCATCGACGTCGGTCGATCGGCCGCTGCTCCATAGCCCGCTTCGCTGGAACTGTCGCCCCACACATCATCCTCCCCGATATGGCCCTCTTGATGACGACCTGTAACTTTTTTGTACGAACCAGTACGTTCTGTCAACGCGACCTTTGGCATAGTGGTATAGCAATAAGTTACAGTCTTAAGCGGCGCGGCTGCCTTGAAGTGCATAACAACATGTTATGAATATGTCTGTTTCGACCTCTTATAAGGGCGTGCAGGGCATGGGATGATGCGGGTCTGTCAAAAGGATCGCGTCCCATGCCCATCGCCCGCAACAGCAATGCCATCGCCACTGTCTCGCTTCGGGGCACGCTGGAGGAGAAACTGGCCGCCGCCGCTGCGGCCGGATTCGCCGGTGTCGAAATATTCGAAAATGACCTGATCGGATCGGCGCTGACGCCGCGCGAGGTCAAATCGATGATGGACGATCTGGGCCTTGCCTGCATGCTCTATCAGCCCTTCCGCGATTTTGAGGGCATGCCCGATCATTTGCGCCAGCGGGCGTTCGACCGGGCGGAACGCAAGTTTGATCTGATGGCGGAGCTGAACACCGACCGCATCCTCTTCTGCTCCAATTGTCAGCCCGCCGCCTTGGGCGACCGCGCGCGCATCGTCGACGATTTCCGCGAACTGGGCGACCGGGCGGCACAGCGCGGCATCATCGTGGGTTATGAGGCGCTGGCATGGGGCCGCCATATCAACGACCATCGCGACGCATGGGCCATCGTCGAGGCGGTGGATCATCCCGCCATCGGCATCATCCTCGACAGCTTCCATTCGCTCTCACGCGGCATCCCCAGTGACAGCATTCGCGCCATTCCGGGCAACAAGATCGCCTTCGTCCAGCTGGCCGACGCGCCGGTGCTGGACATGGATCTGCTCTATTGGAGCCGCCATTTCCGCAACCTGCCGGGACAGGGCGGGCTGGAGGTTGAGGCCTATGTCGCCGAAATCCTGCGCACCGGCTATGACGGCCCGCTCAGCCTCGAAATCTTCAACGACCGTTTCCGCTCCAACGCGGCGCGGATGGTGGCGGAGGACGGGCATCGCTCGCTCGATTATGTGCGCGACGCCGCGCTGCGCCTGCTCGGCCGCCCGTCCACCATGCCGCCGCCGCAACCGGCGCTGGGCGCGGAATTTGTCGAATTCGCGGCCGAAGCGCATGATTCGGCCCGGCTGGGCAGCAGCTTTGCGACGCTCGGCTTCGACCTGTGCGGCGAACATCGGCACAAGCGTGTTACGCGATGGCGGCAGGGCGGCATCAATCTGGTCGTCAATGCCGAGAATAAGGGCTTTGCCAGCGCCTATCGCGCCGCTCATGGCCCATCCATCTGTGCCATCGGTATCCGCGTGCGCGATCGCAACGCGGTGCTGGCCCGCGCGGCGGCACTGGGGATCAAGGCCTATAATCCAGAGGGGCGTCCCGGTCGCATGGCGATGCCCGCGCTACGCGGCGTCGGCGGCAGCCTTGTCTATCTGATCGATGAAAATGAGGTGGAGGGGCTGTGGGCGCGGGAATTTACCCCCATCGAGCCGTCCGACCCCATGCCCGCCCCTCATGCCCATGGCGTCGATCATCTGGCGGCCGTCGTCCATAATGACGAATTTCTGTCCTGGCAGCTTTACTGGCGCAGCCTGTTCGGGCTGGAGGCCCGTGCGGCGCAGGATGTGATCGACCCGTCGGGCCTTGTCCATAGTCAGGCCTTGCAGTCAGCCGATGGCGCGTTTCGCGTGACGCTCAATGCCACCGACGCGCGCGAAACCCTGTCCGCCCGTTTCCTGGAACAGGGGCTGGGCGGCGGGTTTCAGCATGTCGCGCTGACGACCGACGACATATTCGCCACGGCACAGGCGCTGCATGATGGCGGCGCGGCCATGCTGGAGATACCGGGCAATTATTATGATGATCTCGCCGCCCGCTTCGGCTTTGACGATGCGATGCTGGCCCGTATGGCGTCGCTTGGCATCCTTTATGATGAGGACGCCAATGGCGACGGCTTCTGGCAATGCTACAGCCGCGCCTTTGACAAGTTGTTCTTCTTCGAATTCGTGCAGCGTGATGGCGGCTATGCCGGTTATGGCGCGCCCAATGCCGGCGTCCGCCTGACCGCACAGAACCGCTTCCGCGAAGTGGTGGTGACGGACTGAAGATCGCGGCTCAGAGGATCAGCTTGACCGTACAGCCCGCCACCACCGCATCGGGCCAGCGCCCGGTCGATATAGTGCGCAGCAGCAGCGCCGGGGTCGCCTGCCAGCCATAGAATAGCTCGCCGCTCGATTCCGTGCCCTGCACGTCGATGG
This sequence comes from Pseudomonadota bacterium, assembly GCA_021847605.1. Taxonomy (GTDB): domain Bacteria; phylum Pseudomonadota; class Alphaproteobacteria; order Sphingomonadales; family Sphingomonadaceae; genus Sphingobium. The sequence goes on along the minus strand of JAJZQN010000014.1, from coordinate 27,872 downwards.
CCTGCCCCAGTGATTGCTGGTCGCGTTGCCGGTCGGCGATGCGCGGATTGACGCGGGCATGGACCAGCCCCAGCCCGAAATTATCCTTCGGCCTTCTGTCCCACAGGCCGCGCGCGACAAATCCGCCGCTGACGAACCATGGCACGCGCGCGGTGTGATGGTCGGACCGGGTGATGGTGCCGAACAGCGACAGGCCGCGATCGCCCGGCCCGAACCGGACCAGCATCTTTTCGGCCATGACCCAAGCGCTCCACCGTTCCTTGCGCAGGGCAGGGGACAGGCCCGACAGCGCATAGCTGTCGCCATGAACATCGTCGCGCACATCGGCCCGGTCGCTGGTGTCAATCAGGCCGCCGACACGCAACAGGCCGGGCAGGCCGTTCGCGCCCTGACCGCTGGTCCAGCCCAGTTCGACCGGCAGCACGAAACTGTCGAAGCGCGGCGCCAGTTGCCAGCCCGCGCCCGTCTGCGCGCGAAAGGCGTTCACCTCGAACGCGGCTACCGTCAGCGACAGCGACTTGCCGATCTTCTGCCGGGCGCGCAGCCCCCAGCGCGGGATGGGGAAGCCCGAAAACCCGCTATTGTAGAACAGCGTCGTGGGGCGCGGGCAAAAGGCGAAATTCTGAAACTGGCACCCGGACGGCAGCGTCGCGAAATCATCGCCCGTATGATAAAGGCCCAGCTTCAGCGCGGTCCGCCCGCCATTCAACTGCTGCTCATAGCTGAGTTCCGCCGGACGCAGATCCTGCCCGCCGCCGAACAATTCCTGCACTTCGAACAGATTGCCGATGCGCGTCGCGGTCAGGTCTTCGCCCTTGCGGTGAATGATCGTGGCGATGAACTTGCCACCGTCAAGGCCGATGGCCTTGCCGGTGTCGATGGTGGTCGACGCCAGCAACTGCTGGGTATAGGCGGCGCCTCCCTCCCGCCCGCCATGGATGGTCGCGGCGCTTTCCGACACATAGGAAAAGGTCAGCGATACGCCCCGATCCTTCAGTCGCGTGCGCCATCCGGGGTGGGGCGTGTCTGTCGGCGGCGATAGTTGGGGAGTCTGCGGCCCGGCGGGCGGCCCCTGCAACTGCCCCTTGGCGATGGCGTTGCTGACCGAGACGGGCAGGATGATCGCGGGCGGGCTGTCGGCCATCATGCCGCCGCACTCCGGTCAGGCGGGGACGTGCGAAAGGGTTCCGCATCGCGGATGAAAGGCGTTGCCATGGGACATCCTGTCGAAGGGGGTCAGTCGGCCTTGGGCAGGCGGATGAGCGAGGCGCACAGGCCCGCCAGCACCACCGGCACGGCAAAGGTCGCAAAGATCACCGGCAACGACACCTTGGCCGCCAGCAGCACGCCGCCCAGCATCGGGCCGACGACCGCGCCGATCCGTCCCACGCCCATCGCCCAGCCGATGCCCGTGCCGCGCGCTTCGGCGGGATAGAGACTGGCGGCCAGCGGATAGCAGCCGTTGAAGCCGCCTTGCACGAACACCCCGATCAGGAAAGCGGTGCCCAGCGTCGCGGCCAGCGGCATCGACACCGATCCGAACAGCACCAGCGCCACCGCCGCGCACAGCATATAGGCAAGGATCAGGTGGCGCAGGTCGAACCGCATGGCCGCCATGCCGATGGCGGTGACGCCCACGAACGCGCCGATATTATAGACCGCTCCTGCATAAATGCCCTCGGTCGCGGGCAGGCCGGCTTCGACCGCCAGCTTGGGAATCCAACTGATGACGAAATAGAGCGTCATGAAGCCGAAGATGGTCGCCATCCACAACAGGATGGTGCTGAACGCGCGGCCCTGCGTGAACAGGCTGCGCACGCCGGGATTGTGATGCGCCTCGCTCACACGCGGCGGCAGGGCGTCCAGGGGACGCTGGCCGGTGGCGCGCAGCAGGCCGTTCGCCTTTTCCAGCGCACCCTTGGGCTGGCGGCTCAGCAGGAATTCGATCGATTCGGGCAGCAGCATCCACACCAGTGGAATGGAAATGGCGCACAGGAACGCCGCGCCCAGCAGCATCGCCTGCCAGCCATGGGTGGCGACCCGATCCGCGACGATGAAGCCGGTGATGGTCGCGCCGACGGGATAGCCCGCCTGAAGGAAGCCGACCGCGAAGTTGCGATAGCGCGGCGGCGCATATTCCGCCGTCAGCGCCGCCATGCTGGCCAGCACCGTGCCGATGCCGATGCCCACGACGAAGCGGCTGACGATCAGTTCGATCACCGATCCGGCGATCCCGGCCATGAACATCGCAATCGCCATCATGATGAGCGAGGCGAGGATCAGGCGGCGGCGCCCGAAACGGTCGGCCATCGGCGCGATCACCATGCCGCCCACGGCCATGCCGGCCAGTCCCGCGCTGAACACCATGCCCAGCCGTTCGGGGCTGATCTGCCAGTCGGCCGACAAAGCGGGCGCGACATAGGACAGGATCAGCACGTCCATGCCGTCCAGCATGTTGAGGATGAAGCAGATGGCGAGAACCAGCAACTGACGGCTGGTCCAGCCGTCCATCGATCGTTCCGCGGCTTCGCGCGTCACGATGACATGGGGGCGGACCGATACTGTACCGTTAGGGGAATAACTCGCCACGATCGAGATTGCCTTTCATCCTCAGCGGGCGACGACTGGCGCCCGATATGCGCGATCCGGTGTCCTGTCGGCTTCTATTCGACGGACCGCGCCTTTTGTCTTGTGGTGCATGCAGGGTGGTGGACAGCCCCCGAAACTGCTTCGTCCATGCTGCTATGTTATGAGCGGAGCGGCCATCAGCGCGGACGCGGCAGGCCCAGCATCGCGTTGCGGGCGATTTCCTCGAACGTCTCGCCGATAATGGCGCGCGGCGCCTCCAGATTGCGGTTGATATAGACCGGCACCGCGCCCGGTTCCTCAAACTCCAGAAATTTCACGCTTTCGGCATGGGGCTGCATCGCGGTGAAACTGTCGACCAGCGCGATGCCCATGCCATTGGCGACGAAGGCGACCGCCGTTTCGGCAAAGCGGATATAGGTGGCGACGTTCAGCGTCACGCCCGCCTTGTCGAACATCTCCGCTATAATGCGCCCATGCGGCGTATCCGGGCGGAAGGACAGAAGCTGTTCGTCGGCAATATCCGCCACGCCGATCCGTTCACGCTGGGCAAGGGGGTGACTGGCCGGCACGGCGCACACCATGCGCCCCATGCCGATCCGGCTGGACAATATGTTGGGATGATCCACGGGAAAGACGGTCAGCGCATATTCGCCGCGCTGGATCGCCAGATAATCGACCGTCTGTTCGACCGACACGATGTCGAACTGGATGGTCAGGCCGGGATAATTGGCGATCAGCCGCGCCAGCATCGGCGGCACGATGGAATGGCCGAGCGAGGGGGATGCCGCCACCCGAAACAGCTTGTCCTCGCCCTTGGCCAGCCGCGCGATGACGTGGCTCAGATCGTCGAACCCTTTGTAAAGCCGGTTGATCTCGTCAAACAGCGTGCCGGCTTCCTGCGTCGGCACCAGCCGCCCCCGCGTCCGGTCGAACAGGCGGAATTGCAGCCTGTCCTCCATATGCCCCAGCATACGGCTAAGCCCTGGCTGCGATATGCCGAGCATCCGCGCGGCACCGCTCACCGTCTTGGTGATCATGATGGCGCGGAATATCTCGATCTGCCGGATGGTCAGCATCGGCTCTGCCATGGCATCTCTCCTGAACCCGCGCTTCTTATTGCCTGAACCGGCGGGACGGCAATGGGCTTAACCCTCTTGCCCGTCCAGCTCCGCGATGATCGCTGCCGCTTCGGCAAAGCCGGTATTGGCGGCCGGCACACCGGCATAGATCGCCGTCTGCATCAGCACTTCCTTCAATTCCTCGCGGGTGAAGCCGTCGCGGGTCAGTCCGGCACGGACATGCAGGGCAAATTCCTCCCATCGGCCAAGGCTGGCGGTGATGGCCAGCACGATCAGGCGACGTGTCCGGTCGTCGAGGCCAGGGCGGCCCCATATTTCGTTCCACGCGATCCGGGTGATCATCGCCTGAAAATCGGCGTTGAACGGCGTGCGCTTCGCCAGCGATCGATCGACCCATTCGTCGCCCAGCACCCGGCGGCGATTGAGCAGCCCCGCTTCGAACAGCGTGTCGGCGGCATCGGCCGTGGTCGCCTCGCCCTTCAGGAAGCGGATCATTGCACCTGCCAGCGCGGCGGGGCTTTCGATCGGCGCCAGATGGGCCGCGTCCAGATGCACGACCTGCGCGCCGGGAATGGCCGCGACGATATGGTCGCCATGGCCGACATAGGGCGTGGACGTATCCCGGTCGCCCGCGATCACCAGCGTCGGGGCGGTCACGCCGGGCAGCCGGTCGATCAGCGCCATGTCGCGGATCGCTGCGCCGCATCCGGCATAGCCCGCATCGGCCATCCCGACCAGCGCCCTCCTGATCCCCTCGGCCACCGCGCCATGGGTGCGGATGAAGCCGGGCGACAGGAAACGCCCCATCGCCAGATCAGCGATGGCGGCCGTCCCCTCGGCCCGGACCTTTGCCACCCGGTCGCTCCATGCGGCGGCGTCCATCGTCGCGGATGTGCATATGGGGATCAGCGCCGACACGCGGTCGCCATGGTCCAGCGCCATCTGCATCGCGATCATCCCGCCCAGCGAGACGCCCGCGACCGCCGCCTTGTCGATCCCGGCATCGTCCATCACCGCCACGACATCGGCGGCCAGCATCGGCAGGCTATAGTCGTCCTCCGGCGCGTCCGATGCGCCATGGCCGCGCGTATCGATGCGCAGGACTTGGAAATGCGCCACCAGCGCAGGCATGGCCGCATCCCACAGGCCCATGTCGGTGCCAATGGAATTGAGCAGCACCAGTGCCGGACTGTCGGGCGCGCCATCCCGCTTCCAGTAAAGCCGGGCGCTATCCCTGATGGTGAAGGGCATGTCTAACCTTTCCGTGATGATGCGATGAGGGCGGCGGCAATGGCCGCGCTTTCCCCAATATCCGTGCCGACGTCCGCCTGTTTCAGGTTGCGGGCGATGGCGGTCTCGTCAATCTCCAGCCCCTCCGCCACGGTGGCCATGGCGTCCAGACTGCCTGCGGCGATCAGGAACAGGTCGGCCAGAGCCGGTCCCTCCGCCTGCCATCCACCAAGTCCGCGTTCCTCTTCCTGCGGCAGGCCCGCCAATATGCCCGCCACCAGCCCCGGTGCGCGGGTTGCGGCGGCCAGCGCCACCTGACAGCCGGTGGGGTTGCGCTTATGCGCCATGGCGGACGATCCGCCGCGCCCGGCAATCGCCGGTTCGCGCGCTTCGCCGACGCTATTTTGCGACAGCAGCGCGACGTCGCGCGCCATCTTGCCCAGAGCGCCGATCAATATGCCGATGCTGGCGGCGATGGCGGCTACACCCGTCCGGCGGCCATGCCAGGGCGCACTGTCTTTGAGGTTCAGCAACGCCGCCATGCGACCGGCCACGGCTGCGGCCTTGCCATCCATGTCGGCGCGCGTCCCCGCCGCGCCGCCCAGTTGCAGCGCGCCATGCTCGGCTACATCCGCCGCGACCCGCGCGCCGGCCTCGACGATGCCCGCATGCCAGTGCGCGATGCGCAGGCCAAATCCGATCGGCAACGCATCCTGCAACAGGGTACGGCCAATGGCGGGCAGGGCGGCATGCCGCTTCGCCAGATGCGCCAGCGCCGTGTCGATCCGTTCGACATCGGCGGCCAGCAGGGCGGCGGCGGCAATCGCCTGTCGCATCATCACCGTATCGGCAATGTCCTGACTGGTGGCGCCGCGATGCGCGAAGGGCGCGACATCGGCGGGCAGGGCAGCGCGCAGCCGCTTCACCAGCGGAATGGCCAGCGTCCCGGCCAGCGCCGCTTCCTCCGCCAGCTCTGCCGGATCGACGGTCAATATGTCGCATGTTGCCGCGATCACGGACGCATCTTCCGCGTCGATCACATGCTCTGCCGCCTGCGCCAGCGCCAGCGCGCCTTCGAACGCCAGCGCATGGGCGATCACCGCCTTATCTTCATACAGGGCGATCATGGCCGGGGTGGAGGCCGTGCGCTGGCGCAGCAAATTGCTCACAGGCCGAAGAACACCGTTTCCCGCTCGCCCTGAACGGCGATGTCGAACCACCAGACGCCATCCTCCCGCTTGCGGGCGATCAGCGTGTCGCGGCGATCCTGCGGCACCAGCGTCAGCACCGGATCGACGTCATTGCCCTCTGCCCCCTCAAAATAGAGGCGGGTGGCCAGCCGCTTGATCAGGCCACGGCCAAAGACCGACACGGCGATATGCGCCGCCTGAAGGCTGTTGCCCGGACCCGGCACCCGGCCGGGCAGGATGGTGCGGAACCGATAGATGCCGCTTTCGTCGGTGGAGCCACGGCCAAAGCCGGTGAAATGCGGATCGATGGCAATGTCCTCGCGCGGATCGTCAATGCTGCGATAGCGCCCGGCGGCATTGGCCTGCCATATCTCGATCATCGCATCGACGATCGGATCGCCATTGCCGTGGGTGACGAGGCCCGCAATCTCGATCACCTCGCCCTGCGGCGTGCCGGTGACGCCCGACGTCGCCAGTACATAATGGTCCGCCGGGAACAGTTCGGGCCGTGCGCCCATGTCGGACGGGCCGACCAGATCGGCGCCCCCCTTCCAGGGCAGGCCATAGTGGAAGAACGGGCCGACCGTCTGCGACGGCGTCTGGCCGAACAGGCTGGGGTCCAGATTGTCGAGGCGCGGCGCGGCGTTGCGCGTTTCCAGATCGGGGGAGGCTTCAATGGTCATGGTCGTCTCCCTCCTCGAACGGGGTCTGGTCGCGTCCTTTCAGGACAATATCGAACAGATAGCCCAATGCCCAGTTCGGCACCGTGCTGTCGATGTCGAACCGGCACACCATGCGATTGCGATAAGGCATGGGGACGGCGTTGGCGATCGGATCAATCTCGATCAATGGATCGTCCGGGAAATAGAGCTGCGTCACCAGCCGCGTGGCAAAGGCCGGGCCGAGCAGCGACAAATGGATATGCGCGGGGCGCCAGGCATTTTTGTGATTGCCCCATGGATAGGCGCCGGGACGGATGGTGGTATAGCTGTACCGTCCCTCCGCATCGGTGATGACGCGGCCTGCGCCGGTGAAATTGGGGTCCAGCGGCGCGTCCCAATTATCCTTGCCATGGATATAGCGACCGGCGGCATTGGCCTGCCAGATTTCCATGACCGTGTTGGGAACGGGGCGACCCTGTTCGTCCAGCACCCGGCCCGACACGACGATGCGCTGGCCCTGCGGCGGCGCCTTATGCTCGGCCGTCAGGTCCGCCTTTGCCGATCCCATCAACTGGTTCCACACATCGCTGGGACCGGTGGTTTCGGTCAGCGTCTGGGGCAGGGTGATCAGCGGCTGGCGCGGGCTGCGCAGCACGGTGGATTTATAGTCGGGGAACAGTGACGGCGGCGCGCCGGCATCCTCCAGGGCATAGGGCAGGATGTCGGTCACGCCGTCCTCTCCTGCGTCCGCGATGGGCGTGTCGATACCATGGCTTGCTCCATTCTTCCCTGCCTGATGCGGCGGGCGTTCAGCGATGGCATCGTCGATCCTCTCCGATGGCATGGCTGGTGCCTGCTCGATGGGCGTGAACCTATGCATGGCGGCGGCAAGAGCAATGGACGGTGGCGGCAAAAACTAGGATGATCCGGCGGATGGCCTATGCTATTCGGGCTGCGGGATTTGCGCTGGCGCGGGCAGGGGCATGCCGCTGTCCTACGACCGTTGGATCATGGGATGATGGCCATGGCCTGCCCTTGCATGGCACTTCGGTGAACCTGTCCACGCTTTGCGATCATGTCGGAACTAGGAAATAAAATGTCAAAATCGCCGGGAAATATGGGAAGCTAAGCCGATGCGTTCCAACATTCCGGTCGCTGTTTGCCACCCCGTCGCCAGGGGCGATTCATGACCACCGCCATTCCCAGCTTCTATCTGTATGGCGAACCCCGGCGCATCGTCGACGAACGTTTCGTCCATGTGGAGTCTCTGGACGATCGCAACCGGCCCAGCCAATGGACGATCCGGCCCCATGTCCATGCCGAACTCAACCATATTTTCCATGTCGCCGGCGGCGGCGGGGCGATGCGGGTGGATTCGCGCACGCTCGATTTCGCCGGTCCCTGCCTGTTGCTCGTCCCGGCCGGTACAGTCCATGGCTTTCAGTGGAAAATGGAATCGACCGGATCGGTCGTGACCGTCGCCAGCCGATATCTGGCCGATTTTGTCGAGCGCGATCCCGACCTCGCCGCCATCTTCGAACGCCCCGCCATCGTGCCGAGCGCCCGCATCGATGCGGAGGTGACGGCCCGTCTCGCCCGGCTGACGCAGGAACTGGGCTGGGCCGCACCCGGCTATCGTTCGGCCGCGCAACAGGATTTGCTGGGCTTGCTGGTCCTGACCCTGCGCCAGTTGGGGCCGCGCCCGGACATGCGAGCGCCCGGCCCGCAGGCCGCGCTGGTGGCGCGCCTTCGCGAACGCATCGACGCGCGCTTCCGCCTGCGCGAACCGATGGAAAGCCACGCTGCGGCGTTAGGCGTCAGCCCCCGCCGCCTGCGCGAAGCCTGCGCCCGCGTCGCAGGCCAGCCGCCCGCCGACATGCTGGACGAACGCGCGATGCTGGAGGCAAAAAGATCGCTCGCCTACAGCAACCTGTCCGTGGCGCAGGTCGGCTACGCGCTGGGCTTTGCCGATCCATCCTATTTCAGCCGCTTCTTCACCCGCCACGAAGGATTATCCCCCGCCGCCTTCCGCAAGGGGCTGCAACGCTGATCATGGTTCAAAAGGTGAAATGGCGGAGCGGGAGTCCGCCGAACTATCGTCCGATACGGTCCCTTGGTGTCTGAAAAATATGTATAAACATTGGGATTTAAGAGGTTGAGACCCTTCAAGCGTTCGGCTGCGTCCCATTGCGTTCCCCTAAAACCATGATATTATCGGGGAGCGTTTAGGGGAACGAATGTCTATTCCGCCAAACTGGCAAGGCTATAGGCAGATGGGTGTTCCTCATAGGGAGCGATAATGCCCAAAAAACTCAGTAATGCCCTGACCCCGCTGGCAGTGAAGAACGCCAAGCCGGGAACTTATGTCGATGGCGGCGGATTGCGTTTGCTGGTGAAGGACAGCGGAGCGAAGTCATGGGTCTATCGCTTCATGCTGAACGGTAGGACGCGCGACGTTGGCCTTGGGCCTGCGGCTGGCGCAGATGCCATTTCCCTATCGCTAGCCCGCGATCTAGCATCGGCGCTGCGGCTCAAGGTGAAGGCCGGGATTGATCCCTTGGAGGAACGCGAGCGGGAAGCTGCTGAGGCTCTTGCGGCCGCTCAAGCGGCTCAGGTCGCCGGGATTACGTTCAAGGCCGTGGCAGAGGCTTACATCAGCGCAAATGAGGGAAACTGGCGCAATGACAAGCATCGGCAGCAATGGCGCAATACGCTGGCCACCTACGTCTATCCCGTCATTGGCGAATTGCCTGTTTCTGAAGTTGCCACAGCGCATGTCCTGCAAATCCTAGAGCCGATCTGGAAGGAAAAGGCAGAAACCGCCAGTCGGGTGCGGGGGCGAATGGAAACGATTCTAGATGCAGCAAAAGCGCGTGGATACCGTAATGGCGAGAATCCTGCGCGGTGGCGTGGTCATATTGCCCAAATTCTTCCCGCCCGCTCTAGGCTGACGCGGGGGCACCACAAAGCCATGTCGTATGAGGCGGTTCCGGCTTTCATCATGGCACTACGCAATCGAGAAGCTGTTGCGGCTCTCTCACTCGAATTTACAATCCTGACCGCTGCCCGCACCGGAGAAGTGATCGGCGCAAAATGGGATGAGGTGGACATGGGCAAAGCAATTTGGACAATCCCAGCCGAGCGCATGAAAGCGGGCAAGGAGCATCGCGTACCACTATCACCGCGCGCCGTCGAAATTCTGGAGTCGATGCACGGACTAGGCAGTGAATGGCTATTTCCAGCGATCAGGGGCGGGAAAATGTCGGGAATGGCCATGTCGATGCTACTTCGTCGGATGAATGTTGACGTGACAGTGCATGGCTTCCGGTCTGCTTTCCGTGATTGGGCTGCCGAATGCACCGGCTATGCCCATGAGGTCGCTGAAATGGCCTTGGCGCACACTATCGAGAACAAAGTGGAGCGGGCCTATCGGCGCGGCGACCTGTTCGACAAGCGGCGGCGGCTCATGGATGATTGGGCCACCTATTGCGCCACGATCCCGGCGACTGGTGCCAACGTGACGCCGATTAGGAAGGAGGCCGCGCAATGAATGGAGTGCTGTATATCGAGCGTGCAGAGGTTGAAGCGACAACCGGGCATATGCTGGTTACGTTCAATTCTGGCGGCGATGCATTTCGCTTCCACCTCCCCGCGCATATCGCGCTTAGGTTTCGCCAATCGGTGATGCGGGACGCTTGGCAAGTTTGCTGCGCTCCCGATCCGGAAGTTGTCAAAATCAAGTCTAAGCAGAAGCGTCGCCCCAAGCCGTGATCTTGCTTTGTTCCAGCGCATTCCCATATGTTCGAGCGGGGATAGGCAGGCCAGCCGACAAGCGCGCATCCCACGTGCTTCCCCACTTCAATTTGGGAGCCGCTAGGGAGGCGGTATGGCGCCAAAAGATGAGCGGGGCGTAGTGATCCCCGCGCCCCTTCAATTGAATAACCCGGCGAGTGCGAGCCTGCCGCGCTATGATGATGAGCATCGAGGTCCAGCCGTGACCGATGCCTATGAGCTGTCCCGTTGCAGGATTGATCTGGCAAAGCGTTCGGAGACGTGGCCTGCCCCCGCAAGCCTGCCACTTCGCATGATCGACTTGGCCGAATCAGTGCCTGAGGATCAAAGGGCGGAATGGCTCAGGCGGCAAGACAATATTGATGAAGCGGACAAGCACATTGCCAACGCTATGCGTTCCGGGGAACTGCCCATATGGGTTGCTCCAATTGGAGAACCGGAGTGTTTGGTGGCTCCCGGTGCGATGGTCGAAGTTGACCATGCCACAGTTGTCTCCGGCGTCTATCGCCCCCCAAATGATCGCGGCTGGCTCTATGGCAGACCACTTTTCGTGAAAAAGGGCGATTGGATCCGGTTCACCTCTAAAATCCAGGCCACTCGGACGGTGGGGCAGGAACCCGCAAGCCTTGCCCTCGGCAAGTGTCGTGTTGGGAACAGCCAGCGCATAAGCGTAAGGGATGCAATCCGGGAATTGCACAAGCGCATTAAAGCTGCGGTGCCCGATGCCGATCCAGCGCCGTGGTTCGATGTTTCCCCCGTCCTTATCGAGATGTTTTCCGAAGGCGATGAAGTTGCATTCGTCCGCCGCAAGAAGATGGAAGAACGTTCCATGCTTGTCTTGCAACGGGGTTTGCTGTCGGGCGCGGTGCGGGCGCATTTCAGCGACGGATTGGAATCCCGCGACGTTCCCGGCTGGGCATGGGCAGGGGCAGAACGAAACGAGCATGTCTGGTTTGAGGGGCGCTTGCCCTTAGATGTATCCTTGCCCGACGAATGGCAGCGTTGGTCCTGTCACTCGGTGTATCTGGACCGCGACGCTTTCACGGAGTGGATGGACAGTCAGCCCTTGCATGAGTCCGTCGACTTGCCCGCGCTCCCGCTCCCATATGATGCCCATTCCAAGCCGGTGCCGGTCAAAAAACGGCTTCCGCCGGACGCGCCTTTTGTAACGCTGTCCGAGGCGCTGACATGGATCGCATTCGGCTTCGCGCTGGATCGGAATACCCTTGACCGTGCAATTTCCGGCCATGCGTTCGAGTCAACTGATCCTCAGGCCGCATTGTCCGCTGCCATGGCTAAGCTCGCTGTCCGGGCAAGCGGCGGCCAAATCATTGCGCGCGGCAAGTATGTGGAAAGCCATTCGATGGACGAAAACAAGGTGCTCACTGCTCTGATTGACCCGGTGCGATTTGAGGATTTTGCTCAATTCGACATTCTCTATGACGGCTTGCGATACGGCACGGGCCTGACTTGGAACAAGGAAGGTAGCGGCCTTGAACGAGTGTTGCAGGATCGCAGGGACGCGTTCCACTCGGTCAAGGTTAGCCGCGCCGACCTATTGAAGCTCTTTCCCGATCAGGACGATACGGCGCGGGCGTTCTTTGTCCCGTTACCAGCGGCATTGCCTGAGATTGGCACCGTCATGCCGCTGGACGAAGCGTTGTCATGGCTGTCGCATGGCAAGCCGTCACACGACATTGAGACTTGGCAGAATGCTGCTGGCGATTTGATTTTTCGCGATCCAAGTGGCGCAGTAATCGAGCCGCGCGCGGATGGCTCTCCCCCGTCGTTCATGGAGACGTATCGCCAAGCCAGCCGCACTCTCCACGGCGCGCTACGGGAGGGCAGTTTGCCAGCCTATGTCGCGCCGACAAATGGCGGTCCGCTGCATGTCCCTCGGTTATATTGGAATGGCGTAAACCCGGAAAGCCTGCACCACGTCTATGGCGGCATGGCACCTGCGGATCATGGCGCGGGATGCCCCATTCTACTGTCGCGACTGGCATTCGGTGATTGGCGAGAGGCGATGGCAGCTTCCCCAAGTGCACTTGTTGGTCGTGCACCATCTGTGAAGGCGGGCCGTCCGCCGAGCGATGACGAGATTCTGGCCAAGGCCGATGAAATGAAAGCTCGCGGTTTGGATGGACGGACAATTGCCAAACAGATGCGGCTTGAGCCGGGCTTTGAGAATGTAGCGACTACGGCAGTGAGGGATTTAATAAAGGGACGGTGGAAGCCTACCGGGAGGCCCAAAACGGCCGGATGAAAACCCGCATACCCCTCCGCACATGGGCAATTTGCTGCGGATTTTTTAGTGTCGCTTGATTGCCTCGGTTCAAACCAAACCGAGGTAATCCAATGCAATCCGTCAAGCACGATCCCCCGAAGATCGGTTATAGCATTCGGGAAGCTTGTCAGGCGTCCAGCCTAGGCAGGAGCACGCTCTACAGTCATATTTCGGCTGGTCGCCTTCGCTCTGTTCGTGTCGGTGGCAGGACGATCATTCCAGCCGAGGCGCTGCGCGCCCTGATCGCGGGGGAGGTGTAAGCCATGCCACGTAAAGAAAACCCGACCGCAAAGGGCCGGGCTTCCCGCGTTTCGTTTGGTCACTGGACGCAGGATGCTCTTACCCTTTCCTCTTATCGTGCTCAACATCTGATCGGCGCTTACGGGATTCGTCCTGATGGGGCCGCCATGCTGGCTGCCATTGCATTCGGGGGAGGCGCACATGGCTAATCGCTATCCCGGAGTTCCCGGCGCCAAAGGACTCACTGCCGCCACGATGGCCGCCAGCACCGATGCAGGTAACGCCATCGCGCCAAGTCGCAAATTCCTCCTGAGCATCGCCCTGCGGTCCCTGAGGGCGTTGGGCGAAGCAACCGTGCTGGAATGTGTGGCAACCACAGATTGCTCGCGAGAATCGTTGCAGCCCCGTTTTTCGGAATTGATCGCGCTTGGCCTTGTCGAGCCGACCGGCGAACGGCGGCGCAACCCATCGGGCAAGTCGGCAGCCGTGCTGACTCTCACCGATCTGGCGCGGGCACGGGCCGCACAGCTTAGCGTTGGAGCGTCGTCCAATGGCTAACCGTAGGGCGCGGCTGCATAAGAACGGGAGGAACGCCGGATCATCGGCCTTCCTCATGCTCAACCATTACATTTTCGATTGCGCGGCCTATCGGACCATGAAGCCAGGTCCGCGCGCGCTGTTGGATGAGCTGATACGGCGACATAATGGCAGTAACAATGGTCGCATCGGTTTGGGGCAACGGGAGGCGGCAAAGTGCCTCAACGTCAATAAGGACACAGTGCCGGGCTATTTCACAAGCCTGATTGAGCGGGGCTTCATCGCGCCCGCCCGGCCCGGTGGTTTCAACATGAAAGACCCTGCGTCACGGCGCTCGACCGAGTGGCGGTTAACGTGGTTCTCGACCGAATGCATGGCGGCGACAAAGGACTTCATTGCGTGGGGTCGAGAAAAATCTACGGCCCGGAAATTTGGGGCAACAGGTCCGGAAAATCCGGGCACTGAAAACGATTCTATGCTCGACCGTCCGAAAAACCCGGACCTATCGACCCGCTTTCGTAGGCCCGTAGGTCCGGAAAATCCGGGCACATATACATCTAGCCATAGGCGGGTGCCTTTTCCCAATCCTGCAATGCCGCCCCCATGCGTGGCGACATGGGCAACGATTTGGGCAGGACTTCACACAGCTGAGGCAAGATCAGCATGACGACACGACCCAAAAAATCGGATGGCCGAAATGCAGCGGCACCGGGCGAACGAAATGACTCGCTGAAGGTCCACGCGAATGAGGGGGGCAATGTTGCGATGGCGACGGCGGCGGCCATCCTTGCTCCCGAGTTTCGCCATGCCGTGACGGCTTCGCAAATCCTCAAACCGCAATTTGGCAGCATGGAAGGCTCGCCGGGTTTTGGCGATTATGCTGATGTGCTCGACAAGGTGAGCGAACGGGCGCGGAAAGGCGACTTGGCCATGGCAAGCGAACTGCTCGCGGCCCAAGCCCTTACGCTCGACAACATTTTCACCGAGATGGCCCGACGCATGGCGCTCAACATGGGTGAATATCTTGGCGCGACGGAAACCTATGCCCGAATCGCCATGAAGGCTCAGGCCCAAAGCCGGGCCACGCTCGAAGCGTTGATCAAGCTGCACCAACCGCGCGAGCAAACCGTGCGCCATGTGCATGTAAACGAGGGCGGGCAGGCCGTCATTGCCGATCAGTTCCACCATCACGCAGGGGGACAGGAAAATGGAAAAACCGCCGATCAATCCCATGCAACCGGAGCGGCTGGCATCGGCCCCGCGCTGCTTGGCGTGGACTCGTTCGGGAACGGAGTGCCAATCTCCGGCGGTCAAAGGCCGGAAGCGGTGTCGAATGCATGGGGGCACGAATCAGGGAGCGCCTAAGGGAAACAGGAACGCCCACAAACATGGCGGGCGATCTGCCGAGACACTGGCGGCGGCTCGATACCTGAAGGAAATTGCATTGCTGCTGCGGGACGTGGACTGCTAATTATGTTTGGCAGCCTGATTGTTCTGGCAGGTGGCAGACGTGCTGCCATCCTTCAACGTGCCGGTGCTATCATCATAGATGAACGCAATAGGGGTGCCGCGTGTCTCTCCAGTTGAACTTGCTAGAAAATCCGCTCTGCCTTCAATCTCATGGCTATCTACCTGCATCGTGTTGACAACGTATCGCACGTCTTGGCCCATGTACTGATACCTGATCGCCCCCGTTTTGTCGGACGTATTCAGAGTGAGCCAATATTTCGACAAACCGCTTTCGCTTACGCAATACTTTTCAATTTGGATCGGAAGCGGTTTTTGGGCGCAGGCCCAAGCGGGCAGGATGAAACCGATAATAAGGAGTGGCCGCCATATCGAACCTGCGCCGGGCAACATCATTTGACCGGCGTGAATGTGGCAAAAATTTCGTGCGTTTCGCTCCCTGCGACCACAGAAAAAACTATTGGGACTGGCGCTTTCGATGCCCTGAGCTTTTTGGGCAATTCAATAGTTATCAGTCCGCCCTGCCTAGTCCCGGGTTCAACCGTGCTGATTTGATAAGCATAGCCCAATTCGCGTTGCGCTGCCGCGTTCTGCGCTTCCTTGTTGGCGACCAACTGCTGATTTTGACGCTGGGCGTTCTGTTGAGCGATGGCGGCTGCGGTGGCGTCATAGCCTGAATAGGTGCCATAGGCATTTACCGTGCCGCCCGCGCCATAAGCTGTTCCGTTAAAACTGCCATATGTATTGCCTGCGCTAGACGCGCTAAGGCTGTTGCCGAACACTCCCATCGCTGCCGCGAATGCCCTTTTCTTCCGGGCCTTGCCAGCTTCTACAAGAAGTTGCTGATAGGGGATCACCGGGACGGGTGTGCCGTCTTCCATTCGGGCGCTGACATTTTCCGGGGCGAACGTGAACGAGGTATCGCCACCATTGGCGACAAGCACCACAATTTGCCCGCGCTCTTTCAGGAGGCCACTGGCTTCAAAAAGGCGAACGGCAGTCTTTTGGCCGAACGTGTCGACCGCTTCGTCTCCCCTGTTCACCCATGCCTTCTGCCAAGGCTTGGCCTGCAACGACATTACGAACTGCTTTGCATCCGCAACGGATGGATCAGCAACACCAGCCAAGCACAACGCCGCAACAAGCGATCTGACCATAATTTCTCCCTACGCTGCTAAATGGGCGTATCTGCCTTAGCCGTAAAGGCTCAAACCTTTATCAGCGGATAAAAAGTAGCAACGCGCGCTTTCCATACCACCGTCGCGCTTCCAAGCGGGTGCACTATTGGGGATCGTTTAGGGGAGCCAATCCATGATTTGGAAAAATATCCAATAAAATCAAGTAAAGGTGGCGGAGCGGGAGGGATTCGAACCCTCGATACGCTTTTGACGTATACTCACTTTCCAGGCGAGCGCCTTCGACCACTCGGCCACCGCTCCGCACATACGCTGGAAGTGCGGCTCCCTATCGTGGCGCAATCAACTAGGCAAGGGGTGCTTTACATTATCCTGTATCCTCTGTCTGATACCGCCATGATGCTTCGCTCCGCTGCCCTGATCGCCGCCCTCTCGCTCGCCGCTGCCACAGGAGGACAGGCGGCTGCGCCCGCCACTCCGTCAGAGGTCGTGGCGCAGGCACCGGCATCGGCATGGCGGGCTGTTCCGGCGCAAGACATCTTGGTCATGACTCTGGAGGATGGCGGCCGCGTCCTCATCCAGCTGGCGCCTCTTCTCTCGCCCCATCATGTCGCCAATATCCGCACGCTGGCCCGCGCCCATTGGTGGGACGGCCTCAGCATCAACCGGGTGCAGGATAATTATGTCGTGCAATGGGGCGATGCGTCCGAAAAGAAGCCGATGCCACCCGGCCTGGTCCCCACCAGTCCCGCCGACTATAGTCGGCCCTGGGCGCCGCTGGTCGGCCGTGCCGTGCCGCTGCCCTATCCCGATGCCTATGCCACGCGCACCGGCTTCGTCGATGGCTGGCCGGTCGCGTCGGACGGCAAGCAGGCATGGCTGCCGCATTGCTATGGCTATGTCGGCGTGGGGCGCAACAACAGCCCGGACGCTGGCACGGGAGCGGAACTTTATGCCGTGATCGGGCAGGCGCCGCGTCAGCTCGATCGCAATATCGCGGTGGTCGGCCGCGTGGTGGACGGCATGGCCCGCCTGTCCAGCCTGCCGCGCGGATCGGGCGACCTGGGCTTCTATACCGATGCGGAGCGAAAGCTGCCGATCCGGTCGGTTCGGCTGGCCAGTGATCTGCCGGAACAGGAGCGGCCGAAATTGCAGGTGATGGACGGCGCTTCGGCCAGTTTTGCCGACTATCTGCGACTGCGCGCCAATCGGAAGGATGATTTTTACGATCGTCCAGCAGGCGGCGTAGACCTTTGTAACGCGCCGATTCCCGTGCGTTTGGCGCCCTGATCCGCTCAGCCCGTCTCCAACTTCCGTCGGATCAGCTTGCGGGTTCGCGAACCTTGTTCGTCTTGTCGGGCAGAGAGCGCTTGACACTATAGCTCTCGCAATGGGGTTTCGCCCAAGAGAGGCATGGTTTAACGGACATGGTCGAATATATTTCACGCGCCGCCATCCGCAGCCGCGGCAATTTCAACTTCCCGGTTTCTGTCCGGGTGCGGGCAGAGGGGGGCAAGTGATGCCGGCTGATGTCATGACATGGCTCGTCCCGCTGATCGCGATGCTGGCCGCTGGCCTGCTCGCCGGTTTCGCCGCGGGTATTTTCGGCATTGGTGGCGGCTTCGTGGTCGTTCCCGCTCTTCTGGTCGTATTGCCCCTGCTGGGTGGAACGAAAGACGCCATCGCCCATGTCGCGATCGGTACGTCGGCCGCGACCATCATCGTCACCTCGATCCGATCCCTCCTGTCCCATGCCAAGCGCGGTGCGGTGGAGTTTGAAGTTCTTAAAACCTGGGCGCCCTGGATCGTTCTGGGTTGCGGCGCCGGCGTGATGCTGGCCAGCCATGTCGACGGTACCACGCTTAAGATGATCTTCGGCGGCGGCGTCATCCTCATGTCGCTCAACTTCCTGCTGCCCAAGGTCAGCGGCAAGGTGCTGAGCGATACCATGCCCTCTGGCATCGTGCGCGTCGGCATCGCCGGTGGCCTCGGCACCTTCTCTTCGCTGCTGGGTATCGGTGGCGGCACCATCGCCATCATGGTGATGACGCTGTGCGGCCGCACCATTCACCGCGCCATTGCCACCGCATCGGGCATCGGCACGCTGATCGCCATTCCGACCACCATCGGTTTCGCCATCATCGGCCTGAAGGAAGGCGGTCTGCCCTGGGGTTCGCTGGGCTATATCAATATCCCCGCCACCCTCGCCATCGCTTCCATGTCGATGCTGACGGCGCCGCTGGGCGTGGCTGCGGCCCACAGTCTGCCGGCCGGGCCGCTCAAGAAGATTTTCGGGGTCTATCTGCTGATCATCGGTTCGCTGATGCTGCGTGCAGGCCTTAAGATGTAATTCCCCCCAGCCCAGAGATGTAATAAGCACGCGGGCTTAGCATTGGGCCGCCGGTGACGCCTTTAACAGGCTTTGTCACTGGCGGCCTTTTCCGTTATCTGCCAGCCGGGGGTGTCATGGGGCAGGCAGAGCAGATTTCGGTATTGCTGGTGGAGGATGACGCCGACGCGCGCGCCACCATCGTCGCCATATTGAGCGGCGCCGGCATGGCGGTGGAGCAGGCGGGCGATGGCCAGACCGGCCTGCATCGCGCTGGCGGGGGCGCCCATGATGTCATCATCCTCGATCGTATGCTGCCATATTTGACTGGCATCGATGTCGTCACGCGCCTGCGCGTTGCGGGGGTGGAGGCGCCGGTTCTGATGCTCTCGGCCCTTGGTCGCAGCGAACACCGGGTCGAGGGGCTGGAAAGCGGCGTTGACGATTATCTCGCCAAACCATTTGAGCCGGACGAACTGGTCGCCCGCGTTCGCGCCCTGTGGCGCCGCGCCCATCGCCGCGAGCATCAGCCGGTATTGCTGTTCGGCGACCTCGAATGTCATGTGAAGGCACGCACCGCCTTTCGACAGGGCAAGCATCTGCCCCTGTCGCCCAAGGAATTCGACCTGTTCCATTTCCTGATGGATCATGCGGGCGAAGTGGTGACGCGCGAAATGCTGCTGCGCCATGTGTGGAAACTCAGCTTCGATCCACAGACCAATGTGGTGGACGTCAATGTCGGCCGTCTGCGCCGCAAGCTGGAGGAGGGGTTTGACGGCCCCGTTCTGGAAACCGTGTGGGGCACCGGCTATCGCCTGATTGCGGCAGGCGGCGCACGTCGTGGCTAGGGCGGATCGACATTCAGGAGATGGCGTGACGAAAATGGTGGATTTTCGTGATCCGGAACGCAGCGCACTTAAAGTGCGTGAGTACCGGAAGCGCGAGAAGCCGACATTTGCAGGCCGCCAGAACTGAATGTCGATTGGTCCTAGGACAAATCTGTCCCGGTCGGTCTTTGGTCGGGTCATGCTGTCGGCGCTGCTGGTCAGCCTGCTTTCCACGCTGGCCCTGTTTTTGGTCGTGCGTCAGATCGTCGATGCCGACGGTCGGGCGGCGCTCGCGCGGGAAGTGGATACGGACCTCGCGGGCCTTGCCGATATCCATGTGACGGGCGGGCGTGCGGAACTGGGCGCGCGCATCGCCGATCGTCTGGCCGTCGAACAGGATGATGGCGAACATGTCTGGTATCTGCTCCTCGATGCGGAGGGGCATCGACTGGCGGGTAATCTGGACCAATGGCCGGCCATCGCGTCGGAAGTGTCGCAGGCGCGGTTCGTGGTCTTGCCGGACGGCGGACACATGTTCGCGCGCGCCACCCGCCTTGCCACCGGGGCGCAATTGCTGGTCGGGCGCAGCAACAATCGGGGTGAAGCGCTGCAAAATAGGCTCGCCGCGGCCTTCGCGGTCGCAGGTGCGGTCATTGCTTTGCTCAGTCTGGTCGCCGGTCATTTCGCTGCCCAGCGTTTGCGGGTGCGGATCGAAGGGGTGAATGCTGCCTTCGCCGCTGTGCGGGCTGGTCATATCACCGCCCGCGCGCCCGGTCGGGAAAAAGGCGATGAATTGTCGGAACTCGCCACCAACACCAATGCCATGCTGGATCAGATCGAAAGATTGATCGAGGCGCAACGTGCCGTGTCGGATCAGACCGCGCATGAAATTCGCACGCCGCTCATGCATCTCGACACCCGCATCCTCAAAGCCATGGATGCGACGCAGGACGAGGCGCTGCTACGCATGCTCGATCAGTCGCGGGGCGAAATTCGGGTCGTGGTGCGCCTGCTCGATTCCCTGCTCGACATCGCCGGGACGCAGGCGATGCGCGGCGACATGCGCGGCCTGACTGACGTCAACCTCAGCGAAATCGCCGACAGCCTGTCCGACCTCTACCGCGCGAGCGCGGAGGAGCTGGGTATCGATTTCCATGCCCGCATCGCCAGCGGTGTGATGGTGCGGGCCGACCCGATGCAGATGACCCGGCTCCTTTCCAATCTGCTCGATAATGCGTTCAAATATGTGCCGAGCGGCGGGACTGTTCTGCTCACCCTGTCGCCCGGCCCCTATATCGCCGTGCAGGATAATGGGCCGGGCATTCCGGCCGCCGACCGCGAGCGTATTTTCGAACGCTATGTCCGCCTCGACGGGGTGAAGGGTAACGGCCATGGCCTGGGCCTTGCGCTTGCCAGAGCGATTGCGGAGCGGCATTGCTTGCGCATGCATGTTCAGGATGCGTCGCCCGGTGCGCGATTCGTCGTCCAGCCGGAGGGTGAAGGGTGAAAGGCTTGTTGCTGACAGCATTGGCTCTGGCCAGCGCGTCGTCGGCTGTTGCCGCCGAAACCCAGCCAGGCGATCCGGTGTTGCGCGCCCTGATCCATGGCGATGTGGCGCAGGCGGCGGATGATGGCGACGCATTGATTGACACTGTGCAGGAACTCGCGGCTCTTGGCGCCCGCCCAGCCGAAGGGCAGGAGGATCTTGCCGCACTCTGGACTGCTCAGGCCGATGCCAAGGGGGCGGCAGCCCCCATTCCCTATCGCGGCCGCGCCCTTGGGCCGGCCTATCGCCGCGGTTCTCTGGCGGCGGGTGGCCGCGTGATCCTGCGCCAGCTTTTCCTTGCGGGGCAACGCGCACGGATTTCCGTCGCGCCCAGCGGGGCTGCCAAATTGTCGATCCGGGTACAGGGCGGCGATGGCTCCACCTTATGCGCAAAGCCGGTGGGTGCCGGGCAGGTGGATTGCATATGGCTGCCGCTGTTTACGGATCGCTATGCCATCGTCATCGAAAATGATGGGCCGGCGGCCGCTGGTTTTTATCTGACAATGCGCTGAAAAATCATCACATTATCCTGAAATTCTCTGGATCTCTCTGGCTCGGTTCGTCCGCGCATCCGCTCCGCTCGTCCATTCTGCACATTTGTTCAGGCGCAAAATGGCGGGGTTCGGGCGTTTATGGCGGCAGGTTCAACCAGCAAAGAGGAGAAGAACCCATGACTCGTTCGCAGCTTGTGGCCGCCGCCCTGCTGGGCACCATGGCCGTCGCGCCGTCCATCGCTCTGGCTCAGCCGCCTCATCCAGAAGGGCCGGTCAGCTATGAAGAGCAACTGGCGCAGGTGGAAAATCAGCTGACCTATGATGCGCCTATTGCCGGGGTCGAAAATAACTACTGGTTCAATTATCAGACCGACCTTGCCGAAGCGCGCAAGGAATTGACCAAGGATCTGCGCCATTCCAGCGATGCCGAGGATAATCGCGACGCATGGGAAGAATATCGTGCCGAACTGGCCGATGCCCGAGGCGATTATGCCAAGGAAATGGCCGAGAAGGGCTATCCGGTCGGCGAAGTGCGCGTCCTGACCGACAATGGCCACTGATCGCGTGAAATGAGGGGGAGGGGCGCGACGCCTCTCCCATACTCCTGTCTCGCCCTACTCGTCGGGCGTGCGGAAATTGAGCCGCCGGGTCACGGTATAGTCCAACACTCCCACCAGCAAATAGCTGATCCACTGTTTGATCAGCGTCAGCGGCGTCCGGCTGGCCTGATATGGCTCCCATTCCACCTGTCGGCTGTGATGCGTCTCCCGCGTCACGAAATCGCGCACCGCCGCCGCAAAATCTGCGTCCTCGATCCGCAGCATCACCTCCAGATTGAGGAACAGGCTGCGCATGTCGAAATTGGCCGATCCGATGAACACCGCATCATCGATGACGAACAGTTTCATATGCAGCTTGCACGGCTGATATTCCCATATCTCCACCCCACGCTTCATCATCGGGCCATAGAGCAGTCGCGCGGCCGCCACCGTGGCGCCATTGTCCGATCGCGCCGGCAGGATGATCCGCGCGCCTTCGCGCCGGGCCGCCCGTGCGATCCGCTTGAGCATGCCGCGACCGGGCGAGAAATAGGCGGCGATCATGTCTACCCGCCGCGCGCGTTCCAGATCATGCTTTACCACCTGCGCCCATGGGCTGAGCCGCCGTGTCGGTCCCCCGATCAGCCAGCGAAACGGGCTGTCATGCTGGGACGGCGGCACCTCATGCCATCCGCGCACCATGTGGCGCAGCGTTCGGAAGCGCTGCTTCCTGGTCGAAACCCACCGCCACAGCTGGCCATACCAGCTTATCATGGCTTCCACCTGTGGCCCCTCGATCGTCAGGCCGACGTCGCGCCAGCAATCCTCGGGCGGAATGCCGAAATAGCCGTCTTCTATGTTGAAGCCGCCCATGATCAGCCGGGCGTCGTCGGCAATCGCCATCTTCTGATGATTGCGGATCAGATAGCGGGTGGACGGGCGCGTGCCGAACCGGCCGAAATGACCGCCTGCTGCAAGGAAGGGCGCAAAGAAATCATCGGATGCATCGGCTGACCCAAATCCGTCGACCATCAGCGTCACCACGACGCCCCGTCCACATGCCGCGATCAGTGCGTCCCGCACCAACTGCCCACTCTCGTCCGCGCCGAAGATATAATAATAGAGCTTCAGGCTCTCTTTCGCCCCGTCGATCAGGGCGATCAATGCGCGGCGTAGCGTCGCTCCGTCGCTGATCAGGCGCAACTGGTTGCCTGCCAGCGTCGCTATGATGTCATCATCATGCGCGTCCTGCGTATCGGCACCGGGCAGGGGTAGAGGCAGGGCCGCAGAGCGGGCGGGGTCGGTGGTCGCCATTCCTTCTTCATGCCTGCTTTAAGCGGGGCAGGCCATGGCTTTATGGCCTTTTCATTGACTCGCCCGATATGGGCTGCTAGTCGGTCTCTTCACGATTTCCTTTCGTAGTTTTTTTCAGGAGGCCCAGTTTGGCCCGCGTAACCGTCGAAGATTGCGTCGACAAGGTCACTAACCGTTTCGATCTGGTCCTTCTCGCTGCTCAGCGTGCGCGTGAAATTTCCGGCGGCGCTGAACTGACGCTTGAACGTGACCGTGACAAGAATCCTGTCGTTGCCCTGCGTGAAATCGCGGAAGAAACCATTCTTCCCGACGACCTGCACGATTCGCTTGTCGTATCGCTGCAAAAGGTGCAGATTGACGATGACGATACACCCGATGAAATCGGCTCGATCGCCCAGTCGGCGGAGGCACTTCGCCTGACCGCCGCCGCGCCGCCGCGCAACCAGAATATTGGCGGCGACTACGACGGCTGATCGCCTGACCAGTTTGGAGAGGGAATGAGGCCCGGCCTGCGCAAGCAGGACCGGGCCTCGCTTCGTTCCGGGGGAATGTCAGGCCGGTTCTGGCCTGAATGGGGTGGGTTCAAGACGCTCAAACTACGTCATGCTGAACTTGTTTCAGCATCCATCCAGCGGCCCAATCCATTGTTCGATGTGGAGAAATAGATCCTGAAACAAGTTCAGGATGACGCCCCTCTCAATGGCTAACTATGCCCGACAGCGGCTATCAATCGATGCCTGATGAACCCTTTTTTAGGTCGCCCATCCAATAGCGTCATACATATAGCGGGATTTGATAAGCCGTTGAGAAGGGACGGCATGGCCGTTATCCCGGCTGGCATGCGTCAGCAAACCGCTGCACTCCATGCAACGGTTGGACATTCCGGCGCCGGGTTATCCGCGCCGCGTCCTTATTTTTGATTCTGCTGCCGTTGCGGAACGGTGAAGGTGCCGGATACGCGACCGCTGGGGCTGGTCGATGTGCCCGCTGCCGAACCGCCGGTCGATCGTCCATCCACAGTAGAGCGGCCGCTGTTGAGGTCCATTACCAGCCGCCCGCCGGTCAGCCGGTTCGTCCCCTGTGTCAGGCTGACATTGCCCAGCATGGTGATCAGTTTGCTGTTGAGGTCATAGATGGCGACATTGCCGCGCGCCGTCTGATCCTGCTTGGTCACGACGACATTGCCCGAAGCGTCGATCCGATTGATCTCGATGCCATCATTGGCACCGCCAGCGCCCGCCGCCCCGGCCGGTTGATTCTTGTAGGCTACGGTCATGCGTGCGGCGTTCAATGTCATGCCTGCCTGCGTCACGACGACATTGCCCGATACCAGCACCCTGTCGGCCCGATCCTGCACTTCGATCCGATCGGCGGTGAAGTTCACCGGGGCGTTGCTGTCATGATTCTTGAACACCTGCGCGTCGGCGCCGGCATAGGTCATGCCCGCTGCCCCGATCAGGGCGACGCTCAGCAGGATAAGGGGCTGTTTCATCACTTCTGCCCTTTGAGGCCATTTTGTTCGATACGCAAGCTCGCCCGGCCATTCAGCGTGACGATGCGCGCGCTCATATCGGCTTCCAGATGGTCGGCGCTGAACGTGCCGATGGGGATGCGCCCATCGACATGGCCTGCGCTCTGCATCCGCCGGGTTTTGAGGTCAATGCCCACGTCCCGCGTCGTCATGCGATAGCCGCCGGCCGCCTCGAACTGCACAGGGCCGACCACGGCCATCCGTTCGCTTTCCATATTATACTGACCCTTGGTGGCATTGAACACCGCCGGGCCGTCGGTCAGCAGAATGCGTGCCGACATATTGTTGAGGTCTACGATCGGTTCGCGTGAGCTTTTCTGCACGGCCGATCCGGCGCGCAGGGAAAAGGGTTGCCCCTTGCTGTCTTCGCCGCGATACAGCGCTTCTGACACGCGCATGCGTTCCTTGGCCACTTCCACCTTGTTCTTGTCCAGCACGAAACTGACTTTGTCGCCGCCGGTGAAGGGGGCGGTGGCCAGCAATGCGCTCAATATGCCGACTGCAACGGGCAGCCAGTTTTTCAGCAGCGCGACCATCCGGTCATGGCTGCCGCCCGGCCGCGCCCAATGGCGTCGGTAATTACGTTGCTGATCGGCCTGAACGGACATGGCGGCGCGCAACCGGCTCCCTTACATATGGGCGAAGATGTCGATTTCCGGCCAGCCGGCCAGATCGAGTTCGGCCCGATGCGGCAGGAAATCGAAACAGGCCTGCGCCAGTTCCATCCGCCCTTCGCGCACCAGTCTCTTGTCCAGTTCTGCTTTCATCGCATGCAGATAGCGTACGTCGGACGCCGCATAATCTTTCTGCGCGTCCGACAGGACGGGGCCGCCCCAGTCGCTCGACTGCTGTTGCTTGCTGATGTCCTGACCCAGCAGTTCGCGGACCAGTTCTTTCAGGCCATGGCGATCGGTATAGGTGCGGATAAGGCGCGACGCGATTTTGGTGCAATAGGCGGGGGCTGCCACCACGCCCAGATAATGTTTGATCGCGGCGATGTCGAACCGACCGAAATGATAGAGTTTCAGCCGTTCCGGGTCGGCCAGAACAGCCTTCAGGTTCGGGGCGGCATAATCGCTGCCGGGGTTGAAACGCACCAGATGCTCGTCGCCCTTGCCATCGCTGATCTGGACGACGCACAATCGATCGCGGGGCGTGATCAGGCCCATGGTTTCGGTGTCGACGGCGATCGGGCCGGGGGCCAGCACGTCGGCGGGCAGGTCTTCTTCATGGAAATAGACGGTCATCATCCCCCTCTATGGGCAAAGTGGCTGCATCGCAATCGGACCGGTGGCATGGCAGCCCAAAATCGCTACGAAAATTCCTATATGGCGGCCTCAACGCAACGATTTGCAAAATCATTCGCGCTGTCGTGAAAAGCTGATATAGTGATTCCCAAACCCGCCTTTGCGGTGGATTCTGCATGTCATTCGCCCGACATGTTTGTCCGATTGGTCTTGGGGCGAAGCGAAAGTGACTAACAGGGCATGAGTTTTGATAGAGGTCGCCGCGGCGGGCGCGGCAAGGATAAGCGCGACGGTTTCGGCGACGACAATTTCTACGACTCGGGTAGCCGCGGTGGCTTCGGCGGGGATCGTGGCGGTTTTGGCGGCGGCTTCGGCGGCGGCGGTGGTGGCTTCGGCGGCGACCGTGGCGGCTTCGGCGGCGGTGATCGCGGTGGCTTCGGCGGTGGTGATCGCGGTGGCTTCGGTGGTCGCGGCTTCGGCGGCGGCGGCGGTGGTTTCGGCGGCGGTGGTCGCGGCATGCCTGCTCAGGTCGTCGGCGAAGGCAAGGGCGTCGTGAAATTCTTCAACGGACAGAAGGGCTTCGGCTTCATCGTTCGTGACGATGGCGGCGAAGACGTGTTCGTGCATATCAGCGCCGTGGAACAGGCTGGCCTGACCGGTCTGGCTGAAGGTCAGCCGCTCGGTTTCACTCTGGTCGATCGTGGTGGCAAGGTTTCGGCGACCGATCTGGTGATCGACGGCGAACCGCTCCCCGTCACCGACCGCGCTCCTCCGCGTGAACCCCGCGCTTTCGGTGGTGATCGTGGCGGCTTCGGCGGCGGCGATCGTGGCCCGCAGCGTCAGCTGACCGGCGAACGCTCCAGCGGCACTGTCAAATTCTTCAACGCCATGAAGGGCTTCGGCTTCATTCAGCGTGACGATGGCCAGCCCGACGCCTTCGTTCACATCAGCGCTGTCGAACGCGCCGGCATGTCCGCCCTCAACGAAGGCGATCGCCTGGACTTCGAACTGGAAGTCGATCGTCGCGGCAAATATGCTGCGGTCAATCTCCAGTCGAAGGCCGAATAAGCGCTTGACGGAACATCCCTGTTATAGGGGAGAGGATAGAAAAGGGGTCGTCCGAAAGGGCGGCCCCTTTTTCTTTGGCCCGTGATGGCGTTGCGGGAAGCCGCGAACGGGTGGATTTGGGGCTGTCAATTAATCGGTTCGTTGATGCGCAAACAGACAGGCGATTACCCACTCGACGGTGTCGCTCAGCACAAAATCTAGAGCGCGCTGCGCTAAATCCGAGGCAGGTCGCGCGCTCTAAGTTTTTGTTGTCGCATCGTTTGATGCGGATGCCGGAGGCCAGCGTAGCTAAAACCGATTCCCACTTTTAGCTACGCTGGCCTCCGGCTCCGCACGATGCTCTAACGGGATCGCCAGTTCAGATCGGGCAATTCACTCGGCGGGACATGTTTCTCAATCAGATCCCGGAATATGGCTGAAATTGCAGACCCGTCTTTATTGGCAATGTTGATGCTTCTTGAGATCGTCCAATCGGGATTGTGAAGCCGCAGCGATATTCCGGTGCCATCAAGGACCATCGGTTCAAAGATTTTACGACGCGCGGGGACGATAGCAGAGGAAGACGGAATGCCAAATGGAGCAATGTTCTTGAGGACGTCTTCATAAGCGGTATCATCAATTGGCGCTTGCCACTTGCGATCTAGGATCAGGACCTATTAAATTGTTTGCAGGGATGGAGATTAGTTGATTCAATGGCGGCGCGAGGAGGCGTCGTCATGAGTGATCTGATCTGGTTGTCGGAGGCGCAGATGCGCCGGATCGAGCCGT
>JAJZQN010000057.1 GCA_021847605.1 Pseudomonadota bacterium | reverse complement strand
AGTAAACCCGACAAACCCCAATAAGGAACGGCTTAATTTAACCGATCACACCAGGCCTGAAAGCCCTGGCAGACCGGAGCCGCCGCCCACATGTCCCTTCATCAATCAACAATGTCAAAGAACCGACAACTTTAGCGGGACAGCTATCCTTCCTCGAAAAGTCTTCCGAGGGAGATGCATCCCGTTCCTGTTGGCGACCGTCCCGTCCGCCGCCTCAGTGGCGTCGTCCCGTCCGGTGAAAAGCCCTCTAGGCGGGTCATCCCGAACCGTCAAACCCTTTTTGCAATTTTATTTCAGAAATTTTTGGGGGTTGGGCGCTAAACCCGAGTCATGAGTGATGCGGTTCAGGGAAAACGGACGGACATGGGTTTGCAGGATGCCGACGCAAATGACGCGGGTTTCGGCGCTCGGATAAGAAGCGCGATCCTATGGCGATCGGGCAGCCAGATTGTGTCGCAGATGATGAGCTGGGTCGTCACTCTCGCGGTCATACGATTGCTGGACCCTGCCGATTATGGCCTGTTCGCCATGACTCAGGTCATCCTGAACTTCGCAACCTTCCTCAACGGCTATGGGCTGGTGAGCGCACTGGTGCAGTCGGACAGCGTTACGCCACATCGTCTAAGGCAGGCGTTCGGCATGATGCTGTTGCTGAATGGCGGCCTTGCCCTGTTGCAACTGCTGATCGCGCCACTGGCAGCGGATTATTACGATCAGCCCATGGTCGCCGACCTGCTGCGGGTACAAGCCTTGCTCTATCTGTCCACGCCGTTCCTGTCCGTGCCCGAGGCCATTATGGGCCGGGCGCTGGATTTTCGTCGCCCCGCCCTCGTCAATCTGATCGCCGCAGTCGCATCGGCCGCAACCGCGCTGATCGGGGCCATGTCAGGATGGGGCGTGTGGACACTCGTCTTTGCGCCGATCATGGGCTTTTGGGTCAAGGCAGCAGGCTATGTCATCGTCACCGGGTTCAAACCGATTCCCAGTTTCGATTTTCGCGGGAGCGGCGGCATGATCGCCTATGGCGCTTCGCTGCTGGGCGGGCAGTTGTTCTGGATCGTGCAAAGCCAGGCTGACGTGTTCATTGGTGGACGCCTGTTCGACCCGCATCAATTGGGCCTCTATGCCGAAGCGCTGTTCCTGACTCAGATTTTCGTCAGCAAGTTCATTCCGCCGCTCAATGACGTCGCCTTCCCCGCCTATGCACGGATGCAGAGGGATGTTCGGCGAGTCGCCGGCTCATTCTGCAAGGCTGTGAAACTGCTGCTGCTGATCAGTTGCCCTGTCTATCTGGGCATGGCGGTAACGGCCGGGCCATTGGTGGAAACATTGTTCGGGACCAAATGGCTGGCCATGGCGCCTTTCGTCACGATTCTGGCGCTGGCGATGCCGTTCATGACGGTTCAGGTGATGTTCGCGCCGGTCAGCAACGCGATGGGGCGGCCCGGAACGACAGCGCGAGTCGCGGCAGTCGGCGCCGTGCTGATGCCGGTCGCCTTCCTGATCGGGGTACGATTCGGGGCCATCGGACTGGCATGGGCATGGCTGATCGCCTTTCCCATTTTGACGGCGATAACGGCACGACTCGCCGGCGATCCAATGGGGTTGCGCCTCATCGACCTGTGCCGTGCAGCAGCGCCGGGGCTGGGCTGTTCGATATTGATGGCCGGGGCGGTCATGGCGGTCGATGCCATATTGCCGCCATTGTCAGCACCGATTCGCCTAAGCCTGTTGGTGCCCACAGGGGCCATCGCATTTTTTGGGGCGCTTGCATTGTGCGCGCGCGCGACCGTGCGCGAATTGATAGCGCTGGTGCTGCATCGGACGCCGCCGGATCAGGCCACAGCCTGACGCCGGCGCGCCAACCCGAATCACGCGGTCTGAATATAATCCCGCAAGGCGGCCGCTTCCGATTCGATGCGGTCGACCCGATATTTGACGAGATCGCCGATCGAAACGAGGCCCACCAGTTTCGAATCGACCACCACCGGCAGATGGCGGATGCGTCGTTTCGTCATGAGCGACAGACCGTGAATCACCGGCGTATCCTCGTCGATGGTGATGGCTGGCTTCGTCATGACGTCGCCCACCATATGATCGAGCGCAGACGGACCATCCTGCGCCAGTCGATACACAAGATCGCGTTCAGAAAAAATGCCGACGACCCGGCCATCGTCCACCACCGGCACGCAGCCGATTCGCTTTTCGGCCAGCAATTCAACCGCCGAAAGCAGGCTGTCGGTCGATCGCACCTGCACTACTTCATGCCCCTTGCCCTGCAAGATCGCCGCAACGGTCATGGCCTCTCTCCTTCTTTACCCGGATCCTCTTGCCCGGCGTCCGCAATGATCCCACTTTCGCATCTCAAAGGAAAGAGATGACACGCAAGCAAGCTCTGGATGATCCTCAGGTCGCCTCTGTCGCATGGGCGCGATTCCGGCGAATCATGACATGGATGGCGGCGGGAGGTATCGCCTGTGTCTGTGTGGCGCTTGCCTTTCTCTATTGGCATACCGGCATGCTGCCGATCCATATGGCGATCGCCACGACCTTGGGCGTGTTCTTTACCTTCATGCTGGGTACGGGATTGATGGCTCTCACCTTTCTGTCGCACGGTACGGGACATGACGAGCAGGTGATGGACCGGCTGAAGAACGAGGTGGAACTGGATGACTGACGAACGGGGCGAAGTCGTACTGCGAGTCGTGCCGCGACTGGCCGACATCAACAGCAACGGTCATATTTTCGGCGGCTGGGTATTGAGCCAGATGGATATAGCCGGCGGCATCGTCGCCCATCGGATTGCCCAGGGACCGGTGGCAACGGTGGCGATCGACAGCATGAAATTCATCGCGCCGATCCTGTTGGGGGACATCGTATCCGTCTATGCACAGGAAGAGCGGCGGGGGCGAACGTCCGTCGCCATCAGGATCGATGTCGCAGCGACACGCGGAACGGATGAAATATTGATCGACCTGACGAGCGGCGTTTTTACCTTCGTTGCGCTGGACGCAAATCATCGGCCACGCCCTTTGCCGCAGGGATAAGGGCTGGCTCCGCTTCGAAACGAAAAAGGGGACGGCGCATCGGCACCGTCCCCTTTTTTCATGCAATGTAGCTGAGTTTATTCAGCCGCTTCAGTCGCTGTCGCGCGCGGACGACGCCCGCGCTTCTTGGGCGCTTCTGCTTCTGCTTCGGCATCATTGTCAGCGCGCGCGATCGAGGGCGGCAGCACAGCGATGTCGAAGGCTTCACCTTCCTCGCTCACCGGCTTTGCCTTACGCGGGCGGCCGCGACGAGGCTTGGCTTCTTCCGTTTCGCTAACAGGCTGCGCTGCGGGAGCTGCGACTGCGACCGATTCCGCCGCAGGCTGGAAGGCTGGCTGCTGTTCCGGCTGGGCAGGAGCGGCATCGCCACCCTGATAACGATCGCGACGGTTGCGGTCGCGGCGATTGTTGTTGCGGCCTTCACCGTCGCGCGATTCTTCGCTGCGGCGATCCTGACGATCCTGGTCACGCCCCTGTTCGCGATATTGCTCTCGCGGCGCGCGTTCCCCGTATGAACGATCCGACGACTGATCGGCGCGGAAATCATCGCTGCCCTGATCCATACCGTCGAAATCGTCGGTTTCTTCATCGAAACCATTGTCGTCGCGCGGACGGAAGCGTTGCTGCTGTTCCTCCTGTCGGGCGCGATTGTCAGCGAGGACGCGGAAATAATGGTCGGCGAATTGCAGATAATATTCGGCGTTTACCCGATCGCCCGCCATCTGGGCATCGCGCGCCATATTCTTGTATTTCTCAAGAAGCTGGGCCGCGTTGCCGCGCGAGCGGTTGTCGATGCGGTTGCCATTGTCGCCACCACCCCGATTATTGCCATTGGGGCGTCCGTTATTATTGTTCCGGCCGCGATTGCGGCGGCCGGCCTGCCGGTTGTTGATCAAGACATGATCCTTGCGTTCGCTATGCCAAAATTCACTGAAAACACTGTTCAGTCGCCATCCTCAAGCACGGTCCTTTACACAAGGGCCGGATATGGCTCCGCCATGGCATGGCCCCTCTTTGGACCATCACCCCAGCTGCCAGCGGCGCTAGCGCAGCGAGCGCCGTCATGACTTTTCGGAGCAGGAGAACGGCCTTTTCCATCAATGGCCTGACCGACCATGTCGTTAGATGAAGCCGCCCCTGACGTTCATGTAGTGGCTTTCACAGCATAAACCAAGCAATTTTCGCTTGGCCCAAGGGAAATCCAGCCTTGTTCAGGCCGAAAGGGCCGCAATCAGGCAACGGTCAAGCCCGGCAAGGTCATGACGTGACGTCACTGACAGGCCTTGTCGTTCAAGTAATGCCGACACGCTGGCACGCTGATCATAGCCAATTTCGATCACAGCGATGCCGCCGGATGCGAGCAGGCGTGGCAAAGCGGGCGCGATACGGCGATAATCGTCAAGACCGTCCGGTCCGGCGAACAGGGCGCTGGCCGGTTCGTGCAGGACATCGCCGTCGAGAACTGCGTCGCTGGCGATATAGGGTGGATTGCACAGAATGAGGTCGAACGGGCCGTCAATGCCATCGGCCCAGTCGCCAGCGCGGAAGTCGACGCGGTCGGCAAGGCCAAGGCGTCGCGCATTGTCCCGTGCAACCGCGAGAGCGGAGGCAGAAGCGTCGACCCCGATGCCCCGCGCCGTGGACCACTGATCGAGCGCGGCGAGGAGCAGCGCGCCGGAACCGGTGCCCAGGTCCAGAATATGGGCAGGCGCATGGTCGCGGAAATGATCGACCGCCGCCTCGATCAGCGTTTCGCTGTCGGGGCGGGGTATCAACGTATCGGGTGTGACCGACAGGCTGATCGTCCAGAAATCACGCATGCCGACGATATGGGCGATGGGTTCACCGGCGAGGCGACGGGCGAGCGATCCGGCGAAGGACGATGGCACGGATAGATCGCGTTGACGCAGCAGCATATCGCCGCGTGAGAGGCCCAGAGCGTGGGCCATCAGCAATTCTGCGTCGAGGCGCGCCGTTGCAAAGGAGACGGCGAGTTGGACAGTTGCAGCGCGAATGGCGTCGGGTACGGAAATACCCCCCTCCCCTATGCCGGGGACGGTCGGGGCGACGTTCATCCCACGCCGTCCAACTGGGCGAGACGAGCAGCTTCATCCTCCGCCACCAGCGCGCCGATGACTTCGGACAAGCCCGGTCCTTCCAGAATTTCGGGCAGGCGATGCAGCGTCAGGTTGATGCGGTGATCGGTGACGCGCCCTTGCGGGAAATTATAGGTGCGGATGCGTTCGGAGCGGTCGCCCGATCCCACCATCGCCTTGCGCGCGCCAGCCTGTTCGCTTTGCGTGCGTTCCCGTTCGGCTTCATAGATGCGGGCGCGCAAGACCTGCATCGCCTTCGCCTTGTTCTTATGCTGCGAACGTTCGTCCTGTTGGGTCACGACGATACCGCTGGGCAGATGGGTGATCCGCACGGCGGAGTCGGTGGTGTTGACGTGCTGCCCCCCCGCGCCCGACGCCCGGTAAATGTCGATCTTGAGATCGGAATCGGCGATCTGCACGTCCACTTCTTCGGGTTCGGGCAGGATGGCGACGGTCGCGGCGCTGGTGTGAATGCGACCGCCGCTTTCGGTTGCGGGTACGCGCTGAACGCGATGGACGCCGCTTTCAAACTTCAGCTTGGCAAAGACGCCCGTGCCGTTGACGCTGGCGACCACTTCCTTGAACCCACCCTGTTCGGATGCGTTGGCCGAGAGCAGTTCCAGTTTCCAGCCCTGCGCATCGGCATAGCGCTGATACATACGAAACAGGTCGCCGGCGAACAGCGCAGCCTCATCGCCGCCGGTGCCGGCGCGAATTTCCAGCATGGCCGGGCGGGCGTCAGCCGAATCGCGCGGCAGCAGTTGCAAGGCCAGCGCGCGTTCGGCGTCAGGAAGCTGGCTCTTGAGAAGCTGCATCTCCTCCTGCGCCATTTCGCGCATCAACGGGTCAGCCTCCTCCCCGCCGGTCATGGTTTCAAGCGCGGCCAGTTCCTGCCGCAGGCGACGCACTTCATGCGCGGCGCGGGCAACCGGCTCAATCTCGGCATATTCCTTCGACAGACGCACAAATTCTTCCGGGGGCAGATCGGCTCGCGTCATCGACGCCTGCACTTCGTCCCGGCGCGCCTCGATCTGCGCGATGCGTTCGGCCGAAATCTGCATCAGAGCGCCGTCACCGTCCCGATCAGGGCATCGAGCGCCACCGCCTGCTGATCACCGGTGACAAGGTTGCGCACCGACGCTTCACCGCGCGCCAGTTCATCCTCGCCCAATATGATGGCCCAGGCAGCGCCCGACGCATTGGCCCGCTGCATCCGCTTTTTCATGTTGCCGCGATAGCCCATGTCGCAGGCGATGCCCGCACGACGCAGATCCGCGATGATGCCGGTCGCTTTGGCTTCAGCCACTTCACCCATGGGAATGAGGACAACGGCAGGCTTGTCGATGGCCGGCATGTCGACCAGCATCGCGAGCCGCTCGATCCCGGCCGCCCAGCCGACCGCCGGGGTGGAGGGACCGCCGAGATTTTCGATCAGGCCGTCATAGCGGCCGCCGCCCAGCACCGTACCCTGCGCACCAAGGCGGTCGGTGACGAATTCGAAGGCGGTGTGGCGATAATAGTCGAGGCCGCGCACCAACCGGGCATTGCGTTCCCATGCGACACCGGCAGCATCAAGGCCGCTCGTCACCTTTTCGAAGAAGCTGCGCGCTTCGTCGGTCAGATAGGCGTCGATATCGGGCGCGCTGTCGGCAATCGGGCGATCGCGCGGATCCTTGCTGTCGAGGATGCGCAGCGGATTCTTGGCCAGACGGTCGACACTCTCTTCCGACAACTGGTCGCGATGCGCCTCAAAATGCGCGATCAGCGCGGCGCGCCATGCCTCACGGCTTTCCGCGTCGCCCAGCGTGTTGAGGGTCAGCGTCACGCCATCGATATTCAGTTCGCGCAGCAACTGGTCGCCCAGCACCAGCAGTTCGACGTCCGCCGCCGGTTCGCCCGCGCCCAGAATTTCAGCGTCGAGCTGATGAAACTGACGGAAGCGGCCCTTTTGCGGACGCTCGTAACGGAACAGGGGGCCGTGGGTCGCCACCTTCAGGGGAGCATATTGCTGCCAGCCCTCGGTAATATAGGCGCGGCTGATGCCTGCGGTAAATTCGGGGCGCAGCGTGATGGAGTCACCACCACGATCCTCGAACGTGTACATTTCCTTGGACACGACGTCCGTGCTTTCGCCCAGCGATCGGGCGAAGACAGCGGTCTGTTCGAAGACCGGCACTTCGACCCGCTGAAATCCATAGAGTTTGCGCACCCGGTCAAAGGTCGCGACCACATGTGCGAAGCGTTCCTGGAACGCTTCGGTAGTGCCGCCCAGCATGTCCTGCGTGCCGCGCACCGGGCGCGGCGTTTCGATTTTCGCCATGGGAGTGGGCCTTTAGCGATAATCGCGGCCCAAGGAAACGCGCTTTTTACAGCCGGTCGACAGGGGGTGGACGCGGCCGCCCCGCCCCGCCATGCTAGGACCATCCGGGTCGTTCGACCCGCAATCCATCTCGGAGACGTTCATGATCCGCAGCCTTGCTGCCGCCCTTTGCCTTTCGACCGCGATTTCCGGCGCCATCACCAGCCCGCTTTTCGCGCAGGAAGCCATCCGTTCCAAGCCGACCGCCCTGCCCGTCGATGACGCCACACCTGCACCAAAGGACATAGCCTATCCCGGCGGCACCATTAAGCTGGAGGTCGATGCCAGCGACACGGTGCAGCGCATTTTCCGTGTGAAGGAAACGATCCCTGTCGCTGCTGCCGGTCCGATGACGCTGCGCATGCCGGAATGGCTGCCCGGCAATCATGCCCCGCGCGGGGCGATCGAGAAGCTGACCGGCCTCACCTTCACCGCCAATGGCCAGCCGGTGGCGTGGAAGCGCGATCCGCTCAACGTCTATGCCTTCAACATCGACGTGCCACAGGGCGCAACCGAAATCGTCGCGCAGTTCCAGTTCCTGTCCGCGACCGCCGGCAATCAGGGCCGCGTCGTCGTGACGCCCAAGATGCTGAACATTCAGTGGGAAAGCGTGTCGCTCTATCCGGCGGGCTATTATACCCGGCAAATCCCGATCCAGCCGACAGTCACCTATCCGGCCGGATGGCAGGCCGCGACCGCGCTGCGCGGCACGAAGAATGGCAATGCCGTTGCCTATGAAACCATCGATTATGAAGCGTTGCAGGATTCGCCCGTCTTTGCCGGTCGCTATTTCAAGCCGGTCGACCTTGGCAGCAATGTGACGCTGAACCTCGTCGCGGACGACGCCGACGAGCTGGATTTCAAGCCGGAGCAGATCGCCAAGCACAAGAAGCTGGTCGCCGAAGCCGGTTCGCTGTTCGGCACCTATCATTTCAACCATTATGATTTCCTGCTGGCGATCACCGACGAGATGGGCGGCATTGGCCTGGAACATCATCGTTCGTCCGAAAATCAGGTCGAGCCGGGCTATTTCAAGAAATGGGATTCGGGCGAGGCGCTGCTGGACCGCAACCTGTTGCCGCACGAATTCACCCATAGCTGGGACGGTAAGTTCCGCCGCCCCGACCTGTTGTGGACGCCCGATTTCAACGTGCCGATGCAGGATAATCTGCTGTGGGTCTATGAGGGGCAGACGCAGTTCTGGGGCTATGTGCTGGGCGCGCGGTCGGGCATGTTCACCAAGCAGGAAACGCTGGACGCCTATGCCCATATCGCCGCCAAGCTGGACACGGCGGTCGGTCGCCAGTGGCGTCCGATGGAGGATACCACGCTGGACCCCGTCATTTCGGCACGCCGCCCCAAGGGATGGGTCAGCTGGCAGCGGTCGGAGGATTATTACAACGAAGGCCTGATGATCTGGCTGGAAGCCGACGCGATCATCGCCAAGGCGACGCAGGGCCGCAAGGGACTGGACGATTTCGCCAAGGCCTTCTTTGGCATCAAACCGGGCGACTGGGGTCAGGTCGTCTATAATCGCGGCGACGTGATCAAGACGCTGAACGAGATCGCGCCCTATGACTGGGCCGGTTTCTTCCAGAAATATGTCGACAGCCCGACCCGAGAAACGCCCAAAGGCGGCTTCATCCTGGGCGGATACAAGCTGGTTTATGGCGACACACCGGGCGCCATCACCAAGGCGGCCGAAGGTGCGCAGAAGATGGTCGATCAGAGTTTCGGTATCGGCGCGATCGTCAAGAATGACGGCGAAGTCAGCGGCGTGATCTGGGACAGTGCAGCGTTCAAGGCAGGCCTTGTGGTCGGTGCCAAGATCATCGCGGTCAATGGCGACGAATATTCGGGCGACGCATGGAAGGCCGCAATCAGCGCCAAGACGCCGATTCAGATCATCCTAAAGCAGGACAAATATTACCGCACTTTGACCCTCGATTATTCAGGTGGGCTGCGCTATCCGCGTCTCGAAAAGACAGGAGAGGGTGACGGCAGCCTCGACAAGCTGCTTAAGCCGAGAACATGAATCATCCGCAACGTAACGCGTATCAAAGGGCAAAATCATGAATATTGAACTGATCCCTGTCGGCGACGATCCGCCCAACAGCCTGAACGTCATCATCGAAGTGCCGGTGGGCGGCGAACCCGTGAAGTACGAGTTCGACAAGGCGTCGGGCGCTCTGTTCGTGGATCGCATCCTGCATACGCCGATGCGCTATCCCGCCAATTATGGCTTTGTGCCGCACACGCTGTCGCCGGACGGCGACCCGCTGGACGCGCTGGTCATCGCCCGCTCGCCCTTCGTTCCCGGATCGGTCGTGCGTGCGCGCCCGATCGCGGTGCTGAATCTGGAAGATGAAGCGGGCGGCGATGAAAAGCTGGTCTGCGTCCCCGATGACAAGACCTTCCCTTACTATACCAGCGTCGGCGAAAAGGACGATCTGCCGGGTATCGTGATGGAACAGATCGAGCATTTCTTCACCCATTACAAGGACTTGGAAAAGACCAAGTGGGTGCGGATCGGTACGTGGGGCGGCGCGGAAGACGCCAAGCAGATCACGCTGGAAGCGATCGAACGTTATAAGGAAAGCAAGAAGGTCGCGTAAAAGCGCTTTCGCTTTGAAATAAAAAGCCCGCATGGAGCGATCCATGCGGGCTTTTTATTGGCATGGCTCAGATCAATCGGTCCGCCTCCAGCGCGAGGTCCAGCGAATCACGACCACGCGGCTGACGGGCATGCAGACGCGCATCAGCCTCCGCCAGACGGGCGACTCCGATGTCCAGTTGCGCCTCCGGCAGGGTGAAGGGCAGGCGCACGAATCGCTCGAATGCGCCGCTGACGCCGAAGCGCGGGCCGGGCGCGACACGCACCCCCAGACTTTCGGCCAATGCCGCCAGCGCAGTTGCTTCGGCCCGGGGCAGTTCGGCCCACAGGGATAGTCCTCCCGCCGGCGCCTCCACACGCCAGTGCGGCAGATGTCGTTCGATGAGGCCCAGCAAATGATCGCGCCGGCCGCGCAGAACAGCAGCGCGCGACCCAAGGCCAGTATCCGCTTCGATCAACTGGGCCACAGCAAGCTGTTCGACGACGGGGCTGGCCATATCCATGGTGGTGCGCAGGCGACCAAGCGCCGCGACCGTCTGCGGATCGGCACGAATCCAGCCGACCCGTAAACCGCCCCAATAGATTTTGCTGGCCGAACCCAGCGTAATGACCTGTCGCCCGGACTGGTCATGCAATGCAACCGGCGGCGGCGGCGCGAAATCCAGCCCCATCGCCACCATCGTTTCGTCAATCACCAGCGGCG
Source organism: Pseudomonadota bacterium (assembly GCA_021847605.1). Classification (GTDB taxonomy): domain Bacteria; phylum Pseudomonadota; class Alphaproteobacteria; order Sphingomonadales; family Sphingomonadaceae; genus Sphingobium. The sequence goes on along the minus strand of JAJZQN010000057.1, from coordinate 9,641 downwards.
TATGACTGCGCGTGGCCGCAGCGACCAGCGCGCGGCGCGTCGCCGGGTCCATGCTGCGCCCGGTGGGATTGTGGAAATCGGCGATGATATAGGCAAAGCGCGGCGACGTCTGGCGAAAGGCGGCCTCCATCGCGTCAATGTCCCATCCCTGCGTCGGCAGGCCGACCGGCACGGGCACGACATGGGCGCGTTGCAACGCCTGAATCGCGTTATGATAGGTGGGATGGTCGATCACCACCCGGTCGCCCGGCCCCGCCAGCCATTTGAGCAGCAGAGAGAAACCCTGCTGCGCGCCGTTGGTGACGATGATCTGGTCCGGCGACGTCGGGCAACCGCGCCGCTCATATTGGGCGGCGATGGCGCGGCGCAGGGTCGGCACGCCCAGCGGATCATAGCCAAGATCGCCAAGATAACCGGGCAGCGCATCGACTGCGTGAGCATAAGCAGCCGCCACGCCGGGCGCGGCCGGTAAAGCGGCATGGGTCCATTTGAGCAGATTGGCCCCACTGTCGGGTTCCACATCGCCGGGCGCCGGGTCAGTACGGCCGGTAGGCAGGCGCGTGACGCTGCCCGAACCCTGACGACTTTCCAGATAGCCTTCATCACGCAGCCGGTCGAAAGCGGCGGCGACGGTCGTGCGTGACAGACCCAGCGCTGCGGCCAGTTCGCGTTCCCCCGGCAATCGCACATCAATGCCGATGCGGCCGTCTAGCACCAGCATACGCAGCGCCTGCGCCAGTTGGCGATAGGCGGGCTGCGCGCTGTCCTGCGCGCGCCAGGCGCCCAGCAGACGCAGCAGCGAGGGAGGACGGAGAAGGGAAGTGGACATGGGCAATCATCCATCTGGCCAGTAGGTCGATGCCATTTATGCCATATTGGCCATTTTGGAAAAGGCCAGTTTTACGAAATAAGCCTTCCCCATGACGAACCCTCGCCGCCTTTTCCAACTCATCTGGGGTCTTGGCCTCTATGGTTTTGCCATGGCGCTTATGATCCGCGCCCATCTGGGCCTCGATCCATGGGACGTACTGCATCAGGGACTGGCGCCGCGTCTGGGCATCAGCTTCGGGATGACCGTGAACCTGATCGGCGCCTTGGTGCTGTTGCTGTGGTGGCCGTTACGGCAGCGGCCGGGCCTTGGGACGCTGGCCAATATCCTGATCATCGGAACGGCCGTGGACATCTCGCTGGCGTTCCTGCCCACACCGCAAGGCCTGTTGATGCAGGCCGCATGGCTGATCGCCGGGATCGTGCTGAACGGTATTGCCGCCGGCGCCTATATCGGCGCGGGCATGGGGCCGGGGCCGCGCGATGGATTGATGACGGGACTTTGCAGGCGCACCGGATGGCCGATCAAATGGGTCCGCACCGGCATCGAGCTAAGCGCGCTGGCGATCGGGTGGATGCTGGGCGGATCGGTGGGCATCGGCACCATCCTCTATGCCGCGTCGATCGGCTGGATCGTCCATCACGCCATCCCCTATTTTCAGATCGCGGAGAAGAGGGCTGCCGCAAGCGCCTGATCGATTTCGCCACCCTTGCCCCAACTTGGCCGGTCGACCCGCTTGTTATCAGGCGGACGGCCGGTTCCTTTTCGTAACAATTGCCTGCCATGGCGGACGAGACGACGTCCGTGCGTCTGGCAGCAGAAGAAGGAGCGCACATGACGATGAGCAGACGATCCCTGCTGGGCATGGCAGCCGCCATGCCGTTGGCCCCGACCAGTTTTGCTGCGCCCGCCTTTGCCACGCCGAATGGACCGCAGGACGAAGCGGGGTGGAGCGCCATCGCTGCCCAATATGACCTGCCGCCCGACATCATTCAGCTGGAAAATGCCTATTGGGGCGTCATGGCCCGGCCGGTGCGTGAGGAATATCAGCGGCAGGTGGAGCGGGTGAACCACCTGTCCAGCTATTATGGTCGCCTGTCCTATGGCGAGGATCATAAGCGGGTAAAGGCCATGCTGGCCGATCGGCTGAAAGTCGCGCCCGACGAGATCGCCCTGACCCGCAATGCCACCGAAGCGCTGAAGGCGATGATCGGTCAGTATGAGCGGTTGCGGCCGGGCGATGCGGTGCTGATCGCCGATCTGGACTATGACAGCATGCAGGCGGCCTGCGCATCGTTGGCGAAGCGATGCGGCGCGGACCTGATCCGCATCGTCCTGCCTGAACCGGCCAGCCATCAGGGACTGATCGATGCCTATGCTGCGGCACTGGACGCCAATCCCAAGGTCCGCCTGATGCTGCTGACCCATGTCAGCCACCGCACCGGATTGATGATGCCGGTGCGTGAAATCGTGGCGATGGCGCGAACACGCGACGTCGATGTGATCGTCGATGCAGCCCATAGCTGGGGACAGGCGGATTTCACCCTGCCCGATCTGGATGCCGATTTTGTGGGCCTTAACGGCCATAAATGGATCGGCGCGCCGCTGGGCGTGGGGATCATGTACATCCGCAAAAGCCGGCTGGATGCCATCGGTCCCGATCCGGCGGACGAGGGCGGACATGCTGGCACCATAGAGGCGCGTATCCATACCGGGACGCTGGATTTCGCGGCGCAACTGACGGTGCCCGCCGCGCTCGCCTTTCAGGCACGGATCGGCTCGGCAACGAAGGCCGCACGGCTACGCGCGCTGCGCGATCGATGGGCGGAAGCCGTGCGCGGCATGGAGGGGATCGAGATATTGACGCCGAAAGATCCGCGCCTGTCCTGCGCCATCACATCCTTCCGCATTCGGGGGCGAACATCGGTGGCCGACAATATGGCGATCGCCCGCACGCTGATGGAGGACCATAAGATATTCACCATCCACCGCGCGGGCGTGACCAAAGGCGCTTGCGTTCGGGTGACGCCATCGGTCTATTCGACCATGGCGGACGCCGATGCGCTGGCCGCCGCGCTGCGCATTCTGGTGCCGCGCATGGCCGGAGCCGCCTGAAACGGACCGGGGGGATTCATGGGAGATATGAGATGATACGCCTGTTCGCGCCTGTCCTGCTGCTGTCCGTCGGCGCTGCTCCCCTGCCCGCTCCGCAGCCAGCCACGTCGACACCCGAACCGGCATTGGCTCCGCTCGCCTTTGAACAGGTGGCGCCGGCCGGTACGAAGATGCCTCGGTTCAAGGTGGATGCCGCATGGCCCGCCATGCCCGATGATATGCTGCTGGGACAGGTCAGCGGCGTGGCGGTCGGGCCGGATGACAGCGTGTGGGTGGTGCATCGCCCCCATTCGCTGACGCCGACCGACACGGGGCTGGCGCAAGATCCGCCGACCGCCGCCTGTTGCAGGCCCGCCCCGCCGGTCGTCCACTTTGCCAAGGATGGCCGCTATCTGGGCGGATGGGGCGGCCCCGACAGCGCGCCCAGCGTTGAGGGCGTCAGCCAATGGCCCAGCAGCCTGCATGGCATCTTTGTCGACAAGGCGGGCAGCGTCTGGTTCGGCGGCAATGGCAAAGGCGACCATGTCGTCATGAATTACAAATCGGACGGCACGTTCATCCGCAGCTTCGGTCGGCGGGAGAAGACCGGAGGCAATGACGCCACCGATCAGCTGGGCAATCCATCCGACGTCAATCACAGTGATGGCATGGTGCTGATTTCCGACGGCTATACCAACCGCCGGGTGATCGGGTTCGACGACCGGACGAACGGCTATAAGGGTCGGTGGGGCGCCTATGGCAAGCCGCCCATCGCCCCCACCCGCACGGGCGATTTCGACCAGAGTCATGCGGTCGACCCCAGCAAGGTCGCCAATCCCAAGTCGGAGATATTTGGCGACATCGTGCATTGCGTGGTGCCGACGAAGGACGGCCATCTCTATGTCTGCGACCGCAACAACAATCGGGCGCAGCTCTTCAAGCGGGAGAAGAATGGCGGCCTGACCTTTGTCCGCGATCTGGTGATCGCACCGGAAACGGGCGGCACGCACACGGTGACGGACATCGCCTTTTCCCCCGATGCCGAGCAGACCTATATGTACGTCGCCGACATGATGAACGGGCGCATCTGGATCGTGGAACGCAAGAGCCACACTGTGCTGGGCGCCATCGGCCGGATCGGACGGCAGGCCGGGCAATTTACCTGGCTGCACAGCATTGATACCGACAGCGCCGGCAATATCTATGCGACCGAGGTAAATACCGGCCGCCGCGTGCAGAAGCCGGTGTTCACAGGGATTGAGTGAAGGAACGCTGCGTGGCGACCCAATTATATGACCTGACTGTCCCCGTCTTCATCCGGGGGCTGAACATCCTGTCCGCGTTGCTGGACAAGGGCGCCGCCTTTGCCGCCGAAAAGGGCATCGATCCGCTGACGCTGACCGGCGCGCAACTGATCGAGGATATGAAGCCGCTGACGGCGCAGGTGCAGTTCGCCTGCGACACGGCCAAGGGTACGGTGACGCGCCTTGGCGAACTGGAGCCGGTGGCGATGGCCGATACCGAGCAGAGCTTTGCCGAGTTACAGGCGCGGATCGCAAAGACCATCGCTTTACTGGAAGCTGTACCACGCGACAGGATCGATGGTCGTGAAGAAGCCACGGTAGTGCTGAAAGTGCCGGGCGGCGAAATTCCTTTTGCCGGGCGCGCCCACGTACTGGGCTTTTCCCTGCCCAATTTCTATTTCCACCTGTCCATGGCCTATGCGCTGTTGCGGCAGGCTGGTGTGCCGGTGGGCAAGCTGGACTATCTGGGCGGAATCTGAAGCGCGAAACGGTCAGCCCGCAACCTGTTGCACATAGGCGCTGGCGACCCATCCGCTGACGCACGGGCCATCATAGGTCTGTTTGCGGTCGACCGGACCGGACACACCGCAATCGACCGGCTGCACGGCATTGTCGGCAGCCGGTTGCGGCGGAATGACGATGCCCAGCCACTTCTGGTCGAGGCTGCGGGTACAGATGAAAGCATGTCCACTATCGGGCAGGCGCGCGATTTCCCTGGCATCGGCAAAGGGCGCGGCACGCACCGGAAGGCCCGCCGTTCCCGCGCGTGTCACCCGCCCAACACCGCCGCAGGCGTCGAGGCGGGGGCCATCTTCCCCGATCGTCACCGGCCGGACAAGCGCCGATTCCATGCGGCTTTCCGACATTTCCGCCCGGGGTGCGCCGGCCGCCATATTGTCAGGCAATGGCTCATAGACGTCGTTGCTTTTCGAGCAGGCGGCCGGAAACAGCATCAGGGACAGGATCGAGGCGCGGACAATATGCATGAAAAGCGTGATAGACCGCCCGGATGAAGGGCGGAAGACTCCATGTTTCGCTTTAGTTTCAGCCCGCCTTTCCCTATATGCTCGGCATGAGCGAAGAACCCGTCAATTCCCCCAACAGCAATGATTATGGCGCCGACAGCATCAAGGTGCTGAAAGGGCTGGATGCCGTGCGCAAACGGCCCGGCATGTATATCGGCGATACCGACGATGGCAGCGGCCTGCACCATATGGTGTTCGAGGTTAGCGACAATGCGATCGACGAAGCGCTGGCGGGCCATTGCGACCTGATCACCATCACGCTGAACCCCGACGGTTCCGTGAGCGTCGAGGATAATGGGCGCGGCATTCCGACCGGCATTCACAAGGAAGAGGGCGTGTCGGCGGCCGAGGTCATCATGACCCAGTTGCACGCGGGCGGGAAGTTCGAGAACACATCCGACGACAATGCCTATAAGGTATCGGGCGGCCTGCATGGCGTGGGCGTATCGGTGGTCAACGCCCTGTCCGAATGGCTGGACCTCAACATCTGGCGCGACGGCAAGGAACATTGGATGCGTTTCGCCTATGGCGATGCGACCGCGCCGCTCAAGGTGATCGGCGATGCGCCCGAAGGCAAGAAGGGAACGCGCGTTACCTTCCTCGCCTCGACGGAAAAAGCGCCGGGCGATGGCGGCACTTTCAAGAACCAGACCGAATATGATTTCGACAAGCTGGAGCATCGCTATCGCGAACTGGCTTTCCTCAACAGCGGTGTGCGCCTGTTCCTGGTCGACGCACGGCATGAGGAGAAAAAGGAAGTCGAACTATTCTATGAAGGCGGCATTGCGGCTTTCGTCAAATATCTCGATCGCAACAAAAATGCGCTGATGCCTGATCCGATCGCGATTTCGGGTACCCGCGACGATGTGACCATCGACGTGGCGCTGGAGTGGAACGATTCCTATTATGAGAACGTCCTCTGCTTCACCAACAACATCCCGCAGCGCGACGGCGGCACCCATCTGGCCGCGTTCCGCGCCGCGCTGACCCGCACGCTCAACAGCTATGCCGACAAGAGCGGCCTTCTCAAGAAGGAGAAGGTCAGCCTGACCGGCGAGGATATGCGCGAAGGGTTGACCGCGATCGTATCGGTCAAGCTGCCCGATCCCAAATTCTCGTCCCAGACCAAGGACAAGCTGGTGTCGTCGGAAGTGCGCCAGCCGCTCGAAAGCCTGATGGCCGACAAGATGGCCGAGTGGCTGGAAGAAAACCCGGCGCACGGCAAGATGATCGTGCAGAAGGTGATCGACGCCGCCGCCGCCCGCGAAGCCGCCAAGCGCGCCCGCGAACTGACCCGGCGCAAGGGTGTGATGGACATTGCGTCCCTGCCCGGCAAGCTGGCCGACTGTCAGGAACGCGACCCCGCCAAGTCCGAACTCTTCCTGGTCGAAGGCGATTCGGCCGGTGGTTCGGCCAAGCAGGGTCGTAACCGCCATAATCAGGCGATCCTGCCACTGAAGGGCAAAATCCTGAACGTGGAACGCGCGCGGTTCGACCGCATGCTGTCATCCAAGGAAGTCGGCACGCTCATTCAGGCGATGGGCACCGGCATTCGGGACGATTTCAACCTCGACAAGCTGCGTTACCACAAGATCGTCATTATGACCGACGCCGACGTCGACGGCGCGCATATCCGCACGCTGCTGCTGACCTTCTTCTATCGTCAGATGCCGCAAATCATTGAGGCCGGGCATCTCTACATCGCTCAGCCGCCGCTGTATAAGGCGACACGCGGGCGGTCCGAGGTATATCTCAAGAATGAGGCGGCGCTGGAACAATATCTGGTCGACAATGGCGTCGATCAGATGGCGCTGGAAACCAGCGGCGGCACCCGCACGGGCGACGATCTGCGCAGCCTGATCGATCATGGCCGCCGCATGCGCGCCGTGATGCGCTATGTGCCGCGCCGCTATGACCCTGCCATCATCGAGGCGCTGAGCCTTAATGGTGCGCTGGACCCCGAACTCAGCCAGGACGAACAGTCGAAGCGCATGGCTGCTACGGTTGCGTGGATGGACGTGCAGGACAGCGAAGGTCGCTGGTCGGGGCGTATCGCCGAAGAAGGCGGCTTCCATTTCGAACGGCTGTGGCGCGGCGTGACCGATCATCACATGATCGAGGGCGGCTTCGTTGGATCCGCCGAAGCCCGCAAGCTGCACATGATCGCGGCAGAAGAGGCTGACAGCTATCGCACACCTTCCAAACTGGTGACGGCCAAGGCTGCACAGGCCGCGGAAGAGGCGGGCGATGACGAGTTGCCCGCTGTGACCAAGGGCGTCATCGTCACACGGCCAAGCCAGTTGCTCGACGCCATTCTGACCGCCGGACGCAAGGGTTTGTCGATCCAGCGCTATAAAGGTCTGGGCGAGATGAATGCCGAACAGTTGTGGGAAACCACGCTGGACCCCAATGTCCGTTCCATGCTGCGTGTCGAGGTGGAGCAGGCCGACGTAGCCGACGAAATCTTTACCCGTTTGATGGGCGATGTCGTCGAACCGCGGCGCGAGTTCATTCAGGACAATGCGCTGAACGTCGCGAATCTGGATGTCTGATGTGACGGAGCTGGCGGAATTTGACAAGTTTGAGAAATTATTCGCCTAGAATGAGAAAAAGTTAGCAGGTTTGGGAAATGGGCCGCCCTAATTGGTAGCCCATTTCGCTTTTGGGGCGTCGTGAGCCGGTCGATCCAGAGACGCGGTTGCAGAAAATGATCTCGTGTTTTTGAGATTGCTGGTGCGCGAGCCCGTTGCTCGTGCTGGCGTAAAGCGTGGTTACCCATTCGTGCGCCCATGCATTCGGAACCCAGTGAAAACTGACAAATGGGCAAGCGGAGCTGAATGATCTGATGCGACAGATCAGTTAGGCTATTCACGACTCTCCCAGTCGAATGTAAGTTTCTGAGTTTTCTGTCCAAATACGGACATGAATTCTCCGCCAATGACGCCTGGTATCTTGCTTATCGCCGGTGCGTGCTCCAAAGTTTCGCTGCACAGTCGGACGGCCTTTGGGGTTGATCGCGTCCGTCATGGTTCAGGGCGTTAGGGGGATCATTAGTGACCGAGATTGTTGCGCTTGCGATTCACGACCTGAATCGTAGCGACGCTGGATATTCCGTCGTGTTGTCCCCTAATTTGCTCGAGGTAACGGACACGACGCTACGCGTCATCTCCACAATCTACGACCTCTATAACAGCCGGACCTCCAAGTCTCACGGCCGGTTCACCACCGCAGAAGGCTCGCCTACCGAAGGCCAAATCCGTTCCTACGTCGAGGCCGAGGAGAAGGACTTCCTCGACCTCACCGGTAGGATGATGGATAATCTGGCCAGGGAAGCGGGCAAAAAATCAGCCTCGGAAGGCGGGCATGTGTTTTTCGCCCACTTCCGTCGCGAAGGCTCTGACTTCATTCTGGTCACCGTGGTCACTGACAAGCTGAGCGCCGCTCTGACCAAGAATCACGGGATGAAGGATGTCGAGCACCTCGATCTCGACGGCTTCCGTTTCGCCGGGCGCATCAATTTGACCGCTTGGGCAGCCAAGCAGGATCGCTACCTCAGCTTCCTAAAGGGCAAGGGTACCATATCCGATTACTTCCGTGATTTCCTTGGCTGCGATTCGGCCGTCTTAGAACGTAAGGATACTCAGAGCCTCGTCGACGCGCTGAAGGAGTTCACGGTCACCGAGAAGATGATCGACACCGAGGCTACGGCGTTCCTATCGGATGCCCTCGATTACCTCGGCAAGGCGAACAAGGCGAAAGAGCCAGTGGATTTTGAAGCCATGGCGAATCGTCTGATGCCGAAAGAACCAACGAGGCTGTCGAAATTCCTGGCCCATACGGATCGCCAGCTAAACGAAGGCTACGTGCCGAACGCGAGCGCGCTGAAGGCCCTCGTGAAAGTGACCGCTAAAACGAAGATGTGGTCGGTCGAATTTACGCGTGAAGCGATCGACCAAAGCGTCGTCGTGTTCGACAAGGACAAGAAATCCCTTACATTGATGGATGTGCCGATCGAGCTGATCAATCAGATGCGCGCCGAAGGGATGATCAGTGACTGACGTTACGTTTGCCGATCTCGTCGAGATATACCGCTCTACGCGGTTCGACGACGAGAATGGCGACGTTCTGACGATCAAGAGCGATCACATGGTGGCGGTTTTGACCGCCATCGTCGAAACCGATGCCCTCTATAACGACGCCCAGATTGCGGTTGAGAGTGGGCACGATCTGCTAGTTGGGTCAGAAGTGCCGGTAACGATCGGAGGGACTGTCAGGATTTCCGTGTGTGGCCGGGCATAATGGGCAACAAGGAGTCCCACTATGTCACGACGCAAAGAACCTGCCATACCGAATGAGCTTCTCGATCAGCTTTTGGCGGGCGGCGCTGCC
>JAJZQN010000107.1 GCA_021847605.1 Pseudomonadota bacterium | reverse complement strand
GGGCCCTCGGCGCTGACGGAGGCCATGGGCATGCTCAACCACCATTTCGCAGCAGCCGCCTGATCGGCGCAGAGCGACAGCCTACCTCTGACTGCCGCCAATCTTTGCAACAGAGCCCATTCAACCTCCAGGCGGTCCGATGGACGCATCTTATGCGCCTCATAAATCTCGGAAACGTGATCGCGCATGGCCTCGCTGCGCATGAAATAAACATCCCGTGCCTGAGCGCACGCTCTTGCTACCGGTAGATATGTCATCGCGAAAGCCCGGCCGAGGAAGCGCGCATTGTCAGCGAATAACTGCCGAACTGGCTCCAGAAGCCCGCGCCAGCGCGGAAAGTGCCATTGTCGCTCAAATGCACAAAAACGCCGGGCTTACCCAGCCGCTCGGCGATGACCCCGGTTGCCGCGCGCCGGGCATCAAGTTCGTCGGCGACATCGATCTCGACTGTTATGGGAACACTCCCGAAAAATACTGAAAAGACAAGATCATACATGAATGGACTTGTCCCTTGGTAGGCGTTTGGAATAAATCATTGCGTATTGATTTAATGACCGAGAAAATGAACGTCAATGGCAATCCACGACCTCGAACTTTCAGCCGGGCAGAGGACCAGAGGACGGCCGCGCGCCGGTGAAGCTCCCAATCCGCAGCAGGCAGAGCATTATGCGCTGCGCAGTTTCGCCGCACATGGCTACGATGGCGCCAGCATGCGCGATATTGCCACTGCTGCCGGCATAGATCCGGCTTTGTTATCGCGGCGCTACGGGTCGAAGATGGGCTTGTGGCGAGCAACCGTGAATGGCGTTTCAGAACGTCTGGAGCGGGTCTACGCCGAGATGCGCGACATAATGGACGCTCCGGGTCCATCAGCCTCAAAAGTGCCAGAAGCGCTTAGAAGGTTTGTCGAGTTCAATGCCACGATTCCTGATCTGGCCTGTTTTTTCATCGATGAGATTACAAGGCCAGGTGAACGTCGCGAATATATCGTGTGCAGGATCTGGCTACCTTATCTGGAAGCAACCCGGCCGATCATTGCGGCTGCGGGCGGATACGGGTCAGACTCCGTCGCAGCAGGCTTTTCTGCCTTTTCACTTCTCGGCCTGGTCGTACTCCCCCAATTGATGGCGCCAATCCTTGATGATCAATGCCGATCGCGACCCGACGATACTACAGAACAAATCATGGCTTCATTGATGCGTCAGCTACATATGCCGGTTGCTCGCTGCAGCGCGCCGGATCCATCACCCACAGCTTTTCCGACAATATGACAATATCAGCTGAGAGTGAAGGCCCGTTATATCGACAGCGACCTGGAATATAAGGGCCACTACATCATCAACACCTACAGCAACCCGGAAAATCCGTTTGCTGCCCCAAGGCAAGGCGTCGGCCGACGCCTCGACCTGCACCCTTGTCGGGCTACTGGGCGGATCGCGCCTGTCGCGGCGCGCGCTTTGATCATGTCCGCGTCAACGCGCGGACCATGCGTTGCCGGTCCACGGCAGCGCCGGGGGCGTTCGCACCGGCGCTTTTTGTAAACTCACCGATGGCCGCAGCCTCTGTTGTCTGATGCTTGTGACCCGAACCGTTGCCCGATGGGATCGCTACTGACCGAACAATATTCATTGCCCGCGCGCGGATCGGATAGTGCGTTAGGAATAGGTACGCGTCTTGATCTAGGCAGCGAACGCCGTCGCACAGTCCCAACGGTCGCCTTGCCAATGGAACCTTCATGGGCGTCGATCGGTCCGAAAAGCGCGCATATTGAAAAGTGGCCCGCGCCATGTTATATCTGAATATAACACTTTGGAGGCGTCCCGATGCACACAACTAATCTTAGGAAGGTCGGCGGCTCCGTCATGCTCGCCGTACCCCCCGCGCTACTGGACGTTCTGCACCTTGCGGCGGGCGCAAAGGTCGGGCTTGCCGTCGATAATGGCAAGCTGGTGGTGGAGCCTGGCGCCCGTCCCCGCTACACGATGGCCGAATTGCTGGGCGCGTCCGACTATTCGCAGCCGCAGCCGCCAGAGGAGCGGGAATGGGTTGATGCTTCGGCTGTCGGTGGCGAGCTTCTGTGAAGCGTGGCGACGTTTACATGGTCGATCTCGAACCGACGCACGGGCGGGAACAGCGCGGCCATCGTCCCGTGGTCATTGTCTCGCCCGATGATTTCAACCGCGCCACGGGCTTGCCACTGATCGTCCCAATTACCAATGGCGGCGATTTTGCCCGCCGTATCGGATTCGCGGTGCCGCTTTCCGGCACGAAAACAACGGGCGTCGTGCGTTGCGATCAACCTCGCGTTCTTGACCTGAAAATCCGCAACGGCCGCAAGGTGGAAACCTTGCCGCAAGCGATCATGGATGAAGTCTTGGCCCGGACGGCAACGCTTTTGGAATGAACCGGCCCAGAGTAGCGAACATGGAAGTCAAGCCCAAGAGAGAGGCAGCGTAGCCAGACGCGCAATAAAGGGCGTTGAGGCAGTCATTGCAGGTCGCTATACCTATGGATAGCCAGATTCCTTCTGGTGGCGAACGGCTAGGATTGCGACCACGTCGCCGTCGAGGCGATACAGGGCAACATAGCCGCTATTCCCAAAGGCAATTAGTTTCTCCCGATATTCGGGGTCCATCTCTTCCATCGGGCGGCCGACGTGCGGCGATTGCGCGAGAACCGTCACCCCTGCCCTGATCGCTGCTACCGCGCGCCGCGCTGCATCGGCATCCGTGGGCTTCAACCAATTATGAAGCCGCTCCACGTCAGCCAATGCGCTAGGCGTCCAGATCAGACGTGGCAATTAGGCAGTTCCGCATCCTCGCCCGCTTCCAGCTTCGCCAGCCAGGCATCTGCCTCCTCAAACGTCAGATGCATCCCTGTTCGCTGATATTCTTCCCATGCCTCAATCGCATCTCGCCTGAACGCCTCACGCTTTTCTTCTCGTTCGACATACTGTGCGATAGCCTCGCGCATGATCCAATGTGAACTGCGCCGACGAGCTTCGGCCAAGTGCTGCACGCGCCCCTTCAGGGTATCATCGAGCTTTATAGATGTTGCCGCTGCCATAGCGCGCTCCGTATCGAGAGGTATTACCTTACGCTAAGTTAGCCTGTCTTGGTCGTACCGTCCATCCCTGGCATCAAAGGCGCCCGCGATGTGATGTGTTTGGCGACAGGTTGAAACCCATCGATTTTTGCACCCGGCAGCTTGGAGAGTGATGCCTTCTGGTGTAAACAAAACGTTCGTTTAGTTGACTGACAACTCCCGTAAAATTCATGCGCGCGGGAATGGCTCATTCCTGTGCATTGTGCACTGCACAAAACCTGCCAATTTCCCATGAGTCAACTTAGCTAGAAATTTTTTCAGCTAAGTTGACATAATAGTGCCTCACGCTCAAACTCGAACAAATCAAGAACCGGAAGGACATGGGATGCCCCATCAGATCATCGCTCGGATGCCTCCCGAACTGCGTGCTGCTCGACAGGAGCGCGCGGTCGAAAACCGCTGCTCGATGAACGGGCAGGCAACCTATGAAATTGAGGCGGCTCGATGAAGCTTGGAGGCTCTGTTGCAAAGATTGGCGGCAGTCAGAGGTAGGCTGTCGCTCTGCGCCGATCAGGCGGCTGCTGCGAAATGGTGGTTGAGCATGCCCATGGCCTCCGTCAGCGCCGAGGGCCCAATGCCAAA
>JAJZQN010000056.1 GCA_021847605.1 Pseudomonadota bacterium | reverse complement strand
TCGCAAAGGACTGGGAAGCGACCATCGCCTCTTCAACCGCCTGGGCTATGATCGCTTCTATCCGCATGCTCATCCGCAGAACCGCAAGGTATTGCTACCCCTGAGAAACTTTTGAATCGGGCTCTAAAAGGCTTCGTCGAAGCGCAGACGGTAAGGACTGCGCAATTTGCGGCGGATCGATTTTGGGACGTAGCGTTTCAGATATCGCATCGCAAAATTGCTCCCTGGCCTTTTCCCTTATTATCGCCGCCATGGATTTCCTGGTTCGGATCGTTCGTTTCATTGACGACGCGACTGGTTTTTGCGTGACCGATGCACTGTCCCTGATTGGCGAAGTCGAATTGCATACGGGTGAAACTACGGTGATTGAGGAAAATCCGATCGACTGACGGCTGTATCCGCGATCCCATCTCGCTAGGACCGCCGTATCGCTAGAACGGTATCCAGGTCAGTTATTGCGAATGGCATGGTCCAGAGCATTTTTCAGGGAAGACAGCTTCACCCGGTAAGGGACGGGCTCGGAATAGGCATTGGTTGGTGCTAGGATGGCTGTGCCGTCTTCCGGCATGATGATGGTCAACGGTTGCCGGCGTGAATAGCAGATTGCCTGCTGAACATGGTTGATCCAGTTCAACGAAATAACCTTAGCCGGGCCGCTAAAAAGACTGTTGTGCAACGCCGAGCTATATTCGCCTACGATGATGTCGGCTCGCGCAAAATGGTCGATTTGCTCCTCCAGCGAATGGTCACCAGGCGTAAAGATCGTAAAACCATAATTTTTGGCCAGTGCCTCAATCTCTCCCCAATTTTCGATCTGTCGATAGCTGTTTTGAATCTGTGATCGACATACCAGCAAACGCAACCGTTCATTCTGATGGCCACAGTTTGCGGCAACCGCTCTATCAAAGGCATGCATCTGCGCTTTATTCATCAGATATAAAGGTGGGTGGGACGGCAAAAAGCATTGCTTTATTTCCAAACCACCAGCAGGGATGCGAATAATTTCTATATCTGGCAAAACAATCCTGAATAATTTCTCACAATATTCAGGAGTTTGGTTTCCAATAACGACCGGAAAGCGGAAACCCATTCGATATGCCATATCAACGATAGTAATCTTTGGGAATATTTCTGTCAGGAAATGTCCGTATATATGATCATGACCATGATTAAGCAAAAAAGCTTTTTCTATTACCTGTATATTTTTTTCAGAAAATTGATCTTTTGCTTTTTGGAAATTTTCAAAATGAAACAATTGCTTAAGATATCCAGGAAAACAATTTTCAAAAAAGAATTGATCTTCGTGGTTTAATATCTGGAGATTTGATGATATCTTTAAATTTTCTATATGAAAAATAGTTTGTATATTGGGGCAACTTACCTTGATCCAATTTTCCGCATCAAATGGTTCCATAACGCCGCAATCCAATATTGCGGTGTCTAAAGAAAATACAGTATCTTCCTGTCCAGTAACAACAATCGTCTGGGATTCTTGCTGGCAGGATGCAAAAAATGCGTGGACAGCATCAGTGTCAAATTGAAATGGGTATTCAGAAAAATCCGCCATAAGGTCCAAAACTCTCTGCATTATCATACCGCTTTAGGAATAGGAGAGGTTGCAATTTATGCAACAGCGGTTCACGACATAAGGCATTGAAATGGACAAACTCAGAAAGCGGCAATATCACAACCATTCCGTAACGACTGGTTTGGTACATAAATCCTGCCAAATATTTAAAAATATTTGGCAGGATTTATGAAATAACAATTCAAAGATTGGTGTATTCTTCTACAGAATAACCGACATCATCATAAATTTTTGCAACTCCATCGTGTATTATAACAGATTTATTGCAAAATTCTCTTATAAATTCTGTACTATGAGATGCGATCACCATGGTCCGGTCGCTTCTCTTTTCCAATAATTCAGTATGACATTTGCGCTGGAAATTCTGGTCACCTACCAGAATAACTTCGTCGATCAGATAGCAGTCAAAATCGATCGCTAATGAAAGAGCAAAGGCAAGACGGGCTCTCATGCCGGAAGAGTAGGTTTTGACCGGCATTTTCAACTGCCGACCCAACTCAGTAAAATCTTCGACGAAAGCGCGTACTTCCGCAAGGTCGCGCTGATAAATCCGTGATATAAAGCGGGTATTGTCATACCCCGTTAGGCTACCCTGAAATCCGCCGGAAAAGCCTAGTGGCCAGGATACCGACATTTTGCGGATTACTTTGCCGGATGTGGGCATTTCCACACCACCTATGAGTTTGAGAAGCGTACTCTTTCCAGCACCATTCCGACCCAGAAGCGCAAATCGATCACCATGCTCCACAGTCAGATTGACGCCTTTGAGCACATCCTTGCGTCCTCCAGCATGATGATCATAGGATTTGGTTAGATTGCTGCAGATAATCATTCGACAGTCAACTTTCGGCGTACGCTGCGGCAAAGGATGAGGCCAAATACAATAAAGGGCGCCGAACAGATTATCGGATTCCAAACATTATAATGGGCTACGATCAAATCACCCCATATGCCTTTTCTCATCATTTCCATGGCGTTGACGAATGGTGAAAGAAGCAGAAATTCCCTTGCGCTTGGTGTTAGCCAGTCGACTAGATACGCCAATCCCGAAAACGGGATCATGATATAGGTCGAAACCGGAACGAATTTCTCCATGATTTCCGACGTTTCGGAAAGCGGTGCTATAAAAAGGCAAAGAGAGAAACAGAATAGGGAATATAACAACCATCCGGCGATCAATAGCCCGATATCATTTGGAATGGGAAACAGATCGAATGCTATCAACACGACGGCCATGAAAAAATACGCCATCATACCGCCAAGAAATTCGATTATGAACCTGGCAACAATGAAATCTACAATCTTTATTTGTCGATGATAAAGCAGACTTTGGTTTGCCGTAAACACGGCTATGCTGCGGGATACACAATGCCGGAACAGGGTAATGGGAATATAGCCGGTCGCAACGAAGGCGATGACCGACATGCCATGTTCTGTTGGCCCATGGCTGTAATACCACAGGAGGCCAACTAGGCCGCCAAATAGGAGCGGCTCGGCCATGATCCATAAAAAGCCGATATTTTCACGTCCGAACCGGGTAGTCAGTTCGCGTATCAACAAGGCGTGGATGACGCAGATCTGGACCGTCCAGCCTTCATAAAGCTTGTGCAAACGCTGCGAAGCCATCGTCATTCATCCGGTGCGTGTTCAATAACGCCAATCATGAACATCCACAAGATGAAGTAAAAGCACAGCGCTGCTGCGATTACGGTAATAATGCCAATCATGCGTTTCGGTAGTAAGGGCGTGTCTGGCACATTCGGATCCACTACCCGCTCTAGGTAGAATTGCTGACGCTGGGCTTCGGATTGCGCCTGTACCAGTGCGGCGTTGGCAGTGTTCAGGCTCTCCGTCGCGAATTCTTGTTCCACGACCAGATTTTCATAGCCGCCCAGCTTGGATGCGATGCCGCCGCCATTGCCGACGACGCGACTGTCCTGCGATGCGATCTGAACCGAAATGGCGGCGACACGGTTTCGCAAGGCTGGGATGGACGGATTACCGGGGGTCAGACGTTGCATAATATCAAGCTGCGCCTGAAGCGCGGCGCGTTCTGCTATCATGGTATTAGCGATTTCAAGCACGCCCACGGCTTGCTTGCTTGGATCGATCAGGGCTTCGGTGTTGCGATATTGCGTCAAAGCGATGCGGGCTTCCCTGACTCTTTGGATTGCCAGCTTAACCTGCGCCTGCGCTTCTGCGATCGCCTTGCCACGGGCGCGGCTATTGAGGTGATTGACCAGTTCTTCGCTCAGTTCCAGAAGCTGGCGGTTGATGATAAAGGAATCTTGGGCTGTAAAGGCCTCGACCTTTATGACCGCCGTTCCATTTTCGGAGTCCAGTCGCGCATCGACCTTTTTACCATAATATTTATACAGACTTTCGAAGCTTCCATCGGAGAAAGGCTTGGGGAAGCGGTTCAAGAAATCTGCATCAGGCGTCGCAAAGCGATCGCGAATGTTGATCTTTTTTTCAAGCGCTTTCAGCGCGTCGCGCGATCGGACATAGGTCAGAATTTCGTTGGTTTGTTCCTGTCCGCCGGATAGGCCGGTCGTCTGAACCAGATTAGCGAGCGTCGACATTTGCGAACGCTTTTGATCCGGGCTTTTGACGACGAAGCGGGATTCCGAAACATAGACGTCCGATGCGATCAAGCCATAATAGATGATCGCCAGAATCGTTGGCAACACCACACAAACCAGAAACAAGCGATACTTTTTCAACCGCTTTGAAAAAGCGGAGCGATCGACTGCTGCTTCAGTCTCGGTAGGGAACGGAGTTTCGGCGTTCATAAATTCTGTAGTGCCTCAAGCCAAACCTAAGCGGTCATGCGCTAGGCGAACACGGCCTGACGCGCAAGGCCAAGCGTCATTATGATGCGGCGCGAGAGGAACTATTGTCCATTCCGGAATCAGGGTGCTAAGGCGTTTCGCTGACAAGCTGCCAGCCTTTCGAGTAAATCATCGATGCAAGTTAAGAACAGCGTATATTTGGCCCTCCTAACGAGCCTTGCAGGCTGTGCCACTCTGCCTTCCAGCGGGCCAACGGGCAAGCAGATCGAAAAGTCGGCCATCGCCCCTCAGGACGGCTCTCCCATTCAACTGGTTGAGATTTTGGCGGCTCCCGACGTTCCTGTTTCGGCAGACGGTGCGCGACCCACGATCCTGTTGCCGGATCGAGCGCTTTCGCCCACCGATATGGTGGGGCCGGGTGATATATTGGATATCAGCATTTACGAAGCGGGCGTTACTCTGTTTGCAAACAACAGCAATGTTGGCGCGCTGACGCAGATGACCGCCAATCCCGGCGTGCAAGTGCAACGCCTGCCTCCAACGCGGATCGACGATCAAGGCAATATCGGTTTGCCTTATGCTGGTAAAATCGCTGTCGCGGGCATGACGACCGGGCAGGTTGAAGTGGCGATCCGCACGGCGTTGAAGCGCCTGTCGCAAAATCCGCAGGTTGTGGTGACGCTCAGCCAGGCGATCACCAATTCGGTTATTATCGGTGGTGAGATATCGCGACCGGGACGGCTCGTATTACAGACCAATCGCGAAAGCCTGTCCGATGTGATCGCCCTTGCCGGTGGCTATCGCGGCAATGCGCGCGATCTGACGCTGCGGGTCACGCGCGGCAGTTCCACTGTCGATATGCGCTTGAACGATCTCGCCGAAAATCCTGTCATGGATGTGCGGATTCAGCCAGGCGATCGGCTGATGCTGATCAACAATCCGCGCACCTATTCGATATTGGGCGCTTCGGGCCGGGTGGAACAGGTGCCATTCAGCCGGACGTCCGTATCCTTAGCTGAAGCGGTGGCGACCGCAGGCGGCACCAATCCCAATCTGGGTGACCCTGCCGCCATTTTTCTGTTCCGTTACGCGAAGGATGCGGAAGGGCGGGAAGTGCCCAAGGTCTATCATCTCAACATGATGAAGGCTGGTTCCTATTTCCTGGCCCAGAAATTCGTGATGCAGGACAATGATGTCCTCTATTTCGGCAATGCCGCGGCTAACCAGCCCAGCAAGGTCGTTCAGCTCATCAGCCAGCTCTTCTCGCCGATCCTGACCGTGACCAGCGCCGTCCAGACAGTGCAGAACAGCAACAGATAGACAAGGCGGGGCGCGCTTTTCAGGAGAATATATGGAAGTCCAGACCTACGACATCGCGGGCGTCACACTTTTGACTCCCCGCCATATCGGTGACGAGCGGGGTTATTTCGCGGAAACTTTCCGTGCGGATCTGTTCGCAAAACATTTCGGCGACTACAGCTTCGTGCAGGACAATGAATCCCGCAGCGCGAAGGCTGGCACGATCCGCGGCCTCCATTTCCAGAGCGATCCCCATGCCCAGGGCAAGCTGGTACGTTGCACCGCCGGTGCGCTGTTCGACGTCGCTGTCGACATCCGTACCGGATCGCCCACCTATGGCCAGTGGGTCGGCGAAACGCTGACGCCTGACAATGGCAGGCAGCTCTGGGTGCCGCCGGGCTTCGCCCATGGCTTCTGCTCGCTCGAACCGGACACCGTCATCGCTTACAAGGTGACCGGCAGCTATTATAATGTCGAATGCGACAAGGGTCTCGCCTGGGACGATCCGGCCATCGGCATCCAATGGCCCTCCGCCGCTGACGCCGACACCCTCTCCGCCAAGGACCGCAAGCAGCCGGTCCTGGCCGACCTTCCCGCCTATTTCAGCTGGAGCAACTAACCCATGCGCGTAATCGTCACCGGCGGTGCCGGCTTCATCGGCTCTGCCCTCGTCCGCTATCTGGTGCTGGAAAAGGGCTATGACGTCCTGACCATCGACGCGCTGACCTATGCGGGCTGCGAAGCGTCGCTCAAGGAAGTGGAAGGCAAGAGCACCCACCAGTTCCTGCACGCCAATATCTGCGACCGCGCGGCGATGGATGCGGCGATCACGGGCTTCAGGCCCGACCGCATCATGCATCTGGCCGCCGAAAGCCATGTCGACCGCTCGATCACCGGCGCGGCCGACTTCATCCAGACCAACGTGGTCGGAAGCTTCACCCTGCTGGAAGCCGCCCGCGCCTACTGGAACGGCCTGGAAGGCGAAGCCAAGGCGGCCTTCCGCTTCCTCCACGTCTCTACCGACGAGGTCTATGGCTCATTGGGCGACGAAGGCCTGTTCGAGGAAACCACCCCTTACGACCCCAGCTCGCCCTATTCGGCGTCGAAGGCCGCGTCCGATCACCTCGCCAAAGCGTGGCAGCGCACCTATGGCCTGCCGGTGGTGGTGTCGAACTGCTCGAACAATTACGGGCCGTACCATTTCCCCGAAAAGCTGATCCCGCTGACCATTCTCAACGCACTCGCGGGCCGTCCTCTGCCGGTCTATGGCAAGGGCGAGAATATCCGCGACTGGCTCTATGTCGACGATCATGCCCGCGCGCTGGACATCATCATCGAGCGCGGCGAGCCGGGCGAAACATACAATGTCGGCGGCCGTAACGAGCGCAAGAATATCGACGTGGTGCTGCGCATCTGCGCGGTTCTGGACGCACTGGTGCCGACCGACAGCCCGCGTGCGAACCTGATCGAATATGTCACCGACCGTCCGGGCCATGACGCCCGCTATGCGATCGACGCGACCCGCCTTGAGAACGAACTGGGCTGGAAGGCGCAGGAGAATTTCGACAGCGGCATCGAAAAGACCGTGCGCTGGTATCTGGACAATGAATGGTGGTGGCAGCCGCTGCGTGAGCAGTATGACGGCCAGCGCCTTGGTCTCGACAAGACTGCCAAGGTGCCTGCATGAAGATCGCCGTCACCGGGACGACGGGGCAGGTCGTCACCAGCCTCATCGAACGGGGAACGGCCGCCGGGCATGAGGTGATCGCGATCGGTCGTCCCGATCTCGATCTGGCAGACCCGGCGTCGGTCGTGCGCGCGCTGTCAGCCGCTGCGCCAGATGTGATCGTGTCCGCTGCCGCCTATACGGCGGTGGACAAGGCGGAAAGCGAAAGCGAACTGGCCAATGCCGTCAACGGCGCGGGTCCGGGTGCGGTGGCGCAGGCGGCCAAGGCGCTGGGCGTCCCGCTCATCCATATCTCGACCGACTATGTGTTCGACGGGACGCTGGACCGCCCCTATGTGGAAAGCGATCCGACCGGCCCGACGGGCGTCTATGGCGCATCGAAACTGGCAGGCGAACAGGCGGTGCTGGACGGCCATGACGATAGCGCGGTGCTGCGCGTGGCATGGGTCTACAGCCCGTTCGGCGGCAATTTCGTCAAGACCATGCTGCGTCTGGCGGCCGACCGCGACGAACTGGGTGTAGTTGGCGATCAGGTCGGCAATCCGACCAGCGCGCTGGCGATCGCGGATGGTATCATAAAGGTAGCTACCAATATGGTATCCGATAGTAGCTCCGAGCTACGCGGTGTCTTCCACATGACCGCGCCGGGCGAAGCCAGCTGGGCCGATTTCGCACAGGCGATCTTTGCGGCGTCGGCGGCCCGTGGCGGCCCGTCGGCATCGGTGCGGCCCATCGGCACCGCCGACTATCCCACGCCTGCCACCCGGCCTGCCAATTCACGGCTCGACTGCGGCCTGATCGCCCGCGTCCATGGCGTCACGCTGCCGGACTGGCGCACGTCGCTGGACGTGGTGATGGATCGCCTGCAACCGGCGAACAACTGATTATCTTGAGGGACTATAAGAGCATGAAGGGTATCATTCTCGCCGGGGGCAGCGGTACGCGCCTCTATCCGATGACGCTGTCGACCTCGAAACAGCTCATGCCGGTTTATGACAAGCCGATGATCTATTATCCGCTCAGCACGCTGATGCATGCGGGCATCCGCGAAGTGCTGATCATCTCCACCCCGCGCGACCTGCCGGCTTTCCAGTCGCTGCTGGGCGACGGTTCGGCCTGGGGCATGAGCATCGACTATGCGGAACAGCCCAGCCCCGATGGTCTGGCCCAGGCCTATATCATCGGCGCCGATTTCGTTGCGGGTCAGCCGTCCGCGCTGATCCTTGGCGACAATATCTACCATGGCCACGGCCTGCCGGAAATCCTCGCCAGCGCTTCGTCGCGCACCAGCGGCGCCAGCGTCTTCGCCTATCATGTCAACGATCCCGAACGCTATGGCGTGGTGAGCTTCGACGACAATATGAAGGCTGTCACGATCGAGGAGAAGCCGGAACAGCCCAAGTCCAACTGGGCGGTCACCGGCCTCTATTTCTATGACGAACAGGTCGTGGACATCGCCGCCAACATGAAGCCTTCGGCGCGTGGCGAGCTGGAAATCACCGACGTCAACCGCGTCTATCTGGAGCGCGGTGACCTTCACGTCGAAATCATGGGCCGCGGCTATGCCTGGCTCGACACCGGCACGCCCGACAGCCTGCTCGACGCCGCCGAATTTGTTCGCGTCCTCGAAAAGCGTCAGGGCTTCAAGATCGCAGCACCCGAAGAAATCGCTTTCCGTCAGGGTTTCATCGACGGGCCGCAGCTGGAAAAGGCAATCGGCAAGCTCGGCAAGTCGGATTATGGCCGCTACCTGCGCGCTATCCTGACCGAGGGCTGACCTGACGGCTTGACCCCTGCCCCATGGCGATCGATAGTGACGGGATGCTGATGCAAAAGCTCGTTCCCCATTATGTCGAAAAACCATGGGGCAGGACCGACCTTCCCGCCATCTTCGCTGCCGCTGGCGCAGGCCGCCAGATCGGCGAGGTCTGGTTCGAAAGCGCTGATGGCCGCGACCTGCCCTTGCTGGTCAAATATATCTTCACCAGCGATCGCCTCTCGATCCAGGTCCATCCCAATGACGCGCAGGCGGCGGACAAGGGAATGCCACGCGGCAAGGAAGAGATCTGGTACATCCTCGACTGCGAACCCGGTGCCACGCTGGGCATCGGCCTCACCGCGCCCCTGACTCCCGACCAGTTCCGCGCCGCCGCGCAGGACGGGTCGCTGGAACAATGGATCGACTGGAAGCCGGTGCGACCGGGCGACTGCTATTTCATCCCGGCGGGTACCGTCCACGCGATCGGCGCGGGCATCACGCTGGCGGAGATCCAGCAAAATGCCGACGTCACCTATCGCCTCTATGATTATGGCCGCCCACGCGAACTGCATCTGGAAGACGGCGTGGCGGTCAGCCGCCTGGCGCCCTATGACCGCGCCCTGACGCAGGCGCCGCTGGACAGCGACACCCGGCTGATCGGCGCCGACGAAGCCCCCTTCTCGCTCGACCTCGTCCACTGGACCGAAGGCCAGAGCGTCAGCGTGCCAGATGGCAAGCAGATGTGGTTCACGCCCCTGAGCGGCGCTGGCACGGTCAACGGCCTGTCCTGGGAAAAGGGCGACTGCCTGCTGCTGGAGGGCGACTGCGCCTTCACCCTGACGACAGGGCCGGTCTCCGCCCTGCTCGCCATCCCGCGCTGATCGGGCGCCACAGACCGCTCGCCAGTAGTCACGCATGGGGCGCCGACCGAAAGATTTTGCCGTCGTTGCGAGCGCCAGCGGATGGCTTCGCTTTGCTCGCAATGACGGATGGCCAAAGGTGGCCGCCAATATTTCGCATCAATCGGTTGCGATGCAAGCCATTGATAATTCACGATAATAGGACGACGCGCGGTCACCCGACACGCAATGTTCGATAAAAGCCTTTACTTATCAACGCCTTGCAATTGCAAAAACGCGCAGCACCTGTCCAACTTGTTGTCTCGTTATCGGCGCGGTAGAGCCCCCCGATCAGGCCGGAATTGCATAATCCCGCACCAGCGCCAGCGCCTGCCCATTGAGCGTCGCCGCCCGCTCCACGCTGTCGCTTTCGGTATAGCAGCGCAGTTCCGGCGCATTGCCGCTCGGCCGCAAATGGATGATGTCGCCACCGGCAAAATGGATGCGCAGCCCGTCGGTCCGGTCGATGCCATCGGCCTCGCCCGCCACTTCCCCGAACATGCCGGTCAGCCGCTTGAGGATCGCGGCCTCATCCCCCTGCTCCAGATGCGCAATCAGCGCCTGGCTCTGCGCCGTGGGATAATTTTGCAACCGCTCGCTGAACGTATAGCGTTCGGGCAATTGCGCCTGAAGTGCGGACAGCGTCACGCCACGTCGGCGCGCATCGACCAGCACCGACAGGATCGGCAGCACCGCGTCCCGCGTCGGCAGCGCACCCAAAGTCCGGCCCTCCACCAGGACCGGCGTGGCCAGCAGGAACCCGCCATTGGCCTCATAACCGCACACGCTCGCCTGCCCATCGGCCGCCAGAGCGTTCATCGCCTCGATCACGAAGGGCGAGCCGATCCGCGTCCGCCACACGGCGGTAAACAGCCCCGACAGCTCGACCGCGCTGTTGCAGCTGACCGGCGTGGCGATCGCCGCGATGCCCAACGCCCGCGCGCTCAATATGCCCAGCACGTCGCCGCGCATCCACACGCCCTGTTCGTCGGCCAGCAACGGCCGGTCGCTATCCCCATCGGTCGACAGGATTGCGTCCAGCCCCAGCTCCGTCGCCCATTGCCGCGCCAGCGCCTGATCCTCAGGCCGAACCGCCTCGGTATCCACAGGGATGAAGCGATCGGACCGGCCCAGCGACACGGCCGTGCCGCCCAGCGCCTCGACCAGCGCAACCAATATGTCGCGCCCGACCGCCGAATGTTCGTAGACGCCCAATGTCAGGCCGGCCAGCGCCGTCGCGCCAAAGGCATCGACATAGCGCGCGATATAGGGCGTTGCCGCATCGACCAGGGGTTCCGCATGCGTGGCGTCCCTCAGCATGCCCGCATCGTCGAACAGGTCGGGCAGATCCACGCTCTGCGCCCGGATCGCCAGCTCGTCGGGCTTCAGCACTTCGCCATCGGTGCGGTTGAACTTGATGCCGTTGCGGTCGTCGGGGATATGGCTGCCCGTCACCATCAGCGACGGGATGCCGTGCGCGAACCCATGGGCTGTCACGGCGGGCGACGGCACGAACCCGCAATAATCGACCGCTCCACCCATATGCCGCACCGCCGCGGCGCAGGCCGCCATGATGCGCGGACTGGACGGCCGCAGGTCACCCGCGATGGCAACAGCGGTGCCGGTCGAAAACTGTCCGATGGCGGCCAGATGTTGCAGGAACGCGGCCGTATAGGCGAAACAGACCCGGTCCGTCATGGCGCTCACCAGCCCGCGCGCGCCGCTGGTGCCGAACGCGACGCCGGATTGCGCCATCAGGTCGGCGATGGAAACGGATTGCGTCATACAGCTCCCCACGCCGAGCCACTCTGCCCGGCCATGCGATGAAAAATCAGTTGGTGGAGGTCGCAGCCGCAATGGCCTTGATCGCTTCTGTCACCTTGCGCACCTTCTGGGATTCTCCGCGCTTCAGAATCATGATCTCTCCCTGCGACACGACGACAATCAGGTCGTCGACATCGACCAGCGTGACGCGCGGTCCGTCGCTATGCACCAGGCAATTGCGCGCACCCAGCAGCAGCGCGTCGCCGCGCACCGCATTCTCGTCAGTGCAACGAGTACTGACCGCATGTAAGGAGTCCCAGCTGCCGACATCCGACCAGCCCATACTGACAGGCACGCAGGCGACCTGCGTTTCCCGCTCCATGATGGCATAATCGACGGAATCCGAAGGGCAGGCATGAAAGGCCATAGCGCCGGGGAATATGTGGGCACCATCCCGCTTGGCGCCGGCCATGGCTGTCTGCACGTTGGCCAGCATGTCGGGCTGATGCTTTTCCATCGCGGTCAGATAGGCGTCGGCGCGGAACAGGAAAATGCCGGCGTTCCAAGCATGATTGCCTTCCGCCAGCATGCGCTGCGCATTGGCTACATCGGGCTTTTCTACGAAGCGCGCGACTTCATGCACGCCGTCACCGCAGGTTTCGCCCATCTGGATATAGCCATAACCGGTTTCGGGGCCATTGGGCGTGATACCGAACGTTACCAGCCATCCCTTGGCGACCAGCGGCAGCGCGCGGGCGATGGCGTCGTGAAAAGCGGGTAGATCATCAATGACATGGTCGCTCGGCATCACCAGCAGCGCGTCGGCCGGCTGCGCTTCGAGCGCGGCGAGCGCGATGGCGGGCGCGGTGTTGCGGCCGATTGGTTCCAAGATGACGCTATATTCGTCGATGCCGCTCTGCTTGAGCTGTTCGTCGATAATGTCGGCATGCGCCGCATTGGACACTAGGATCGGGCGGCCGACCGATGCGGACGCAAAGCCCTGCGTCCGCACGGCGGTCAGCTGGAGCATGGTTTCGTCCGCTGTCAGGGGCAGCAGCTGTTTGGGGCGTTCAGGCCTGGAAACAGGCCAAAGTCGAGTGCCTGATCCGCCGGACAGGATGACGGGAACGATATTCATAGGATCGCTAATCATGTCTCGCCTGAATTAAGTAAATGATTGTGCCGTTTTGCGGTGCGACCCCGCAATCGCTTCGCGCTTCATGGGCGCAAAGCGAAACCTTGCCAAGTCATTAAACACCTCAGTTTGCAGGGCTGTTATGGCAAGGTGAAGATCAGTTGTATCCATCGTCAGATAGCGCTGCGGTCATTTTATCGGTTTACCCATAAAGCCGCTCGTCCCACCAAACCGGCTTGGGCAAGTCATGGCTGATCCCCCTGGCATCGGGATGCGTCGGGTTGATCAGGATATTGCGCTCCACCCGCGCCACCATCGATGACACCAATAATATCGCGCTGCGCCGCCCCTCATACCATATCTGCCCGAACGCCTTGCACAGCCCCTCATCCTTCCCGTCCCACCCCGGATGCGCGGCGGTTTGAAATATTTCGTAGCTGGTGCCGTTGGGGATGATGATGCGGATATGATGCTGGTTTGGGGGCAATACGCTGCTCGCATGAACCAGTTTCTCCAGCATCGCCGTCGAATAATGTTCGGATGTGTAGATGATCGGGCTGGCGGGCATATTCCACCGCCCCTGATAGAGCCGCGCCCCTTCGCTGTCATAGATGGGGTGGACGCCATCGGGATCGCCGATGCGGTAGGCCGTTAATATCCGGTCGGTTCGCCCGCCCGTCACACGCCCCCGCCATAGGCGGCGCGGCCCAGCAGGTTGATAACCAGATCCGCGCCCGGACCGGTCGCCAGCGTGACGTCCAGCGGCGCCTTCCCGTCCAGCATCGGATGCGGGCGGCCCAGAAATTCGCGTGCGCGCTCCGGCTCCTTATAGATGTCGAGCGCGAAGCTGAAGACCTTGGCCAGACGCGCCAGACGGTCGCCCTCCTCGCTGGTCAGCCGCTTGGACGCGGACTTGCGGCGCCGTTCCAGCGTCGCCTTGGGAATCAGGCGGAATTTGAAGCGCGCATCGCCTGGCACCACGCTGTCGGCCAGATGGTCGAGCGCTGCGACAGGCAGTCCGCTTTCGATCAAGGACGGCAGCGCAAGGCGCGGCGCATTAATCCCGACCTCTAGGCCCAATAGCGCTTCTACGGATTGAAATTGCGTCGCCATCATCATTCTGCCTCCGATAAGGGATAGACAGCGCGATCGGCCCAGGGCAGGGCCGTGCCGCCGATCGCAACTTGGTCGCGAATGATGGCGCGACCGGCCTTGGAGCTGTGCTGGGAAACTCGTACTGCCAAGATGTCGACTATGGTGGCTTTACCCGAACCGGGACCGCCAGTGATGACATGAAATCGGATGTGTCAGCCATTGTCGGGCAACTCCTTGTCGGCGCCGGCTTCCATGTCGAAGGCGCGTTTGCCGCGACGCTTCCACAGGGCAAGTATGTCGCCGGTATTTTTATCGCGCGCACTGCCCGCTAGCTCGAGCATAGCGCCATAAAGTGTCGCGCGATCGTCGTCGGTCAATTCGACAAGACCGGCTTTCTGGACGAGGCCGCCAAGCTCTATGAGATGGCGGGTCCGTTCACGGCGCTGCAAGACCCATCCCCTCGTATCGGTGCGGCGCTGTATGGCTTGGACACGGCGCATGGCATGATCGTTTCGTTCCATCGCTTTGCCGGTCGCGACTACATCAGCCGCGAACTTTTTTGCCACGCCCTTGAAAGAAGGCGGAGCCTTTTGCGCGCCATGCCTCCTTCTCTTCCGCGTTGCTGGACTCGACAGCGGTTATCAAAATGCCGGCAAGTATATCGAGGTCGAGTGCGTCAGCTCCCGTTGATGTGACCAACTGGCCAAGCTGTTCGACCTTCTTTGCCTTAAGCGCCTTGGCCTTCTCACCCAGCGCCCGCAGCTCCGCATCATAGTCGCGTGTCTTTCGCACCCTCAGTTCCCTCATCATGATGTAATCGGGATCATAGGATAGCAAGTTCGCATAAGTGGGAAACGGTTTGATCCAAGAATGCGATGAAGTCAGTCATGCGAACGATAGAGAGTTTGAGTGCGCGCTTATACGTCGTTGCCGACGTGCGCTAATAGTTGCAGTATTGAGGCTGTCATGGCGATCTATCATTTTTCGGCCAAGGTCATTAGCCGCGCCAACGGATCAAGCGCCGTGGCGTCTGCTGCCTATCGTGCGGCGGAGAGGCTTCACGATGACCGGCTCGGGCGCGACCATGATTTTTCGAACAAGGCCGGTGTCGTCCATTCGGAAATCCTGTTGCCCGAAGGTGCGCCAGAGCGTTTGAGTGATCGCACGACCTTGTGGAATGAGGTCGAGAGCGGGGAGAAGCGCAAGGACGCGCAGTTGGCGCGAGAGGTGGAGTTTTCGATTCCGCGTGAGCTGAACCAGAAACAGGGTATCCAGCTCGCCCGTGATTTTGTGGAAAAGCAGTTCGTCAAACGCGGCATGGTCGCCGACATGAATGTGCATTGGGACATGGGGAAGGACGGGCAAACCAAGCCGCACGCGCATGTCATGCTGTCGATGCGCGACGTAGG
The DNA here is from genome assembly GCA_021847605.1 of Pseudomonadota bacterium. Taxonomy (GTDB): domain Bacteria; phylum Pseudomonadota; class Alphaproteobacteria; order Sphingomonadales; family Sphingomonadaceae; genus Sphingobium. The sequence continues at coordinate 5,903 of JAJZQN010000056.1, read as the reverse complement.
GCCGGAGGGCTTTGGTCAGAAGGTGCGCGACTGGAATAGCACAGCGCTCTTGCAGGAGTGGCGCGAGGCGTGGGCCGATCATGTCAACGAGCGCATGGCCGAGCTAGATATTGATGTCCGCATAGATCATCGCAGTTTAGAGGCGCAGGGGATCGACCTTGAGCCGCAGCACAAGATCGGGCCCGCAGCGTCGCGGATGCCCGAACAGGGGCTTGAGGCCGAGCGGGTCGAGGACCATGCCCGGATCGCGCGGGAGAATGGCGAGAAGATCATTGCGCGGCCCGAGATCGCGCTCGACGCGATCACGCGCCAACAGGCGACGTTCACGCGGCGCGACCTGGCGCAGTTCGCTTTCCGGCATAGCGACGGCAAGGATCAGTTCGATCAGGTGATGAGCGCAGTGCGCGCCTCGCCCGAGCTGGTGGCGCTGGGCAAGGATGGGCGCGGCGAGGATCGCTTTACCTCCCGCGATATGATCGAGACGGAGCAGCGTCTCGAACGCATCGGCGATCGGCTTGCCGGCATGGCGCAGCATGGCGTTTCCGTTTCCCACCGGGACGGCGCTGTGATGGCGGCTGAGCAGCGGGGGCTTGTCCTTTCGGTGGAGCAGTGCGGCGCACTGAATCATATCACCGAAGGACGGGGGCTCGCCTCTGTGGTTGGCTATGCCGGCAGTGGCAAGTCGGCCATGTTGGGGGTCGCGCGCGAAGCATGGGAGGCGCAGGGCTATACCGTGCGCGGCGCGGCGCTGTCGGGGATCGCGGCCGAGAATCTGGAAGGCGGATCGGGCATCCAGTCGCGCACGCTCGCCAGTCTTGAATATCAATGGGATCAAGGGCGCGAGCAACTTGGTCCCCGTGATGTGCTGGTGATAGACGAAGCCGGCATGATCGGCACCCGCCAGATGAAGCGTGTGCTGGCTCATGCAGAACAGGCCGGGGCCAAGGTGGTCATGGTCGGCGATCCAGAGCAGTTGCAGGCGATCGAGGCCGGTGCGTCATTCCGTGCCCTCACTGAGCGCCACGGTGCGGCTGAAATCACCCAGATACGCAGACAACGCGAAGACTGGCAGCGCGATGCGACGAAGGCGCTTGCGACAGGCAGGGTAGGCGAGGCGATCCACGCCTATTCGGCGCATGGCATGGTTTACGCGGCCGAAACGCGCGAGCGGGCGCGTGCCGAGCTGATCGACACATGGGACGCGCAGCGCCGCGCCGATCCCGACAAGAGTCAGATCATTCTTACCCATACCAATGCAGAGGTGCGCGACCTTAATCTTGCTGCGCGCGATCGACTGCGCGACGTCGGCCATCCTTCGACAGGCTCAGGACAGGGGCTGGGGGAAGACGTGGAGGTGCAGACGGAGCGTGGCACGCGCGCGTTTGCCAGCGGCGACCGCATCATGTTCCTGAAGAACGAGCGTGGGCTAGGCGTGAAGAACGGCACGCTGGGGCAGGTCGAGCGTGTATCGCCCGACAGCATGGCGGTGCGCCTCGATGACGGGCGCAGTGTCGCATTCGACCTCAAGGACTATGCCCATGTCGATCATGGCTATGCAGCGACCATCCACAAGTCGCAGGGTGTGACGGTCGATCGTGCGCATGTCCTCGCTACCCCCGGTATGGACCGTCATTCCGCCTATGTGGCGCTATCGCGGCACCGCGACGGCGTGCAGCTTCATTATGGCCGCGATGATTTTGCCGATGATCGCCAACTCACCCGCACGCTTGGGCGCGAACGGGCGAAGGATATGGCATCCGATTATTCCCGCGATATGGCGCAGGATATTCGTGCTTTCGCCGACCGTCGCGGCTTGTCGGGCGAGATCCGTTTGCCCGACAATGCGCGCGCCATCCAGCGAGATCCGCGTGGCGAGATAGCGCCTGTCGAGCGCGGAGCGTTTGCCGGTTTCAAACCGGGGCCGGTCGAGCGCACGACCGCGGCCGAGCAGAAACCGCGGCGCGGCATGTTTGCGGGCTTGAAGCTCAATGCCACGCCTGCCCCGTCCCTGCCGACAAAAACCCCTGTGCGTGACCAGGATCGCGACTATGTGCGCGCCGTTGAACGGGCTTCGCGATCGGTCGAGGCGGTGTTGCAGGCCCGCGCATCGGGCGCGCCGATTCTGGAGCATCAGAAGGTCGCGCTGGAACGCACCAGTCAGGCGCTTGAGCAGATCAGGCCGGGAGCCTCGCGCGATCTTCAATCGGCGATGCAGCGCGATCCTGCCCTGTTGCTGGATGCAGCGGCGGGGCGCAGTGGCCCGATGATCGAAGCGATGGCACAGGAAGCCTGTGTGCGGGCCGACCCCAATCTGCGCGCAGATCGGTTCGTGGAATGTTGGCAACAGCTCTCTCAGGACCGCGATCGGCTTTATCGCGCCGGTGACATGACAGGCCGCGAGCGTGCGAGCAAGGAAATGGCAAGCATGGCCAAAAGTCTTGAGCGCGATCCGCAAATGGAATCGGTGTTGCGTGGTCGCACCCGTGATCTTGGCCTTGAGATTGGCATGAACCGGGGCCGTGAGATGGGTAGCGGCGAGCTGGGCCGCCAGTTGACGCAGGAACTTGGGATAGGTCGTGATCACGGCATGAGCCGGTAAGGAGATGCATATGGATGAGGACGACGGGCAGGGCGAGGACGGCGCAGCACGGGCGTTCGAGCAGCTCACGCGCGAGGTGTCGTTGCTGCGCGCCGCTGTCGAGGGACTGACCGCTGCGCGCGAGTCCATCGATATTCCCGATTATCAGCCGACGCTTGAGCGCACCGAAAAGATATTGGTGGCTCTTGCTCAGCGGATTGATCCGATCGCCAAAAGCACGCTCCTGTCGATGACGCCCGGTTCCATGTCGAACGATATAGCGACGGCGGCTAGTGGCGCGCGTCGGGAGGATGCACGGCTTATCGCCGAAGCGCGCGCGGGGTTGGATCAGGCTGCCCGCAAAATCAGCAACCGACTTTCATCAGCACGTCGGGGTGACGAGCAAAATCGCTGGCTGTTTATATCCGGTGGCGGCGGCCTAGTGTTGGGCTTGTTGTTCTACGCGGTGCTGGCGGGGCCGATCGCGCGGTCGATGCCGACAAGCTGGCGCTGGCCCGAGCGCATGGCGACCCGCGTTCTTGATGAGCGCGGTGCGTGGGATGCGGGGCAGCGTTTGATGCAGGCGGCCGCGCCGGAAAGCTGGAGCGCGATTGTGGCTGCGTCGCCATTGTCGGATGCCAACCGTAAAACTGTGCAGGCGTGTCGTGAGCGAGCCGCGAAAGCCAAAGAGCCGGTGCGATGCACGATTGAGGTGAAGCCCGACAGTGCAGGTTGATATCGACGCTGACCCGATGAGCGCCTGTTTATAGCCCAACTCCGTCAGATCGATTGTACGCAGATCAGGGCAGGAAACGCTGCCGGTGTTTCGACTTTAGAGAGTGAACACCGATCGCATGACTATTTTAATTGCAGGGCGGCAATCCCCTGCCCTTGCAGCAGCTTAACCGCTTGCTTGTCGAATGAGACGAAAGTTTCGCCGCCATGGAAACGACCGTCAAATGCGATAACCCCGTCAGCAAAATCACCTCCTGCATCCAGGACAGTAAGGCCTGCTTCTACCATAGGCCGATTGATGACGACATTCTCCGTGTCGATCAAAGCCCTGATCGCGATGGCAATGTCTGGCCGGGCTGCCTTGTAAAGTCGTTCCATTATCCAAACGAGTTCGCCTAGAGTGTGTACACTAACGGCAACCAGGCTTGCGCGCTCCATCGTTTCGACGGCAATCAGGCTCTGCGTTTCGTCATCTGCTAAAATCAGGCGCAGCAAGACATTCGTGTCGGCTGTAATCCTCATTTATCATCCAAGCCGGTCATGCCGGCAGCAGCAACTGCTTTGGCAATGGCGTTGTTAATTTCTTCGATCGTGAAGCGAGCGCCGTTGGTCCTGCCTTTGAGCATGCCATGCAATGTCCGCCATGCCCCTTTGTGTTTGTCGGCTTTCAGCTCCGCTCTGCCGTCGGGCAACAGATCGAGCCTGATTTTGCCTCCAGGCTGGATGCCGAGATGATTCAGAATATCCTTCCGGAAAGTCACTTGACCTCGTGCGGTCACGCTCAATGTGGCCATGGTCATCCTCAATGCTAAACCACATGTAATGAAAAAATGCATTACTACAAAGGCTGAACTATAAAAGCCTAAATCCGCACCTTTCCCATCCTTGCCAGGCTGAGGTCGTTATGCCGCCGGTCATAAAGTTGCGCCGTGTGGGTTGAGTTGTGGTTGGCGAATGACAGCGGTTTTTCCAGCGATCCGCCATTGTCAGCCGCCGCTGGATAAGCCTTGCAAAGAAGGCTGCGGGGCTAGCGAGGTGACAGAGGGGCGGTCAGCCCGTAATCACGCTCTAGCGTCTTGCAGTGAGGTCCAAAGCGGTCAGGAGGTTGGCGGCTGTGCAGCATTCTTGGCCATCCGCGATCTGACAGTGTCGAGGATTATCGGTGTTTCCCATGATGAACAAAGTGGGGAAACGGGCGTCTTACAGAGGGGCAATCACGCTCTGTCGGAGAAGATCATGCCAGACGATGTAAGGGCAGCCCTTGAACGTTTTCAGCAGTTCTTAGGCCAATATCAAGGCGATAACGTAATCGACGAAGCCAGTGGCTTTAAGGTTTCTGATGGCACGTTGTTGGCAGGCGAAATCGAAATGTTGGCTGGGCATCAGGAACCAGACGAAAATCCAATCGACTAAGAAGTGCTTACATGAAGTGACTTGATCAATGATCCAGTCACTTCTTTTTAATTTTAATAAAAAACTCTTATAATTTCAGATCCGCACCCGCTCCACCTCGGCCAGACTGATATCGTCGCGCCTGCGGTCATAGAGCTGCGTCGTGCGGGTCGAACTGTGATTGGCCATGGCCGCGGCATTTTCCAGCGTGCCGCCATTTTTGAGGTAAGTGGTGATCCCGGTCGCCCGAAAACTGTGGTTGCCGATCTGCGTTGCGATCCCGGCAGCCAGCGCGCGGCGCCGGACCATGGCATGGGCTTCGGCCTGACGCAGCGCCCGGTCGCTCAGGGTGCGGCGCCCCCGTTCGACTGTGCGGAACAGCGGCCCCCTGCCCTCGTCCAGCCCACATGCTTCTATATAAGAGAGCAGATAGTCCTCCAGACTATGGTGGCACGGCATTTCATGCCGCTTGCCGCCCTTTTCATGCAGGCGCAGCCATAGCCGCCGTCCCTGCACGAAGACATCCTCCCGCTTCATCGCCAGCGCCGCGCCGACGCGCGCAAAGCTGTAGATCATCAAACCGATCAGCGCCCGGTCGCGCAGGCCCGCCGGCGTCGAAATGTCGATCGCGTCCAGCAATGCCCGCGCCTCCTGCGCCTCCAGCACCGGCGTTCGCCCGGTCCGCGCGCTGTGCGCGGGACCGCGTACGCTGGCGGCGGGATTGGTTGCGATGACCTGCCCCGTCACCAGCCAGTCGAACAGATGGCGGATCGCGGCGAGCCGCTGCTTCACGCTCGGCGCCGCGAGCGACTGTCCCAAAGTCTCGATCCAGGCGGCGACATGGATAGGCGCGATGTCCCTCAAGTTGCGCACGCCATGGCCATGGCACCAGATCATGAAATCGCGCGCCGCCTTCGCATAGGCGCGCCGCGTATGCGGGTTGCGAATATTGGCCGCGAAAAATTCCAGAAAGCGCATGTGCACATGCGGCGGCGCCTCCGCCACGATCGGCGGCAGGGTGATGGAAGGCAGTTTGATCGACGGCAGCATGAAAAACGAATCACAAGCCCATATATGTGATAATGTCCTTTATCACACACTCTAGGGACCATGATCGCATGACCGGGACGGCCGCCACGACACCCCCGCAACGTCGCCCCGTCATCCGGGCCGTCAGTTTCGATGAGGCCGGCGCGGC
>JAJZQN010000106.1 GCA_021847605.1 Pseudomonadota bacterium | reverse complement strand
GACACTTGAAAGTCTCGCCAACGTCAGCGACAATCCCCTCATCAGCTTGCCCGGCGTGGCAGCCTGATCCAGTCCGATCCTCTACCGAGGACAGCCGCTGTTACACCATCCCGCGGGACACGATCGCATGCTGCCGATTGACTTGACGATGCCCGACGAATCGGAACGGCTGTTCAGTATGAGGACTGAATGACATTTATGTTACGGGCCGCTTATTTTAAGGCATCTCGCGCGATTTGACGGCCGTGAGGCATAGGAATTAGCCCAGTTGTTCAGTTGCTCTTGCACTGGAGGGACTTTCGTCCGAAAAAACGGCATGTCGTTGAAAGATACCAGCGTGACCCGTGCGGACCGATGGGCGCATGCCGCTTTGGACCTGTCCGTGGAGAACGGACTTGCCGCCCTCAGTACAAGAACTCTGGCGGGGGTAACGGGCGGGAGCCCATCTGCGATCACCTATTATTTCGGCAACCGCGACCTGTTGGTCTCACAGGTTTGCTCTAAGGCGATCCAGAAGTCGGACGACTGCCGCGAAGCTGGCCGTGAGCAATGGGCCAATCTGCCAGGGTGGTCCGACCTTGCAAGTGCATTCATAGCTGCCTTGCAATCGCGGCTCGAAGGCGAACGGCATCTTCTGACGCTCATGCGGGAACTGGAGCAGGATGCCCGCTGCAACGAACGGCAGGAAATGAGTGCCGCGATCGCCGAAGAAGTGAATGCGGAGGCACGATACTGGCAGGATCTGGCTGTCTCCTACGGTGCGACTGCGGACGAAAGCGATCTGTGGGCGGATTTGGCACTAGGTCTTACGAGCCTCCTATTGTCGGAAGAGTCGGCGGCTCGCCGTTCGCCTTGGATTTCCCTGGCTTCTTATCGCCTTCAGGACCGCCTTGCCCGTCGGCCTATCCGCTTCGTCGAGGATCGCAGCGTATCGGCCACTGAACTGGCGTTGCAACCGCTCGCCAATGAAACCGCCCTAAAAATACTGGAGGCGGCCTTGACGGAGATCGCAGAAAAGGGCGCTGAGAAGCTCAGCCAGCGCGACGTGGCCATCAAGGCTGGCATCTCGCTTTCTTCAGTAACCTATTTTTTCGGTTCCAAGCAGGAATTAATCGCTGCGGCTTTCGAGGAACTGTATCGACAGCATTGCGCGATCATCACCAACAGCGATTTAATTGGCGACAACCCCGCTGAATTAGTGACCGCACTGAGCGGGGTAATCAATCTGCATGGTCTTGCCGCTTTTGAGGCTCTTCTCCGCGCTGCGGTACGGCTTCCCGACCTCAATCCGACAGCGAACCGGGTCAGGCATACGCGCGGAGTAGGCGGTCGTGTCCCGCGGGGTTCTCTAATCGCCACTGTCAACAGCTGACCTCTTTGCGGTTCGTCACGCGCGCTGGGCTCCAGGGTTCTCTCCGCGGTCGTCGCGCTGGACGCCGCATGTTAGCGTTCAAAGTAGGGTGAATCTAAGTGGTGTGCGCGGTCCGTGCCGCACTCGCGGGAACGATCTCACCCTCGCTAAGCGTCCCAGCGGGACGCGTTCTGTCGCGCTTGAGTTCAGCGTATTGCTTCGGATTTGGATCAGGCCATGGCCGCCTCCCGGAAGGTCGTGTTGGTACGCCACATTGCGTGCAATGTTACCGCCAGCTTCCTGGCCAGGGCGACTTTCGCTTTGCGAGGCCCGGTTCGGCCTGCGATCGCCTGTGCCCACTCACGCAGGCGAGGGCCGCCAAGCTTTCGAGACAAGATCGCATTTGCTGCTTCGTACAGGCATTTTCGAGCGAACCTGTCACCGCTTTTCGAGATGCGCCCGTTCCGGCTGATTTCGCCAGATTCGTAGCGCCTTGGCGTCAGACCGAGATAAGCGCCCGCGCTGGAAGATCGGTTGAAGCGTTCGGCGTCGTCGAATGCTGCAGTTACCGCCATCGCGGTGATCGGTCCGACTCCCGGCGCTGTCATCAAAAGACGTACCGTACCATGCTGTTTGGCTACCGCCCGGATTTTGCCATCGAGAGCAGCAATACGGGCTAGAATTTCACTCCGGGCGTGCATCAACGCTTCAAAGATAGGTATGAGCTCCGGTGCGACTGCCAGCTCGCCTGTGATGATCTCCGTCGCACGGCGTTTGAAGCCCCCAACCCGTTTTCCGAACATCACGCCAAACGTTTTCAGCAACCCTCTGATCTCATTTTCAAGCTTCACACGCATGCCAACCAGCGTATCGCGCGCTGTCAGCATCGCCCGGTTAACATAGGCCTCATGACTCTTTATCCGGGCAGCCTTGAACCAACCTGTGCGGACAATCTGAGCCAAGCCGCGAGCATCATGTCTGTCGGTTTTATTTGGCATCATTTTGAGGACCGCATTAGCGTGACGCGCATCCAGGCAAATGATCGGGACACGCCGCTTCGTCAGCGCGTTCCAGAGCCAGACGGCAAGGGGACCTGTCTCCATTCCCACCCGTTCGACATCCGCGGCGCGCTTCGCTAGCCAGTCGGCTATCGCGTCAGGGCAGGTCGGCACCTTCGCCTCCGCGAGAATCTCACCTTCCGCCCCAACCAGGCAAATCGCCGTCTCCTCCTGTGACACATCCAGTGCTGCAAAAACTCCCATAACGTCCTCCACGTTCGACTCCGGCCGAGCGCCGAAGCGGCAATGACATCCTACCGCAACAAAGCGGAGGTCGAGTGTGGCGATTACGTTAAGTGGTGTAGGAAGGTTTCCCTGAGAGGGTGGCCACCGTCGATCTTCTGGTAGGGTTCGGATGCGAACTCGAACCTGGAGAAGAAGACGATGACCGACGACAGAATGGCCCTTGTCGAGCTAATTGAGCAAGGGGCTGATAGCGATTTGGTGCGTGAGATGCTGGCTTTCGCCGCGGAGCGCATGATGGATCTGGAGATCGAGGCGAAGACGGGCGTGCCTTGCGGATCACGCAGCCCGGAGCGGCTGAACCACCGCAACGGCTACCGCGAGCGCAGTTGGGATACGCGAGCTGGCCGGATTGATCTGGCAATCCCGAAGCTGCGCAAAGGCAGTTACTTCCCGAGCTTCTTGGAGCCACGCCGCACCGCCGAGAAGGCCTTGGCGGCAGTGATCCAGGAAGCCTACGTCCACGGCGTTTCGACCCGTTCGGTCGACGATCTGGTCAAGGCTATGGGCGCCAGCGGTGTATCAAAGAGCCAGGTCAGCCGTTTGGTTGCCGAGATAGACGAGCGGGTGAATGCCTTCCTTACGCGGCCCATTGAAGGTGAGTGGCCCTATCTATGGATCGACGCCACCTACCTCAAAGAGCGCGAGGGCGGACGGATTGTCTCGACGGCGGCGATAATCGCGGTGGGCGTCAACACCGATGGCCGGCGCGAGGTTCTGGGCGTAGCCACCGGCCCGTCGGAAGCCGAACCCTTCTGGAAAGCCTTCCTGCGCTCGCTGGCGGATCGCGGCCTGCGAGGTGTGAAGCTGGTCATCTCCGACGATCACAAAGGGCTGCGCGCCGCGGCCAGCAAGGTATTTGCCGCAACCCAGCAGCGCTGCCGGGTGCACTGGATGCGCAACGCGTTTGCCCATGCCGCGCCGAAACAACGACCCGCTGTCATTGCCATGATCAAGACCATCTTCGCGCAGGAAACGGCCGAGGCAGCGCACCAGCAGTGGGACCAAGTTGCTGATGCCCTGCGCGAGAAGTTTCCAAAGCTGGCCGACATGATGGACGCATCACGCGAAGACGTGCTCGCCTACATGGCCTTCCCCAAGGATCATTGGGCGCAGATCGCGTCCACCAACCCGCTGGAAAGAGTCAACAATGTAGCGCGACGATTACGGAGTCCGGTCGGCGTCAATTATGATGGCCGATAGGTGGCCGCGCCGGTTGGTGAATTCTGGCTACCATTTGCTGTTGCGGGGAGCAACCGTCGAGCGACAATTACGACG
>JAJZQN010000105.1 GCA_021847605.1 Pseudomonadota bacterium | reverse complement strand
TGTTGATCCTGCTGGGCCGGTTGCCCCTGCTGCTTCTGCGCGCCGGCCTGATGATCCTTCATCATCTGATCGTGCATCTGCTGCCCGCCATGATCCATGCCCTGCTGGTGGGCATGGGCCGGCGCAGTCTGTGCGGGCGCGGGCGTCGACTGGGCGAGAGCGGTGCCGGCGGCGAAGGTTAGCGTCGCGAAGAGGCTGACGGTCGCCGCTAGAAGTGTCGTCTGTCGCATTGAGGGTCTCCGAGTGTTCGTCCTGTTGCCCGATCGACGTTCCGATCCCGGCAATTCCGAAGCTTCAATGCTGCTAGCGAGACGCAGTCTGTATACGTAACTTACGAATCCGCTTTGGATCGCGACTAGCATGCGCGGGATCGTGCGGGGTGGACCATGGTCCAAGGTCAAGCGAATTCATGATCCCGCTTGATGGCGGCCGACAGCGAAGTGCAAAAACCAATTGGCCCGCCGTGGGAGAACGGCGGGCCAAAGCTGCAGTTGAACCAGGCCACGGTCGTTGGCCACCCCGCCTCGTGATCGGAGCTGGCTTAAGTGCAGGGTCAGCAACCGCCCCGCGACCTACGCAACATGCGGGAGGCTCCGTCCTGGGTTCCCATCTCCCGCATAGCGATCCGATGGTCCTGCATCATCTCACCGTGCATCCGCACTTCGCGGTGTCGCATTCCTTGCATCTGGGCCGTCTCGGACCGAGCCGGCGCCGGCTTCGCCTTGAGCGTCTGCTCAAGGTCCGGCATGCCCGGCGGCATCCCATCGGCGAGAACTGGCCCGGCGCCGACGGCAAGGACGCCAAAGGCTGCGAGCGACGCGATAATCGCTGCTTTCTTGCGCAAATATGATTCCTTCAAGTCTGAGTTTCAGTTCGACCGGACACATGCCCGGTCGATTCTCGCTCCCCAGGGAGCTTGCCGTTGAGATGGTGTCGGCCTGGAGGCGGCAGTATACGTAATTTGCGAAGCTGGCGGTCAGCCTGCAATGTCCGCTTTAGTTCGGCTGCTAGCAAAAGCTGGGCGCGGATGACCGAAGACGGCGGCCATCAAAGCCTCCGCTTAGCCCGAGCACTGGAAAGCGACGCCGCCTGCTGCAGTGGCGAACAGCGAAACGTAAATCGCACGCCGCTTTTGCTTCGGCGCGATCGTGGCAAGGCCCACCGCCGAACCAGCCACTCGGACTGGCCCAGGCTAAATTGTCGGAATAGACGCTCGCTCGGATCGGTGCCGCAGTGATTGAACGCTCGCCTGGCTGATGATTGATCAACTGGCGAGGGCCGCGACCAGCTTAGAAGGGCAATTTTGTCTTCCCAGAGGGGGCGGGCACAAAAGCGATCGGTTCGGGTATTACGGATATTGCCCTCCCGCGCGCCCTTTAAGGGAAGAGCGGCGCTTCGCCTCGGTGGATCTCATCGGGATCGAGAAAAGCGCGCTTGCGTCAGTTTCACGATTGCTCAGGAGGGCCTTCGAAATGACTTTTCTGAATCGGCGAACTCTCTTGGCGGGCGGAGGCCTCCTGCTGGGGGCGGCATGCACGCGCAGATTTGCGACGCCGGACCAAGCAGGCACGCTGCCCATTCCTCGCCTGTTAGATGCACGCGACCATGGGCAGAGAATTGGACTGAGGGCGCAGGAAGGGGAAACCACTTTCTTCCCAGGGCGGCGGAGCGCCACCATGGGATACAACGGCAGCTATCTCGGCCCGACTCTGCGGGTACATCGCGGGGACGACGTGACGGTGACAGTCAGCAACAATCTGTCTGCTGATACCACGGTTCACTGGCACGGGCTGCTCGTACCGGGAGAGCTGGACGGCAGCCCCCACCAGACCATTAGTCCAGGCGAGACTTGGCGTCCGACGCTGCCGATCCGTCAGCCGGCGGCCACTCTCTTTTATCATTCGCATGCACATGGCCAAACGGCGGAGCAGGTCTATGCAGGCCTAGCGGGATTGCTCTTCGTCACCGACGAGGAAGAGCAAGGTCTCGGTTTGCCTTCGGATTATGGCGTCGACGATCTACCAATCTTGATCCAGGATCGGCAGTTCGTGGATGGCCGTCTGGTGTTACCGGCGGGCATGATGGTGGCGCTGGACGGGAGGCGGGGCAACGTTATTCTCGTAAACGGCGCGTACAACCCGCGAGCAGACGTTCCCAGAAGCTTAGTGCGGCTGCGGCTTGTAAATGGTTCGAATGCCCGGACTTACGATCTTTCGTTCAGCGACGGACGAGCCTTTTATTGGATCGGCACCGAGGGCGGCCTTTTGGAAAAGTCCGTTGAATTGCAGTCCCTCCCTCTGGCCTCCGGTCAGCGGGCTGAGATTTTGGTGGACTTCAGCGATGGCAGACCGGTCTCGTTGGTCTCGGCTCCAGACCAAAGCACCCTGAGGATGCATGGCATGAGCATGATGCATCGGCACGAGGCTAGCGAAAACAACGCAGGGGATGAAACTGTCCTCACATTTTCACCGCGCTTGGCATCGAGTAAGCGAGGTAGCACCACGCTTCCGCTCCTCCTGGCGTCCCGCGCGGTGCCAGATCCGGCGACGGTCGTCGCACGGCGACGTCTGGTGCTCAACATGAGGCTGGGAGGTATGATGGATAGCGACGAAGAGCCGCTAACGATCAACCACAGGCGATTCGATATTGATCGCATCGATGAGGAAGTCGAGCTTGGCGCCGTCGAGATATGGAAAGTCTCCGGGCAGAAAATGGCCCATCCCTTCCACATTCATGGAGTGCACTTCGACGTGCTACGTCGCGATGGCGAGGAACCAGATCTTCTTGATCAGGGGCCACGTGACACCATCGTCGTGGACGAACCGGTCGAGTTATTAATCCGCTTCGACCAGCCTGCTTCAAAAGCGCCCTTCCTGTTCCATTGCCATATCCTGGAGCACGAGGACGAAGGCATGATGGGTCAGTTTTCCGTGACGTAGTGGGAACAACTCAAGAAGCGAAATCCTGCATATGCCAATAAGGGGGCAATGCTCGACGTGTGACTTCGAACTCCACTCTCGTTTTTGTTCCCTTTTCGGGCTTGGGCCAGAACGTTTCGCACATCTCGATCGAAGGCATTCGATCATCCCGGACACTTGTGCATCACATGACGAACCCTGCGGTTCGTCACGGCCACCAGGCGCCGCGGGCCGCGCTCTATAATGACCATACGCTTGTCGGGCCGTCCCGCGGCCGCTGTCAGTACTCGCGGCAATGAGTAATAGATGGTATCGCCGCGTTCATACCACTTTCCTCCGCCAAGCGGCGTCTGGTCAGGCAATCGGATTTCGCTGTAAGATCCGTTGCGATTAAGAACCCAGGCCATCCCCGACTTACAGCCGGATCGGCCATCAAATGACCAGACACCCGCGAGCTTGGTGGTCGAGGTATCTTCCCTTGCGGGAACGACCCTGGCCGGCGAAGGTAGCGTTGGCACAGTGAGCGCGGCGAAAATCGCCCAGATGGAACACGACCACCGTGTGAAAGTGAGCAGCCGGCATCGATATAACCCGTTAAGCGCGATCGTCATACTGTTCCCTTCCGATCCACACTCACTCCGCTGCGAGCTTCGTTGGTTGCCCTGGGCAGACTATGCCGACCATCTGCCGGTGGTAATGCGTATTTGTCGCTAGACAGAAGAGACGCCTGCGATGGCATCTGATCGCAGATCGCCCAGGACAAGGCAGCCGGCGCAGAACTTGGGATGACGGTGATCGTCTCATGCGCAGTGCAAGCGAGCAACCACATGAGCGGTAACGGGGGTGACGAGTTCGCTTCCGGACGAGGAAAAGGTGACCAGGTGACCTTCATTCTATCCCGACATGTTGGTTTGGACGCTCAAGCCGGGTGCCGAGGCGGAGGCATATAGGCCCGCCCGATGTACTAATCGCAAGCGACCGGTTTTCGGTTCTGATGCTCTTGCGCCCCAGTCAACCGACCGATCGCCATTCGTATATATCACAATTTCGCGGGTCGTTCCCCCCAGATAGGGTCAGAGCAGGTTCGAGTCGTGGAGGGGACGCCAGGATCGTGTCCCGCGGGATGGTGTAACAGCGGCTGTCCTCGGTAGAGGATCGGACTGGATCAGGCTGCCACGCCGGGCAAGCTGATGAGGGGATTGTCGCTGACGTTGGCGAGACTTTCAAGTGTC
>JAJZQN010000055.1 GCA_021847605.1 Pseudomonadota bacterium | reverse complement strand
TTGCTAGCGATTTTTTCAAGGAGGGTTGGGTCTTCATCTTCGTTCCTTCGTCACTGCGACGAAGACCCAACCCTCCTCAAATCACAACCTCAAATCTGTGCCATTGGCGCTGACGGGGAACACCTTTGGCGGTGGCTGGCGAACCACGGACAATAATGGCAACACCTCGACAACGACCCGCACCTTCGGCGGCGGTTATCGGACTACGGACAACAACGGCAACACCACCACGACGACCCGGACGTTCGGTGGCGGTTATCGTTCTACCGACAACAACGGAAATACCGCGACGACCACCCGGACGTTCGGCGGCGGCTATCGCACCACCGACAGCAATGGGAATAGCTCGACGACCACCCGCACATTCGGTGGCGGCTACCGCACCACCGACAGTAACGGCAACAGCACGACCTGCACGCCGACCTTCGGCGGCGGAATGCGCTGCAACTGAACACGTCATCGAGTGTGGGCACAGAGCACCCGCCACTCGACATCAGATAGGAACGAGGCCGCGCCCGGCGCGGCCTCAATCTCAGATCATTCGTCCGCAACCCGCACCGCGATCAGCGTAACCTTAGCGGGAAAACAGCACGAACAGAGACAGGACCATCGAAAGCCCGGCGAAGACCCCTATGCCGAAAAGCGCCTTGCGGGTCTGCTGTAGCTTGGCGGTGACGGCTGCATGAGATGCAGCCAGCCCCTCAACAATTATGGCCGCTTGCCGCAGATCAGCCTCCAGCCCGACGACCACCTGCTCCAATTTCTCCATAGCGGCAACATTGCTGTTCGCAGCCAGCTTGGCTGGCACAGCGGCCTCTCGGTCATTTGATCCCTTGAAGGACCGAACAAGATCGGAGGCGTTGCTGACCAGGGACGGCACGCCTTCCATTATCGTCTTCCAAGGCAACGACGCCACCACAGCGGTCCAAGCCATTCTATTCCCCCCAGAACTAAAGCAACCGATGCGATAGAGCGAAACTAGATCAAGAATCCAGCGTCGAATTACTTCGACTTCTCCCACAGTCGATGGACACAACGATTGCCCCTGGTTGACGCCCCGATCGCGCCGGGCAACGATCCCACCCATGCATCGCCATGTTCATGATGAAATCGCCGATCGACCAGGCTCAGGCCCGATCCCCGCCACCCGCTCCAGCCTCGCCCAAACCACTGAAAATAAACGAGAAAGGTCGCAAAAAGGCCTTCCCGAGAACGTGTGTCGCACCCAGGTGTCACACAATATGGTGTCGAAATCTGCGGCAACCATCTCGAATCACTCGGGAAATCGTCGATCAGACTGTAGCACACGACCGTCACACAAACGGGATGTCCGGGGACTTTGGCAGCGCGGCGGGGTGTTGAAGCTACGCCGAGCACTGTCTGTAACGACCAACATCGACTTCTACCGCTATCAGGTCAGCTTCAAGCTTTTGCCAGGGTGATCCCGGTGCAGGCATCAGACCGCCACGCTCGACCTTACGTCCGAATTTTCAAGGGGCGCCTCGCAGATGGGTCAGGTCGAGGCCAGGATATGAAATTGCGCTGATCGCCTCAAGCAGCACGGCTGGGCGATAGCCTTGCCCATATTGATCGGCGGCCTCACTCTGGCCGCCATTCGTCCAGCCACCTAGAGTCAGGACTATATCCCGATCAATCCGTGCATTGCGGGCGGCATCCCTGAAGCCATGTCGGAAGGAATGAAAGCACGTCCCCTTCGAGGTCGCTTCGGCTCGAACGAGAAAGCGTGCGAACCACCGCGAGAACGCAATTGATCTGAAGCCGAGTTTTCCAGCGGGAATGTCATCAAACAGCTTTTCGCAGCCCTGCCGCCGCTTTTCTTGGACGAAGGACATGAATCCGAGATCAAGCAAGACAGGATGAAGCGGGATCGACCGAGCGCTCGACCGGTTTTTCAGTGACTTGTCCGTTTTGCCGTGAAGGCTGTCTGCCGAAATGACCAGGCAATCGATGCCGTCTATTTTCCGGATGTCAGCAACGTCTGCCTGGCACAATTCGTTCAATCGTGCGCCGGTATATAGCCCCAGTAGCGGCACCCAAAATTTCGCGCCGCGCGGCCGCATTGGGCCGGGAGTGGCGTAGCCATGTCCCTCGTTGAGGCAGCCGGTAAAAATCGGCGCATGGAAAATTCTTCGAAGCTGTTGCACATTGAATGGCGTCCGTCGATCTTCAGGCCGCGCCTCCTCGGCCCATCGCAAGCCCTTGGCCGGATTTTTCTCGATGAACTCTTCAGTCAACGCCCAGTTCAGCGCGGCCGAGAAGCGGGCCATGTAGGCATTGATATTCGTCACATTGATAGTTCGGATTGATCTATCTGCTTTCGCTCGCGCTGCGGCCTCGCGCATCGGCAGCCCCTCGAAAAATTTCGCACAGTTGACCGGTAACCACCGCAGAATTTCGAGAAGATCGCGGCATTGCCCCCTGGTGATACGGTCTATGGGCGTGTCGGCACCTAACACTTCAAGTGCCAGCCTTCGGGTGGTCTCGTGCGCAAGACGCGTCCTTTTGCTCCGCTTTTTCGTCGGATCGTTGAGATACTTTTCGTAGACTTGGGCCAACGTGACCTGAGGCCGCGTTGCTACGATATTCTCCACTGCTCCCACTTCGAGCATCGGCGGCTCGACGATAGCAGGCTCAGGCGCAGACCTTACCGCTTGCTCGCCTCGGCCTGCCTCCAGCAGTCGGGCGTCATAGGTCATGCCCCGCCCTCTCCTGGCCGCTTCAAATGCCATCTCGAATTCATAGGCCACCTTCCTGCTCAGTCGGATTGCCAATGATCTGCTGTCTGTTTGCAATGAGCGATTGAGGTGCGTTCGACCAACGACATGCCGAAGTTCGGCAGGGACACGGACCCGGAACTGGAACACCCCGCCGCGCTGCCAAAGTCCCCGGACATCCCGTTTGTGTGACGGTCGTGTGCTACAGTCTGATCGACGATTTCCCGAGTGATTCGAGATGGTTGCCGCAGATTTCGACACCATATTGTGTGACACCTGGGTGCGACACACGTTCTCGGGAAGGCCTTTTTGCGACCTTTCTCGTTTATTTTCAGTGGTTTGGACGAGGCTGGAGCGGGTAGCGGGGATCGAACCCGCATCACAAGCTTGGAAGGCTAGTGCTCTACCATTGAGCTATACCCGCCCGGCAGAAGAGCGCCCTGCCCCAACATGTCGCGTACGTCAAGATCGCCCTTACCCCCGGACGCTATTTCCTCTATCATCATGAAATGGAAAGCCCGTCGCTGCGCCAACTCGATCTTTTTGCGCAGATGGTGGCCGCTGGCGGCCTGACGCGCTGCGCCGATACGCTGGGCATGGACCCGCAGGATATTGCGCAGGAAATCGCCGCGCTGGAAATGCGGTTGGGTTTTCGCCTGTTCGACGATCTGTATGGCAATGCGCGGCTGACGGATGCCGGACACAAGACCGCCCGCGCCATGACGCTGCTGACCGACGACGCGCCGGAATGGCCGGAGCCTGTTCCGGCACAGCCCGTCTCGTCACAGCCCGCGCCAGCAGCACCCATCCTGCTGCCAGCGGAATTGCCCGACGTTTCGCCGCGCGAAACCATCATGCTGGGCGCGCCGCCTCCGGTCTTCAGCCATTTTCAGGATGCGCTTTCCGCCTTTGAGGCCGCCAACGAAGATGTCGCCATAACGCTGGACCTGCATATCCAGTCAGCGGCACAGGCCGAAGTCGCACTCAATAGCGGGCGGGCCGACATCGCCTATTTCTATGCTCTGGGCGACAGTGAGGAATTGCCGTCGCGCTATGGCTGGTCGGAGCCGGTCAACCTGTATGCCGCCACCGACCATCCCCTTGCAAAGGCGGACAGCGTATCGCGCGAGGATTTGCGGTCTGCCCCCCTGTTGACCATGGCCCCCGGCAATCCGATCCGCCTGATCGTGGAGGACGCCCTGACATTGGGGCGCGCCTATTTCGCACCTGCGGCGATCGAGAGTGACGATATGTTCGCGATCCTGAGCGCGATGCGCGATCGGAGCGGCCTGTTTGCCGCTTTCGGCACGCTGGCACGCGACATGGGCCGGATGCAGGGGATCAGGCGCCTGCCGCTGGATATGCCATTACCATCCGTCGAGATTCGACAGGCCATCGGGCCAGATGTAGCGGAAAAGCCCGCCGTAGCAGCTTTGGCCGAGTTCCTGTTCCTTTAGGCGGCAACGCCAGACGGCCGATTCACGCCACCGCCACCATGATCCGACCTGCCCCCAGAGCGGCGGGATCGTAACGTTCATCACGCGCGCAGCGCGGGCATGATGCACCGCCGCAGAAATCTGCAAATAGTATTGATATACTGTAACACTGTGGATACAGAGTCTCATTCTTCCTGCTTATTTGAGGATCAGTCCCTTCATGCCCCTTTCCCCGCTGCTGCGTGCCGGATGCGCGCTGTCCGCGCTTTGTGTCGCTGTCCCTGCCATCGCGCAGGATGCCCCCGCCGCCGATGCAGCCGATCAGAATTATCATGACAATCGTTCAGACATCGTCGTGACCGCGCTGATCCCGCGCCGCCAGGGCGACATTCTGTCGGGCACATCGGTCCTGACCGGCGACCAGTTGACCCGCGACCTGCGCCCCAGCATCGGTGAAACGCTGGCGCGCCAGCCGGGCGTGTCGGCCACATCCTTTGGCCCGAACGCATCGCGCCCCATCCTGCGCGGTTTTCAGGGCGAGCGCGTCCGCATCCTGACCGACGGCATCGGTAGTTTCGACGTATCCAACACGTCAGTCGACCATGCCGTCGCGATCAATCCGCTGACCGCTGACCGTATCGAAATCCTGCGCGGCCCGGCTGCGCTTCTTTATGGTTCGTCCGCGATTGGCGGTGTGGTCAATGTGATCGACAGCCGCATCCCGCGCCGTGTGCCGGACGAACCCATCCATATCGACGGCATCGCCACCTATGGCAGCGCCGCGAACGAGCGGACCGTGAGCGGCGAAATCGAAGCGCCCGTCACCGAGAATTTCGTCATCCATCTGGATGGTAGCTGGACCAAGACGGACGATCTGCGCACCGGCGGCTATATATTATCCAAGCCGATGCGCGCGCTGGCAGCACTGTCCGACGATGCCGAAATCCGCGAAGACGGCCAGTGGAAGGGCAAGCTGCCCAACACCGCGGCGGAAACATGGGAAGTGGCGGGCGGCTTCGCCTATGTCGGCGATGGCGGCAATCTGGGCGTGTCGGTGTCGCATAGTGAGAATCGCTATGGCGTACCGTCGCGCATCGACGTGACCGAAGAACATGACCATGACCACGACCATGAAGGCGAGGATCATGACCATGAAGAAGCCGGGCACAGCCATGAAGATGTAACGCTGTCCATGAAGCAGACCCGCGCTGACCTGCGTGGGGAGGTGTCGACCGGCGGCGGCTTTCTTGACAGTATTCGCCTGCGCGCGGGCTTTGCCGATTATCAGCATCAGGAAATCGAGCCTACCGGCGAAGTCGGCACGACCTTCAAGAATCAATCGATGGAAAGCCGACTGGAATTCGTGCAGGCCAAGCAGGGCGGCTGGGATGGCGCGTTCGGCGCGCAATTTTTCACCCGCCGGTTCGAGGCGATCGGTGAGGAGAAATTCCTGCCGAAAAATGAAACCAACCAGATCGGTATTTTCACGCTTCAGTCGCTGGACCTGGGCAGCACCCGTATCGAAGCAGGCGGCCGGTTCGAACATACTGACCTCAGCGCCAATGCCGACGCCGATCTGTTCGTGGGCAGCAACCAGCGCAGTTTCAATGCGCTGTCAGGATCGCTGGGCATCAGTCAGGAAATCACGCCGGGATGGCGCGCTGGCCTGAACCTGTCGCGCAGCGAACGCGCGCCTTCCGCCGAAGAACTGTTCGCACGCGGCAATCATGCCGGCACGCAGGCGTTCGAACTGGGCAACCCCAATTTCAGCAAGGAAAAGAGCTGGGGCATCGAAGGAACGCTGCGCGGCAAGGGAGAAGGCTATAGCATCGGCCTGTCCGCCTATCACAACTGGTTCAACGGCTATATCTACGACTCGATCGTCGATGACAGCGTGTGTCAGGCAGCCAATGGCGGCGCGGAACTGGAATTCCCCTGCTACGCCTATAATCAGGCGGACGCGCGCTATTATGGCTTTGAAGCGGAAGGGTCGGTCAAGCTGGCGCAACTGGGCGGCTATGCGATCAATCTGGACGGCGTGGCCGATTATGTTCGTGCGACCATCAAGGGCAGCGGCCCTGCCCCGCGCATCCCGCCCCTGCGCCTGCTGGGTGGAATCGAAGCGCAAGGCGACCGGATCAGCGCGCGGGCCGAGGTCGAACATGTATTCGAACAGAACCGTATCGCCGAAACCGAAACGCCGACCGACAGCTTCACGCTGGTCAACGCTTCGCTGTCGTTCAAGCCGTTCAAGGGCAATGACCGGACGACATTGATGCTGTCGGCCAACAATATCTTCGACGTCGAAGCGCGCCGCCATGCCAGCGTCCTCAAGGATTTCGCGCCACTTGCCGGCCGCGACATCCGCGTGACCGCACGCTTCTCGCTTTGATGTAAAAATCCGGGGCGCACGCCTGTGCGCCCCGGATCATGGACCGGCTAACGCGCCAATATAGCGGCCTTGCGGGGCGCTTTGCCTAATATGACATTTATGTTACATGACGCTGTTCATGCGTCAGATTGCTGCCCTTCCTTACACTACCGCCGATGACGGTTCGATGCAGATTCTGCTCATCACGTCGCGGGATACAAGGCGTTGGGTGATCCCCAAAGGGAACAGGATCAAGGGGCTGGCCGGGCATCGCGCGGCCGAACTGGAAGCCTATGAAGAGGCAGGCATTCATGGCATCGCCTGTCCCGCGCCGCTGGGCCGCTATCGGTACGACAAGCGCAAACGCAGCGGACAGGCGCGCGAAGCCACGGTCGAGGTCTTTCCCCTAGCCGTCACAGGGCATCTGACCCAATGGCCGGAAAAAGGGCAGCGCGAATTACGCTGGTTCCCCATTGGCGAAGCGGCGCAGGCGGTGGACGAACCCGACCTGCAATCCCTGATCGCGTCCTTCCGCGAACCACCGCGCGATCCGGGCTTGTTCTTCCGGTTGCTGTTGCGTATCCGCGACTGGCAACATGAAAGGACTGGAATGCTGCGCTGGTTCCACGCGCTCATGCCCAAGCAGGGGCGCTTCTTCGAACAATTCGAAGATCATTCGACGACTCTGGTCGCCGGCGCCGATGCGCTTGCCCGCCTGCTGAAAGGTGGGCCGGACATGGCCGAACATATCAAGACGATTTCCGACCGCGAACATGAAGCGGACGATATCATCCGCGACGTATTGCAGGATGTCCGCCGGATTTTCGTCACGCCCTTCGATCGCAGCGCCATCACCGGCCTGATCGGCGTGATGGACGATGCCATCGACCAGATGAATCAGACCGCCAAGGCCATTGCCCTGTACGAGGTGAAGGAATTCGCCCCGCAGATGCAGGATATGAGCGCCCTGATCGTCGAATGCGCGCGAATCACGGCGGAAGCGATGCCTCTGCTGCGCTCGCTCAACCTGAATGCGACGCGCCTGCACGAGCTGACCGAACGCCTGGTCAAGCTGGAGGGCCATGCCGATACGCTGCATGAGGCGGGACTGAAGGCTCTGTATCAACAGGCACGGGCCGGCAATCCGATGGATTTCATCGTCGGAAACGAAATTTACAGCCATCTGGAAAAGGTCACGGACCGGTTCGAGGATGTGGCCAACGAGATTTCCGGTCTCGTCATCGATCACGCCTGATCCGCGCGACGCGCCATGGACCCCATAGCCCTCCCCCTGCTGATCGCGCTGATCGCGGTCGCGCTGGCCTTCGACTTCCTCAACGGACTGCATGATGCCGCCAATTCGATCGCGACGATCGTATCGACGCGCGTTCTGAAACCGCAATATGCGGTTGCGTGGGCCGCCTTCTTCAACTTCATCGCCTTCCTGTTCTTTGGCCTGCATGTCGCAGAAACGGTGGGCAAAGGGATCGTACAGGCGAGCATCATCGATCCGCAGGTGATATTCGGCGCGCTGATGGGCGCCATCGCCTGGAACCTCATCACCTGGGGGCTGGGCATTCCGTCATCGTCCAGCCACGCGCTGGTCGGCGGCCTGCTGGGCGCAGGCACGGCCAAGGCCGGATTGTCGGCGATCGTGTGGAACGGCGTGTTCACCACCAGCGCGGCGATCGTATTGTCGCCGGCCATCGGCCTGATATTGGCGCTGCTGCTGGTGCTGGTGATCAGCTGGATATTCCGCAAATTCACGCCGCAGGGCGCGGATCGCGTGTTCCGCAAGCTGCAACTGGTTTCCGCATCGCTCTATTCCCTGGGCCATGGCGGCAATGATGCGCAAAAGACAATGGGGATCATCGCGGTGCTGCTCTATTCGCAGGGCATGCTGGAGGGCGGTTTCCATGTGCCGTTATGGGTGGTCCTGTCCTGTCAGGCGGCGATGGCGGTCGGCACCCTGCTGGGCGGATGGAAGATCGTCCACACCATGGGGTCAAAGATCACGCGATTGACGCCCGCACAGGGTTTCTGCGCGGAAACGGGCGGGGCGATGACGCTGTTTCTGGCGACCCATCTGGGCGTGCCGGTATCGACCACCCACACGATCACGGGCGCGATCGTCGGCGTCGGCGCGTCGCGGCGGCTGTCCGCCGTACGGTGGAACATCGCATCCAACATCATCGTCGCCTGGGTCGTGACCTTGCCGGCGGCGGCAGCGATCGGCGCGCTTTTCTACTGGATAAGCCGCCTGTTCTGAACAAGATACATTATGGCGGACAAGGAAAAGGGCGCGGGATGATTCCCGCGCCCTTCCTGTTTGCGACCCGTTGGCGTGTCAGGCCGTTTCCGTATCAGGCGACGCGGCCGAGACGGTGATAGAGATTGGCATATTTCACCGATTCCGGCTGATCCTGAACCTCGCGCAGATAATGGGCGATGGCGGTACGGATCAGGCCGAAATCTTCCTGCGAGAACACGGCGCGCGAACGGGCGGGTTCGGGCTGGGTCATGGTCTGGCTCATTTCCTTATCCTTTCATGGCGCCGTTCGAGCGGCTGATGGACAGAGAGATAAAAGCGTTTCGGCAACAGCGGAAGGACGGTTAGTGGCCCGATGTCATGATTATATTTGGTCATAATGTCATTTTATGACATTATGACCAAATGGCAGACATGACAGACCGCAAACTGTATCTGGGGCCGAAATTGCGGGTACTGCGCCGCGAGCTGGGCCTCAACCAGACCCGCATGGCGGAAGAACTGGGCGTGTCCCCCAGCTATCTCAATCATCTGGAGCGTAATCAGCGGCCATTGACCGCGCAGATGCTGCTGCGGCTGGCCAATATCTATGACGTTGATATTCGCGATTTCACCGCCAGCCCGGCCGAGGGCGGCGCGGGCGAACTGAGCGAAATCCTGTCCGATGCACTGGTGCGCGACATCGGAGTCGCGCGTGACGAAGTGCTGGAAGTCGCGGAAAATTACCCCGGCGTCAGCGAAGCGATCGCGCGCTTTTATCGGGCATTGACCGATCTGCGCCGCCTGCCCGGTGAAGCGCAAAGCGCCGAGCGTGGCCCCGCGCCGCTGGTGGCGCCCATCGACTGGCTGCGCGAAACGATCGCAAAGGCGGGCAATCATTTTGCCGAAATCGATGCGGGCGCCGAAAGCATCGCCACACAGATGAACGACGATCCCGCTCTGCTGCAGGGCGAGTTGCGCGCCCGTTTGAAGGAGAGGCACGGGATGAACGTGCTGGCGGTGCGGACCGACGTGCTGGCCGGGACGCTGCGTCATTACGACATGCACCGACGCAGGTTGATGCTGAGCGAACGGCTGCCCGCATCGGGGCGGCTGTTCGCCGTCGCCTATCATCTGTGCGCGCAGGAACTGGCCGATGCGATCGCCACACAGGTCGGCCGCACCGCACCGCCCGATGAAGATAGCCGCCGCCTGGCCACGATCGCATTGACCAACTATGCCGCCGCGGCGCTGATCATGCCCTATGACAAGTTCCGGCAGGCCGCGGAGCAAAGCCGATATGACCTGACATTGCTGCGCGACCGTTTCGGCGTGTCGAGCGAGCAATTAGCGCATCGACTGACCAGCCTGAATCGCACGGGCGCACGGGGCATCCCTTTCTTCATGGTGAAGATCGACCGGGCCGGGACCATTTCCAAGCGGTTCGATGGAGAGGCATGGCCCTTTGCGCGCTATGGCGGCGCCTGTCCGCGTTGGGACGCCTATGATGCGCGAGCCGCCGACCGGGTCGAAACCCATCTGATCGAAACGCTGGACGGACGACGCTTCGTCACCTTGGCCACCGCGATCCCGACAGGCGCGACCGGGGCGCGAGGACGATCGGTCGTGGCATTGGGATGCGAGGCGAAACATGCCGGGCGCATCGTCCATGCCGACCGGATCGACGTGGCAAAAGCGGAAGCGACGGAGGTTGGACCGACATGTCATTTATGCGAGCGGCGCGACTGCCCCGACCGCGCCCTGCCGCCGGTGACACGCGCGCTGGACCTGCATAGCTATGAACGGACCAACGCCCCCTTCCCATTCAGGCGGGTGTGAACGCCATGCCGGTCAAGGGCGCCTGTCCCACTGGACAAGATCGACGCTGCCATCGGCCGCCATGGCCAGTTCGCCAAATGCCCCGGTTCGTAATTTGAGCGTGCCAACCGGCAGGCCAAGCGCGAGAAGAGCGAAACGGGCCGCGCCATTGCTGGTGACGAGAAGATCCACCCCCTGCGCCGGCTGCGCCAGATAGGCGCGCCATGCGGCAATGCGCGCATCGGCGTCAACGATCCAGCCGGGCGGCGCAATGCCACGCTCATCCCAGTCGGCCAGCGCCTGTGCGCCGATGCGCTCCACCACCTCCGCCTCCGGCCGGCCTTCGTCGGGACCATGATCGATCTCACCCAACCAGTCGAGCGTGCCATCAGGGGAATGCCCAATTGCCGCACCGATGCTGGCAGCGGTTTCACGCGCACGCAGCAACGGGCTGGACCAGAGCTGGCGGATCGCCATGCCCTGATCCGCGAACCAGACACCCAGCCGATCGGCCTGTGCCCGGCCGCTGTCCACCAGAGGAATGTCGGTACGTGAACCGATGCGCCGGGCGTCCGCGCTGCTGGCAAATGTATTGCCATGACGGATGATGAAGATGCGACGCATGATGTTTAGAAATGATCCATCGGATCGCCATGAACGGCGATCATCGCCTCGACCCGCACGATGTCCGCCTCCGTATCGATACCCGAACTGTCGAAAACCGGGGGATCGACAGGCACGGTCATGACCGGAACGCCGAGTTCCAGCAGGCGGAGTTGCTCCAGCCCTTCCAGTTGTTCGAGCGCGGTCGGCGACGTCGCCTCGAACCGGCGAAGAACGTCGAGCGTATAGCCATAAAGGCCGACATGACGCCAGACCGGCGATCGGGGCAGCCGGTCGCGCAGCTTCGCCTCATCCCGGATGGCGGGGATGATCGTCTTGGAAAACCAGAAGGCATGACCGTCGGGGGCGCGGGCGCAGGTGGTGCCGCTGAAAGGCGAGCGCGTTTTATGATCGCGCAGCGCATCAAGCGCCGGCCAGTCCAGTTCGATGACCGGGGTTGCGACCTGTGCGCCAGCCTCCAGCGCGGCGATGACGGCGCCAAGTGCGCCAGTCGGCTGAAATGGGGAATCGCCCTGAAGGTTGACGACGAAATCGGGCTGGCGCGGCAACGACAGGGCAGCCGCCAGCGCGCGGCCCGATCCTGTGGAGATATCCGTCCCGGTCATCACGGCATCGCATCCCGCCGTACGGGCATGATCGGCGATTTCGATATCATCCGTCGCCACGATCAGAGCCACGTCAGCGCGTGCCCCGATAGCGGAACGCGCCATGGCGATGGTACGATGCAGCAGGCTATGCCCGGCGATCAGCCGCAGCGGCTTGCGCGGCAGACGGGTAGAGCCTGCGCGCGCGGGAATGACGACAAGATGCTTCAGGCGACCCCGGCGTGCAGCAGGTCATGCAAATGAAGCGCGCCGATCAGACGACCGCGATCACAGACGAAAAGCAGCGTGATGTTATGCTCGTTCATCAGATGCAGCGCTTCGGAAGCCAGTTCATCCGGCCCCACCGACAAAGGCGTAACGGTCATGAAACGCCCGACCAACTCCGTCAGATTCTGCTTACCCGTCACGGCCCGGCGCAGATCGCCGTCGGTAAAGGCACCGATCAGCGCACCATCCTTATCAACGATGGCAGTCCCCCCCAGACGCGCACGGGTCATTTCGATGGTCGCATCCAGCAGCGACGCCCCCTCCTGCACCATGGGCACGTCGTCGCCCTTGGCCATTAGTTCGCGCACCTTGGTCAGTTGCGCGCCCAGTCGGCCATTGGGATGGAATTTATGGAAATCATCGGCCGAAAAACCGCGCATTTCCATCAAGGAAACGGCCAGGGAATCGCCAAACGCCATTTGAACGGTGGTCGATGTCGTGGGAGCCAGCGCATTGGGGCATGCTTCCTGCACCTCAGGCATCAGAATGCAGATATCCGCCGCCTGCGCCACTGTGCTGTGCGCTTGCGCCGTCATCGCGACCAACGGAATGGCAAAGCGTTTGCAATATTGGATGATGGGACCGAGTTCGGTCGATTCACCCGAATGGGACAGCATCAGAACCAGATCGTCGGGCGTAACCATGCCAAGATCGCCATGGCCGGCGTCCGCCGAATGCAAAAATATGGCGGGCGTCCCCGTGGACGTGAGCGTTGCCGTCATCTTTCGCGCGACGATGCCACTCTTGCCGATACCGGTTACGATGAGGCGCCCGCGCATTTTCATGATCAGGTCGATGGCGCGCAGGAAGGTTGCTGAAAATTCCGGTTCCTGGAACTGCGCCTCAAGCGCCTGAAGCCCGGACGTCGCAATCGACAGGCTGCGCCGTGCAGCATCGAGAGCATAGCCCCCCGTTCCAAACCGCAAAATCTTCGATGCAGGTGTCGACACGCGATTGCCCCTCATTCCGCTTATTCCCCCAAAAAACGGGGGATATATGCGGCGACGGAACCCCGTTGGATATTCCGTCAAAACCCAGTCATTTCCGCGACCCCACACCGACATTGCTGCCGGGCACACGAATGGTCTACGCATATTCAGCCACTTATGGCAAATGCTTTTGCGAATGCGAACGCGATTTCCGATGGAATAGTGACCCAAAACCTACGGCGAAAAGCGACGAAAGGCGCGTCGAATACGGCAAGCGGCGGAACCTTTTTACCTGTCGGACGTGCGCGGTTTTTTTTCAGGTCAACCCATGATAATCGCGATACCATGACACGAATCGCGGTACGCCGACCTCTATGCCTGTCGTCGGTGCAAAGCCGATGTCGTGAACGATAGCGCCAATGTCGGCAAAGGTGGCAGGCACATCGCCCGGCTGCATCGGTTGAAAGTCGATCTGGGCCGAACGCCCGATCGCCTGCTCCAGTACCGAGATAAGGTGCATCAATTCCTCCGGCCGATTATTGCCGATATTATAGAGGCGATGGGGCGCCCGGCTGCCCCCTGCCTTTGACGCACCATCGTCCGCCGGAGGATGATCGAGGCAACCGATAACGCCGGCGACAATATCGTCGATATAGGTGAAATCACGCTGCATCCGGCCATGGTTGAAGACAGGGATAGCCTCCCCCGCCAATATTTTCTGCGTGAAGATCCACATGGCCATGTCAGGTCGGCCCCATGGGCCATACACCGTGAAAAACCGCAGGCCCGTCATCGGAATGCGGAAGAGATGGGCATAGGTTTCGCTCATCAACTCGTCCGCCCGCTTGGTCGCGGCATAGAGCGAAACGGGATGATCGGCGCGATCCTCGACCCGGAACGGCAGCGTGTCATTGCCGCCATAGACCGAGGATGACGAGGCATAGACAAGATGGCGGACCCGCCGGTCCCGCGCCAGTTCCAGCATGTTGACATGACCCGCGAGATTGGAGCGGACATAGGCATGCGGATTGATGAGCGAATAGCGCACGCCGGCCTGCGCACCCAGATGGACGATCGCCTCTATGACCTGGCCATCCAGCGCCGCCTGAAGCGCTTCCATATCGGCGAAATCGACCTCATGGAAAGTGAAGAGGCCGCCATGCGCCTGTTCCAGCGCAGCGATACGATCCCGCTTGAGCGAAACCGCATAATAGTCGTTCATATTGTCGATGCCGACCACCGCGCGCCCCGCCGCCATCAGCCTATCGGCCACGGCCATGCCGATGAAGCCCGCCACGCCGGTAATCAGGATCGTCATCTGCTTCTTTCTCCTCTTCGGCAGCGCAGCCTCTTTTCCCTTCCGTCTGTGACAGCCTGTCCGGGGAAGTAAAGGCAAAGCCGGTCGATAGTCCCCGCCACGCGATAAGGAAGCATGCTTAGTGTTTCCCTAATCATTCCGCGATAAGGCGATGCCCATGGATATGGCATCCCATCCCGTCGCATTCGCCTCGCATCCGCAGGACATGATATCGTGCGCCGGCTGGGCTGAACTGGCCGATGATGCGGCGGAAGCCAATGGCTTTTACGCGCCCGACATGCTGAGCGCCGCGATGAAGCATCTGGCGGGCGAGCAGGCTGTGCGCCTGATCGAGGCACGCGAGGGCGGCATGCTGGTCGGCCTGATGCCGGTGACGATCCGCTCTCGCCATGGCCGTTTGCCGATTGGTTGCGTCGGCAACTGGATGCACGATCATTGCTTCTTTGGCGCACCAATTATCCGCAGAGGATATGAAAAAGCCGCATGGGGCGGCTTTCTGAACCAGTTGGACGCGGCAGATTGGGCGCCCGGTTTCCTGCATATGGAGGGAATCGACGCAGCCGGCGCCAGTGCCGCCGCAATCGAAGCCATCTGTGTCGAACAGCGGCGCGGATGGCGGGAAATCCATCGTTATGACCGGGCGATGCTGCGTTCCGATTTGAGTGCCGACGCCTATTGGGAGGCGCATGTCCGGTCCAAGAAGCGCAAGGAATTGCGCCGATTACAGAAGCGACTGGCGGAATTGGGCGCGGTCGATCAGCGGCAGTTGCGCGATCCCCACGAGTTGCAAATATGGTGCGACGATTTTCTGGCGCTCGAAGCATCGGGGTGGAAGGGACAGGAAGGCACAGCCCTATCCTGCAAACCGTCCGATGCCGCATTTTTCCGTGCGGCCTGCACAGCCGCGTTCGATGCGGGACGGCTGCATATGTTGCGCATCGACCTTAACGGGCAGGCGATCGCGATGCTGGTCAATTTCCGTCATGGTAATGGCGCCTTTTCGTTCAAGATCGCGATTGACGAAGCGCTGGGCCGATTTTCGCCCGGCGTGCTGATCGAAATTGCCAACCTTCATGCGGTGCAGGACGATCCGGGCATCGCATGGATGGACAGTTGCGCCGCGCCCGACCATCCGATGATCGACAGCCTGTGGGCCGAACGACGGACCATCGTACAATATCGTATAGCGCTGCACGGACGAGGCTTTACACGGATGCGGCGCAACGCCGCCTTTGCCATCGCCAATCATACCGAAACGATTGCCGCCTATCTGAAAGGACAGGGATGACCGCCCATAGCCCCATCGCGGCCGCCGATGCAGCCATATTTCCGGCCGAAACGCTGGATCGCTTTGCCGCCGCCTATCCCGACCGGCCGGTTAAGCTGAACCATGGCCTAGTGGGTCATGAGCTGCTGACGCTGGATGCGCTGGCCATGCTGGCGGAGCGGATGCCGGCGCGTTCGGTCGAATATAATCTAGGCAAGCTGCCGCTGGGGGTGCGACCGGAGGATACACCATCCAACGGGCTGAGCCTGGGCGAGACGATCCGCACGATCGAAACGAACGGCAGTTGGGCGGTATTGAAGAATGTCGAGCGCGACCCGGCCTATGCCGCGCTGCTGGACAATGCGCTGGCGGATCTGGAACCGATCGTCATGGCCAGCACCGGGCCGATGCTGCACCGGGAAGCCTTCATATTCATGACGTCGCCCGGCAGCGTCACGCCATTTCATATGGACCCGGAACATAATATCCTACTCCATATCATGGGCGCCAAGACGATGACCGTCTTTCCCGCCCGTGACGAGGAACTGGTTCCTGCCCAGAAAAGCGAGGAATTTCACGGCGGCGGCCATCGCAACCTGATCTGGCAGGATGGGTTCAAGGCGCGCGGCACGCCATTCCCGCTGGCGCCGGGCGAAGCCGTGCATGTGCCGGTGAAGGCGCCGCATTTCGTGGAAAATGGCCCGTCGGTATCGATCAGCCTGTCGGTGACATGGCGGTCGGAACGCAGCGTGGCCGAGGGCGAACTGCATAGTTTCAACGCCCTGCTGCGCCAACGCGGCCTGCCGGTCGGGAAAGTCAGCGAGCGGCCAGAGAAGCAGAGCGTTCGTCGCCTTGCCTATCGGGTCATCCGTAAGCTGGGCGCCTGAGCAGACGGCGGAGCAGCGCTTCGGCCTCCAGCCGGGGGCTGAAGCGTTCCAGATGCCACCATTCCAGCCGCTCCTCGCGGGTAGAAAGGCTCTGCTTGTAGCGATCCTTGCCCGCCAACAGGGAATAAAGCGACAGGTCGCGGGCGGCATAATGGGCGACTGCGGCGGCATGACATAACAGGCCCGGCTTGTCCTTGGCCGTGCGCGGCTGGGCGAAGGCGGACTGATAATTCATCGCCACGCCGCCATGGATGAAGTTGACGAGCAACCCGACCGACCCGCCTGCATCGCTGAACCGCAATAACTCCACCGCGCCAGACGTCAGTCCCCTCCCGGCGATAGTTGCGACGAAGGCGCGGAAACCGGCGTCGTCCCAGGCATTGTCGGCATGACGGCCCATGTTGAGCGCTGCCATCTCCTCCAGCCAGGGACCGATGTCATCCAACCCGCCGACCGACACATGCGGCAAGGGACCGCCATGATCCTTCATCGCACGCCGAATCTGGCTGCGCGTATTGGAACTGAGCAAAGACAGATAATCGCCATCGGCGGCGCGCACCGCGTCGAGATCGACCTGATAGACGGGTGAGCTATCCACCACCATCCGGCGCCGGGCCGGGAGGGTGAGCAGGGACGATCCGGGCGTGATGCCGCTGACCCGCAACACGCGCCAGTCGCGGCGACGCGCGATGGCGGACAGAGCAGCCGCGTTTGCCGCCTCCTCCAGACCGCGTGCGGTAAGCAGGCCATTATATTCGACATAGGGGCGATCGACGGACGGGTCGCCTGACTGGTTGAGGCTGATCGTGGCAGCCCGGCCCATCAGGCGGGGACGCATGGTTCGACCGACCAGAGCAAGCGCAACATCCGCGCCATCCGCATCGGTGACGGCCAACAGTTCCGGCGTCACGCCATAGCTGTCGAGCCAGGCGCCGGTCCATGTCCAGCCAAGGAAGAAGGACGCATCGGATTGCGCCTCCAGCGCCTGCCACCGGCGGGCCAGAGCAGCCCTGTCAGGCAGCGGATGAAAGCGTGCGTCGAGAGCCATCGCGCCTCTTGTGGCAGAGTAGACGCTTTGGTCAAGCAATCGGACGGATGGTCAGGGCGAAAGACGACGTGCCGGGTCGATGCTGCCATCGCTCCGCACCCCCGCGCGTGCCAGATCGCGCGCCATATGGCCGGTGACGAGGCGATAACTCATCACGAAATCAGCGCGCAGCGACCAGAGCGGATAGCGAAAGGTCGCCGGTCGATTATGTTCGATCAGGCGGTGACTGAGCCAGGCGAACCCGTATCCGGCAACGGGCAGGGCGGTGGCCAGCGCCCAACGGCCGGTGACAAGCGTGGTGATGCCGATGGTCACGACCAGTCCGGTGCCGGCATAATGCATGATCCGCGTGCCGCGACGGGCATGTTCCTGGAGATAATAAGGCCAGAAATCCCGAAATCGGGTGAAGGGCGCCATGGTCATCCTCTCTGTCTTTATAAGCAGAGTTTAGACCAGATTGCGCCAATCGTTAAGGGCGATGCGTCAGGCCGCGCGCCGTCGCGGGGCGAAGAGGAAATAATCATAAGCGGCCCGCGCCGCCTCCGCCATGATGCGGTCGCGCGACTTATGCCCCTTGCTGTCCTTCATCACGAACACAGTGATGGCGAAGCGGCGGCCATCGGGCAGAGCGATAATCCCGACGTCGTTGCCGATGCCGTTGAGCGACCCTGTCTTGTGCGCGATCGGCGTATTGGGCGGCAACATGCCGGCGAGGCGCGCCTTGCCCGTCTGACAATGGGCCATGATGGTGAACAGGCGTTGCATACTGTCGGGTTTCAGCACCCGGCCCGATGCATAAGCGGCCAGCAACTGGTTCATCGCCTGCGGCGTCGCGGTATCGCGCGGGTCGAGCGCGAATGGCATATAGGGCAGATCGCGCACATCGCGCTGTTGAAGCGTGGCGTCGGCGCGGCGAGCGGCATCGACATTCTTGCGGAAACCGCCCGAAGACGGATTGAGGCCCATGGCGCGATACAGAAGATGCGCAGTATCGCTGTCCACGCGCAGGCCATGGACGCCGATGCCCGTGACGAAACCGTTCACCGCCTGCGGTCCGCCCGCACGGTGAACCAGCACATCGGTCGCATTATTGTCGCTGCGCGTCAGCATCAGGTCCATCAGCTTTTCGACCGTCAGGCTGGCACCGGGGCGGGAGAACATCCACACAATGCCGCCCTCGCTGGACAAGGCGGGATCAAGCGGCAACTTGTCGTCAAGACGCAGGGCGCCGGCATCGATCATCGAGAAAATCTTGCCCGCCACCGCGACCTTATAGGCGCTGGCCATCGGGAAGAGGGTGTCGCCATTGCGCGACTGGACCTCTCCGGTTTGCAGGTCGAGGACGGCAATGCCGACGGCGCCATCGGTGAGCGTGGCGAAACGATCAAACTGGGCCAGAAGATGGGCCTCGGCCGTCTGTTGAATGATCGGCTTGGGCGGGGGACCGAAAGCATCGGCGCTGGGCAAGGGCGCCATGAACAGGCCCAAAGCGGCGCAAAGGCCGCCGATGGTGCGAAAGGAAGGCATGGACCGTCTGTTACGCATGGCGGCACGGGTGGCAAGATATTTGATCGACTTTCCGCGCGGTTGACGGCTCGCCGCGCACGGTCCATCACCCCGGCCATGAGCGGAACCATCAAGCTGCATGAAAGCTGGCGCGCCCCTTTGCAGGGCCAGTTCGACAGCCCCTATATGCAGGCGCTGAAATCCTTTCTCGAACATGAGAAAGCGCAGGGCAAACGCATCTTTCCCAAGGGCAGCGAGTATTTCCGGGCGCTGGACCTGACCCCGCTGGACAAGGTGAAGGCCGTCATTCTGGGCCAAGACCCCTATCATGGCGAGGGGCAGGCCCATGGGCTTTGCTTTTCCGTGCGGCCAGGCGTGCGTACGCCCCCTTCCCTCGTCAATATCTACAAGGAAATGCGGTCGGACCTGGGCATCGAACCGGCCCGGCACGGATTTCTGGAACATTGGGCGCAACAGGGCGTGCTGTTACTCAACAGCGTGCTGACCGTCGAAATGGGGCAGGCCGCATCACATCAGCGCAAGGGGTGGGAAGAATTTACCGATGCCGTCGTGCGGCTGGTCGCGCAGAAGGAGGAGCCGGTCGTGTTCCTGCTCTGGGGCGCCTATGCCCAGCGCAAGGCGGGCTTCGTGGATCAGAGCCGTCATCTGGTGCTGAAGGCCGCGCACCCTTCCCCCCTGTCCGCCCATAACGGCTTTCTGGGATGCCGTCATTTCTCGCAGGCCAATGCTTTTCTGGAGGCGAAGGGACGCGGGGCGATCGATTGGACCTTACCCGCGCCGGAATAAGCAGCCGACAGGATCAGGCCGCCATCAGCGCGCCCTTACGCAGGTGACGTGCCAGAAAATCGAGGCAGGAGCGGACCTTTGCCGCTTCCGCCTGTCCCGGCAGATAGAGGGCGGCAATGACCGATGGCGGAAGGCGCAGATCGGGCAGGATCGCCTCCAGCCGGCCAGCGGCCAGATCATCCTCCACCTCCCATTGGGATTTGATGACGATGCCTGCGCCATCCAGCGCCCAGGCACGAGCCAGTTCGGCATCGTTGGTGCTGAGCGTCACGCGAGGACCGGTGTCGCCACCGACCAGAGCGCGCCAGATTTCCTGCTGAGCCTCCCCGACAAGAATATTGTCGTGCGCCGACAGTTCGGCGACGCGATGGGGACGGCCGCGCCGATTAAGATAGGCGGGCGATGCACACAGAAAGCGCGGATTGTCGGCCAGATGCTTCATCATCAGCGCTGAGTCCGGCGGCGGATCGAAGCAGATGGCGATGTCATGCCCCCCTTCGATAATGCCGGTCGCATGCTGCGCGGTTTCCAGATGGATCGCGACATCGGGATGGAGCGTGGCATAATCGCGGAACAAGGGCGCGAGGCGGGTGCGTCCTGCACCGATGGTCGTCACGATGCGCAACAGGCCGGTCGCCTCCGTCGCGCGACGCATCACATCGGTTTCGACATCGTCGATCGCCAGCAACGCCTGCCCCGCGCGTTCGTAAAGAAGGCTGCCCTCCTCCGTCAGGCTGAGATGGCGGCTGTTGCGGCGGACGAGCAAGACGCCAAGCCTCTGTTCGAGTTGCGAGAGGCGACGGCTGGTCGCGGCGAGCGACAGATTGAGCCGCCGGGCCGCCTCGGACAGGGTGCCTGATTCGACGATCTTCACGAAGGATTCGATTTCGGCAAAACGGTCGGCCATCAGAATGAAGCTAGGGAGTGGATGCTGCGACGCAATAGGAAGCCTGTTGCGTGAGCGTATGCTTTCATTGCTGCGTCTCTGAAAACAGGCTCTTTTGTTATGCTTTCTTGCTAGATTGCGTTTTGCGCAAGATTCCATTGCATTCGCTGCGCCGCGTTGACGATGGCTTTCGCGGCGCATCAATTTCAGGGGAAATCCCTCTTTGGAAGGAATGCCCCCATGCCATCCATCCGCCTGTCGCGTGCGAAAGCCGACCCACCGATCGCGTGGAACGACATCGAAGCCCTGCCGATTTATGCGGCCATGGGCCTTGGCCTGACCTGCCTGATTTTGGCCGTGATGGACGATACACCCTCCATCCACGCCGCCACGCTGAAAGTCGTTGGCATATTCGGCAGTCTGGCGCTGCGCCACGCCTGGCTGAAGCTCGATGAACAGGACGAAGGCGCCCAGTAAAGACGCCCTATAAATGATGGCATAATAGTTGCCATGCCCATCCGGCGGAGCCGGATATGCCGCGCCGGCGTTCAAGCGATGCATGTACGTCGCTTATTGCCTCACCCGGCCGGTTGAAACATATTATACCCGGGGTAGCGGGTTTGAGGACAGGCGCAGACGTGGAGCGAAAACGCCCCGTCGCGCATTTTCCAGACGGACTATAAGTCGCAAGGTAGATAAAATATATGATCGTCGGGCGCTCGCCGCGTATCCGTCAGAGTTTCCAGAAGGCGTGGAGCGCGCTGATCGCGCTGTTCTTCTGGGATCTGGCCGTCACCATCTTTTACTTCGTATCGCCCTTTAAAGCGCCGGCGTTGCCGCTGACCATATTCGGCACGGCGCTGGCGCTGGTGCTGGGTTTTCGGGTCAATTCCGCCTATCAGCGCTGGTGGGAAGGGCGTATCCTTTGGGGCGCGATGGTCAATGTGTCGCGCAGCTTTGCCCGCGCCGTTCTGGCCTTTCTGCCCGATGATGCGGCCGCCCGCACGCTGGCCCATCAACTGGTTGTGCGCCATGTCGCCTATGTCCATGTCCTGCGTCGCCAGTTGCGGCGGCTGGACGTGACGGACGAAATGCGCCGTGTGCTGGGTGAAGGCGATCATCCCGAACTGGCACGACGCAATCCGGCCAACGGCGTGCTGGAAGGGTCGGGCAGGCTGATCGCAGGCGCGCAACGGCAGGGGTGGATCGACACGATCCAGCAAAGCCGGATCGAATCCATGCTGGTCGATATGGCCAATGCGCAAGGCGGGATGGAGCGGATCAAGAATACGCCCCTGCCCGCCCAATATCGTGCCTTTCCGAAATATTTCACGCGGCTGTTCTGCATATTGCTGCCAGTCGGACTGGTCGAGACACTGGGGATCGCTACGCCGGTCGGATCGGCGGTCGCGGGCTTCATGTATCTGGCGGTGCTGCAAATTGGCGACGATCTGGTCGATCCGTTCGGCAATGACGTGCATGACCTGCCGCTCGACAGCATCACCACCGTGATCGAGGCGGATATGAACCAGGCGATCGGCCTGCCCGCGCCGCCGCCGATTGAGCCGGTCGATGGGGTGCTGTGGTAACGGGGACGGCAGCCGGGGGGAGGAAGCGCGAGCCATGCACAGGCGCGACAGGCGAAGTTCAAACCGTGGGCGACCCCTTTTCTGACCTTGCGCCTGCGACGCGCCAGTGGTGCGGCGCGCACCCGTCCTTCAGGCGTCCGTGACGCCACACCCAGACGCCATCCGGATGGGGCTGACGAGGATATTCGGATCGGGAGCGAGTTGCCAGAAATGTGATCATATGATCCATCCGGCCAGACAGATCAGAAAAAATCCAACATTTGAAGGATGTTTTGGGCATCGGCGTGGAGCGAGTAAGGCGGGTCGCCCCCCCTTGTTGTCGCAGCAGGGTTAGCTGGCGGAAGGCCCGGAACAAACCCGTGTTTGAAGCATCAAGGCTCAGAATATCGCGTAACGACCCGGAATTGCCATCCGAGCAAATTTCTAAATTCCGATAAGCGGACATTACTCCTAGCATTCGCCCTATCAAAGCGCCCGTTACTTCAGGCCGTGCGAAAGAGGTAAGGATGATATCTACGCTGGTAGCTTTAACAGTTGCGGCTGTCGGACAAACGCAAGTTTGCGCACCTCAACCTTTACCGCCAGCAATCGATTCAGCGGGTCATTTGGCGGATATCTCTTACTCGATAGAGTTTGCGGCCGAGCCGTCGATGGAAGTGCCGGGAAGAGCGTGGGTCGTTCGCCTTGTGCAAGGGCGGTTATCATCACTAGAAATCATCCGGCTGCGCCGCCGAAGCGATTGCAATCAATATGTCTTAGGCTCAGGACTCATTGATTGATCCAGAAGATGACGGTTGCGGCAATGCAGATGGCTGACATGAAGGTGTGGGCGCAGCGGTCGTAACGGGTATGGATGCGTCGCCAGTCCTTGAGCCTGCCGA
>JAJZQN010000104.1 GCA_021847605.1 Pseudomonadota bacterium | reverse complement strand
ATCGCCATCGGTTGTCTGGTCCGCTCTCCGGTCAGGGCTACGCCCCTCCCTACGATCAGCCCAGACAACCGATCCTACCGGCCATCATAGTTGCCGCTCAACCGGCCATCGTAGTTGTCGCCACGCAACCATGTCGCGAACCGAAAGCTGCTCGCGCTGATCGTTCTCTATAAACTGATCGATCCGAACCTGCGCGGGATCGCCATGCTCGCGAATAATGGCGCGCACGTCGCGGCCGATCTGCATACACGCGCGCCAGCGCCGTTCGCCAAATTGGATTCTATAGCGATCATCTTCATCCGCAGGATCGACAATGATCGGTTGCAGTTGACCGCGCGCGCTGATGGTTTCTGCCAATGCGTCAATTTCGCTTTGATCGATGGCACGACGAACATTGTCAGGATCGGGATACACTCGACGCGGGTCCAGCGTCAGCACCCTACCCTGCTGGGCCACCTCATCCTTGGCGGCAAAAATATCGAAGTCCCCGAAATCCATCAGGCCTCAATCCTTTGCATCGCTTCATCGAGAAATGCGCGCATGGCGGGTAGCGACGATCGCACGTCCTTCTCAAAGCGCCACACTGGCACACCGGCTTGTACGGCCTGGCTGTAATGCGCTCGGTCAGGAAGGTGAGCCGAAAATAGGTTTCGCCCTATCTTGGCCTTCAGTTCTTCCAGCATCGCAAGTTGGTTGCGATCATTCGCCTTCACTCTGTTTGCAACCAGCCCCGCTATGCGAATTGGATGTCGCCGCCCACGCTGATTGACCGTCTGAATCGAGTTGGAGAGTTGCTTGGTGGAATCCGGCCCGAACGGTCCAAGCTCAACAGGCACGATCAAATCATCGCACACCATCAGCGCCGCGAAATTGATCCAGCTCCAAGCGGGCGGGGTGTCGATCACACAATAATCGTGGAACTCCGCCAGCTTCGGAAAATTCGCGCGGAAGGCACTCAAAGCCTTCCCGAAATCGGCGTCAAATTCCCCGGTCATTCTGTTGGAGTATATGCCGCGCTGACGACCCGCAGGGGCAACAAAACCTTCCTCAAAGAGCTGCTTGCAGGAACCATGGCTCTCGAAGTCGCGCAGGGCGGTGGAGGCATTGCACTGGCGGTCGAGGTCAAGCACCAGAACCCGGTGGCCTGCGTCCGCCAGATGCCATGCCAGATGGCAGGCAATGGTTGTCTTCCCTGCCCCGCCCTTCTCGATGTTGACCGCAATCGTCTTCACCGCCGATCATCCCACCAGTTGCGGCGAGAGAACCACCACGTTTCCTCATCCTCGTTTCGGATGCGGTTCCTGGTCGCGCTATCCTTCGCGCTGAGTATCATCAGCACTATGATGACAAGGAATATGAGACCGGCTTGCGCTATGCCGCTCATGTCGCTGCACCTCCGCTTCTACTTTCTGTCGATCATGTCCCGAAACTCCGCGAGCGCTTGCCAGTAGGCACGATGCCCACGCTCGTTGCTGAACTCGATAAACCAGTCCAAAATGTCCTTCGGTCCCTTGATATAGACCGTGCTTTGGGGGGCGGGTTGCCGGCGCCGACGGACAACAGCTCCAGCCACTTCCGCCTCCCCTGCCCCGCGATCGACAAAGCCCAATTTTGCGCCCCGGTCGATCGCCGCCTGTTCGCGAACAGGATCGAGTGGCAACGGCGTCCTAGTGATGCCGGAAAGGTCAAGCCGGCCCTCATCTTCGGGCGCTTCGGCGGGAGCCTTCGGCCCCGCCTTCTTTCCAAAGCCATAGCTGCCGGAACTCACTTCTGCATCTCCGACTGAACCGCTTCGACAACGGCACGGGCCACCTCATGGGCATTCTTCTTTGCGCCTGCCAATCCTGAAGTCTGGCTATCGTCCAGTTCCTCCAGTGTCGCCGCGAAATCGAAAATGTCACGATAGGCTGCGCGTTCCACGAGACCAACGGGCAGCAAAGGTAGTTCCGCTTCGTTGATAGCCGCCGTGATCCGCTGCGAACTTTTGGTCTGGATCGCCGCATTATCTCGACTCCTGACTAACCTGAATGGGATGCGGCGGCCTAGCGCCTCCTGCTCCTCAAGAACGAGGGCAACCGCGTTCGCGGCCAGTTCCGCGTCGATCGGCGAAAGATTGAACGGGATCAGAACAAGATGAGACCGCGCGAGAGCGCGTGACGTCATGCGTGATGCCGTTCCTTCAAGATCGATCATTACGAAGTCATGCGACTGCGTGAGCTGGTCGACCAGCTTCATCAGGTCGGATTCCTTCGGCCCGGCAATAATCTCGAATGGCAGTGCCTTGCCCTGCTCCGCCCGCTTCCTGCCCCAGCCCGCGATGATCGCGTTCGGATCTGCGTCTATGACAGCGACCGAAGCACCGCTTCGGGCCAGCTCGCTCGCCAAGACGAATGTCAGGGTCGTCTTGCCCGCCCCGCCCTTCGGGTTCGCTACAGAAATTGCCGGCATCCGAATCTGGCCCTCTTTCAAGAAATCGAAATTCAATCGATTTCCACGCCAAATCCATATCGCAAGGCTATGGATGTCGAATGGCTATCGATTTGCCAATGGATATCCCAAGGCAATCGCTTTTGCAAGGCACTCTAAATTCAACCAATATCCATTGCCAATCTAAATGGATATCCATTTAGCAATCCTGATGGGGAGATAGCGCATCAACCCTTTGCTCCAATGCACATGCCCTACTGGCACAAACCGGAAGAAGCGCAATTGCCATGCCCGAACGGAGCGATGGATAGCCATGAGAAATCGAAAAGGATATCCATTAGACTATCCTGTCGATTGCCTGGGAGGGGAGGGGAGGGGGCCGCTTAGCGGCCCCCGATCTTTAGGCGTCAGCGTCACCGGCCTTTGCGAGAACCGCGAAACCGTCTGCGATCAACTCAACAGTGTATCGCTTGCCCTCCTCGGTATCGTAGGAATTCTGGCGGACCCGGCCGACGATATGAACCAGATCGCCCTTGTCGGCCTTGGCAGCACGCTCGATATGTCGTCCGAACAGCGTCACCTCGTTCCAATGGGTGTCGGTCGTCCACTCGCCGTTGTCCTGGCGGTTGTAGTTCGCCGCCACCGAAACCTTCGTCACTTTGTCATGCTCGTTGATCTTGCCGATGCGGCCGATGATGCGAAACTCAGCGATATTCTGCATGGGACGTACCTCATTCTCGATCAGGCTAATTCCTGATGGGGGCTTCAGGGGAGCGAGGCTGACGCGATCAAGATAAAAAACGGAGGCTCCGCGAAGTGGAAACCGTAGTCCCCCGGACGGTTTTTGACTTGATCGCACAAGGCAGCATCGCGGCCACACCCCATCGCAAACAGGGATTTGTCGATCGGGCAATAGGAGCAGCCTGCGTCAATCGCTCGAAAGAATCATGTCGTCTGCGGCCCGTTCATCTCGCGCGGCAAAAGGGGAGGGGAGGGGGCCACCACCGCCCAGCGCCGGCAACGATCGTCCTCCCCGTGACGAAAGCGACGCGACGTGCTATATCGTCGGTATGGCAAGTCGACTGAAACGATCTGAATCCGCGGACGCCGATCTTTGGCCGATCCTTGAAGCCGCGGCACGATATGACGACGGGGCTGCGGCTCGGTCGCATTTGGATGCTGGCCGCCCGATCTATTATGGTGAGAGCGATACACCACCCGGCCTGGTCGTGAAGGAATATCCTGACGGCCGCCGCGAGCTGGTTCGTTTCGATCACATGGGCGAACATCGCGTCCGCGACGCAGCGTGAAGCCTCAACTTTGGGTGTTTTCTGGTCCCAACGGGGCCGGAAAGTCGACGCTTGTCGATCGCTATGTCGCGCATCGACTGCCCGTGGTGAACCCGGACAACATTGCAAAGACTCTACCT
Source organism: Pseudomonadota bacterium (assembly GCA_021847605.1). GTDB lineage: Bacteria > Pseudomonadota > Alphaproteobacteria > Sphingomonadales > Sphingomonadaceae > Sphingobium. The sequence goes on along the minus strand of JAJZQN010000104.1, from coordinate 360 downwards.
GCTGAATTGCCCGACGCCCAAAGGGTGATCCATGCCGGCAGATCGGCTGTCGCCGCGCGGAGAACCTTTCTTGCAGAGGGCTCAAGCTTCGCGATCGAGACAACATTGACCGGTCGCAGTGAACTCGACCTGATGCGGGCGGCGTCAGCCGCCGGCTACAAGGTCAATCTTGTCTATATCGGCCTGGGCGACGTGAGCTTTTCGATCGGCCGTGTCCGCAGCCGTGTCGCTAGCTGTAGGCGCTTGCCAACGTAGCATCCTCTGCTCGCCAACGGAGCGGATTTCTGCTCGGATTATCTGACAATGGCCGGGCATTGCTGCTCAAATTAGCTGCCAATGTGCTCGCCCTTATCGGGCGCT
>JAJZQN010000103.1 GCA_021847605.1 Pseudomonadota bacterium | reverse complement strand
AGCTCCGGTCGCTTCGCTCCCTTCGCTGCAGGCCCCAACGGTGACGCTGTTACACCATGTGACGGGACACGGCCTGGAAAAACCGGACATTGCAAAGCAGGCCATGACCTGCCTGATTCAGCGGTTGGTGCCGAAGGGTTTCGTTGAATAGTTTGGCGGGCATGAGACCGTCGTCGCATGATATGTATTGATTTTAAATCAATCCATAATGGCGCGGTATCATATTGAAATACAGGCTATGCATCTTTGCGCCTGTACCGAAAGTACCAGACCTCATGCCCCTGTTTGCGGGCCTTGGCCTCGTAACGGGTTTCTGGCCAGCCGCCCGGGCGAGTCAGGAAGTCCTTGGGGTCGGACGCCAGCCAGTCGAAATTGGGATGGCCGTTCATCACCATCAGCGCCCAGCGCAGATAGATGGGATGGTCGGTGCCGAAGCGAAATTCGCCGCCGGGCTTGAGTTTGCGGGCGATCATTTCGACCGGGCCGGGGTTCATCATGCGGCGCTTGGCATGGCGGGCCTTGGGCCATGGATCGGGATGAAGCAGATAGACGAAGCTGAGCGCACCGTCAGGGATGCGGGCCAGCACCTGAAGCGCGTCGCCCATGTGGAGGCGCACATTGCCCAGCGCGCCGTCGCGGACATGGCCGAGCGCCTGAACGACGCCGTTCAGAAAGGGTTCGCAGCCGATAAAGCCATGATCGGGCAGCATGTCGGCGCGATAGGCCATATGTTCGCCGCCGCCGAAGCCGATTTCGAAATGGAGCGGGCGATCATAGCCGAACAGGGACGCCGCGTTGACTTCGCCATCCTCCGGCACGGAAATCTCGGGGAGGAGGGTGTCGACCAGTTCCTGCTGCCCCTTGCGCAGCTTTGGCCCGGACTGGCGGCCATAGAGACGGTTGAGGGTCGTGGGATCGCCGGATTTATGCGCTGTCATGGCGGGGCGGATAGCGGGGGCGGAAGGCCGGGGCAAGCCATCTGTTTGGGAGAGCCATGCTCCTTTCCCGATCCTAAAGGAGCGCAAGGGTCAGGAAAGGAGGCGGGCTTAGATTGGGGTGCCGGGCTGGACAGGGGTGCCAGCCCGACAAGGGCTTTATGGGCCGATGGCGGGGGCAAGACCAATGAACTTTTCGTCATGTAACGGACAGACTTGCGACAGGGGAGTGACCGGAACATGGGCATTTCCTGGCCGTGCGCCGGGGGAGACGGCTTTCATTATCTGCCGCTGGCCCATAGCCAACCTGCCAATTGCGAATTGTCGCCATCCTGATATTTTTAAAGGATGAAAGCAGGGCGGAAAAAGGCACGTCTGATCGAAGCGGCTGCCCGTTACCTGCGGCAGATCGGAAGAAAGGCGCAAAAAGGTCAGGAACCGAACGACCGCCGCTTTGATCGCAAGCTCAATGAAAAGCTCAAACGCATGCGTCCCGAAGATGTGGATGCTCTTTTCCGTGGTGAGGAAGATTAGCCTCCGAACGGCGTTCGCCAGCCACGCGCGGCGGCACAAAACGTCGTTTGAATGAAGTCGTTCCGTAGGGATGCCCGATTTTGATGAAAAATCCTGTATCGTTAACGGCTTGTCATCGCTTTTGGGCGAGATGTCGAAACGATGTGGACGATCGCGCGATGGCGCTCCTTCCTGATGTGGTTGCCGCTGTTGCTGGCACTCTTCGTCTTTCCGGCCATAGCCGAGGCGAAGCTGGGAGTCGTTCCTCTGCGGGCCAAGGCCTGCTATGCGACCGGCCCCGCCACGATGATGGCGGATGCGCAGGGCGTTGACGGTTTGCGCTTTACCTGTGGAAAGCCGCCAGCCTCGCAAGAATATCGTGACGGATGGGTCTGGTTGCGCCTGCCTGCCGATGCCCCGATGAAGGAGTTGAAGGCCGGCTGGACTTTGATGACCGACCAGAGTCGGTTCGATCAAATGGCGATGGTGGTGCGTATGCACGACGGCAGCAATCAGCAGGTGCTGCTGGAAGCCAACGACTTGCAGGGGCATTGGGCGCCAGGCGGGATGATGCGGTTCGTCATCGACAGGCCTGGCAGCGAGATAGGTGATGTGCAGATCGGGTTCCGGCGGCTCGACGACCTGTCGTTGATGCGCAAGATGTCGGTGGCCAATTCGGGTACGGCGTTACGCCTCTATGCCGGGTGGCTGTTGCTGATCGGGGTGTTTGCGGGCGCACTATTGTCCGCCTTTGCCTATAATATGCTGATCTATACCGGGCAACGTTACGGGTTTCAGCGTATCTACCTGTTCTGGACGTTGCTGGTGCTGGCTTATGGCCTGTGCTGGACCAATGGACTGACGCTTTTCGCGCCGGCGCTGGCGGGGCCGCTGGCGGTGCGGATCGACTATGTTGTGCTGGGCCTGCTGGTTGCAGCCGGCAATCTGTTTTTCATGGCGGTGATCGAGGAAGGCATATTGCCGCGCTGGTTGAAGCGACTGGCGCTGATCCTGTCGGTCGCCACCGGCATATCGGGCTTTATTGGCGCAGCCGACCAGTATCTGCCGCCCATGTTCGGTGATTTGCTGATGAACTATGTCGTCATCAGTTGCACGGCGACCGTTGCCATCGGCATGGGGGTTGCGGTGGTGCGGCGTAGCCGGGTGGTCTGGTTCTATCTGATGGGCTGGGCACCGGTCATCACCGTATTCGTGCTGCGCGTGGCGCGCAACATGGGCGCCATGCCGCAGGACGACCGGGTGGACATGGCGACATTTGCGGCGCTGGCGTTTGAGTCCATCGCCTTGTCGCTGGCGATTGCGGACCGTTTCCGCCTGTTGCGGCAGGAGCGCGATGAGGCGGCGAGGGCGCATGATCAGGCATTGACCGAGGGCGAGGTGCTGCGCCGGGCGGCGTTGACCGATCCCCTGACCGGGCTGGGCAACCGCACGGCCTTTCAGTCGGCGGGCCGTATCTATATCGAGCGTGGTGAGCCGTGCGAGTTGTTCCTGATCGACGTCGATCATCTGAAGCAGGTTAACGACCGGCTGGGCCATGATGGTGGCGACGCCTTGCTGGCCCATGTCGCAACCCGGTTGCACATGATCGCGGCGGGGCAGGGTATAGTCGTTCGGATGGGCGGCGACGAATTTGCGCTGCTGGTGCCGGGGCGCAACGAGGCGGCTGCGGTCGGCGCGGCGATGGATGCGATGCAGGATGAGAATTGGCAGCATGGTGGGCGTACCTGGCCGGTGTCATTGAGCATTGGGACGGCCCGTTTCCCCGAAGACGCGGAAAATATCGATGCGCTGTACAAGAACGCAGATCTGGCACTGTATCAAGCCAAGCGACTGGGACGGGGGCGACGCCATGTTTATGACCCGGCTCTGCGGGCGCGGACGGACCAGCGCGACAAGTTGATCGAGGAAGCGCGGGCGGGCCTGAATAGCGGGCAGTTCATGCTGCATTATCAACCGATCGTGGATATGGCGGATCGGAAGCTGTTAGGCCATGAGGCTTTGCTGCGGTGGGATCATCCCCAGCATGGTATGATAACACCGGCCCTGTTCGGCGACATATTGCAGGACCGCAAGATCGCGGCGATGGTGCAGGACCATGTGCTGAGCATGGCGCTGCGTGATCTGAGCGCGCATGGCGAGCGGCTGTTGAAACTGTCGATCAACTGTACGGCCGCGCAGCTGGACGGCCCGCATGCCGCTCGGCGCATGTTGCGCCAGATCGCGGCAGCAGGTGTGTCGAGCAGTCAGCTATGGGTGGAAGTGACCGAGGACATCGTGCTGGGCCGATCAGTCGAACCGATCGTCGAGGCGCTGACGATTCTGAGCGCCGCGGGCGTCGGCGTGGGGCTGGACGATTTCGGCACCGGCTATGCGTCGCTGATCCACCTCAAGCAATTGCCGTTCGATACGCTGAAGATCGACCGCTCCTTCGTGCTGGGCCTGCTGGACGAGGACCATGATAATGAGGAGATCGTCCGCGCCATCATTGGCCTTGGCCATGGGCTGCGCAAGACGGTGGTCGCCGAAGGTATAGAGACGGAGGCGCAATATCGGCGTCTGGTCGAACTGGGGTGCCAGATGGGCCAGGGCTATCTGTTAGGGCGGCCGATGGCGCTGGAGGCGCTGGCCGGGCGGGGCGTGGCGGATCGGATCGCGGCGGCATGACAGGGTTAGAGCAGGATGAAATCCGGTTGAATCACAAATCTCCGTTCGTTTCGAGCGCAGTCGAGAAACGGCGCGCTGATCGTTTCTCGACTGCGCTCGAAACGAACGGATCAATGCAAAATCATCAAACTTTAGGGGCTTTCCGACTTCGCTCGAATCGAACGGCGCGCGTAAAAAAAAGGGGCCGCCTGCTGATGAGCAGGCGGCCCCTTTTTACGTAAGTCTAACGACGCGATCA
>JAJZQN010000013.1 GCA_021847605.1 Pseudomonadota bacterium | reverse complement strand
TTGGGTCTTCATCTTCGTTCCTTCGTCACTGCGACGAAGACCCAACCCTCCTCAAATCACAACCTCAAATCTGTGCCATTGGCGCTGACGGGGAACAGCAGGGCGATACCGCCGCGATCCGTGCGCTCGACCTGGCTAAGTTGGATGCGAGCAACCGACTCTTACAAGAGCAGATATGGGCTGTGCAGGATGCCAAGGAAGCTGCGGATGCTGCCCAACAGCTAAAGGACGCATGGTCGTCGGTCGGCGACAGCATTATGGATGAGGTGAACCGGATTCGTGGTGTAACAGATGGTTCCGGGGGCGGCTCGTTTGCAACGCTCCTAGGCCAGTTCAATGCCGCCGTAAGTTCCGCCAAAGCTGGCGACCAGGATGCGGCGTCTTCGTTGCCCGGCTTGTCGCAGGCGCTGCTGCAGGCCGCTGCCCTGAATGCAACGAGTCGTCAGGAGCTGGACCGCGTACAGGCTCAGACCGCTGCGGCACTGGAGTCCGTCTATGCCGTCATCACCTCCGCCAACGGTTCTTCCAGCACTGGCGTTGCCACAGGGGCAGGCGCTCCGACTGGCACGATCCTGTCGGCGGCTGCTTCTGTTGCGTCTGTTTCCGGGTCTGCATCGCCAGCGAATGATGATCTGTTGAATGAAGTGCGAGGGCTGCGGTCCGAGGTTGCCCAGTTGCGCAGCGAAAACGCAGCCGGCCATGCCGCCAACGCGAGCAATACCGGTGCGATCAAGAAGAGGCTGGACGATGTCACCTCCGACGCGGGTGGCACCGCCATCAGCGTGACGGGGGCCGCCGCATGAGGGTCATAACGAGCGGCAATGTCGCCGTCGACATTGGCGTGACCGCTGCGGCGCCGACGATCAGCATGATCGACTATAGCCGCCGGGAAACGGATGATTTCGGCGTGACGACGGTCGTGCCGCGAGCCTTTGCACGTCAGATGGCCGTTCAGGTCAAAGTGCCGACCGATCAAGTTGACGCCGTCCAGCGCCAGCTTGCGGCTCTGCGCGCCACGCCCGCCCAGTGGGTTGCGGATGATCGGTTTGCGAGCCTGGCCTTTACCGGCTTCTACAAAGACTTCTCGATCGACATTGCGATACCGCCGGTCAGCTACTGCACTCTGACGATTGAAGGGCTGGCGGCGGAGACAGTCTATGCCGACGAAGGCGCAGATCCGGCTCCCGGCAGGCAATCGACGTTGAAGCTGTTACAGCCGGTCACGGTTGATGACGATGTGCTGGTGTCGACCAATATACCGGAGAATGATTATCCGACATGGGATGTGGGTGCGATCTATCCTTTGGGCGGGCGTGTCATCCTGACGGCAACGCACCGGGTCTATGAAAGTGCGGCGGCCGATAATGTCGGTCATGATCCGTCGACATCGCCCGATCTGTGGCTGGATGTCGCGCCGACCAATCGCTGGGCGATGTTCGACCAGGCTCTGGGGTCGATGGCTGAACAGGCCGGGTCGATCATCGTCACGCTCCATCCGACGACCGCGGTCAACGCGGTCGCGCTGCTCGACGTCACGGCCGCGACGGTTAGGGTGCAGGCGGCGGGCTATGATCAGACACGCGCACCAATCGCTACGCCCGGCGCTGTCAATTTTCTCGACATGCCAGCGACGGGCGGTCCCATCACAGTGACAATCGCCGGGCCGGATATCGTGTCCGCCGGCACATTGTTGATAGGACGACTGCTTGGCTTAGGCGTAACGGAGGCTAATCCGACCGCAGCCATCACCGATTACAGCCGAAAGGAAACCGACGATTTCGGCGGGGTGACTCTGGTCGAACGTGCATGGGCAAAGCGCATGACGGTGCGTGGGATGATCGATACGGCCGCCGTCGACGTGGTGGCAGGCCGCATAGCGAATGTCCGTGCAACGCCGTGCCTGTGGATCGGCGATGACGGGCTAGAGGCTCTGTCCATATATGGGTTTTTCCGCGACTTCTCCATTGAGGTCGGGGATGCCGTCAGCACGGTAGCGCTGTCGGTCGAAGGGTTGAGTGCTGCTGCGAAGCTGGCGCCGATCGTCGAGATTGGATGGTCGGATATCAAGGATGACGATCCTGAGCATCCGAAGCCAGAAGATAAAGCGACTTATGGCGCACCTGACCTTTCGCCGCTCGGCGACGCGCGTGCGCAGGACGTGGTTGATGGCCTGCTGGCCAATATGTTCACTGTTGCCGAAAGCGCATTGCGCGACGGTCTGTATCGTGTCGAAAAGGACGAGCAGCTGACGCTGCCGGGCGGGATCTATATCCGCCAACTGGTCGATCAACTCGGCGCTGTGGTCGACGGCGTTCAGACGATGGTGCAGTTTCTCCGTTCGGTCGATAGCGACGGCAACGCGTTGTGGAGCCTGACGGCTCAGAACAGCACGGGCGCCGTCACCGGCGTGAAAAACCTGCTCACCGGCCAAGGTCTGGGGCGGCTTTCCTTCGTAGCCGATATTCTTGAAGCGGTGGATCCTGATGGTGGGAACGCCAAATTCATCTTTCGATACGGCCTCGATAACCGGCTGATCCTGTCGGATGTTTATATCGAAAAGCTGGAGGTCGGTGCGGTTCAGACGGCCAGCATCGCCGCTAATGCTGTGTCGTCTGGCGATAGCGTTACGCTTGCGTCGCCAATTGCGGGCGATGGCACATGGCGGACGGCGCTCAGCTATTATGCTTCGATCCCGGCCCTAACGCCTGCGATCAACTGGCAATATGTGGCGATCGTCACGGGTAGCCAGTCCTTTCCCAGCGGGGATCGTACATGGGACGCTCGCCTGAAAATCGATGGGGCTGTTGTTGGCGGTGCTGGCGCCGCCGGCGGCATGAAGAGCGAGGATAGTTTCGCGATGTCGGGCCGTGCGCTGTGGGGCAGCGGCTCGCACAATTTCACGGTCGAATGGAAGGGCGAGGCCGGCTGCTCGCTGGCCGGGCTGGGGATGGTGATATTGTGGTTCAAGCGATGATCTACGCCATTGGCAGACCGTGCGAGCCTGTGCGGGTCTATGTTGAAACGGATGATCCGATGCGCGCGGCCGACCAGTGCGGTGAAGGCGACGTCGCCTTGCCGGTCGAGGAACGCTACCCATGGGCCTCGATCGCGAGCGATGGTCTGTCCGTGCTGGTGCAAGCGCCTCCGATCGCCTGGACCTCTGACGAGGTGCGCGCAATGCGGACATCGCTGTTGTCTCGTTCGGACTGGACCATGGTGCCGGACAGTCCGTTGACGGAAGTCCAGCGCGAGGGCTGGCGGGCCTATCGCCAGTCATTGCGCGACCTTCCAGAAAATCAGCCGAACGCTTCTCTTGAAACTGTCATCTGGCCGAAGGAGCCTGACGCATGAGTTACGATCCCGCTGCGCTGGCCGCGCTGATCGGCGATATGACCGGAAAGCTGGATCAGGTCATTGGGCTGGGCGCCCTCCAGCGCGCGACCTATGATCTTGTGTTTCGATTTCAGAGCGCGCCTGGTGCCAATGAAATTATCGATTTCTTCCTGCTTGGCAGCGCTTATGTCCTTCCAGCGCAAATGGCAGGCGCGATCGGTTTTGCCGGTGGCCATCCTGTCGCTGATTATGTTCTGACGCTGCGCGCCGGTGGGACGCTGGACCCGGCGACCGGGGACGTGATCGGGACCATCACCATATCGCCCGCAGGTCTGTTCACCTTTGCCACGGTCAGCACGGTCGAAACGATCGTGCCGAAAGGATCGCTGATCAAGCTGGTTGGCCAGCCTGTCGTTGATGCTGGGCTGTCCGGTGTGACCTTTGCAATGCCCGGCTTTCTCAGCGCATGACCGGTCTGCTGAACCTCGGTTCGCCGCGCGCGAAGGCGATGGGATATTACACAGCTTATGATGATCAGCAGTTCATCATCATCGGCCCGGACCTTGGCCGACGGCCCTATAATGTGCAGTTCGCGCGCTATCAGGGCGAACCGGGCTGGATCGCGATAGAATGTCGGGCTGGCGATCGGCGCGTGGAGGATAATCTCTATGTCGATCGCGTGGGGCTGGACGGCTGGGTTGACCTTTTGCCGCAAGGTAATCGCAGCTTCACCTTCGACTTTTCTACCGTTTTCGACGCTGGCTGCATCGCCGAACCGGCACCATATAACTGGCTCAACTTATTCGAATTGCACGCGCGGCCGGTGCGCGGTGTCACGGAAGTCGAGACAAGTGGGCCGTTCGCGATTTTTCTGGAATGGTCGCAGGCGAAAGGCTGTCCGTGTCTGCGTGTGCGCAAGGGCGCCCAAAAATATGACGCCAATGGTCTATCGACGGGGCCGGGTACTGAAGAAGATGGCGACATATTGCTGTATCAGGCCGATGATGTCGATAATGTCGCGCACCAGATTTATCCCGGCGTTCGGTACGACTGGCATGTCGAATGTTATCCCAACGACGTTGCGGGCTATATTCGTGTCTGGAAGGATGGCGTGCAGATCGTCGATTATACAGGGCCGTTCGGCTATGGGCTGGAGCGGCGTCTGTATCCGGCTTTCCGCGTGTATCGTGCAACCCGACAGGGCAAAACAAGCGGACTGACGACGGCCAAGTATCTGGTCAAAATTCATGAAGTCAGCACGACGGAAATCGCGTGGCCGGAAGGCGTTACGCGCGGGCCGGAAATGATCAATGACGGGAAGTTCAACGTCAATCTGGGGCGCTGGAGGACGGATTTTTCCGATCCCGGTTGCAGCATGATTTGGGAGAGTGATGGCGCTGGCGGCGGTCGGCTGCGCAGTCAGACACGGCAATTCTCGCATGGCGACATGGCAAGCAATGCGCGCATTCGCCGTCGGCTGGACATATTGGAGCCGGGCAAAACCTATGAGTTGAAGCACTCTGGCACCTATGGCCTTGGCGCGTCATCGATTGATGGTGGCTATTTTGCGAGCAGCCCACCGGCCACCCGCTATCTGCCCGTCGATTATGCGGCCGGCGGCGGCGAAATGGTGCGGCAGTTTGTCGCGCATAGCGAGACGTTATTTCTCGGTAATTCGAACAGTTATGATGGCCTGATCCTGGACGAAGTGTCGTTGAAACTGGTCATTCCACAATGAACCCCACCTCTTATCATGACAGGAATTACCGAATGCACGGGGGCTTTGAAGCGTTGTTCGTGAAATATGGGTGGGTGTGGATCGGCCTGTCCTTTGGCTTTCTGGCCAAATATGCATTGCTGATCAAACGGGGGATCAAGGTGCAGGCCCGGCTGGTGATGGCTGACCTTCTATTGCTCCCGCTGGTCGCACTGATTGCCTATTCGCTGGTACGGCAGGCCGGTGTCGATGGTGAGGCGTCCGCGCTCATCACCGCATTCTGCACTGTCGGTGCCGACCGTCTGGTGAAGTTGCTGACAGAACGTTTCCTTCGGCAGGCGGAGGCGGCGACGCTGCGCGATGTCGCGGCCGATGTGATCGACAGCCGGGGCGACCTGCGCAACGCGGTGCAAACGACGCTCAGCGCGAAGCGGTTGGAACAGGATGCGATCGGTCAGGGCTGATCCGGGCCACATACTTTTAGAGCAGGCGCAGATCGCTCTCGATACTTCCATCACCCTTATTTCGTTGCTGGCCGCCGGCACACCGTGACCGGTCGCGCAACGCTCTGATCCCTTCAAAATCGTGAGGTAATCATGACCATCATTTCCGATGGTGCATTCGTGCGCCTGGTGCAGGAGCGCTTTGGCCTTCAGGTCGACGGCGTTGCTGGCGCCAATACATTTGCAGCGGCCGGGATCGTGCCGGCGAAAAAGCTGCCGGTGGACAATGATAGTTTCGTCCGTGCATTCCAGCAGACCTACGGCCTGACGGTCGACGGCTGGGCCGGTCGCGACACGATCGCCATGCTTGATCGGCTGCGGCCGGTCGCTGTCGTGGTCGATGCGAGCGGTATCCCTGACAGCTACTGGCCGATGCTGTCGAAGATCGAGAGCGGCGACCGGCCCTATGTGCAGGCAGCTACCTCCAGCGCTTCGGGCCTCTATCAGTTCATCCGGTCGAGCTGGCTCGCCGAAGGTGGTTCATGGGGCAAGACACTGCGTCCTGCATTTGGCGGGCTGTTTCCGCCTGCCTCAGAGCAGTTGGCGCGGGCGCGCACCTTTACCGCGAAAAACGCCGTGTACCTGAAAAAGCGCGGCGTGCCGATCAATCGCGCCTCGCTTTACGCGGCTCACTTTCTCGGCGCGCTGACGGCCGGCGCGATCCTGGCTGCTGAAAAGGATGATCGCGCCGACCTGATCGCGGGTGCGGCTGCGACGGCCGCGAACCCATCGATCCTGAAGAGCAAGGCGGTCGCCGATTTCATCGACTGGCTGCGCGCCAAGACCGGCGACGTTGCCCGCTGATCCTTTCCAACAGGGAGACTATCCATGAATGAAGTTACGCAGGTTCAGGCGGTTGCCGCCATCCGCCAGATCGCCCTTGTGGCGGGTGGATTTGCGGTAGGCCGGGGCTGGCTGGCAGCCGACACGCTGACCGCTATCACGACGATTGCGGTGCTGATCGTCCCGTTCGTGTGGGGCCAGATCAAGACCCGTAGCCTGGCCAAGAAATAATGGGCCTCGGCAAGATCACCCGCGCCGCTGGCAAGATCGGGCTGGCGATCGAGGTTCTGACCTATGTGGTTCGCGGCGGAAAGGCGTTGGTCTCCGCGATCCGGGGCAAGCGATCACCCGTTGATCCAGGGCCAGAAAGCCCGCGCATTGTCATAGATCATGGCGACCTAGCCAGCGACGAGCGCGCCGCCGACGATCCAGACTTCGGCAAGAAATAGCCACTTCTTCATATTTCCATACTGACCGAAAGGATTTTGTAATGACCATCCTTCGATGGGCGTGCGCGGTGGCGCTCGCCTTCATGATGCTGTCGCCCGCATGGGTGATGGCGCAGGTTGCCGGCACGTCTGAGCAGGCGCGTGGCGCCGGATATGCGCCGATGTACACGCCCTGCACCAAACAGCCCGATGGCAAATGTCGCGCGGTCGCCGCCGCCGACCCGATGCCGGTGGCGGCTACAGCATCGCAGGCGGCGGCCACATCCACCCCCCTCACCGGCTCCAGCGCCACTACGCAGACGGTTGGCCCGTTCGCGCCGCAGCTGGGACGCCCCATGAATGTCACGCTGTCGGGGACGTGGACCGGATCAGCGCAACTGCTGCGTTCGATCGATGGCGGCACTACGAAGACACCGATCACGGTCGGCGGGGCGACTTGGGCCAGCTACAGCGCCAACGCTAATGAGCCTGCCTGGGTCGAAACGGAAGCCGGCGCCACCTATTATCTCGCCCTCACGCTGTCGGCCGGCACGCTGACCTATCGGGTGTCGCAATGATGGGCCGGCTCTTTGCGCTGCTGGCGTGGGTAACGCTCGCCCTCGTTGGCCCGGTCGCGCATGCGCAGAGTGATCCGATTGCGCGCGGGCTGGCTGTGCAGGCCAAGGCGCTGGCGACCCCTGTAACCTATATGGGCAATGTCGCGACCCGATCGAACGTGCCCAACGCTACGATAGGGACCACGGGCCGTCAGATGATGACGCGCAGCCTGCACTTTGCCCGCGACAATCTGGCGGCCGGGTGTCGCATCGGTATTCCAAACTGGTATGTTTCGACTGGAGGCGTCGAAACGGGTACGGGCGCACCGACGCAAGTGCATGTCGCAATTGAAAATGCGGCTGGGGCGATCATCGCAGAAGTAAAATGGAACGGTTCGGCGACAGGTAGTGTCGCTGATCTTACAACGGGCTGGAGCGATCCACTGACGGCCCTGAGCATCCCGCGCGGCTCGAAATTCTTCATCCGCGTCTATCGATCCAGCACGGTTGGCCTCGCCTATCTTTCAGGCGGGGTGAATACGGTTGGTGATGGGTTCGAGAGTGGTGCCAGCGGTATCAGTGACAAGGTTCTGAGCGGGACGGTTACGGCAGCGACCGGTGGTATATTGTTCGCACCATACTTCGTCTGCCCGACCCAAGTCGCGACGATCGGCATTATCGGCGATAGTAAGGCCGTCGGCGCGCTGGATACGTCGGATAATAATGCTGACGTTGGCATTCTTGCGCGCTCGATCGGGGCCACCAACGGCTATATCAACACGGCTAGAACGGGAGATACGATGCAGGCCTACGTTGGTTCGCACGCACGTCGCGCCGAATTGATGTCCTATGTGTCGCATATTCTGTTTGAGTATGGGATCAATGATTTCGCTGCCGGACGAACATCAGCCCAGATGGCCGCGAACCTGTCGGCCATCATCGGCTATTTTCCGGACAAGCCAATCTGGGTCACAACCATCACGCCGAAAACGACATCGAGCGACAGCTTTGCAACGACCGCAAATCAGACGGTGACGGCCAACGAGAATAATCGATCGACCTACAACGATGCGCTTCGCTCTGGCACATTGGCAGGCGTGAGCGGCCAGATTGCCGGCATCATCGACATCGATCGGATCGTGGCTGATCCGGTCGCCGCGGCGAAATGGGTGGTCGGCTACACGGTTGACGGCACGCATGAAAATACGCGGGCCAGCATCGCGGTCCAGTCCAGCAAGGTTGTTCCCACGTTTCGATAGATGTCGTGATGGTGCTTGACGACGCGACAGGCTGGCACCAACGACGGTAACGTTCCGCTCATCGGGATCCGACGCACCTAGTTTGGTAGGGCGAAACTAACCACAATGCTGGCGAATTTCACGCTTCCTTATATTCTCGTTACGATATGGCAGGGTGATCCTGTCGATCCGGTGGCAACGCCCTCAATCAAAAAAAAGCCCCGCTGCATGGAGAGGAGCGGGGCCAGTCACAGGTTTGATGCGAAAAGGGTTCGCGCTGTCACTACGCGCGAAAAGCTCTTGCGGTTCCAACAAAAGATGGCCCCTCATCGCGAACGTCGAGGGGCCACAGGGTATCGCTACAGGACTACAGCGTCAGTACGGTCTGGCGGCGGGTTTGTTCCGATTGAGGTGTAGAAATCATATCGACCCCTACAGTGTCTTAAATGACACAGCCGTCAAATATGTGTTGCTGGAGTGAAACTCGCTCCGACGATTGCCGTTATGGCAGTGTCGTTTAAGATAAAGGGCCTACCTAAATGAAAAAAATATTTCTCGCTGCCGCAGCCATGCTGGCATTTCCTGCGGTCGCTCACGCTCAGGAAGCAAAGTCGCCTGATGGTTCGAAGGCTTTCGGCATTGAGCCCTATGTAGGCGTCCTGGGTGGTTATCACACTTTCGACCGCGGTTCCGAAATGGGCGCAATTCCCGGTGAGACGATCATGAACGGCGCGCTGATCAGTGGTGTTGCCGGTGTGAACGTCCCGCTCGGCCCGGTTTTCGTCGGCGTTGAAGGCAACGCCACGAAGGGCTTCAGCGACATTGATTGGGAATATGGCGTGAAGGGTCGTTTTGGCGCACGCGCTGGCGAAAGTGGCCTGATCTACGCTTCGGCCGGCTATCAATGGGTGAACGGCAAGGGCGGCTGGCCTGACCGTAAGGACTGGATGTACGGTGCGGGCGTCGAAGTTGGACCTAAGGATATTGGTCTGGGCGGCGTGACGGACAGCAGCGGCGTTCGTTTGCGCGTGCAGGTCGACACCTATGATTGGGACAGCTTCCGCCCCATGGCCGGTGTCATCTTCCACTTCTGATCTGGATGCATGACTTAAAAAGCCCGCTGGCGTTCGGCGCCAGCGGGCTTTTTGATGTCGGCAGATTTGCCTATGGTCCCCACCCGCACATGTGGGTTCGCGGCCTGCATGCACGGGTGGGGTGCCACATGACTGCAATACGCCGAATCACGCGGGTAAAGCGGAATAGGCGCAACATGGCCAAAGGGGAATAGGGAACTGGTTGCCTGCCAAGCATCGCCGTGCGAGCCGACGCCGAACAAATTACGTTCCATGCTATAGGAGTTTCGCCTCGTTACGGTCGGTACGAGCGTTAGTTCCGCCACTTAATGGCGACTGAGAGGGTTTCCGGTTCGATGATCGATCAGCATGCCCACCCGATGCGAGATACCTTGCCACGCGCGAACGCCATCGACGTCATTTTTCTCAGCCAGTTCCGTAATTCTGCGGGCGCAGTGAGAGAGCGAGCCTTTGCCATGCTGCCTTATGACTTCATGGGCACAACCCCACAATTCGTAGTCAGATAGCTCCATCTGCTCTTACCCTTCCCGGCGCGTCGGGACGGCGCCACAGCCTGCTCAACCATTCGAAGGCGGCGATTTCCGAAAGCGAAGATTGTTCATGATACGGGCCAAGTCTATGTCCCGCAGGCGAAATTCGGTGCCCTGCGATGTCACAAAAATACAATATTCGGTTGTAGATTCGGATCGGACTGAATGAATGTGGTCCACAGCTTGCGCAAAATTTAGTCCAGCAATTTCTGGTTCAAACGAAACATCGCCTTTTCGTTTTACGCCGATGGTAGCTGGAGCATCCAAGGGCAAGGGACTATTTTCGATTATGAAATCCCGACCTTCCGATGGCATCTCGAGTGCGATGATCATTGCTACTAAAGCCTCTTCCGCACGTTGACGAAGGCCGACGTCGTCCGCCGCCAAATCCTTCCGAAGCCAGTGTGGCAGTCGCTTGACCATATCATGCATCGCACTGTGCTGCGTATGCTCGCCGCTATAATTTTCGACCATTGTTTTTCTCTCTTTTGACCCAATGCGTTGGTCTACGCTTTTGTTGTGGCTTAAACCTTAACGATCCCGCGTCAGCCTCGTCCAACAAACAGACATCAAATTTTGAGTTGCCTACCGGCGCTCGCGAGAGTTGTCCGGACGATCCCCTTCGTCCGTTGGGCGCACTTCTGTTCCCTTCGCCTGGTCAATCATTTATTGATGATTAACCATGATTCGCAGGTCACAGTATGAAGCTACGTCCACGTGAGCCCATCAGATCGCATGAATTTCACCAATTCTACAATGTTGGGGAAGATGTGGTCCGCGTGCGTATTGCGGAAGGGCACTATACGGGCCAGCGACTTGAGTACGCCAACGAATGGTTGTTAGGATGCGACACCGGGAATGATCGGGGGTCATCGATTTTTGCCAGAATGGCAAATCACCCACTGATAGTTGGCGGTGGGGCCGGGATAAGTGCCGCTATATTCATAGCCATTGTGGGCAGTGAAGCGCTATTTTAGGGGGGGGGCGCCTTCAACCAATCGCGCTGCAAGATATGCGCTAATCTGGATTAAGGCGACGAACGAGTTTTGCTTTAAGACGGTCATCGCAGATCATCGAAGAGGGCGCGCGTATTTGCATGGCGCCTAAGCGCCAGCGATGATCAGGCAAGGTGGCTCGGAGAAGGCGATGATAGATCGCAAGGCCGAATATTCGCGCATGATGAAGCAAGCGGCGGAAGAGCAGGCTGCGGCAGACAAGGCTATAAAGCGTCGAGATTCACCTGAACTGATCGGCCAACATCTGCGCCGCGCACAATTGTTTAGGCAGTTGGCGGCCAAGTTCGAGCCCCCATCATGAGCAGCATTATGCTGCCACAATTCGGAAATCTTCAGCCGAAATTTTTACAGCGAAAGGCGCAGAAATGCTGGATTGTGTGTAGCTTGGAAGGCTGTTGTCTGCAAATGCCAGGAGCTATATATTCACCCTATGTTCTCAGAACCCACCCTCATCCCGATCATCGGCGCGCTATTCGGCGGCCAGCGTGGCCGGGATCGTCAAGCGGAGATTGATCTCTGTCGACCAGGTGAGGAGCTGTCGCTGCGGTTGGAGCGGACCCGCGTGTCCGGCCGACGCGCGATCGGCGTCTATTCAGATAGGGGTGTGCAGATCGGCTATGTGTTGGCCGATGGTATCGCCCATCCAGCCGCATTCGCATCGCTCGCACGGGCCGCGTTCAAATGCCCGGACACGTTCGGCGCGGTGGCGCTGTTTACTTTTGACGGCAAGGTACCCGCCCTGCCCCAGCCGAAACCGGCGCCGAAGTTGGTCCAGCACCCTCGCCCGCCGCGCGACGAATATTGCGACATCTTCCCGCTCAAAAATCAGTCAAAAATCAGTAGCCACACCCCCTCGCCTACTGACGTGGCGGTCATTTCTACAAATGCCGCAACCCAGCAGGTAGCCATCCGTGAACAGAACGTGTAACATGTAGAAATATTCGTTGAAAAATAGGGATAATCTACCGACTTTTAATCAGTAGGTCGCTGGTTCGAGCCCAGCTGGACTCACCACCCCTTCAACGGGGAGCAGGCTTTTATGTGCTACAGGCACGATCTGGCCATCGGGCAACCGGAAATCACACGCATCATCGCCGCCATTCAGGCATAGCACCAGCCCATCCTGCGGATAATGCAGCATCAGGCGGCGTCGCCCCCGTTCTTCCCATTGAGCAGGCGTCAACGGCCCACCCTTTTCATCCAGCCATGATACAGCGCCATCCTTGATAGAGGCCGGATTGCGTATGCAGTCCCGCCGCATTCGCAGGTCCGCCATCGCAAAGGCGTGCGATTCCAACGCGCGGTCGCGTCCATCCCAATCGACCCAGCCGATGGCATTATCCTGCGCATAGGCATTATTATTGCCGCGCTGCGTACGACCAAATTCATCCCCGGCCGTCAGCATGATCGTGCCGCGCGAACAGAAAAGCGTCGTCAGCAGCACCATGACATCGCGGCGTCGGTTAGCGATGACGCAAGGGGCATCGCTCGCGCCCTCGACACCATTATTCCACGAGAAATTTTCGCCATGGCCGTCGCGATTATCTTCGCCATTGGCTTCATTATGCCGATGTTCGAAGGCAACCAGATCGGCCAGAGTGAAGCCGTCATGCGCCGCCAGAAAATTGACGCTGCGCGTCGCATCGCCATCAAAAATGTCGGACGATCCCGCCAGTCGCGTGGCAAACACGCCGATCATGCCCGCATCCCCCCGCCAGAAACGCCGCATATCGTCCCGATACCGGTCGTTCCATTCCAGCCAGCCTTCGCCGAACCGTCCCAGTTGATAGCCGCCGGGGCCAATATCCCATGGCTCGGCGATCATGATACGGTCGGCAAGGACAGGATCGGACCGCATTTCCTGTAACAGGGGGGCGTTTGGATCGAAGCCATCGGGCATACGCCCCAGCGCAGGCCCAAGATCGAAGCGAAAGCCATCCACGCCCGCCTGCGTCACGAAATGACGCAGCGAATCGAGGATCAGGCGCCGTACATTGGGGTGATTGCACGCGATACTATTGCCGGTGCCGGTATCGTTGATCAGTCGTCCGTCCGGTTCATGGCGGAAATAATCACGCGCATTGAGGCCGCGTAGCGAGAGCGTCGGTCCCGATGCGTCGCTTTCCCCATCATGATTATAGACCATGTCGAGGATCACGCCGATCCCTTCGGCATGAAGCGCCGCCACTGTCGCCCGCAATTCGGCCATGCCGCCGGGCGCCAGTCGCGGATCGAGAGCGAACCAGTTGACCGGATTATAGCCCCAATAGTTGGTGAGGCCGAGCGGTCCCAGATGCCGTTCGTCGATCCAGGCGTTAATCGGCATCAATTCGACCGCCGACACATGCAGAGCCTTAAGATGCGCAAGCACCGCCGGATGCGCCAAGGCCGCAATCGTTCCGCGCATGTCGGACGGAATATCCGGGTGCAGCATGGTGAAACCGCGAACATGCAGTTCATAGATAAGACCGCCCGGCTGAAATCGAGCCGCTTCCACCGCTATCGGCGCCAATGGCGCAACCACGACGCCTTTTGGCATGAACGGCGCCGTATCTTCGCCTTGCCCCTGTGGCGCGGCCAGCACGGCATCATAGGCGAAGGGCCGGTCGATCTGTGTCGCATAAGGATCGAGCAACAGCTTGTCCGGATCGAACCACAGCCCGTTCACGGGATCATAAACGCCATCGGCGCGATAGCCATAATGCGTGCCAGCACCGACACCCGGCGCCGCCACGCTCCAGAAACCATCGTCGCCGGACACCATGGCCAAACGCCGTTCACGATCCAGTTCGTCGAACAGGCAAAGCCATAGCTGGCTTGCTTCCGGCGCCCAGACGCGAAAACAGGCGCCATCCGGTGTCAGTTCGACGCTCACCGAACCTGTGCCAACAGATCGCGATAGAGGGCAGCATAGCGCGCCGCGCTTTGCGACCAGGAAACGTCGGCCCGCATCGCCGCGCGCTGCATCGCCTGCCACGCCGACTTGTCACCATGCAGCCGAACCGCCCGCCCAATCGCGCCATGCAATGCGAGCGGGTCGGATGGGGCGAAGACTATCCCGGTGGCCGCTCCGGCATTCACCGCCGCCTCATTGGCGTCGATCACCGTGTCGGCCAGTCCACCGACCCGCGCCACCACCGGCAGACAGCCATAGCGCAGTCCATATAGCTGCGTCAGGCCACAGGGTTCGAAGCGTGAGGGGATCAATATGGCGTCCCCGCCCGCCTGCATCAGATGGGATAGCCCCTCGTCATAGCCGATCTGTACGCCGACCCGGCCGCGATGCCGGTCCGCCGCACCCGGAAATGCGCCCTCCAGCGGATGATCGCCAGACCCCAGCAGCGCCAGCTTACCACCCAGAGCCACCAGATGATCCATCGCGTCGATCATCAGGTCCATGCCCTTTTGCCAGGTCAGACGACTGACGATGATGAACAATGGCGCATCGTCATGGTCGAGGCCGAAGCATTTTTCGAGCGCGATGCGATTGGCGATTCGTCCCGATAGCGCCCGCCCGCTATATGTGCGCGGGATCGACGGATCGGCAGCCGGATTCCAGATGTCGGTATCGACGCCGTTCAATATGCCGTGCAGACGGTCGACCCGACCGTTGATCAGGCCATCCAGCCCCATGCCATGGACGGGGGAGCGGATTTCCTCCGCATAGGTGGGGCTGACCGTCGTGATCGCATCGGCCGACACCAGACCCGCCTTCAGATAGCCGGTGCCGCCATAATATTCGACGCCGTCGACGCCCCATGCTTCGGGCGGCAGGCCCAGTTCGCCGAAAATCTCTGCGTCGAAGCGCCCCTGAAAGGCGAGATTATGGATCGTCACGACCTTTGGCACGGAATGCGCCGGGCCAAAGCGCATATAGGCCGCCGTCATTGCCGCCTGCCAGTCGTGAACATGGACGACATCCGGCCGCCATCCCTTAACAGCACCCTCCGCAATGTCTGCGCCGACGCGGGACAAAGCGGCAAAGCGGCGCCAGTTGTCGGTCCAGTCGTTTCCGGTCGCGTCGCCATAAGGGCCGCCGGGACGCGCGAAGAAATCGGCCGCATTCAGAACGAACAGGTCCAGTCCATCGACCTTCGCCGACAAAAGGGTCGCGCGGACACCGAAAAGCGCGTCGTAGCGCTTGAGGATCTTTGCCTTGCCCAGATGCGCAATCACCGCCGGATAGCCCGGCACCAATGTACGGGTTTCCACGCCCTCCCCCGTCAAGGCGCCCGGCAGCGCACCAACCACGTCGGCCAGCCCCCCCGTCTTGATCAGGGGGTAGATTTCAGACGCGATCGACAGGAGCTTCATGAGATATTCGTTCACCTTTATCAGGCCATGATAGGGGGCGGTTCAACATGGCCTTTTGTTGGAGTTCGCTGGCTTAGCTTCCCATATTTCCCGGTAATTTTGTCATTTCATGTCCGGGACGCGACATTATCGAAAAGTAGAAGGATGAAGGCAAAAAGGGGGACGGGGCCATCGGGAATGATAATCCTATACCGCCAATCCTGTAGGACAGTTACAAATCACCGGCACCCGCCAACCCGATTTCCCTATTCCGCCAACCTGTCAATCATCGCCTGCGTGATCAGGCACACGCCGCTGTCGGTCCTGCGGAAACGCTGACCATCATAGTCGGGATTTTCGCCGACGATCAGCCCCTCTGGAATAACGATGCCGGAATCCACCACGCATTTATGCAGGCGCGCACCGCGCCCGATTTCGCAATTGGGCATGATGATGCTTTCCGTCACCGACGAGAAACTATGCGTGCGAACACCCGAGAAGAGCAGGCTGCGATGCAGCGAGGAACCTGACACGATGCATCCGCCCGCAACCAGAGACGAGGTGGCGGAACCGCGACGGCCATCTTCATTATGGACGAATTTGGCAGGCGGCGTGACTTCCGAATAGGTCCATAGCGGCCAGCTACGGTCGTAAAGGTCAAGTGAGGGGACGACATCGGTCAGGTCGATATTCGCCTGCCAATAGGCGTCGATCGTGCCGACATCGCGCCAATAGGGGACCAGTTCGCTTTCCGCGCGAACGCAACTGCTGGAAAAGCGATGCGCGACCGCTTTGCCATGTTTCACGATATAGGGGATGATGTCGCCGCCAAAGTCGCGCTTGCTGTCCCGGTCGTCGGCGTCCCGCCATAGCTGCTGGATCAGAAAGCGGGTGTGGAACACATAAATGCCCATCGACGCCAGCGCCATGTCCGGCTGTCCGGGGATCGCCGGCGGGTTTTTGGGCTTTTCGACAAAGTCGGTGATGACGTCCTGTTCATCCACATGCATCACGCCAAAGCCGACCGCTTCCATGCGTGGCACTTCCATACAGCCAACCGTCACGTCAGCGCCGCTGTCCACATGCTGTTGCAGCATGAGTTCATAGTCCATTTTATAGACATGATCGCCCGCCAGCAGGACGATATATTCGGGCGCATAGCTTTCGATAATGTCGATATTCTGGAAAACGGCGTCGGCCGTCCCCTCATACCACTGGCTTTCCGACACGCGCTGGCTGGCGGGGAGGATGTCGAAACTCTCATTGCGTTCGGGCCGCAGGAAATTCCATCCGCGCTGCAAATGCCGGATCAGCGAATGCGCCTTATATTGGGTGGCGACACCGATGCGGCGCACGCCGCTGTTAAGCGCGTTGGAAAGGGCGAAATCGATGATCCGCGCCTTGCCGCCAAAATGCACCGCTGGCTTTGCGCGCCGGTCGGTCAGTTCCGCCAGCCGGCTGCCCCGCCCGCCCGCCAGCACATAGGCCATGGCATCGCGCGCAAGGGGCTGTGTTCTTGTCTGCATTATCGACCTCTCCTTATCCTTTGCCGCGTTCAGCCTGCTCAGGCCGCCTTTATGTTTCCAGTTCGAGCATCAGGGTGGACAGAGGCGGCAGGGTGATATTCGCCCACCCGGCTTCGTCCGCCTCGACCACGCCCATATTGCCCGCGCCGCTGCCGCCATAATCCAGTGCGTCGCTGTTCAACCGTTCGCGCCAACGCCCCCCCGATGGCAGGCGCATGCGATAGCCATGGCGCAGCAGCGGCGTGAAATGGCTGATCACGACGATCGGCGGCGCACCGGGCGTACGCCGTTGCCAGGCGAAGACGGAATCGGCCGCACCATCGACCAGCACCCATTCGAACCCTTCCGCCTCGCAATCGCGGGCGTGGAGGGCGGGCCGTTCACGATAGAGATGGTTGAGGTCAGCCACCAGACGCTGCACCCCCACATGCGGGTGATGATCCAGCAGATGCCAGTCCAGCGCCTGCCCCTCATTCCATTCGGCGCGCTGCGCAAATTCCTGGCCCATGAACAACAGTTTCTTGCCCGGATAGCCCCACATCAATCCGTAATAGGCGCGCAGGGTCGCGAATTTCTGGCAGTCGTCTCCGGCCATTTTATGCAGGAGGGAGGATTTGCCATGCACCACCTCATCATGGCTGAGCGCCAGCACGAAATTTTCGGTGAAGGCATAGAGCAGGCCGAAGGTGATGTCGTCATGATGGTGGACGCGATGCACCGGATCACGCTGCAAATAACGCAGCGTGTCGTGCATGAAGCCCATATTCCATTTGAAGCCGAAACCCAGCCCACCGGCATCGACCGGATGAGAAACCTTGGGCCAGCTGGTGGATTCCTCCGCGATGGTCATGACGCCGGCCTGCGCGCCATAGAGCGCCCGGTTCATCTGCTGAAGGAAGGCGACCGCCTCCACATTCTCCCGCCCGCCATGTTCGTTGGGAACCCATTCCCCGGCCTCGCGGGAATAATCGAGGTAGAGCATGGATGCGACGGCATCGACGCGCAGGCCGTCCACATGATAGCGTTCGGCCCAGAATAGTGCGTTATTCACCAGAAACTGCGCGACCTCCCGCCGGCCGAAATTATAGATGGCGGTGTTCCAGTCGGGATGGAATCCCTTGCGCGGATCTTCATGTTCATAAAGAGCTGTGCCGTCGAAGCGCGCCAGCCCATGTTCGTCGGTCGGGAAATGGGCCGGAACCCAGTCCAGAATAACGCCGATCCCCGCCCGATGCGCCCCGTCGACGAAGCGCGCAAACCCCGCCGGATCACCGAACCGCGCCGTGGGAGAATAGAGGCCCAGCGTTTGATACCCCCAACTGGGATCATAGGGATATTCGCTGATCGGCAGAAATTCGATATGGGTGAATCCCATGCCGACGACATAGGGGATCAGGCGATTGGCAAGGGCATCCCATGTCAGGAAATCGCCCTGTTCGTCCCGTTGCCAGGAACCGGCGTGAACCTCGTAAATGGAGACGGGTTCGCGGCGGGCATCCGCCCTGGCCCAATGGTCGCGATGACGCGCATCGCCCCAATCATGCGCTGGCGGCGACGCCACGATCGATGCCGTGGAGGGGCGCAATTCCGATTGGAAGGCATAGGGATCGGCCTTGAGCGGAAGAACCGCGCCATCCGGCCCGACGATTTCATATTTATAGGCGGCGCCCGATCCGACTTCGGGAAGGAAGATTTCCCATACCCCCGCATCGACGCGGTGACGCATGGCCCCTCGCCGTCCGTCCCACCGGTTAAAGTCGCCCACCACCGACACGCGGCGGGCATTGGGCGCCCACAGGGCGAAATGCGTACCCTCTACCCCTTCATGCCGGATGACATGCGCGCCCAGCTTGTCGAACAGGCGACCGTGCGATCCTTCGGCGAAATAATGATCGTCCATCGGACCCAGCACCGGTCCGAAACCATAGGGATCGAGCAGCGAGTAAGTGGCACCGTCGGCATAGGTGGCGATGTAACGAAGCGGTTGCCGCTTGCGGATCGCGACCTTGCCATGGAACAGGCCGTCGGGATGCTGTCGCGTCAGTTCCCCGACCGGCTTTCCGTCCAGATTATGCGCTTCGACCCGAATGGCTTCGGGCAACAGGACGCAGGCGGTAAATCCCCCGCCCGCCCCGGAAGCGCCCGCCGGGTGAACGCCCAGCGTGGCGAAGGGATCATCGTCCTGTCCCCGGACCAGCCGGTCGATCCGTTCCGGCGTCAGCATCACCCTACGCCTCTTCTGAGATCATGAAGGGATGTGCCAGATGTCGGCCGCATATTCGCGGAT
Source organism: Pseudomonadota bacterium (assembly GCA_021847605.1). GTDB lineage: Bacteria > Pseudomonadota > Alphaproteobacteria > Sphingomonadales > Sphingomonadaceae > Sphingobium. Next base: position 74,394 of record JAJZQN010000013.1, on the reverse strand, counting down.
GGTGCGATCCGACGAGAACCAGCCCATGCGGGCGACATTGTGGATCGCCTTCTTGGCCCAGAGCGCCTCGTCCCGCCAGATCGTGTCGACATGACGCTGAGCCGCGGAATAGCTGTCGAAATCAGCCGCCAGCATGAACCAGTCATGGTCGTAAATGCCCTGAATAAGGCCTTTGTAGCGATCCGGGTCATCCGGGGAGAACACGCCACTGGCAATCGCGTTCAATGCCTGCCCCAATTCCCTGCTGCCGTCGATCATGTCGCGGGGTGCATAGCCATTGGCGCGCTTGTCATTCACCTCCTGCGCGGTGAGGCCGAAGATGATGATATTATCCTCGCCCACATGGTCGCGCATCTCCACATTGGCGCCGTCCAGCGTACCGATGGTCAGCGCGCCGTTGACCGCGAATTTCATGTTGCCGGTGCCGGACGCCTCCATGCCGGCGGTCGAAATCTGTTCCGACAGGTCGGCGGCCGGGATCATCATTTCGGCCATGGAAACATTATAATTGGGTACGAACTGGACCTTCAGCATGCCCTGCACCGCCGGGTCATGATTGACCGCGCGGGCGACGTCATTGGCCAGTTTGATGATCAGCTTGGCGTTGTGATAGCTGGGCGCTGCCTTGCCGCCGAACAATTTGACGCGCGGTATCCAGTCCTTTTCCGGGTGGGAGCGTATCTGGTCGTAGAGCGACACCGCCTCCACGATGTTGAGCAGTTGGCGCTTATATTCGTGGATGCGCTTGATCTGAATGTCGAACAGGGCGGCGGGATCGATGCGGGCGTTGATCCGCTTGCGCAGCAGGTCGGACAAGGCTGCCTTGTTCGCGCGCTTGACGTCCAGAAACTTCTGCTGAAACGCGCTGTCGTCGGCGAAGGGATCAAGGTCGCGCAACGCCTCCGCATCGTCCATGAACCTGTCGCCGATCGCTTCACGGATCAGGCCGAACAGCCCCGGATTGCACTGCATCAGCCAGCGTCGATAGGTGACGCCGTTGGTCTTGTTGTTGATCCGCGTGGGGTAAAGTTTGTGGAGGTCGGCAAAGACCGTGACCTTCATCAGGTCGGTATGCAGCGCCGACACGCCATTGACGCTGTGCGACCCGGCAAAGGCCAGATTGCCCATGCGAACGCGCCGCTCCCCACCTTCGTCGATCAGGGATATGGCGCCGATCGCACCATCGTCAAACTGGCCGGTGCGGCGCGCTTCGGCGAGCAGGCGGCTGTTGACAGCGTAGACGATCTGCATGTGCCGGGGCAGCAGTCGCTCGAACAAAGGCACCGGCCAGCTTTCAAGCGCCTCGGGCAGCAAGGTGTGGTTGGTGTAGCTGAAGGTGCGGCGGGTGATGTCCCACGCCTCGTCAAAATCGAGACCGTGATCGTCCAGCATGATCCGCATGAGTTCCGCCACGGCAACGGCGGGATGCGTGTCATTGAGCTGAATCGCTGCCTTGTCGGGCAGGGTCTGAACCGTATCGAAATATTGAATATGACGCCGCACGATGTCCTGAAGCGAAGCGGCGGAAAAGAAATATTCCTGCCGCAGGCGCAATTCCTGCCCCGCCGGGGAACTGTCCGCCGGATAGAGGACGCGGGTCAGCGCTTCGGCACGATTGCTTTCGGACAGGGCGCCCAGATGATCGCCGGCGTTGAACTTGTCGAGCAGGATCGGATCGATCGGCTGCGCTTCCCACAGGCGCAGCGTATTGACGCGCTTGCCCCGCCAGCCGGCGATCGGCGTGTCATAGGGCGTCGCGATCACCCGCTCCGACGGCTTCCAGTGCATCTGGTGCGGCCCGGCATCTTCCCCCTCCGCCGGATCGACGCGCCCGCCGAAGCCGACCTCATAGCTCGCCTCGCGCCGTTCGAATTCCCATGGATTGCCATGCGCCAGCCATGTTTCGGGCAACTCCACCTGCCAGCCGTCGCTGATTTCCTGCCGGAACATGCCGTTCACATAGCGGATGCCATAGCCATAGGCCGGCACGTCCACCGTCGCCATGCTTTCCATGAAACAGGCGGCCAGACGACCAAGCCCGCCATTGCCCAGCGCGGCATCCGGTTCCAGCGCGGCGATGATGTCGATGTCCACGCCCAGCTTGTCGAGTGCCGCCTGCATATCGCCCAGCATTTCCATGTTGGACGCCGCATCGCGCATCAGGCGGCCGATCAGGAATTCGAGGCTGAGATAATAGACCCGGCGCCCCTGTTCATCATGGGTTTTCTGGGTCGATTCGATCCAGGCATCGATCACCCGGTCGCGAATTTCGAGGATGACCGCGTGCAGCCAATCATGCGGTTTGGCAGCAGCCGCATTTTTGCCGATGCGATAGGTAAGCCGTTCGACGATCTCGCGCGCCAATATATCGGGATCGACCTGTCGCGGGGCAGGTACGGGGAGGCTGGTCTGGCCCGTGAGGTTCATCGGCGTCGCTCCTCTCATCAGTCACCGCGATGATGGCACAGCGTCCGCTCGCCCGCCAATGGCTATTTTGCGGCGCAGCAAGAATTTTCCATCTGGTTTCAGATGGATTGCCGAGCGGCTTTCGAATCGTTTCGACGCAGGATTGCCGCGTCGACGTCCGCCCGCAACTGCGCCCGGATCGGATAAGTGCTGGACGGCAGATGCTGGGTCATGAACAGGCCGATGATGCGCTCCACCGGATCGATCCAGAAATAGGTCGAAAACACGCCACCCCAGTAAAATTCGCCGCGATCCAGCCCCATCGCAAAGCCAAGACCAAAGCCGACACCGCGATAGTCGGCCTCGCTGAACATGCCCTTCGACAGGCTGGAAAGGTCGCGGCCATCGGGCAGCTGGTTGCTGCGCATCGCGCGCACCGTTTCCGCTTTCAGGATGCGCGCGCCGTCCAACTCCCCTTCGCGCAGGAGCATGCGGGCGAAGCGATGATAGTCCGCCACGCCCGATACCAGTCCGCCCCCACCCGACAGGAAACGGCCGGCGCGGCGCCAGTTGCTGCGGGCGCCAAGATCGGCGACTGCTATGCTCCCGTCCGGCTCCAGCCGCCAGGCGTCGGTCATCCGGTCCGCCTTGTCATCGGGTAGCGCGAAGGTCGTGTCGACCATGCCGAGCGGCTGAAATATCCGTTCGCGGAACACGCTTTCCAGATCCTGTCCGGTCAGACGCTCCACCACCACGCCCAGCACATCGGTAGCCACCGAATAGCGCCATTGTTCGCCGGGTGAGAATTCCAGCGGCAACGTGGCCAGATCGGCGATGAACTGGTCGGACGTCCGGGGCTGTTGAAAATCATCCAGCCCAAGCGCACGATAGCGGGCATCGATGGGCGTCTGCCGCTGAAGCCCGTAGGTCAGGCCCGCCATATGGCGCAGCAGGTCGATCATCAGCATCGGCCGCGCTGGCGGCGGCCCGTCATCGGCGCCGACCCGCAATCCGGCAAATTCGGGAATGACGTCCGTCACAGGCGTATCCAATGCAACCTTGCCCTGCTCCACCAGCGTCATGAAGGCAACGGACGTGATCGGCTTGGTCATGGAGGCAATACGATAGAGCGCATCTTCCCGCAGCGCCCCTCCCTTCGCCCGCGCCTGTCCGCGAACAACCGACAGCAAGGGTCGTTCATCGCGGGAAAGCATCATTTGCATGTGCGGCAATTTTCCGGTCGCGACATAGCGGCCGTCAATGTCCGCGACCAGCGCGGCCAGCCGGTCCGGGTCCATGCCGGCCGCCAGCGTTGCGTCCCTATCCATGCCGTCGCTCATGCGCTTGTCCGTTCCGTGCCGACCTCTATGGTCCTTGCGCTAGAGCAGCCGGGCGCCTGCGTAAACAGCTTGCCGATTGCCAAGACCCCTGCCATCGCTCTATGGCAACGCGCCAGACCATCCCCGCATCTTGGACTTTATTCAGGCATGGCCACCGGCCTTTCTGCGATTTTCATGGCAAACCGCCCCGCTCTGCTGCGCTTTCTGCGCGCGCGCGGCGCCGGAGACGATGCCGAGGATCTGTTGCAGGACATGTGGATGAAGCTGGAGGCGAAGGATCTGGGACCGGTGTCCGACCCGCTGCCCTATCTGTATCGCATGGCCAATAACCTGATGCTGGACCGCTATCGGTCGTCCACCCGGCGCGAACGGCGGGAACAGGATTGGGCGGAGGGGGCCGGCGGCGTCATGGCCGACCCGTCCGACGATATGGCGGTAGACGATCGCATGATCCTTCAACAGCGGCTGGAGGAAGCGCGCGCCGTGCTGCGCGATCTTGGCCCGCGGGTCGAACTCATCTTTCGCCGCTTCCGCATCGAAGGGGTCGGGCAAAAGCTGATCGCCGACGAATTGGGCGTCAGCCTGACCACGGTAGAGAAGGATTTGCAGAAGGCCTATCGCGCCATGCTGACCCTGAAGCAGAAAATGGATACGGAATGATCGGGTCGGCGGCGTCAGGCCTTGTAAGGGGCAATGCATGAACGGGGCTGGAGCCATGATGAACGAGGAGGCGCTGACGTGGGTGATCCGCACGCGCGACCCCCGATTTGACGACTGGGACGCCTTCACATTGTGGCTGGAGGGTGATCCCGCGCGCGCAGGGACTTATGATGCGTTGATGGCGGCCGATGCCGACATGGACGCCATTCTGCCGCCCGAACCCGTCGTCATGCCCGTTGCCGCCAATGATGCCGGCGCCCCGCGTCGATCCATGCTGCGCTGGGCAGGTGGCGGCGCGATCGCCGCTGCGCTGGTCGCGGTCGTATCGGTCAGCATGATGAACCGCACGGACATGTACAGCGTCACCACTCGTCCGGGCGAAATTCGCACCATCGCACTGGACGATGGCACCCGGATCGAAATGAACGGCGACACCAGCCTGAGGCTGGACCGCAACAATCCACGCTTTGCCGCGCTGGACGCCGGTGAAGCGGCCTTCACCGTACGCCACGACTCCGCCAACCCGTTTCGCGTGACTGTAGGCGACGCCATATTCGAGGATGCAGGCACCGTCTTCAATATCGTTCATGCCGGGCGGGACACGCGCATCGGCGTGTCGGAAGGCAAGGTCGTCTACAACCCCGATGCCGAAGCCATCGCCCTGCCCGCCGGGCGCGGACTGGCCGATGATGCGGAGGGATTACGGGTGATGGACGTCGCTCCCGCTTCGGTAGCAAGCTGGCGGTCCGGTCGTCTGGTCTATGCCAACGCCCCGGTGGCGCAGATGGCGCAGGATATGTCGCGATCGCTGGGCATCGTGGTGCGCGCCACGCCGCAGGCCAGCGCCATGCACTTTACCGGCACCATCCTGCTCGACAGGAACCCGGATAATTTCTTCTCCGGCGCTGCGCCGTTGATGGGCCTGACCGCCACGCGACAGAGCGACGGCGCATGGCTGCTGAAGGAAGGGGATGGGCCGAAGAGCTGATTTCCTGGCCGTCACCGCCCTCGTCATAGCGTGCGACACGCCCGCAATCGGGGCGGAAAGACAATCCATCAGCATCGCCCCCGGCAGGTTGGGCGAGGCCGTGGTGGCGCTCGGCCGTCAGACGGGCGCCAGCATCGGCATGTCGGACCAGTCGCTGGCCGGTATCGTCACGCCCGCCATAGAGGGCCGCCTCTCGGTGGAGGTCGCGCTGCGCCGCCTGCTGAAAAGCAGCAATGCCACCGTACAGAAGATCGACGGCCATACATGGCGGATCGTCCGCGCGCCGGTGAAGGTCAAAGGCCCGGCCCGTCCCCCCGCGCCTTTACCGGGCGCGCCGGCAGACGAAGCCCCCGCCGCCGAAATCATCGTCACCGCGTCGAAACGGGATACGCCCCTACTGCGCTATGCGGGCATGATCGACCGGGTGGACAATGGCTCCTTCACCAGTGGGGAAGCCGCGAACGGCACCGCCACCCTGCTCGCCCGCGTGGCCAGTTTGAGTTCCACCCATGCGGGCAATGGCCGTAACAAGCTGTTCATCCGGGCCATCGCCGATTCCGGCGTGGCCGGCCCGACGCAGGCCACGACCGGACAATATCTGGGCGACATGCGCCTCAACTATGCCGCGCCCGACCCGGACCTGCGCCTGTATGACGTGGGCCGGGTCGAAGTGCTGGAGGGGCCGCAAGGCACGCTCTATGGCGCGGGATCGCTGGGCGGGATCATCCGCATCATGCCAAATGCGCCCAATCTGGCCGAATTTGGCGGCCAGATGTCGATGGGCGCTTCGGCCACGCAGCATGGCGACCCGGGCGGCGACCTGTCGGCTACGCTCAACCTGCCGATCGTCGCTGAAAAGCTGGCTCTGCGTGTCGTTGGCTATGGCGTTCAGGATGGCGGCTATATCGACGATCCCAATCGCGGCAAGGATGACATTAATCGCGTCCGCACCTATGGCGGGCGCGCTGCGTTGCGCTTTGCGCCGAACGATGACTGGACCATCGACCTGAACGGCGCCTATCAGCATATCGACGGCGACGATGCCCAATATGCAAGCCGGTCGGCCGGTCGGCTGGAACGGGCGTCGAGCGTCGCCCAGCCCTATGAATCCGACTATCTACTGACGAACCTGCGCATCGAGCGGCAATGGGACAATCTGCGTTTTGTGTCGTCGAGCGGCTATGTCCGCCACGATCTCATTGAAACCTATGACGCGACCCAGCCGGGCGGATCGCCGTCCCTTTTCCGTCAGCATAATCTGGTCGACATATTTTCGACCGAAAACCGTCTGGTGCGCGATCTGGACAATGGGTTGGGCTGGATATTGGGCGCGTCCTATCTGGAAAGCAGTTCGCGCCTGCACCGGTCGCTGACATCCTATGGCACGGTGCCCGCCACCCAGCCCGAAGTCATTCCCGGCGTGCCGATGTTCGGCTTTGGCCGTCCGGCGACCACCACCGGGGTCCGCAACAAGGTGAAGGAAGCGACCCTGTTCGGCGAAGCCTCTTTCGAGCCGGTCAAAGGGCTGATCGCGACGGTCGGTGGACGCTTCACCAACAGCCGCCTGTCGGGCGAGGCGCTCGACCCCGTGCAGGCACTGTCCATGGCAGAGCTGGCGCGCGCGGAGGCGCAGGCCGATCGTAGCGAGACGATATTCCTGCCGTCATTCTCTTTGCTGACGGACGCGATACCCGATATCACGCTCTACGCCCGTTTCCAGCAGGGTTTCCGGCCCGGCGGGCTGGCTGTGGACGACCAGCGGGTCCGGCGGTTTCACAATGATCGGGTTTCCACGATCGAGGCGGGTATCCGCAAGGGCGTGCCGGGGCGCGATGCCTTCGCCTTCACGGCCAATTTCGCCTATACCGACTGGCGCAATATTCAGGCGGACGTGACCGACCGGATCGGCCTGCCCACCACGGCCAATATCGGTGACGGGCGCATCTATACGCTGGAGGGACGAGCTGTGCTGCGTCCATTCGCCAGCATGACACTGGACGGCAGCATCATCTACAATGACAGCCGCCTGACCCAGCCGACCGATTTCGTGCGGGCGCTTTCCTATAACGGAACGTCGCTCAGCCTGCCCAATGTCGCCAATCTGGGTGGCCGCTTGGGTATCGACTATCGCATGCCGGTGGGCAATGGTGCGCAACTGCATCTGAACGGATCGGCCCGCTATGTCGGCAAATCGCGTCTTGGCGTCGGACCGATTCTGGGCCAGACGCAGGGCGATTATGTCGATACATCCCTGACCGCCAGTCTGGCGACAGGCCCGGTTCAATGGTCGCTGTCGCTGACCAACCTGTTCGACAGCGACGGCAACCGCTTTTCGCTGGGCACGCCGTTCGACCTGCGCACCGATTATTACACGCCCATGCGTCCACGCACGGTACGGGTCGGCATCGACTTCGCTTTCTGAACATTCATTCATCGCATGATCGCACGGAATGACCGTTCCGGCGACGTCACCCCTGTATAAGCGCACGACAAAGTCGGCGCCATACGCAGAGGAGACATCATGCGACATCTACTGGCCTGCACGGCCATCGCCCCCGTGCTGGCAGCGCTGACCGTGGCCGAAGCGGCAGCGGACACCACCATTTCCACCGCCACCACGGCCGCCGTCAAAACCTCCACCGCCGCCAGCGGCGCAGCGGACAACATCATCATTTCATCGGCCGGGTCGATCACCCTGACCAGCGGGACGGCCGTCACCGTAGACAGCAGCAACACGGCATCCAATGCGGGAACCATCACCATCAACAATGCCAACGACGTGACCGGCATTCTTGTGGCGCCCGGCACCAGCGGAGCCATCACCAACAGCGGCACCATCACCCTGACCGAGGATTATACGGCCACCGACACGGATAGTGACGGCGATATCGACGGCGCCTTTGCGCAAGGGGCCAACAAGAAAGGCATCTGGGTTCAATCCGGCGCCGCCCATGTCGGCGACATCACCAACAGCGGCACCATCACCATAGAGGGGAACAATTCGACCGGCATTCGCCTGGATGGGCCATTGACCGGCAATCTGGCCACCAGCGGCACCATTTCCGTGCTGGGCGACAACAGCCAAGGCGTGCTGGTCAATGATGTAACCGGCAATGTGACGCTGCGCGGTGCGATTACCGCGACCGGCGCAAACAGCACCCGCGCGGCCCTGCTCGGCGACGTCAATGGCGCCGTCAAAATTCAGGGATCGATCGTCAGCACCGGCTATCGCACCACGACGCGGCCGACCGACACGAGCAAACTGGACGCCGACGACCTGTTGCAGGGCGGACCCGCCGTGGTGATTGCCGGCAATGTCACCGGCGGCGTGATTTTCGACATTCCTCCCACGCTCGACGAGGATGATGACGATGTCGACAATGACGGCCTGACCGACAGCACGGAGGGATCTGCCGTCATTGCATCCTATGGATCGTCTGCCGCGGTTCAGGTCGGATCGGCCACAACCGACACCACCATCGGCGCGGTTGCCGCCAACAGTTCGGGTTATGGCCTGGTCGTCAACGGCACGGTCAGCGGCTATGGCATCTATGACGGGGTGGCGGCCAACGGCATGGTCATCGGCGGCCTTGGCGGGAATGTCTCCATCGCCAACGGCATCGGCATTGCCGGCACCGTCACCGCCATTTCCTATGATAGCAACGCGACCGCCCTGCGGCTGGGCAGCGGCGCCAGCACCGGCATCATCGACATCAGCGGTACGGTGGGCGCCACCGGCGCAAATGTCGAAGGCAGCACAGTACGCGGTCTGGTGATCGACAGCGGCGCCTCCGTCGGCAGCATCAAGGTCGGCGGCAACGTCATTGCGTCGGCGCTGAGCGATGAGGATGGCACCGCCATTGCCATTCTCGATTCGTCGGGAACCGTGTCGAGCCTGAGCAACACCGGCTATATCAACGCATCGGGCGGCGCGTCGAACATCGCCATCGACCTGAGCGCCAACAGCAGCGGCGTTACGCTGACGCAGGCTCTGGCCAGCGCCACCGCCAGCACCCCGTCCATCACCGGTGATATCAGGCTGGGATCGGGCAATGACAATGTGACCGTTTCAGCCGGCAGCATCACCGGCGACCTGTCGATGGGCGCAGGCAATGACAGCCTGACCATGACGGGTACGTCCACCCTGACCGGCGACGTCAGCTTTGGCACCGGAAATGCCGCTCTCTCCCTTGGCGACAGCGCCACCATCACCGGCGATGTCGATTTCGGCGGTGGCACAGGGGCGTTGACGCTGGGCGGGACCAGCGTGATCAGCGGCGCCATCAACAATGCCGGCGGCATGGCCGTGACGCTGAACGGCGGGACGCTGGATGCGACCAACACCGGCAATATCGCACTGGCGTCTCTGTCGGCCAACGGCACATCCACCATCGGCGTCACGATCGATGCCGCGAACGCCACCAATACTGTCTATAACGTCGCAGGCGGCGCCAGTTTCGCCAGTGGATCGCAGGTGAAAGTCCATCTGGCGCAGGTCAGCGGATCGGAAGGCGATTATGTCATCGTGCGCGCCGGATCGCTCAGCGGCACGCCTTCGCTCAACACCGAAACCCAGTTGCCCTATATGTTCAAGGGCAGCATCGCCAGCGACACCAGCGCCAATACGGTCACTCTGTCCATCGCAGCGAAAAGCGTTTCCGAACTGGGGCTGACCGGCTCTCTGGCCCGCGCCTATTCGGCGATCTTCAACGCGCTCGACAATGACAGTCAGGTCGCCAATGCCTATCTAGGCATTACGGACGGTTCGACGCTCAACGGCAATCTGCGCCAGATGCTGCCCGACCATGCTGGGGGCACGTTCGAATCGGCGACGTCCGGTTCGCGGGCCATGGCCCGTATCCTGTCCGACCCCAACGGCATCTATCGCACCGAAGATGGTCGTTTAGGCTTTTGGCTGCAACAGGTCGCCTTTGGCGGGGCCAAGAGCGTGGGATCGACCGCATCCTATGACATTAACGGATGGGGCGCCGGTGGCGGTATCGAATATCTGACCGATCTGGGCGCCTTTGGCGGATCGCTGTCCTATATGCATGGCAGCGACACCGGCGGCCTGACGGACAATGCCGTCGATGACGACCAATATGAACTGGCGGTCCACTGGCGCGGCCAATGGGGTCCGTTGCAGGCCTTTGCCCGCCTGTCGGCCGCGACGCTCGATTTCGACAGCACCCGTCATTTCGAAAATGGCGATGTCACCCGGACGGCCGATGGCCAGTGGAGCGGCAAACTCTATTCGGCAACGGCAGGCGCATCCTATCAGGTGCAGATGGGCCGGTTCAGCCTGCGTCCGGCGGTCGGCATCGACTATTATCGCCTGAAGGAAGACGGCTATAGCGAAACCGGCGGCGGCGATGCGTTCAACCTGACCGTGCTTGGTCGCACCAGCGACGAAACGACGGCCAGCGGCAACCTGACCGCGGGCTATGATTTCGGCAGCCTCCATCGCGAGGATGGCTGGGTACGGCTGGAACTGGAAGGCGGTCGCCGCCAGATCATCGGAGGCTCGCTGGGCAGCACCACGGCCTATTTCAAGGATGGCGATGCCTTCACGCTGGTCACCGAAGACCGCACCAGCGGCTGGACCGGCCGCGCCCGCCTCTATGGCGGCACCGACACATTCCGCGTCGGTGGCGAATTTGGCGCCGAAGAACAACAAAATCACGTCGCCATCTCATTTAGGGCGACGGTTAACTTCGTGCTGTGACGTCTTAGCGGTGAATGGACGGGCCACACCCCACAGACCCTCCCGGTCCGTCCGTTTCGCCTGACACATATCCTTCCCCAAAGGGTGTCAGGCACAAAAAGAGGGGCGCCCCGGTTTCACCGGTGGCGCCCCTTTCTTTTTTAACTCAGTGGGTCGGGTAACTGGCCGTCAGGTAGCTGGCCGTCAGGCGGCCAGCGCCTTCTTCACCAGTTCGTTAACGACCTGCGGATTGGCCTTGCCCTGCATGGCCTTCATCGTCTGACCCACGAAGAAGCCGAACAGCGCTTCCTTGCCCGCCCGATACTGTTCGACCTTATCGCCATTCCGGACCAGCACATCGGCGACAACCGCTTCAATCGCGCCGGTATCCGAGGTCTGCTTCAGCCCCTTTTCCTCGACGATCTTGGGCGCCCGCTCCCCGGTTTCGAGCATGATCTCGAACACCTGCTTGGCGATCGTGCCGCTGATCGTGCCATCGGCGACGAGCGCCAGCAGTTCGGCGCCCTCTTCCGGGCCGACCGGACTGTCTTCCAGGCTCTTGCCGAGGCGGTTGAGCGCGCCATAAAGTTCGGACAGCAGCCAGTTGGCCGATGCCTTGGCGACTTCACCCTCGCTCTTCTTCTGGATGCGCGCCGCTTCGGACAGCAACGCTTCGAACCAGCGCGCCGTATCGGCATCAGCGGTCAGGGTTGCGGCATTATAGGCGGACAGGCCCAGATCGCCCTCATAACGACGACGCTTGGCATCGGGCAGTTCGGGGAGCGACTGGCGACATGCCTCCAGAAAGGCGTCGTCCAGTTCCAGCGGCAACAGGTCGGGATCGGGGAAATAGCGATAGTCATGCGCGTCTTCCTTCGACCGCATGGAGCGCGTTTCATTCTTGTCCGGGTCATAGAGGCGCGTTTCCTGCACCACCTTGCCGCCAGCCTCCAGCACATCGACCTGACGGCTGGCTTCATGTTCGACCACGGCCATGACGAAGCGGACCGAGTTCACATTCTTCGTTTCGGTGCGCGTACCAAATTCCTCGCCCGGACGACGCACGGAGACATTGACGTCGGCGCGCATCGAACCCTGATCCATATTGCCGTCGCACGAGCCGACATAGCGCAGGATGGTACGCAGCTTCGCCAGATAAGCGCCAGCTTCGGCCGGTGAACGCATGTCCGGCTTCGACACGATTTCCATGAGCGCTACGCCCGACCGGTTGAGGTCGACATAGGAGCGCGTGGGATGCTGGTCATGCATCAGCTTGCCGGCGTCCTGTTCGACATGGATGCGCTCGATACCGATGACCTTGGTCGCGGCGTCGGGATTCTTGTCGTCCAGACTGATCTCGATTTCGCCCTCACCCACCAGCGGGTGATAAAGCTGGCTGATCTGATAGCCCTGCGGCAAATCAGCGTAGAAATAATTTTTCCGGTCAAAGCGCGACCATTTGTTGATCTTCGCATCGATCGCCATGCCGGTACGCACCGCCTGACGAATGCATTCGCGGTTCGGCACGGGCAACATGCCGGGCATGGCCGCGTCGACAAGGCTCACCTGCGTATTGGGTTCGGCGCCGAACGCCGTCGCGGCGCCGGAAAACAGCTTGGCCTGGCTCGTTACCTGAGCATGGACTTCCAGGCCAATTACGACCTCCCACTCGCCGGTTGCGCCCTGGACGCGATAGGTTGATTCAGTCATATTACCACCATTTATCCGGACGAGCGTTGAAACCGGCGCGCTCTTCGAGTGCAAGGCTGGCGTTCAGGACGGTCTGTTCGTCCAGCGCCTTGCCGATGATCTGAAGGCCGATCGGCAACCCGGCCGAATCCAGCCCGCCCGGCACCGCCATCGCCGGCAATCCCGCCAGCGAAGCCGGCACGGTGAAGACGTCGTTCAGATACATGGCCAGCGGATCGGCCTGCTTCTCACCCAGAGCGAAGGCAGCGCTGGGCGCTGTCGGCGTCAGCAGCAGGTCGCATTTTTCGAACGCCAGTTCGAAATCGCGCGAAATCAGCGCCCGGACCTTTTGCGCCTGCGTATAATAGGCATCGTAGAAGCCCGCCGACAGCACATAGGTGCCGATCATGATGCGGCGCTTGACCTCCGGCCCGAAACCGGCGGCACGGGTCGCGGCATACATATCCTGCAAACCTGCGCCATCGGGCAGATCGCGCTGGCCATAGCGCACGCCGTCATAGCGCGCGAGGTTCGAGGACGCTTCGGCAGGTGCGATGATGTAATAGGTCGCCAATGCATATTTGGTATGCGGCAGCGACACGTCGACCACCTCGGCACCAGCGTCCTTCAGCCAGGCGATACCGCGATCCCACATGGCGGAAATTTCTTCGTTCAGACCATCCGGGCGATATTCCTTGGGAATACCGACCTTCTTGCCCTTGAGATCGCTCGACAAGCCAGCTTCCCACTGGGGAACGGCCAGATCGAGCGAGGTCGAATCCTTGGGGTCGAAACCCGACATGGTTTCCAGCAGGATCGCATTGTCGCGCACGGTGCGCGCCATCGGCCCGGCCTGATCCAGCGAAGACGCGAACGCCACGACGCCCCAGCGCGAGCAGCGACCATAGGTCGGCTTGATGCCGCTGATGCCGGTGAAGGCCGCAGGCTGACGGATTGAACCGCCCGTGTCGGTGCCGGTCGCCGCCGGGCAGAGCCGCGCGGAAATGGCCGAAGAGGAGCCACCCGACGAACCACCGGGGGCCAGCGCCGCATTGCCGCCATCCTTGCGCCGCCAGGGCGAGATGACATTGCCGAAATAGCTCGTCTCGTTGGACGACCCCATCGCGAACTGATCGAGGTTCAGCTTGCCGAGCATGCCTGCACCCGCCGCCCACAGCTTGGCGGAAACGGTAGATTCATAAGTCGGCACGAACCCTTCCAGCATATGGCTGGCGGCGGTCGTCTGTACGCCCTGCGTACAGAAGAGATCCTTCATGCCGATCGGCACGCCGGCCAGCGCGCCCAGCGTCTCGCCAGCGGCCTTCGCCTTGTCGGCGGCATCGGCCGCTTCCAGCGCCTTTTCGGGCGTTTCGACGATGAAGGCGTTCAGCGCCTTGGCAGCGGCAACATTGGCGTTGAAGCCTTCGGCCACTTCGCGCGCGGAAAAATCGCCAGCGCGAAAGCCGTCGCGGATTTCGGCTACGGTAAGGTCAGTAAGATTGGTCATTATTCGATCACCTTGGGCACCGCGAAGAAGCCATGTTCGGCCTGCGGGGCGTTGGCCAGCACCTTGTCGCGCACATCGCCATCAGTCACGGCATCGTCGCGCAGGCGCAGATGGTTGGGAATGACGGCCGTCATCGGCTCTACGCCGGTCACGTCCACCTCACCCAGTTGCTCCACCCAGCCAAGGATGTTGTTGAGTTCCGGCACCATCGCCTCCGCCTCGGCTTCGCTCACCGAAATGCGCGAGAGGCTGGCGATCTTTTTCACGGTCTGAAGGTCTATCGACATGGGGCGCCGCTACCATCCGCGCCGGTTCGCTTCAAGTGTCCTCCTGCGTCATTCTGCCTATCTTGCGCCGCGCGCCCGCTTGGGCCAGACATGCGGATGCACAGGCGCACCCTTCGCGCCGATGGGGAGAGACTAAGGGTGGCGCGCAAATTCCTCTATGTCATCGCAACCCTGGTGGTTCTGGTGATCGCCGCGCTGCTGGTCTATCGCATCTGGGGCACGCAGTTGATCCGGCTCGTCATGGTCCCGCGGGAGCCATTTACCCAACTCGCCCCCCTGCCCGAACATGCCTATCAAGATCCCAAGATGTGGATTGCCAACCCATCGATAAAGGAAGGCAACCCGGCGCTCTGGTCGCCACAGGGCGCCGCACCCTTGGCTCCGATGCCACAGAAGGCAGCGATCTTCTTCATCCACCCCACCAGCTACATCACCACGTTCGGCGACGCGCACTGGAACGCGCAACTGGGCGACAAGGACACCGAAGCGACCGCACGCCGTTTCGTATCAGGTCAGGCGAGCGCCTTCTCCGCATCCGGCGACGTGTGGGCGCCACGCTATCGACAGGCCAATTATGGCGCATTCCTGACGACCGGGCCGGAAGGGGACAAGGCGCTCGACGCCGCCTATCGCGACGTGGCGCAGGCCTTTGCCACCTTCCTGAAGGCCAACCCCACCGGACCGCTGATCTTGGCAGGACACAGCCAGGGATCGCGCCACCTGTTACAGCTTGTGCGCGAACAGGTGGTGGGCAAGCCGGTGGCCGACAGGATCGCCGCCATCTATGCCGTAGGCTGGCCGATTTCGGTGGAGGCGGACCTGCCCGCGCTGGGCCTGCCTGCCTGCGCAAGCCGGGATGAGGCCCATTGTATCGTGAGCTGGCAAAGCTATGCCGAGCCGGCCGATCCGTCCGCCATGGTTGAAAGTTTCGAGCGCAAGACGGGCCTGACCGGCCGCCCGCGCAAGGGCACGCATATGCTTTGCACCAATCCCATCACCGGTGCCTTCAACGGCAATGCCCCCGCCAGCGCCAATAGCGGCACGCTGGATTCGCGCGATGACGACAAGCCTCCCCACCTGGTCACAGGCGTCGTCCCGGCACGATGCGACACCAGCGGCGTGCTGATGATCGGCGAGCCGGTGGACATGGGTCCATATACCCTTCCCGGCAACAATTATCACGTCTATGACTATAGCCTCTTCTGGGGCAATGTGCGGGAGGACGCCAGGCACAGGCTGGCGGCATTCACAAAGATAAAATGACTTTGGTAACGATGGATCGCGCGGCCTTTCGCGCGGCATTGCCCGACGGCGGGCGCCTGATCGGCATGGATGTCGGCACGAAGACGATAGGCCTGGCGCTGTGCGATGCACGTTGGACGATCGCCAGCCCGGCCTATACGGTCAATCGCGGCAAGTTCAGCAAGGACAAGATCGGCCTTGCCGCCTTCATCGAGCAGCAGCAGGTGAAGGGCGTGGTCATCGGCCTGCCCCTCAACCTCGATGGCAGCAATTCGCCCCGCAGCCAGTCGAGCCGCGCCTTTGCCCATAATATCGCAGATCTGGGCCATCCGATTTTATTGTGGGACGAACGCTGGTCGACTCAGGCGGTGACGCGCACCCTGCTGGAGGCCGATGCCAGCCGTGCGCGGCGCGACGAGCTGGTCGACAAGCTGGCCGCCAGCTACATCCTTCAGGGTGCGATCGACGGGCTGGTCGCGGGGCTGGAATGATCCGGCGGCGATCAGCGACATAGAAGGAAAAAGGAAAGCTAGACCCCAAGGAGCGACAACGAACTCGTCAGGGTTCGCAAGGCCGAACGGCCACCCGAGCTTATGCGAGGATAGCCAAGAGAGCGGATGCCCGCGCCGGCGCCTGAGGCAAATAATGGTGCACCCGGAGCGATTCGAACGCCCGACCCTCAGATTCGTAGTCTGATGCTCTATCCAGCTGAGCTACGGGTGCGGAGACGATATGGACTGAACCTCAAATGCCCTTTCGAGCGAGGTCCGATCCAGTCGTCGGAATAATGGTGCACCCGGAGCGATTCGAACGCCCGACCCTCAGATTCGTAGTCTGATGCTCTATCCAGCTGAGCTACGGGTGCATTGGAGTGGCGCAGATAGAAGCGTCCTGCAGATTGGGCAAGCCCCTTTTTTCACTTTTCCGCGACCGTCATGATGTTTCTGCTTTTCCGTCCGAAACCTTTGGCCCGATCGGCGGTTCGAAGAGGCAGGAAAGGATCATATCATGAGCTTTACGCTGAATGAGATCGCCCTGTTGCTGATAGCCATGGCCATAGGTCTGGTACTGGGCCTGATGCTGAGCGGGCGCGGCAAATATAAGCGGGCCTTCCGAGATGAGCGCCGCGCCCATGCCGAAACGGTGAAGGCGCAGGAGGCCCGCGACAAGGCAACGGAGAAGCGCATCGCCGAACTGGAGGCGCAACAGGCCCGCCCTGTCAGCCCAGTCGCTACATCCCCTGTGGCAACGCAGGGAAGCGCGCCCGCCCGCGACCAACTCAGTCGGATCAGCGGCATCGACCCGCAGCGTGAAATCGCTCTCAATGAAGCTGGCTATCATCGCTATGATCAGATCGTGGCGATGAACGCAGAACAGGAAGCGACGATGGAAGCACGCCTTGGCCTGACGCCGGGCACGGTCGCGCGAGATGACTGGCGCGGTCAGGCCCGCAGCCTTCAGGGCGAACGCAAGACAGGGTTATTCGGGCGGCCGATCGCATCCGCCTGAGGCCGTTTCAGCGCCCGATGATGCTATGAAGTCAAGGTCACGATAATCACAGCGGCCGGACAAACAGAAAGGGCGGGGATTGCTCCCCGCCCTTTCTGTTTTGCCTGGGTCAGTGACCCGCTGCCGGATCAGCCCTTCTTCGCCAGCGCGGCCTGCGCGGCCGCGAGGCGTGCGATGGGAACGCGATAGGGCGAGGCCGAGACATAATCGAGGCCGGTCTGTTCGCAGAAGGCGATCGAAGCCGGATCGCCGCCATGCTCGCCGCAGATGCCCAGCTTGATGCCCGAACGGGTCGCACGACCACGTTCGGCCGCCAGTTCGATAAGCTGGCCGACACCCTCCACATCGATGCTGACGAACGGATCACGGGCGAAGATGCCCTTGTCCACATATTGCGTCAGGAAACGACCGGCGTCGTCACGGCTGATACCGATGGTGGTCTGCGTCAGATCGTTGGTGCCGAAGGAGAAGAATTCACCGACTTCGGCGATTTCCCCGGCCTTCAGCGCAGCGCGCGGCAGTTCGATCATGGTGCCGACCAGATATTCGACGCTGGCGCCCTGTTCTGCAAAGACTTCCTGCGCGACGCGATCGACGATCGCCTTCATCAGTTCCAGCTCTTTCTTGGTCGCGACGAGCGGGATCATGACTTCGGGGATCGGCGCTTCGCCCGAACGCTTCTTGATGATCAGCGCGGCCTCAAAAATGGCGCGAGCCTGCATCTCGTAGATTTCGGGATAGGTGACGCCCAGACGGCAACCGCGATGGCCCAGCATGGGGTTGAATTCATGCAGTTCGGATGCGCGACGCTTCAGCGTATCGACGCTGACGCCGGCCGCCTTGGCCACTTCCTCAAATTCCGCTTCGCCATGCGGCAGGAATTCGTGCAACGGCGGATCGAGCAGACGGATGGTGACGGGCAGGCCCGCCATCACCATGAAAATCTGCGCGAAATCGTCACGCTGTTCCGGCAGCAGTTTGTCGAGCGCGACGCGGCGGCCCTTTTCGGTGTCCGCCAAAATCATCTCGCGCACGGCGGTGATGCGGGCTGCGTCGAAGAACATATGCTCGGTACGGCACAGGCCTACGCCTTCCGCACCGAAATCTCGGGCGGTCTGGCAGTCAAGCGGCGTTTCGGCGTTTGCGCGCACCTTCAGGCGACGAACCTTGTCGGCCCAGCCCATCAGCACGCCGAAATCACCGGCCAGTTCGGGCTGAACGGTCGGCACTTCGCCCGCCATGACTTCGCCGGTGGCACCGTCGATGGTCAGGATGTCGCCTTCCTTCAACTCGCGCGTTCCGATGCGCAAAATCTTCGCCTTATTGTCGATCGACAGGCTACCAGCACCCGATACGCAGGGACGGCCCATGCCGCGCGCCACAACGGCAGCGTGCGACGTCATGCCGCCACGTGCGGTCAGGATGCCCTTGGCCGCGTGCATGCCATGAATATCTTCCGGGCTGGTTTCGACACGAACCAGGATGACCGAATCGCCCATTTCGTTGCGATGTTCGGCGGTATCGGCATCGAACACGATCGCGCCCGACGCGGCACCCGGCGAAGCAGGAAGCCCCTTGGTCAGTACGTCGCGCGGTGCCTTGGGATCGAGGGTCGGGTGCAGAAGCTGGTCAAGCGCGGCGGGATCGACGCGAGCGACGGCTTCTTCTTCGGAAATCAGGCCTTCGTTCGCCATTTCCACGGCGATCTTCAACGCGGCCTTGGCGGTGCGCTTGCCCGAACGGGTTTGCAGCATCCACAGCTTGCCCTGCTGCACCGTGAATTCGATGTCCTGCATGTCGCGATAATGGGTTTCAAGGATCTGGAACACATTCGCCAGTTCGGCATAGGTTTCCGGCATCGCCTCTTCCATCGACAGCGGCTTGGCCCCTGCCCGCTCGCGCGCCTGCTTGGTCAGATATTGCGGCGTGCGGATGCCCGCCACCACGTCTTCACCCTGCGCGTTGATCAGATATTCGCCATAATAGGCGTTTTCGCCAGTGGCCGGATCGCGCGTGAAGGCCACGCCGGTCGCCGAGGTATCGCCCATATTGCCGAACACCATCGCCTGTACGTTGACGGCGGTGCCCCAGTCGCCCGGGATCGAGTTCAGGCGGCGATAGACCTTTGCACGGTCGGCCTGCCACGAACCGAACACGGCGCTGATCGCGCCCCAAAGCTGGTCATGCACGTCCTGCGGGAACGGCTTGTCCCACAGCTTGGCGACCAATGCCTTATATTCGGTGACGAGCGCTTTCCAGTCGTCGGCGGTCATTTCGGTATCGAGGCTATAGCCCTGATCTTCCTTGGCGATTTCGAGCGCTTCCTCGAACGCGCCATGGTCGAGTTCCAGAACGACGTCGCAATACATCTGGATGAAGCGACGATAGCTGTCCCACGCGAATCGTTCGTCGCCGCTGGCGGCGGCAAGGCCGAGGACGGTTTCGTCGTTGAGGCCAAGGTTGAGGACCGTGTCCATCATACCGGGCATCGAAATGCGCGCGCCCGAACGGACCGACACCAGCAGCGGATCGGCCGCATCGCCGAATTTCTTGCCGGTGATGGATTCGATATGGGCGATGCCGTTGGCGACTTCCGCCTTCAGGCTGTCGGGATAAACGCCGCCATCGGTATAATAGCGGGTACACATTTCCGTAGTGATGGTGAAACCCGGAGGAACCGGCAGGCCGATGGCCGCCATTCCGTCCAGGTTCGCGCCCTTGCCCCCCAGCAAGTTCTTGTCACCATTGCCCCCATCGTTGACGCCACCCCCGAAACGGTAAACATAACGGGTCGTGGTGTCGCTCATAATGGCCTCATCCGTTGTAATCATGGTTCCGGCGCTCCCTGCACTGAATTGCCGACTAAGATTGTGCGCTGCAATAATATGGTAGTGAATAGCGCGATATTACACGAACGGATAGAACCAATCATGTCCTAACTTCGCACAATAGTCGCGCGTTTCGAAATTCTGTTTCCTCAGCCTGTAATTTTCGAAAAGTCCGCCACGGTGTGTACCGCATTTCGCACCCGCGCAAGAAGCGCAAGACGAGCCGAGCGCTTGGCCGGGTCGGAATCATTGACCGTCACCGTCTCAAAGAAAGCGTCGATCGGCGCGCGCAGGGATGCAAGGGCAGCCATCGCATCCTCGAAACGCTCATCCTGAACGGCCGTAGCAGCCAGCGGTTCCGCCGCATCGAGCGCCTGCGCCAGCGCGATCTCATCCGCCTCCGACGGCGCGGCCGGCGCGATGGCGGAATCGATCACCTCTTTTTTCAGGATGTTGGCGGCGCGCTTGTACCCCGCGAGCAGGTTCGCGCCATCGTCGGTGGCGACAAAGGACTGCAACGCCTTCACCCGCGCGAGCAGACGGACGAGGTCATCTTCGCCACCCAGCGCGAACACCGCGTCGATCAGGTCGTGGCGAACGCCCGCTTCCTTCTGCTGGACCTTGAGGCGATCGGCGAAGAAGTCGAGGAACGGCACGTCCGACGCCGCAAAGGCACTGACGAAGGACTTGATCTCGGGGCGCCCCAGATTGGCGGCCTGCCATTCGACGTCCGTCACCTTGGACGCATCGAGGCCGAATTTCGCTAGTGTCTGCGCGTCGACATCGGCCAGCGCCTTGGTGTTGAGGAAGACGTGACGATAGACATGATCGCTCAAGGCAAAGGCATGAGCCTGTTTGAGTTTCAGGCGCAGACCATTCCGGTCGAGCAGGCGCAGGACCGACAGGGCCGCGCGACGCAGGGCGAAGGGATCCTTCGATCCGGTCGGCCCCTGTTCGATGCCGAAGAAGCCGACCAGCGTATCCAGCTTGTCCGCCAGCGAAACCGCCACCGTGACCGGCGCGGTCGGCACGTCATCCCCCTGTCCGACGGGTTTATAATGATCACGGATCGCGTCGGCGATAGCATCCGGCAATCCTTCGGCGCGGGCATAATAACCGCCCATAACACCTTGTAATTCCGGGAACTCGCCAACCATTTCAGTGACGAGATCGGCCTTGGCAAGGCGGGCGGCCTGTTCAGCCTGATCCGCGTCGGCGCCCTTGACGATGTCCTCTTCCACCAGCCAGCGGGCCAGTTTCGCGACACGCTCCACCTTGTCGGCGACGGTGCCGAGCTTTTCGTGGAAGGTGATGCGCTCCAGCTTTTTCGCCTGATCGGCGAGCGCGATCTTGCGATCCTGCTCCCAGAAGAAACGAGCGTCGGACAGGCGCGCAGCCAGCACCTTGCGATTGCCAGTGACAATCGCGGCACCGCCATCCTTCGCTTCGATATTGGCGGTACAGATGAAGGCAGGCGCCAGTTTGCCATCCGCATCGCGCAGAACGAAATATTTCTGGTTGATACGCAGGGTTAACTGAATGACTTCAGGTGGAACCTCAAGAAATGCCGGATCGAAATCGCCCAGCAGCGGCACCGGCCACTCGGTCAGTCCCGCATTTTCGGCGACCAGCCCCTGATCCTCGATCACGCTATAGCCATGGGCGGCGGCAGCCTCATCGGCCTTTGCCGCGATAATCGCCTGCCGCTCCTGATGGCAGGCGATGACATAGGCGGCGCGCAGCTTTTCGACATAATCATCGGCGCCGTCGATGCTGACCGGACCAGTCGAATGGAAGCGATGGCCAACGGTTTCGCGACCTGCGACGATCCCGTCTATCTCAATGTCCACAACCTCGCCGCCCAGCAGCGCGATAATGCCCTGCAACGGACGGACCCAGCGCAGGCTTTCGGTCGTCTGGCTGGCGGTGCCCCAACGCATCGACTTGGGCCATGGGAAGGCGCGCACGACAGCCGGCACGGCCTGCGCCAGCACGTCGGCGGTGGCGCGGCCGGGCTTGTTCACCACGGCGAACCAGACGCCGTCGCGATCCTCAAGCTGATCCTGCGTCAGGCCGGTCTTACGCAAGAAGCCTTCGAGCGCCTGCGCGGGCGCGCTGGTGCGCGGGCCTTTGAATTCCTCGCTGACGGCCGCAGTTTCGAGCGGCAGATCGCGGGCAATCAGCGCCAGACGGCGCGGAGTGACGAAGCTGTCGATGGCGGCGGGCTTGAGACCAGCCTTGCCCAGTTCCTCGGCGAAGAGGCGGGCAAGATCGTCGGACGCCTTCAACTGCATGCGCGCAGGAATTTCCTCGCAGCGCAATTCGAGGAGGAAATCGCTCATGCGATTTCCTCCGATGCCCCGGCGAAGGCCGGGGCCGCCATCGGCCGGGGTGCCAGATCGCCTGAGATCCCAGCCTTCGCTGGGATGACGAATTCAACCATAGTCATTATGCGGCCCACCCGTTCACTTCCATCCACTTCTCGCAGCTACCCTTCGCCATGTCGCGCACCTGCCCCATATAGCTGGCACGCTCCTGCACGGAGATTACGCCGCGCGCCTGAAGCAGGTTGAAGGTATGGCTGGCCTTGATCGCCTGTTCAAAGGCGGCAAGCGGAACGCCATTGGCGATGCACTGGTCATATTCCGCGCGGCAATCCTTGAACCAGCGGAACAGCTTTTCGGTATCGGCGACCTCGAAATTCCATTTCGACATCTGCCGCTCATTTTCGAGGAAGACATCGCCATAGGTGACGCCCGCATCGTTGAATTTGAGGTCATAGACGCTGTCGACGCCCTGAATATACATGGCGAGGCGTTCAAGGCCGTAGGTGAGTTCGCCCGCGACCGGCTTGCAGTCGAAACCACCCATCTGCTGGAAATAGGTGAATTGCGTGACTTCCATGCCGTCGCACCACACTTCCCAGCCAAGTCCCCAGGCGCCCAGCGTCGGGCTTTCCCAGTCATCCTCGACGAAGCGGATGTCATGGACCAGCGGATCGATGCCGATTTCCTTGAGCGAACCCAGATACAGGTCCTGAAGGTTCGCCGGCGACGGCTTCATGATCACCTGATACTGGTAATAATGCTGGAGCCGGTTGGGGTTTTCGCCATAGCGACCATCGGTCGGGCGACGGCTGGGCTGCACATAGGCGGCATTCCAGGCATTGGGACCAAGGCTGCGCAGCGTGGTCGCCGGGTGGAATGTGCCTGCGCCCACTTCCATGTCGAGCGGTTGCAGGATGACGCAACCCTGTTTCCCCCAATAGGCATGCAGGGTCAGGATCAGGTCCTGAAAGGAAAGCACTTTGCCTTCGGCCACGAATAGTCCTCGTCGATAATGAGCCGTTTTACTTGGGTTCGCGCCTTGGCGCATGGGGCCGAAACGGTCAAGGAAAAGGCGCGGGGACCATCGGGCAAACAGGGTTAAGCCGCTTGCCCTTCTCCGCGACGCTCCCCATTGAAGGGGCATGACGATCCATCGCTTTCTGGCCCGTGCCTTTGCCGCCCTGTTGTTGCTGACCGGCGCGAGCGTTCAGGCCCGCAGCACCGCCCCGTCCACCATCATCGCCAAGCCCGCCCTGTGGCAGGTGAAGGATGAGGACACCACCATCTACCTGTTCGGCACGGTCCATGTGATGAAGCCGGGGATCGACTGGTTTGGCGGCAATGTGAAAAAGGCGTTCGATACGTCGGACGAACTGATGCTGGAAATCATCGAGCCGGACGATCCACAAGCGATCGGCACGACCATGGCGACGATGGCGCTGGCGAAGGATGGGGTAAAATTGTCGGACCGCCTGGCACCGGAAGCACGCGGCAAATATCAGGCGGCGATGCAGGAAAACGGCCTGCCATGGCAAACGTTCGAGATGTTCTATCCATGGATGAGCGGCATGGCCCTGTCGGTCGCCCCGCTGGAGCGGCTGGGATATAAGAGCGACCTTGGCGCCGAAAAGATATTGCGCGCATCAGCGCAGAGCG
Source organism: Pseudomonadota bacterium (assembly GCA_021847605.1). Classification (GTDB taxonomy): domain Bacteria; phylum Pseudomonadota; class Alphaproteobacteria; order Sphingomonadales; family Sphingomonadaceae; genus Sphingobium. The sequence continues at coordinate 50,251 of JAJZQN010000013.1, read as the reverse complement.
CAGGCAAGAAGGTCGGCGCGCTGGAGACGGTGCAGGAACAGATCGGCTTTTTCGCAGGCCTGCCGATGGAGCAGCAGATCGAATTTCTGAACGCGACCGTCGATGGCCTGCCAGACATGGAGACGGAATTTGCCGATCTGCTGAAATATTGGCAGGCGGGGAAACCCGACAAGTTGGCCAAATCCATGAACGAATCGCTGGAGGCCACGCCGGAACTGGCACAGGTTCTGCTGGTGGGGCGCAACGCCAATTGGGCGAAATGGATCAAGGCGCGACTAAATCAGCCGGGCACCGTCTTCATTGCGGTGGGCGCCGGGCATCTGGCCGGCAAGGGCAGCGTGCAGGATCAGTTGAAGGCTTTGGGCGTCGCATCGCGGCGCGTGGCGGAGTAATTTCTATCATGCGCCTGTTCACCCGCTTCCTTGCCCTGTTCACCCTCACTCTGGCCGCCGCGTGCAGCAAGGCACCCCCGCCTCAGCCGCCACAGGGCGGCGGCCCTGCCTTATGGCAGGTCCAGCGCGGCGACCTGAAAGCATGGCTGATGGGGACGATCCATGTTCTGCCCAGCGGGGTCGCGTGGGAAACGCAACCGATCAAGGATGCCATGGCAGAGGCCGACCGACTGGTGCTGGAGGCGGCGGATTTGCAGGACCCGCAAAAGACGCTGAGCCTGTTCGAAAAAATGGGCCGCAGCCCCGACCTGCCTGCGCTGGAGCAGCGTGTGCCGGAACAGGATAAGGCCCAGTTACTGAAAATATTGAGTGACAGCGGCACCAGCGCGCAAGCCTTGTCCGGTTATGAAAGCTGGGCTGCGGCGATGCTGTTGTCCGCCGCCAGCCAGCAATCGCTGCATGTCAGTCAGGATGATGGCGTCGAACCCGCGCTGATCACCGCCTTTAAAAAGGCTGACAAGCCGATCAAGGGGCTGGAGACGGTCGAACGGCAATTTGCCGCCTTCGACACCTTGCCCGCAGCCGCACAAACCAGGCTGCTGGTCCAGAGCGTGCATGAGGCCAAGGGGATGAAGGCGCTCTATGACCGCATCCTCAATGCCTGGCTGAAAGGCGATATGGAGGCGATCGCCAAGGAAGACCAGATTGGCGAGCAACCCGACCCGGTCGTCGAGGAAGCGATCCTCGTCGCGCGCAACCGCGACTGGGTGAAGGTGATCGACGGGATGAAAGGAAAACCCTTTATCGCAGTCGGTGCGGGACACCTGACGGGTCGGGAAAATCTGATCCAACTGCTGGAGGCGCAGGGCTTTACCGTGACGCGGGTTCAGTAAGGTTGACGAGAAGCAAAGAATCCACCCATGGCGCCCGCCTGACCCAGCCCCCTTGCCTTTCTGCCCTTTTCTGCTAAAGGGCCGCCTTCCCGTCATGGTCATCCCTGGAGGCGTGGCGGGAAAGTACATCAATTAGCTTTTGGAGACACGCAATGAGCGAGCAGCTTACGCTGTCGGCAGAGGCACGCGATCGGGCTGGCAAGGGAGCCTCCCGCGCTCTCCGCCGTGAGGGCCGCGTACCCGCCGTCATCTATGGAATGAACGAAGAACCCCTGTCGATCCATGTCGAGGAAAAGCTCCTCAACAAGCAGCTCGGCACCGGCCACTTCTTCAATTCGGTCATCATGGTCGAAGTCGGCGGCAAGACCGTCCGTACCCTCGCCAAGGACGTGGCCTTCCACCCCGTCACCGATCGTCCGCTGCACGCCGATTTCCTGCGCGTTTCGGAACATGCCACCGTTCATGTCCATGTGCCGGTGCGCTTCGAGAACGAAGCCGCATCGCCGGGCCTGAAGAAGGGCGGCGTGCTGAACGTCGTGGCGCATGACATCGAACTGGTTGTCGATGCCGCCAACATCCCTGACGAAGTCGTTGTCGACCTGACCGGCCTGGAAGTCGGCGATTCGCTGCACATCAGCGCCGTGACCCTGCCCAAGGGTGCAAAGGCTCTGCATGCAGACACCGACTTCTCGATCGCGACCGTCGTCGCTCCGTCGGCTCTGAAGAGCGCCGAAGGTGAAGCCGAGGGCGAAGCCGAGGGCGAATAAGCCTTTTGTAGCTTAAAACTATCTGCTCAACCCCGTTCGGGCTGAGCTTGTCGAAGCCCTGCCCTTTCTTTCGGGAACGGACGGCCCTTCGACAGGCTCAGTGCGAACGGGGTTTTGCTTTTTCGGAGGATTGTGATGCAGATTTGGGCCGGCCTCGGCAATCCGGGCACGCAATATGCGATGCATCGGCACAATGTCGGCTTCATGGTCACCGACCTGATCGCAGACATGTATCGATTTTCGCCACCCAAGAAGCAGTTTCAGGGGTGGGTACAGGAAGGGCGGATTGGTCCTGAGAAAATCATCCTGCTGAAACCCGCGACCTTCATGAACGAAAGCGGCCGCTCCATCGGGGAGGCGATACGCTTCTACAAATTGACGCCGCAGGACGTGACCGTCTTCCACGACGAACTGGACCTTGCCCCCATGAAGGTGAAGGTAAAGCGCGGCGGAGGCAATGCCGGGCATAACGGCCTGCGTTCCACCGACGCCCATATCGGCGCAGATTTCCGCCGTGTGCGAATCGGCATCGGCCATCCGGGTCACAAGGACCGGGTGCATGGCTATGTGCTGGGCAATTATGCCAAGAGCGAGATGGACGCCCTGACCGACATGCTGGCCGCCATCGGCGCGGAAGCGGAATGGCTGGCCAAGGGTGATGACGCCCGGTTCATGAACGAAGTGTCGCTCCGTCTGGCCGACTGAGCGCCACTTCCGATCCTTTAATTCTGTTCCTGCTTCAACCGCTCGGAAAGCGCGGCGATTTCATTGGGTTCCAGCACCCATGTCCGCGTCTTGCGGCCTTCGCGATGAACCGGCTGCGTCAGCAGGACGCGGGCCTGTTCCTTGGCGAAGGGCTTGAACAGCGCGAAATGCATGGCGCAATCGCGAATGGTGCCGATGATCGGCGCCTTTCCGTCCAGATCGATGAGGGTTGCGGGCTGATCCCACGGGATGGGCGTCATGAGCGCGCCTTTCTGTCATGATGTATGTCTATCCTGTGCCAGACCACCGCCCGGCAGGAAAATCAAGCCGCTGGCTTATTGCGCATTGCAACATTGCCGGGCCATAGAGGTTATGGGTCCGTTATCCACTACAGGGGTTTTCTGGTGATTCAGACTGTTTCGACAACGCCTTTCAACGACCAGAAGCCCGGCACGTCGGGCCTGCGCAAGAAGGTGAAGATTTTCCAGCAGCCCCGTTATGCCGAAAATTTCATCCAGTCGGTATTCGACAGCCTCGATGGCTTTGCCGGACAGACGCTGGTTCTGGGCGGTGACGGCCGTTACCTCAATCGCGAAGTCATCCAGATCGCGATGAAGATGGCGGCGGCGAATGGCTTTGGCCGGGTGCTGGTGGGCCAGGGCGGCATCCTGTCCACCCCGGCCGCGTCCAACCTGATCCGCAAGGCCGGCGCATTTGGCGGCCTTGTCCTGTCGGCCAGCCACAATCCGGGCGGCCCGGACGAAGATTTCGGCATCAAATATAATGTCTCCAACGGCGGCCCCGCGCCCGAAAAGGTGACGGATGCCATCCACGCCCGCACACTGGAGATCGACAGCTATCGCATCATCGACGCACCCGACGTCGATCTGGACAGCATCGGCATAAGCCAGCTTGGCGACATGACGGTCGAAGTGGTCGATCCGGTCGCCCTCTATGCCGAACTGATGGAAAGCCTGTTCGACTTCCCTGCGATCAAGGCCTTGATCGCAGGCGGCTTTACCCTGTCGTTCGATTCCATGAGCGCAGTGACTGGCCCATATGCGACCGAGATATTCGAGAAGCGGCTGGGTGCGCCGGCTGGAACGGTGCAAAACGGCACCCCCCTGCCAGATTTCGGCCACCATCATCCCGACCCCAATCTGGTTCACGCAAAGCAACTGTACGACCGGATGATGGCGAGTGATGCGCCTGATTTCGGCGCGGCGTCGGACGGCGATGGCGACCGGAACCTCATCATCGGGCGGCATAGCTATGTGACGCCATCCGATTCCCTCGCCGTGCTGGCCGCGAACGCGCATCTGGCCCCCGGCTATGCAGCAGGGCTGAAGGGCATCGCGCGTTCCATGCCGACCAGCGGCGCGGCCGACCGGGTGGCGGAAAAGCTGGGCATTCCCCTGTATGAAACGCCCACGGGCTGGAAATTCTTCGGCAATCTGCTCGACGCAGGCATGGCCACCATCTGCGGCGAGGAAAGCGCCGGGACGGGCAGCGATCATGTCCGCGAAAAGGACGGCATCTGGGCCGTACTGCTGTGGCTCAACATCCTGGCCGTGCGGAAGCAGAGCGTCGTCGACATCATGGCAGAGCATTGGGCGACCTATGGCCGCAACTATTATGCGCGCCACGACTATGAAGCCATCGCCAAGGACAAGGCCGATGCGCTGATGGCGGCACTCCGCGACAAGCTGACCACCCTGCCCGGCATGGTGAACAGCGGCGGCACGATCAAGGCAGCGGACGATTTCGCCTATACCGACCCGACCGACCAGTCGGTCAGCAAGAATCAGGGTGTCCGTGTGCTGTTTGAGGATGGATCGCGCGTGGTGATGCGCCTGTCCGGCACCGGGACAGAAGGCGCGACGCTGCGCGTCTATATCGAACGCTATATGGGCGTGGACGGGGATTTGGGGCTGGAAACCGGCGACGCCCTCGCCCCGCTGATCGCAGCCGCGCAGGAAGTTGCGGATATTGCCGGCTATACCGGCATGGACAAGCCCAGCGTCATTACCTGAATAACGTGCGCGGGCGGCAGAATGTTCAGATGCCGCCCGCCACGACCGCCCAACCGCCCTGCTCCAGAGCAGCCGTCAGGTCGGCCAGACATTGATCCAGCACCGCCTGATCCGTCGAACGGATCACGAAGTTCGCGCCGGTACGTCCTTCGCGGAAAAAGGGATAGCTGCCAATCTGGATGCCATCATGGGCGCGCTCCGTCTGGCCCAGCAAATCCGCAATCTCGCTTTCCGCGACCCAGCAACCGATCGTGGCGGACAGAACGGGTAAGCCCCCCTCCAGCGTACCAGTCAGCCGATCGAGCATCCCCGCCGTGATGTGCGGCACGCCCGCCATGATGAAAATATTGCCATGGCGGATGCCCGGTGCGCCCGACATGCGGTTTTCGATCAGGCTGGCACCGGCCGGCACCCGCGCCATGCGCAGACGCGCTTCGGTCAGGCCGCCGCGCGTTACATAGTAATTTTCAAGAATGGCGCGGGCATCGGGATGCACCTCCACGCCTACACCCAGTGCCTTGGCGATGGCATCGACCGTAATGTCGTCATGCGTCGGCCCTATGCCGCCGGTGGTGAAGAGATAATCGTTGCGCACCCGCAGGATATTCACTGCCTCGACAATGGCATCCTCATCATCGGCGACCACCCGTACCTCACGCAGGCGAATGCCCTGAACATTCAGCCATGTCGCAATCTGGGCGACATTTTTGTCCTGCGTGCGGCCAGAGAGGATTTCATCGCCAATCACGATCAGCGCGGCGGTCCAGATGCGGGTCGGTTCGGCCATGTTGGGCGGCATAGCCTTTGCCTGCGCCGCTGCCTAGTCGCCCTCTCGCAATATGCGGGACAAGCCCCTATAATCGCACCATGACCGAATATATGACGATGACGGCCGACACGCCGATTTCCCGTTCCAGCGCGATCAAACTCTATGACGAATCGGGCTTTGCCGGCATGCGCAAGGCTGGCCGACTGGGGGCGGAAATCCTCGACGCGCTGGTACCGCATGTGGTGCCGGGCGTCACCACCGGCGAATTGGACGACATCGTGCGCCGCATGTCGCTCGACGGCGGCGGCGTGCCGGCAACGCTGGGCTATCGCGGCTATACGCATAGCTGCTGCATCAGCCTGAACAACGTCATCTGCCACGGCATTCCGGGTGACTATAAGCTGAAGGATGGCGACATCCTGAACATCGACGTCACGCCACAGGTCGATGGATGGCATGGCGACACCAGCCGCATGTTCATTGTCGGCGATGCCCCGATCAAGGCGCGCCGCCTTGTCGAAGTGACCTATGAATGTCTGATGCTGGGCATCGAACAGGCCAAGCCGGGCAATCATCTGGGCGACATAGGTCATGTGATCCAGCAATATGCCGAAAAGCACCGCTACGGCGTCGTCCGCGATTTTTGCGGCCATGGGCTTGGCCGTGTGTTCCATGACAGTCCTGAGGTCGTGCATATCGGTCGCCCCGGTACCGGCCCTGAACTGCGCCCGGGCATGTTCTTCACGATCGAACCCATGATCAACATTGGGAAGCCTGGCGTCCGCATGCTGGACGACGGGTGGACGGCCGTCACCCGCGACCGAACCCTGTCCGCCCAATTCGAACACAGCATCGGCATTACCGAGACCGGATGCGAGATTTTCACCAAAAGTCCGGCAGGTTTCGACTGTCCGCCTTACACCGCCTGAGATGCTGCCTAAAAAACAGGCAAAAGACAGGAAATTGCCCTGAAACCGGGCAATATGGACAAAGATTGCTGCATCGCCGAAAGCAGTTCTAGCGATTCGCCGATTGGCACGGTAATTGATTACCAAGAGGGACGGCACAGACCTGATCGGGCCATGATGATCGTCGCTTGAGGGAGAGCGGAAAGAGCGGTCCACCGCCTTTCCTACATGTGTCATGGGTTGGGACTACGAGTGATGAAAAAGATCGAAGCGATCATCAAGCCGTTCAAGCTGGACGAGGTGAAGGAAGCCCTCCATGAAGTGGGCGTATCCGGCATCACCGTGACCGAAGCGAAAGGCTTTGGTCGGCAGAAGGGCCACACCGAACTGTATCGCGGCGCCGAATATGTCGTCGATTTCCTGCCCAAGGTGAAACTGGAAGTCGTCGTCGATGACGCTCTCGCCGACCGCGTGGTAGAGGCGATCTGCGCTGCTGCGCAGACGGGCCGTATCGGCGACGGCAAAATCTTCATTTCCGCCATCGAGGGCGCGGTACGTATCCGTACCGGCGAGCGCGACAGCGACGCCATCTGATTTTTTTGAACAGGTTCAAGCCGGCTGAACAGGGGGCCGGCGGACATAAGGCTTCAACTACCCCTTCGGGGGGGTATCCAGAGAGAAGGGCAATTGCACATGGCCAACACGCCTAAAGACATCCTGAAGATGATCGAGGAAAAGGAAATCGAATGGGTCGATGTCCGCTTCACCGATCCCAAGGGCAAGTGGCAGCACCTGACCATGGTGTCGAGCGTGCTGGGCGAAGATGAACTGACCGACGGCCTGATGTTCGACGGTTCGTCGATCGAAGGCTGGAAGGCGATCAACGAATCGGACATGATCCTGAAGCCCGACCTGGACGCCGTCTATGTCGATCCGTTCAGCGCCACCCCGATGCTGATCCTGTTCTGCGACATCGTGGAACCCGACACCGGCGAACTCTATGCCCGCGATCCGCGCTCGACCGCGAAGCGCGCAGAAGCCTTCGTGAAGTCGGCCGGTTTTGGCGACACCGTCTATGTCGGCCCGGAAGCCGAATTCTTCATGTTCGACGATGTGCGCTTCGAGAATGATTACTCGCAGAGCTATTTCAAGATCGACGACATCGAACTGCCGACCAACACCGGCAAGGAATATGAAGGCGGCAACCTGGGCCACCGTCCGCGTGCCAAGGGCGGCTATTTCCCCGTCGCGCCGGTCGATCCCTGCACCGACATCCGCGCCGAAATGGTTTCGACCATGCTCGAAATGGGCCTGCCCTGCGACAAGCATCACCATGAAGTCGCCGCCGCGCAGCACGAACTGGGCCTGACCTTCGGCACTCTGGTGCAGACCGCCGACCGTATGCAGATCTACAAATATGTCGTGCAGATGGTTGCGCAGGCCTATGGCAAGACGGCGACGTTCATGCCCAAGCCGATCGCACAGGATAACGGCAGCGGCATGCACACCCACATGTCGATCTGGGACGGCGGCAAGCCGCTCTTCGCGGGCGACGGCTATGCCGGTCTGTCCGACATGTGCCTCTACTTCATCGGTGGCGTCATCAAGCATGCCAAGGCTCTGAACGCCTTCACCAACCCGACCACCAACAGCTACAAGCGTCTGGTGCCGGGCTTCGAAGCCCCCGTTCTGCTCGCCTATTCGGCCCGTAACCGTTCGGCCTCCTGCCGTATTCCCTATGGTGCCGGCACCAAGGCGAAGCGCGTCGAATTCCGCTTCCCCGACGCGATGGCCAACCCCTATCTCTGCTACTCGGCTCTGCTGATGGCTGGCCTCGACGGTATTGAGAACAAGATCCATCCGGGCGCCGCGATGGACAAGAATCTCTATGACCTGCCGCCTGAAGAGCTGAGCCTGGTGCCGACCGTCTGCGGTTCGCTCCGTGAAGCGCTCAACAGCCTGGAAGCCGACTATGAGTTCCTGCTGAAGGGCGACGTCTTCACCAAGGATCAGATCGATGCCTATATCGAACTGAAGTGGCCCGAAGTCTATCGCTGGGAAATGGCTCCCTCGCCGGTCGAATTCGACATGTATTACAGCGCCTGATTTTTCGGCACTGGTTACAGAAAAAGGCCCGGTTGCTCGCGCAGCCGGGCCTTTTCCTTTGAGCGTTCCATCCCCAGATCACGCATATGCCGCTGCTTTCTCCCCTCGCCCTGACCCACCCCATCATTCAGGCGCCCATGGCCGGTGTATCCACGCCGGAAATGGCGGCAGCGGTCAGCAGCGCCGGGGCGCTGGGATCGATCGGCGTGGGCGCAGTCGATGCCGACGCTGCCTGCGCAATGATCATGCAAATACGTGCCCGCACCGACCGGCCCTTCAACGTCAATCTGTTCGCCCATGCGCCAGCCATCGCCCGGCCGGATGTTGAGGCAGGCTGGCTCGAAGAACTCACGCCCCTTTTCACCCAATATGGCGCCACACCACCCACGTCCCTGCGGGAAATCTATCGCAGCTTTGCCGTCGACGATGCTATGATGGCCATGCTGATCGACACGCGGCCGGCCGTTATCAGCTTTCATTTCGGACTGCCCAATGCCGTTCGTATCGCCGCTCTGAAGCAGGCGGGGTGCATGCTCATTGCGACCGCGACCAGCCTGCCGGAGGCACTGGCAGCCAGACATGCCGGCATCGATGCCGTGGTAGCACAGGGCTATGAGGCCGGCGGCCATCGCGGCATGTTCGATCCCGATGCCCCGGATGACCAACTTGGCACTTTTGCGCTGACACAGTTGCTGGTCGAACGCGCGGATATGCCGGTCATCGCGGCAGGCGGCATCATGGATGGACGGGGCATCAGTGCCGCACTCAATCTGGGCGCGGTCGCGGCCCAGCTTGGCACGGCGTTCATCGCCTGCCCGGAAAGCAGCGCCGATGCGGCCTATCGCGCTGCGCTGAACAGCCCCGCCGCGCTGCATACGATCATGACACGCGCCATTTCCGGTCGCCCTGCCCGCTGCCTCGCCAACAAATTCACGATGTGGGGCGCACAGGCACATCGCCGCGTCCCGGATTACCCCATCGCTTATGATGCGGGAAAAGCGCTCAATCAGGCTGCAAAAGCGCGGGATGAAGGCGGATATGGCGCCCAGTGGGCCGGTCAGGGCGCTCCATTAGCCCGCAGCTTGCCCGCCGCAGCATTGGTAGCGGCCCTGGCGGAAGAAATGCGCGAAGCATGACCCGCATGCCCTATGAAGAGGCGCTCGCCCTCACCGGAGCGCTGGAAAGGCTTGCCTCCTTCGATCCCCATATAGCCGGGACGCCGCCTCTGGGCATCGCTCTGCCATCGAGCGATATCGACATATTATGTGAAACCCATGATCCCGCCATCTTCGCCGATCATCTGCGCGACAGGTTCGGCAGCATGGCGGGGTTCGAATTACACGCCCGACCAGAGCTGAAGGCCGTTATTGGTCGCTTTGAGGCGCATGGCTGGCCATTCGAGATATTCGGGCAGGCCGTGCCAATCGTGCAGCAACAGGGCTGGCGCCACTTTCTGATGGAAAAGCGGCTGCTGACATTGGGCGGCGACGATCTGCGTGACCGAATAATGGTGCTACGTCGATCCGGGCTGAAGACCGAACCGGCATTTGCTCAGACTCTGGCGCTAAGCGGCGATCCTTATGCTGCGATATTGGCTCTGGAAGGATGGAGCAATGACGCCCTGCTCACGCTTGTCCGCGAGAGGGGATGACTGCGCCAAATAGCAACACCGGCTCGCCCGGAGGTGAAAGGGCGATGTCACCACCCACGCTGTTGACCAATTGCCGCACCATCCAGGCCGCAGCCGTGCGCGACCCCAGTCCCTCGATCGGCAATGTCCCGGCCAGCGCAGCGCGCAGATCAGGGTCCAGCACCAGCTTCACCCCTTCAGCCCGAACGACGATTTCCGTCATCTCGCCGCGATCCTCTGCGCCGATGTCGAGCTGCCCGCCACGCACCAGCGCGTCACCCGCGATCAGCGCCAGATTCAGCAGCACCTTGACCGCCAGCTTGCCCAGCATCTGTTCCTCGACCAGCCAGCCGATCTTGACCCGGCCGGTGGCGGCATACATGCCCTCGATCGCGACGCGCGCTTCATGCGGCGGCACGCCTTCACCAAAGCCACCCGCAGACCCAAAGGCCAGTCGAAAGAATTTCAGCTTGTTCGCCGATGTCCGCGCACTGTCCCCCAGCAGGTCCAGACAGCGCTGGCGCATATCCGGGTCCGTCTCATCCGCCATCAGTTCCAGACCGTTGTTGAGCGCACCGACGGGACTCAAAAGGTCGTGGCACAGCCGCGAGCAGAGGAGGCTGGCAAATTCAATGCTGTCGGTCGGGTTGGTCATGCGATATGTCTGGGCCGTCAATTTGGGGAAAAAGCAAAAACGCCTGCCCGGCTAATGCGCCCCCCTGCCCCGTGATGCAAGCCCGGCTTGCCGTCTTTCCCTCACCTTATGTCGAGCAAAGCCTCGACAAAGGCGACACCCTCATTTTCATCGCCCTGTGCGATCCACAATCGCGCGCCTTCCTGCGCCACGATCATCCACAGGCTGCCGTCCGACCGCGCACAGGAGGCGTCGGTGCGAGACGGCACCGCGTGGCCGGATGGATGGCTATGATAATGACCGATGACGGCTGCCCCCCCCTGACGCGCTGCCCGATGTGCGGCCAACAGCACAGCCGGGTCCAGTTCGAAATGCCGTGCGGGGGCAGTCGCCACGTTGGCGGCCGGCACAATGGTGTCGATCGCGCCGACTGATCCCATCAGCAGGCCGCATATTTCGGCATCCGGGCTGGCCCGCGCCATGGCCATGATTTGTTCCATAAGATGGCTTGAAATATGCACCTTCATCCCTACATCCTTAGGCAATGGTTTCGGGGGCTTCCATCATCAATGTCGTCATCGCGGATGGGCAGCATGGGCTGCGCCTCGACCGGGCGCTCGCCGACCTGTTGCCCGACCTGTCGCGCGAACGGCTGAAATCCCTGATCGGTGAAGGCCATGTCCGCCCGGATGGCCCGCCGTCCAGGATCAGCGCATCGATGAAGGTCGCCGCAGGACAGCAGTTCGCCGTAGCCCTGCCCGCGCCTGTAGCACTCGATACGGTGGCACAGGATATTCCGCTGGTCATCGTCCATGAAGATAACGACCTGATCGTGGTGGACAAACCCGCCGGACTGGTCGTTCATCCCGCCGCCGGCAATCTGGACGGCACGTTGGTCAATGCGCTGCTGCATCATTGTGCGGGACGATTGTCGGGCATTGGCGGGGTGGAACGCCCCGGCATCGTCCATCGCATCGACAAGGATACATCCGGCCTGCTGGTCGTTGCAAAGAGTGACAAGGCCCATGAGGGGCTGGCGCGTCAGTTCAAGGATCATAGTATCGACCGGCTCTACGCCGCCATCGTCTATGGTCTGCCCGTGCCGGGCAGCGGAACGGTGGACGCCTGGCTTGGCCGATCCGACGCTGATCGAAAGAAAATGGCGGTTCATCGGGAAGGACGCGGCAAACATGCCGTCACCCATTATCGCACGATGGACAGGTTGCGTGGCGCGGCGATGGTGGAATGCAAGCTGGAAACCGGCCGCACCCATCAGGTCCGCGTCCATATGGCTCATATCGGACACCCCTTGATAGGTGATCCACTTTACGGTAGAGAAAGAAAAGGTTTCAAATCAATACTGGAAACGCTGGGTTTCAAGAGACAGGCATTGCACGCCAAAAGGCTGGGGTTCATACATCCCGTAACGCACGAACATATGTTGTTCGATAGCGCTTTGCCCGCCGACATGCAGGAACTGTTAAGCGAGCTTCGAGTATAGAGTTGGACAAGTTTTGCGACGGCGCCTGTGACGCCTCTTCTGGGTCCCGCCGCGCAATGAAAGGGAAAGGTGACGACATGGCTACCAAGAGCAATGTCCCCGCGGTTCCGGCGCTGGGCGGTGATGCCAGCCTCAACCGCTATCTGTCGGAAATTCGCAAATTTCCGCTGCTGACGCCTGAGCAGGAATATATGCTGGCCAAGCGCTACGAGGAACATCAGGACCCCGAAGCGGCAGCCCAGCTTGTAACCTCGCATCTGCGCCTCGTGGCGAAGATTGCGATGGGCTATCGCGGCTATGGCCTGCCGGTCAGCGAACTGATCAGCGAAGGCAATATCGGCCTGATGCAGGGCGTGAAGAAATTCGAAGCGGAGCGCGGTTTCCGTCTGGCGACTTACGCCATGTGGTGGATTCGCGCATCGATCCAGGAATTTATCCTGCGTAGCTGGAGCCTCGTAAAGATGGGCACCACCGCGTCGCAGAAGAAGCTGTTTTTCAACCTTCGCCGGATGAAGAACAATATTGAGGCGTTCGAAGACGGCGATCTGCGCCCCGAGGACGTGACCAAGATCGCGACCGATCTGGGCGTGTCGGAAGACGACGTCGTATCCATGAATCGCCGCATGGCGATGGGTGGAGACACCTCGCTCAACGTGCCGATGCGCGAAGATGGTGAGGGTCAGTGGCAGGACTGGTTGCAGGATAACGACCCGCTTCAGGACGAACGTGTCGCGGACGAGCAGGAAAAGACCCAGCGCCATGAGATGCTGGTCGAGGCGATGACCGATCTCAACGATCGCGAAAAGCACATCCTGGCCGAACGCCGTCTGGCCGAAGAACCCAAGACGCTCGAAGAGTTGAGCCAGGTCTATGGCGTATCGCGTGAGCGCGTTCGCCAGATCGAGGTTCGCGCCTTCGAAAAGCTGCAAAAGGCGATGATGCGGATTGCCGGCGGGCGGCTGGAAAAAATGGCTCGGCTGGCGGCGGCCTGATCCGCTCTCACAGCCAAAAAATCATGACCCCGGAGCTACCACTCCGGGGTTATTTTTTGGCGGAATTGTGCGCCCTTGTGACGGTGTGAACTTTGAGCAGGATGAAGCCAGATTGAATCACAAATCTCCGTTCGTTTCGAACGGATCAATGCAAGATCACCAAACTCTAGCTCGATCAATGGGCGTGCGATCGCTCTAAAATCGGTGTGGTTGCAAGGACCATAGCATCGCTGACGATGGCCCCAGCGACGGTGTGAACTTCCGCAAAGCGCGCCTGAAATGGCGATGGCCTAAACCTTGCGCACCTGCCATCATCCCCTTTGACACGATGTCAGCCGCAAGGGGGAATGGGGCATGATCGACAGACGCAGCATCATGAAGCGTGGCATGTGGAGCGCGATCGCCTGCGCCACATCAGGGCCGATGCGGGCATTGGCCACCGAAGACGACATGGCCACTTTCATCGCTGCGCTGCCCAAGGCGGAATATCATGTCCATCTGGAAGGTACATTAGAGGCGGAGATGAAATTTGCGCTGGCAAAGCGCAACGGCCTCAATCTGCCTTTCGCCGATGTCGCGGCGATGAAGGCCAGCTATACATATCACGACCTGCCCAGCTTCCTCGCCATTTATTATGATGGGATGAAGGTGTTGCTGAAGGAAGCAGATTTCTACGATCTGACCTTCGCCTATCTGAAGAAAGCCGCATCACAGAATATTCTCTACGCCGAAATGTTCTTCGACCCGCAGGAACATCTGAAACGCGGCGTGCCGATGACGGCGGTGATCGGTGGCATCAGTCGGGCGCGCGTGGACGCGGAAAAGGCGTTCGGCATTCGATCACAAGCCATCCTGTGCTTCGTGCGCGACCTTCCCGCCGATACCGCCATGGCCGCACTCGATGCGGCCCTCCCCATGAAGGATCAATTGATTGGCGTCGGCATGGATAGCGATGAAAAGGGACATCCACCGATCAAATTCCGATCTCACATCGCCACGGCGCGCGCCAACGGCCTGCACATCACCGCCCATTGCGACGTCAATCAGCTCCATACACTGGAACATATCCGGCAGGCGATTTTCGACCTGCAAGTCGATCGGATCGACCATGGCGGCAATATCCTGCAATCACCCGAACTGGTGGAATCGGCCAAGGCACTCAACATCCCCTTCACCGTCTGTCCGACGTTTTCCGGCGCGGTGAAGGATGCGGAAGGCGAGCCAATCGATGTGGTACGCGGCATGCTCGACGCGGGGCTTGCCATCACGATCAGCTCGGATGATCCCGCCTATATGGGCAGCGAATATCTGAATGATGTGCTGGTCCGCGCGCAGCAACGTAGCAGGCTGACCAAGGCGGAACTGGTGCTGATGTCGCGCAACGCCTTCAACGCAGCGTGGTTGCCACGGGAACAGAAGGCCGCCTATCTGGCGAAGCTGGATGCCTTTGCCAAATCGTGGAAACTTTAGTCGGTGTCGCCAAGGACATCGCGGCTGGCCGCCATGATCTCTTCGGACAGCCCTTCATCCTTGACGGCACGGGCCAGCACCATGGCACCGACCATTTGCGACAGACGGGACAAAGCCGCGCCTCGATCCAGTCCCTGCTGCTCCAATATATCGACCAGATCCAGCATTCCCTCACGAAAAGCGTCAGCCAGCGCCCCTCCCCGTCGCGCGGCATCGCTGCCCAGACCAATCAGGGTGCATCCTCTTTCAGGCATGTCGCGATTACGCGGACTGAGATAATCGGCTGCGATCGCCGCAAGCGCGTCGCCCGGTGCGCCCTCGACAATGGACTGCCAACGGTTCGCACTTCGTTCGAGCGATCTTTGGCAAGCCTCTGTCGCCAAAGCCTCTTTCGAACCAAACTGCTTGTAGAAACCGCCATGGGTCAGGCCGCTTTGCGCCATGATGGTCGCGATACCTGCTCCCTCCACCCCTTGGGCGCGGAACAGGCGGGATGCGGCTTCGACCACATTCGCCCGGTTTCGCTCTGCCTGTTCCCGGCTAACCTTCATACCATATTGCTCCATCCGGCCACTTGCATATATATTATGTTCATCATCTAACTACAATCACCGAATCCGAATCGCTGGGAATGCCGATGCTATCCACCCCGCTCGCCCGCTATCTTGAACGTCATGGCATTCATTATGGATGGGCGGTCGTTGCTGCGACCTTTCTGACCATGCTGGTCGTTGCCGGTGCCGTCGGCGCACCGGGCGTATTCATCGTGCCTCTTCAAAAGGAATATGGATGGAGCGCGGCCGATATTTCCGGCGCCCTGGCCATCCGGTTCCTGCTGTTCGGGGGCATGGGTCCGTTCGCTGCCGCCTTCATGAACCGCTACGGCGTACGGCGGATGATGCTGATTTCCCTGTCGATCGTCATTATCAGCCTGCTCCTGTCGCTGGGGATGAGCGATCTTTGGCAATTATTTCTGCTATGGGGCATCGCCATCGGCATCGGAACGGGCATGACCGCGATGGTCCTGGGCGCCACTGTGGCGACGCGCTGGTTCGGGGAACGCAGAGGCCTGGTCATGGGGCTGCTGTCCGCCAGTACGGCGACAGGCCAACTCGCTTTCCTGCCGCTGCTCGCACGGATGACCGAAGCCTTTGGATGGCGGTCCGCCATGCTGCTCATCTGCGGCGCCATCGTCATGGCTGTCATCGTCATTCTGCTGCTGATGCGCGATCGTCCGGCCGACCTTGGTCTAGCTCCCTATGGCGAGGCAACGATCCAGCCTGCGCAGGCTCAGCCCTCCAGTCTCGGCGTTCTGATGATGACCCCGCTCATCGTTCTCAAAGACGCGGCGCGAGTACCGACTTTCTGGATATTGTTCCTGTCTTTCTACATTTGCGGGGCCAGCACCAACGGACTGGTACAGACCCATTTCATTTCGCTGTGCGGCGATTTCGGGCTGGCGGCGGTCAGCGCGGCGTCCATGTTGGCGATGATGGGGCTGTTCGACTTTTTTGGTACGCTGGGTTCAGGCTGGCTGTCGGATCGGGTCGACAATCGCTGGCTGCTTTTCTGGTATTATGGCCTGCGTGGCCTGTCGCTGCTGTACCTGCCGTTTAGCGATTTCTCGCTCTACAGCCTGTCGATCTTCGCCATTTTCTATGGGCTGGATTGGGTGGCGACCGTGCCACCGACGGTACGCCTGACCGCACAGCGCTTCGGACCGGAACGGGCCAATATCGTGTTCGGCTGGATATTTGCCGGACATCAACTGGGTGCGGCCAGCGCTGCGCTGGCGGGTGGCTTTTCACGCACGCTCTGGCAAAGCTATATGCCCGCCTTCATCGCGGCGGGCCTATTGTGCCTGATCGGTGCGGCGATGGTGTTGATGATCAATCGTGGGCGGGCGGATCGTTTCGTATCGGCCTGAACGCCGGCTTGAACAAAAGCGGCCGGGCGCGCTACCACCATGGCATGACTGCCAAGCCCGCATCGCCCCGCCGCCGTTCCAGATGGATCATGATTCCGGTCAAGATCGTGGTTGGTTTCGTCATCCTCTCCCTGTTGATGGTGACGATCTATCGCTTTGTGCCGCCGCCCGTGACGTGGACGATGCTGCTTGATCCCAATGGCATCACCAAAGACTGGACCTCGCTGGACGAGATAGACCCCGACATGGCACGCGCAGCGATCGCGGCGGAGGATGGGAAATTCTGTTCCCACCACGGCTTCGATGTCGATGCCATAGCCAAGGCCGCGATCCACAATGCCAGCGGCGGACGCATTCGGGGCGGATCGACCATCAGTCAGCAAACAGCCAAGAACGTCTTCCTGTTTCAGGGCGGCAGCTTCGTGCGCAAGGGATTGGAAGCCTGGTTCACCGTCCTGATCGAGGCGATCTGGGGCAAGAAACGGATCATGGAAGTCTATCTGAACGTCGCGGAGACGGGGATCGGCACCTATGGCGTACAGGCTGGCGCGATCCGCTATTATCATCATGGCGCCGGAAAGCTGACCAAGGCCGAAGCAGCCCGGATCGCCGCCGTGCTGCCGCTACCCAAGAAACGCGCGGCCGTCGCGCCCAGCGGCTTTACCCGTCGTTATGGCAATACGATTGCGGCGCGGATCGGGGTTATCCAACGCGACGGCCTGGATGCCTGCCTGCGTTGAGGGATAGAATCTCTCTCCCTTCCGGCTTAGTCGAACAAGCAGCGGGAAGCCGCCTGTAGCTTCCAAAAATATTTTTGCAGCGGCGTCTATGCACCGCACATCAGTCCATAGCGCGGGCTTAGCTTCCCATATTTCCCGGACATTTTGAAATTATCTTGCGTCGGTTCCACCATAGCCGGACGGAGCCTGTACAGACCCTAGCCGATCGAGCGCCTGTAGGACAGCGCATGGGCACAAAGGAAAAGGGCGGGGATTGCTCCCCGCCCTTTCCTGTTTTCGAGACTGATCGAAAGGATCAGAAGCCAACGATCAGCGAAGCGCTGATCGCGCGCGGCGAACCGAAGTTCACGAAAGCCGACGACGAGCTGGCCAGCGTGTCCAGACCGCCGCTGAACGAGCCGACATAATATTTGTCGAACAGGTTGCTGACGTTCAGCTGGATCGCGCCCTTTTCCATGCCGAGGCTGGCGAGCGAGTAACGCAGGTCCAGATCGACCACAGTGTAGGCACCGAACTTGGCACCCGGGAAGATCGTCTTCGTCGAGCCATCTGCCAGAGTAGCAGTCTGAATTTCACCGTTAATGTCGTTCAGATAGCGCGAGCTGGTCTTCTTGGCCTGGACCCCCAGAGTGAAGTCACCCAGATTGCCCTGGAGACGGCCACCGAACAGATATTTCGGTGCGCTACGCTCACGCTTGCCGGAAGTACGGAGGTAAGCAACGCCATCCTGAACATAGCACAGGCCGGCGAGCGCAATGTCGCTGGTTGCTGCACAGCTACCGGTCACAGCATCGTTCTGGATTTCGGACTTGATGTACGAACCGAACAGGTAAGCGGTCACTTCCTTGATCGGGCTGTACGAAATGCTGCTGTCGATGCCATATTTCTTCACCGGCCCGAGGTTGGTGTCGGTGCCGTTGCCATCGATGTCATAAGCGGTGACGAGACGGTTCTTGTACTTCGAGTACCAGCCAGTGACGGCAGCCTGAACCTTCGACGAGGTGTAACGGATGCTGGCGTCGAAGCTGTCCGAGGTTTCAGCAACGCGATAGGCCGAGTCGCTGTCCGCCGGGAAGACGAAAGCGTTGTACAGGGCATCGGTGCTGGGCACCGAGATGTTCTTCGCATAGCTGCCGGCAATGCTGATTTCAGGCGTGATCTTGAAGGTCGCACCGACGTTCGGCAGGAACTTGTCATATTTCAGCTTGCGTTCCTGCGGCAGGGCCGAACCCGTCGCACGACCCGTCGTAGCATTGTAGCTGTAGGGATGCGTCGCGATATAGGCGGCCTGCTGGTCTTCCGGCACACAGTTGACGAAACCGCCCGAGCTGGTGGTGAAGCAGTTCTGATCCAGCTCACGCTTGAAGAAAGGCAGACGACCACCGATCAGGACCGTCAGCTTTTCTTCGAAGAACTGACCGCGATATTCACCGGCGATCTGGTTGAGTTCGGCGATCGACTTGCGGTCACGCTTTTGCAGCGCGTTGCCGGCCGCGTCCAGAACCGGATCGTTGATCGGGAAAACATCGAACGGCGTGCCGCCCTGATCCAGGAAGCCGGCATAACCGGTCTGACGATGGCGAGCGCGGTCGTAGCTGTACGACAGACGAACGCGGTTGGTATCGTTGATCTCGTAAGCGAGGTTGGCAATGCCGACCCAACGACGGGTGTTGGTCTGGCTCGGCTGAAGCAGCGTAACGCGGCCAAGCACGCCGTCGCCGTTCAGGTCACGACCGAAATAGAAGCTGCCGTTATAGTTGCCGGTGCCGCGGAAGCCGGTCGAGTCCGTGAAGAAGGTTTCGTTGGCGCTGGTGGTGCCGCCGCCGTTCGCCTTCACCCACTGATAGGCGCCGTCGACCGAGAAGGTCAGACGATCGGTCAGCGTGAACTTCGAGTTCAGGCGGACGTTGCCGGTGTTCGAAGGGTTGAAGCGACGTTCAAAGTCGGTGCCGCAGCTATTGGGGACGCTGGTCTGGCTGACGGTGCAGGGATAGCCGCCTGCGATGTCGTAGAAACGACCACGCTTGTCGCCGGTAAATGCGCTGGCGCGGAACGGCGAACCACCGAAGTTGTTGCGGTTCTGGTTATAGTGACCGGCGATCGAGATGAAGTCGCCATTGTCGCCGATATCCTGCCAAATCTTGGCATTATACTGCTGCTTCGACACCTTACCATAGTTGGCGAAGGCAGCGTCGTTGCGGATGCGCGAGGCCGAAATCCATGCCTTGGTGCCATGGCCGGTCAGGTCGCCGGTGTTGACGACGCCGAACATGCGGAAATAGGGGCGATCACCCGCGCCACTGGCCGCAATATTGCCGTAGCTCGCGCTGGCCAGCACGCCATATTCGTCGCTGGGCTCAAGCGTCTTGATGTTGACGGTGCCGCCAACCGCAGCGGCGGTCGGGCTGTCGACGTCGGTCGAGCCAAGGTTGACGTTGACGTTCTCGATCAGTTCGGCATCGACCTGCTGGTTGGTGTAGATCGCATAGTTGCCCGAGTCATTGAGCGGAATACCATCGAAGGTCTGCGAAATACGATCCGAGCTGAAACCGCGGATGGTGAAGCTGCCGCCCGACGAACCCCAGGGATCGTTGTTGGTGAAGCTGACGCCCGGCACCAGGTTGATGATTTCGTTGATCGTCTGACCGGGGCGCTGAGCCTGGATGATTTCCTGCCCCAGAACCACCTTCGCCTTGGGCGAGTCAGGAATCTTGACGCCGCCAACACCCTGCGAATTTTGCGCGCCGGTTACGACGATGGTGTCGAAGTCGTCCGAGCCCGTCGACTGCGCGAGCGCGATACCGGGCATTGCAACGGCGATAATCGCGGCGCTGCCCATCAAAAACTGTTTCATTGACCCTTGTCCCTTTTCAAGAGTGGCGCGAGCCGCGCCCCCAAACCCTCATGCTCTTTCAAGCCGAACCGCTCCCTGGCGGCGTGTGGCTAAGCCCCTGTGATGCTCCGATTGCATATTTGTTACAATGCATCAGCGGAACTGTCACATTCCTCCCCTGCCCTCGGCGATGCCGCCGGAAGTCGATGCGCTTTTGATGGTAATTTATTGAAGTTTAATGACTTATTTTCATTTTCATTGCGCAGTTTGACACTGGTGCAATTTTGCAACGCAACGGGAATTTTTGTGCAGCGCAAGGAACAAGCACAAAAAAGGCCGGCGAATGATCGCCGGCCCCTTGAAAATCCTGATCAGGATTGAGTGGAATCAGGCCGCGTCTTCAGCCCGCTTCTTATTCTCGCTGAATACGCGAATCGGTTCCTTCGTACCGGCAACCACGTCCTTATCGACCACGACTTCGCCCACGCCCTCCATGGAAGGAAGGTCGAACATGGTGTCGAGAAGGATCGCTTCCAATATGGAACGCAAGCCGCGCGCGCCGGTCTTGCGCTCGATCGCTTTCTTCGCGATCGCGGTCAGAGCATCGTCGGTGAAGCTGAGTTCGACATTTTCCATGTCGAACAACTTGCCATATTGCTTGACCAGCGCGTTCTTCGGTTCGACCAGAATCTTGACCAGAGCGCTCACGTCCAGGTCTTCCAGCGTCGCGATGACAGGCAGACGGCCGACAAATTCCGGGATCAGGCCGAATTTCAGCAGATCTTCCGGTTCGCTCTGACGCAGCAATTCGCCGGTCTTGCGCTCTTCGGGTGCTGCCACATGGGCACCGAAGCCGATCGACTTGGCTTCCAGACGGTCGCCGATGATCTTTTCGAGGCCCGCGAACGCACCGCCGCAGATGAACAGGATGTTGGTCGTATCGACCTGAAGAAATTCCTGCTGCGGATGCTTGCGCCCGCCCTGCGGCGGAACCGATGCGGTGGTGCCTTCCATCAGCTTGAGCAGCGCCTGCTGCACGCCTTCACCCGACACGTCGCGGGTGATGGAGGGATTTTCCGCCTTGCGGCTGATCTTGTCGATTTCGTCGATATAGACGATGCCGCGCTGAGCCTTTTCGACATTATAGTCGGAAGCCTGAAGCAGCTTCAGGATGATGTTCTCGACATCCTCACCGACATAACCGGCTTCGGTCAGCGTGGTGGCATCGGCCATGGTAAAGGGCACGTCGAACGTTTTCGCCAGCGTCTGCGCGAGCAGCGTCTTGCCGCAGCCGGTCGGACCGACAAGCAGGATGTTCGATTTGGCCAGTTCCACCTCACCCGGCTTGGACCCGTGGTTCAGGCGCTTATAATGATTATGGACGGCAACGGACAGAACGCGCTTCGCACGCTTCTGGCCAATGACATAATCATCCAGGACGTCGCAGATTTCCTGCGGAGTGGGAACGCCGCCATCCTTCTTGCCGACGAGGCCGCCCTTCGTCTCTTCACGGATGATGTCGTTGCACAATTCCACACATTCATCGCAGATGAACACGGTCGGTCCCGCGATCAGCTTGCGCACCTCATGCTGCGACTTCCCGCAGAAGGAGCAGTACAGTGTGCTTTTTGAATCCGAACCCGTTAGTTTCGTCATTTTGCCTTCTTTCCTGCCTTCCGTCCTTCGTCACAATTTTGACGAACAACGCAAGGCCGATCCTGTTCTGCCATCCTAAACCCTTGAGGACAGGAATCACAAGGGGCCATTGTCCAGCATATCCGGTCAATAATCGGTTAGCCTGTTTCGATTTGCAGACGGCCCGGTCAAAAAACCAGATGAATGAACGTGATAGCGCGATCATTCTGCCATATCATGCGGGCCGGCTCACCTTTCAAGGCACGAACAGCCATTTGAGCCCAATCTGCGCCGATAGAGCGATGTGTTCGAAAACAGACAATGGCAATAAACAATGGAGGAACCATGCTTGGGTCGCTTCAAGCTGGCCGCGCATTGGCGGCGCTTTCCGTTCTGGCCTTTCACCTGTCCATCATGTTTCGCGAACCACGTTTTGGCATGCAGCCGATCTTGGCGGACTATACCAGCCATGGCTGGCTGGGCGTCAATTTCTTCTTCGTTCTGAGTGGCTTCATCATCCTGCTCGCACATCGGCGCGATATAGGACAGCCAAAGCGCGGCGACGATTATCTGATAAAAAGGTTCATACGCCTTTATCCCGTTTACTGGCTAGTTACTGCGGTCGCCGTCGCCGGCACACTCGCATTGGGGGGGACCAAGGGACTGCCCGTCAGTCTGCCTGACTTCGCTTCCACCATGTCGCTCATCCATATGAACGATTTTCGAGCGCCAATCGGACCGGCATGGACGCTCTATCATGAAGTATTGTTTTACGCCTTCTTCCTCAGCCTGATCATCCATCGCCGGTTGGGGATGATGCTGATGGGTCTGTGGGTGGTGATCATCGCCGTCTTCAACCTTCAGGACATGGCCACCGAATCGCGTTTCTGGTCAACTTTCGTAGCGCCCAGCAATCTGAACTTCTTCATGGGCATGATAGCCTTTGGCATGATGCGCAAGGCCCCGTCGCGGGCGGTGGGCGGCTGGATATTGGCAGCCGGACTGATCACAATTCCGATCATTTATGGCTGGGAGCTAACCCTCAATCTGGTGCCGGATACTGTCAGCCCGCCGTTGGTCCAGCTCGCTTACTCCGCCAGTTTCATGCTGATCATCGCAGGCGCAGCAGCGATCGAGAAACACGGCATGATGCTAACATTGCCTGTGCTGAGCCTGATCGGGGATGCGTCTTACATGCTGTATCTGGCGCATGAAAGCGTGGCGAGCATGATGTTGAAGCTGCTGAAGGCGGCTGGACTGCTCAACGTCATTCCGCATGTGCCGCTATATCTGGGCGTCTATGTCGTGACGGTCGTGGCGTGTGTTATCGGCTATCTGCTGGTGGAGGCGCCGCTGCTCAGAAAATTGCGGATGCTGCTGGTGCGGCCCAGAACTACCGCCCCGACGCTTCAGGAACAAAAAGCGGCGCGCAGCAACGCCTGAACGGACGGCTGAATCCGGCCTCTTCGACATGGAAAAAGCCCGGACCGATGGTATCGGCCCGGGCTTTTCATATCGACCCCGCCTTGACGCGGCGGTCAAAAGATTATTCCGATGCTTCAGCAGCGACCGGGCGACGATCAAATACTTCGTCCACCAGACCAAAGGCCTTGGCCTCATCCGCTTCGAGGAAGGTGTCGCGGTCCATGGCCCGTTCCACCGCTTCCAGCGTCTGGCCGGTATATTTCACGTACAGATCGTTCAGGCGGCGACGGATGCGCAGGATTTCCTTGGCCTGAATCTCGATGTCCGACGCCATACCCTGCGCGCCGCCCGAAGGCTGATGCACCATGATACGGGCGTTGGAGAGGGCAATCCGCTTGCCCGGCTCACCGGCGGCCAACAGGAAGCTGCCCATGGAGGCGGCCTGACCGATGCAGACGGTGCCGACCTGCGGACGGATATATTTCATCGTGTCGTGGATGGCCATGCCAGCGGTCACGACGCCGCCGGGCGAGTTGATGTACATCCAGATGTCCTTCTTCGGATTTTCCGATTCGAGGAACAGAAGCTGGGCGACGATCAGCGACGCCATATGATCTTCGACCTGGCCGGTGACGAAGATGATCCGTTCACGCAGCAGCCGCGAATAGATGTCGAAGCTGCGCTCGCCGCGGTTCGACTGTTCGATGACGATAGGAACCAGCGCGGCCATGGGATCATGCATGATGTCGGTCATTTTGCTCTTTCAGGGTTGTTGCTCTTGCCCGCCCCCTACATCGGCACAAAAGCCGAACTGTTCAAGGGGGCAGGAAGATGGTCAGTCGCGGCGGGCGAAGTCCGACGGCGCGCGGAAGGCGAGATAGGCCAGACGCCTTACCTCGCGGCGCCCCCGCACCACGGTATCGAGGATGAGGCCACACATACCCGACAGGGTAGCGAGGATCATGACCCCGGTAACGAGGATAGCAGTCGGGAAACGCGGCACAAGTCCGGTCTGGATATAGGTGACGACCAGCGGCGCTGCGAGGCCCAGCGCCAAAGCGGCGAGGAAGGCCGCAATCACGCCGAAGAACAGGATCGGCCGTTCGATGCGATAGAGGGTGAAGATCGTTCGCAGGATGCGCCAGCCATCGCGATAGGTGGACAGCTTGCTGACCGACCCTTCCGGCCGCGCGCCATAAGCGGTGACGACTTCAGAGACAGGCATGGCCAATTCCAGCGCATGAACGCTGATTTCCGTCTCGATCTCAAAGCCAGCGGACAGCACAGGGAAGCTCTTGACGAAACGGCGGGAAAAGACGCGATAGCCCGACAATATGTCGGTGAAACTGCGCCCGAAAAGCTGTTTGAGCAGGCCCGTCAACGCCCAGTTACCCAAGCGATGGCCAGGACGATAGGCTTCCTCCACCTCGCTGCGGCGGGCGCCCACCACCATGTCGAGATTATCCTCCAGCATGGCGGCGACCATGGCCGGCGCTGCGGCGGCTTCGTAGGTCGCATCGCCATCGGCCATGATGTAAATATCGGCATCGACATCGGCGAACATGCGGCGCACCACATGCCCCTTGCCCTGTTGCCGTACCCGGCGAACAATAGCGCCAGCGCCGGAAGCCAGTTCGCGACTGCCATCGCTGCTATTATTATCGAAGACATAAATATCGGCCGACGGCAGGGCGCGGCGAAAATCCTCGACCGTCCGCACGATGGCGCCGGCTTCATTATAGCAGGGCAGAATAACCGCGATACGCGGCGTGGCGGCAGCCTCTACGCTGTTCACAGCCGGAAATTCCCTCATCTGCCGCACGATCCCTGAGCCATGTCTCGACCGTCGGCATGAACCATCATGATTAAGATTTCATCTGCCACGGCGCCAATGAAATGAAAAGCGCCCGGCCTTCCAATGGAAGCCGGGCGCCTGTCTGGTCGGATGACCGGAGCTTATTCAGCCTTGGCGGCAGCCTTTTTCGGCGCAGCCTTCTTCTTCGGCTTTTCCTCGGCGGTCGCTTCTTCAGCTACAGCCTCGTCCTTCTTGGCAGCAGCCTTCTTGGCCGGCTTCTTCGCCGGGGCGGATTCTTCAGCAGCCGGAGCAGCTTCCGCCTCGGCTTCGGCAGCCTCCGCCTTCTTCTTGGGCGCAGCCTTCTTGGCCTTGGGCTTTTCGTCATGATCATGGTCATGACCACAGCCCGGACCATGGACGTGCGGCTTCAGGTCGCCATCTTCGGCTTCGATCGCGGCTTCCAGCTCTTCGCGGGTCACGGCGCGGTCGGTGATTTCGGCCTTGTCGAACAGGAAGTCGACGACCTTGTCCTCATAGAGCGGTGCGCGCAGCTGAGCGGCGGCCATCGGATCCTGACGGACATATTGCACGAAGCGTTCGCGATCCTGCGGGCCGTACTGCTGTGCAGCCTGCATGATCAGACGGTTCATTTCCTGATCGGAAACGACGACGCCGTTGGCCTGACCGATTTCCGAGAGAAGCAGGCCAAGGCGGACGCGACGCACGGCGATGCCGCGATAATCTTCCTTCTCGGCTTCCATCTCGGCAAGAGCGGCAGCGGGATCTTCTTCATGACCAGCTTCATGCTCAAGCTGTGCCCAGATCTGGGCAAATTCGGCTTCCACCATGCTCGGCGGAACGTCGAAATCATGCGACGCGGCGAGCTGATCGAGCAGCTTGCGCTTCATGTGGGTGCGGGTCAGGCCATTATGTTCCTGTTCGATCTGCCCCTTGAGCAGTTCGTTCAGCTTTTCGAGGCTTTCCAGACCCAGCGACTTCGCGAATTCGTCGTCCAGCTTGGGCTTGTCGGCGTCCAGCACCGACTTGACGGTGACATCGAAGGTCGCGGCCTTGCCAGCCAGATGGGCGGCGCCATAATCTTCGGGGAAGGTGACGTCGATCGTCTTTTCTTCGCCCTTCTTCACGCCAGTCAGCTGTTCTTCGAAACCGGGGATGAACTGGCCCGAACCCAGCTTCAGGCGGATGTCCTGAGCCGAACCGCCTTCAAAGGCTTCGCCGTCGACCTTGCCCACGAAGTCGATGACCAGCGTATCGCCGTCAGCGGCGACATGGTCATCAGCCTGCTCTTCCAGAGCGCCCTGCTGCGTGGCGATACGGCCAGCGGCTTCGGCAACCTGCGCATCGCCGATTTCGACGGTCAGGCGTTCCAGCTTCAGCCCATCGACGCTGGGAGCGGCGATTTCGGGCAGCACTTCCAGAGCGATCTTGACTTCGGCATCCTTGCCGAATTCGAAACCTTCGTCCAGTTCAACCGACGGCTGCATCGCGGGACGCAGCTTTTCATCGGCGATCAGCTTCTGGATGCTTTCCTGAATGCTGTTGTTCAGCGCATCACGCTGAAGCGATTCACCATGCATTTTCTTGACGAGGTTGGCAGGCACCTTGCCGGGACGGAAGCCGGGCATACGCACCTGAGGAGCGATGGCCGCAACTTCCTTTTCAACACGCGCGTCGATATCCTTCGACGCGATGGTCACGGTGTAGGCGCGCTTAAGCCCCTCGTTCAACGTCTCGACAGTCTGCATCTCTTCTCTCAAACGCTTTCTTCAGCTGAATCCCGTTGGCGCCTGTAATGACTCAAGAGCCTGGCGCACTGGTGCGGGCGAAGGGACTCGAACCCCCACATCTTGCGATACCAGAACCTAAATCTGGCGCGTCTACCAATTTCGCCACGCCCGCATCGGTCGCCGGTCGGCGCGGCATAGAGAAAAGCATCGCATAGGGCAAGGGATAGTCGAATCGGATGCACGGAACCGGACTTCGTCCCGCGCGTAAGCCATATAAACCACAGGAGAGTGACATGGCCACCCGCCCAGACCCTGCCCCAGATGGCGTCCCGCCGCCCGACATCATCCAACCCCAATCGCCCGATGAAATGCCGCCGCCGGCGATTCCCACCGAATTACCAGTAAACGAACCGCCCGAAATCACGCCTGTTGGACCTGACGTGGACCGCCCGAACCGATCACCAAGCGAGATTCCACCCGACTGAGCAACGATGTTGCTCGCGCTTGTCAGATAAACACAATAAATTTGCGACAGTCAGGAACTTTCTGGTCGATCGCCAAGATTCGTCCGAACCGATGCTGGACAGGAGGCGCAATCCATGATTGGATCGCGTCATCAATAAGAAATATAGACGAAGACGGGAGAGGCGCGGCTGACAAAATAAGGGGGTCAACGTGCATCGGGTTCGCGCTAAGCTGGAATGGTTCAAGACAGTGATATTGCCTCAGGAGGCCGCTCTTCGCGGTCGTCTGCGCCGCATCCTGCCTACCACGCATGAACTGGACGACATGGTGGCCGAGGTTCTTGCCCGCGCCTATGCAACGGAAAGCTGGGAAAATGTGACCACGGGTCGCGCCTATCTTTTCACGATTGCCCGCAATCTGGTGATCGACACGGCCCGCCGCAACAAGGTGGTCAGTTTCGAAACCATGGCCGACCTGGAATTGCTGGGCGGCGAAAACAGCATCGAGGCACAGTTGAACGCCCGCGAAGCGCTGCGTCAGGTCGAAGCTATTGTCGAGTCGCTGCCTCCCCAATGTCGCCGTGTTTTTATTCTTCGCCGCATCCATGAAAAATCGATGCTGGAAATAGCGGAGGAAATGTCTCTGTCCGTTTCTACTGTTGAAAAACATCTGGCCAAAGCGATCGCAATAGTTATGCGAGCTTGGGCGGAACGTGAGGAAACGGATTTCGAACGTGCAGGCGTCGGGACCAGAATCAAATTGCGGGAACAGGGACGCGATCGAAGCGGAAGCCGCGCGCCTGCTGGCCAGGCTTAACAACGCCCCATCGCCTAAAGACGAAGCCGATTTTTGTACATGGGTCGAAGCCGACCCTAAACATGCGGTCGCTTTCGCGCGCGCCGAAGCCGCATGGGAGGCCGCAGAACGGCTGAAAAGTGCGGCAGCCGACATCAGCCTGCCCCCGCTTGAAACCATTATCAGCGAAGAAGAACAACGACGCCTGTCGCGCAATATCATGGTCGCGGCGGGCATTGCCATATTGTTCTTCATTGTGGCCGCCGTCGTTACGGTTCGCACCTTCAACGGTGTCGACAGATATGAGACGGCCGTCGGCGAGATGCGCGACATCCCGTTGAACGACGGGTCCACACTGCACCTCAACAGTGGCAGCGAAGCGGAGGTCCGCTTTACGGACAATGGCCGGCGCGTCCGCATATTGAAGGGCGAAGCCTCTTTCGACGTAGCGCATGACACAAGCCGCCCGTTCGACGTGGAAGCCCGCTCCGCAGTTATCCGTGCAGTCGGCACCGCATTCAACGTTCGCATGCGACCTTCGGTCATCGAATTGACCGTCACCCACGGCACCGTGACCGTGCGATCAGGCGACCGCGTGCCCCAGAAGGTCAGCGAAGGCAGCGGCGCGGTGATCCAGCCGCGCACCGTTGCCTTGACGCATCTGGGGCCGAAGCTGATCGATCAGCGGACGGCATGGCGCGAACAGATGGTCGAACTGGATGGTGAGACGATCGAACAGGCGGCCAATGAATTCAACCGCTATCGCACCGCGCCCATATTGATCGGCGACACCCGCGTTTCGGCCCTGCGTATCGGTGGACGATTTCGCACCACCGACAGTCGGGAATTTCTGGCTGCGCTGCAATATAGCCTGCCGATACGGGTCGTGACGGGCGAGGACGGATCGGTGATGCTGCTCCACCGTGACGACAGCGAGACCAGCACCGACAATTGATCCCGACAATTGAATAGCGTTAGAGCGCTCCGCCGGCTGCGTTGAGCGCATCCTCAAAACGTTCCGGCAAGGGCGGCTGAACCGGCTTGTCGCACCCCGCATCCTTCATATGCGCGCGCAGCGTGTCCATACGCCCCAGATTCCAGCGCGCCAGCGGGACACCCAATGGCCGGAACTCCGCGCGATCGAACAACTCGACAACATAGGTCTGACACAGGGCATCGACCTGATCGAGGGTCAGCATGCCAAGGTTCATGACCATCGGCTTACCGGGTACGCCGTCGCGGCCCCGGACCAGATCGGTGACATAGAGGCCGCCGCGCGGGTCGATCAACACCACGTCGGCCTGACTGGAATCGATCAGTTTGTGGCTGGCGGCATAGGGCGCGACAAATTCATGGGTGCGCCAGACCAGAAACGCGCTGGCCAGGAAGGTTATAGCGAAGCCGATGATGAGCGGGCGAACAGCGCCAGCCGGACGAAAACGCGCCCAGCCGAGGCCCGCCAGCAGGCAGAAGGGACCAATAAAGCCATGGGCATAACGAAAACCCCAGCCATAGCCCTGCGCCAGTGCGAGCAAACATCCCGCGACACAGCCCAGTGCAAGCGGCAGGGCGATTTCCTGCCCCCGTATCGCCTTGCGCCAATGCATGGCGGCCACCCCCAACGCCGCAAGCGGCACCATCAGTACATTGTTCCAGGCGGCGTAGCGGCTGAGGTTGACCAAAGGCTGCCAGCGATCACCCAGGCGCTGGAACAGGCTGCCCACCTTGTCCGCGACGCCAGCCGATGGACGGACATCGGTCGGCGTGCCAAGCGAATGGAGCAGGAACCCCGGCCATAGCTTGGCCCATACGATAACGATGGCGACCAGCGTCGCGGCATGGAAGGCAGCAACCGTCCAGCGCCGCGCCAACAGCATCCACAGGATGAACGGCGCGATGAAGATGGGCGGGAAATGCCATTGATGCAGCCCGGCCGCGACCAGCGCGACGATGCCGGCGCTGACATGGCCGATCACGCCACCGCGCAACACCAAAGCCAGCCAGACCATGTTGAGCGCGAAATGCCCTGTCATGGCATAGGGCGTCATCGCCGTGACCCACAGCTGGCTGGATGAAAAACCCAGCAGCATCGTTACCCAGATGGCATCGGGCCGGTCAGGCATCAGATGGATGGCGACCCGCCAAAGCGCGAAAAGGCCCAGCATGAGCAGCACCGGCCCAGCCAGATTGGGGTCGCCCATATGCCAGAAAAGCGCCTGAATAGCGCTGTTCACCGGGAGATAGGCGGCAGTCCAGTAATCCGCCGCACCGAAGGGCGAGAAGAATTCAGGCATGATCGCCCGACGATAGGCCTCCCATTCCGGCGGGATGGGACGCGCAAATAACCCTTCACGCATATATGCTGCGGCAAAGCGCGCCACTTCCTCATCACGCGAAATCGCATAATCCTGAAACAGCGCATAATGGCCCAGCCATGCCGCGATGCCGAGCAGCAGGATCAGGGGAAGGACAATGCCCGCCGTCGGGGCGGGCAGCCTGATCCCCCGCCCTTCCGCGAAGGGAGCCGCCAATGCCAGCAGCAGGGCCGCACCGAACAGGGCAGGAAAATCCTGATCGAGAAAGAGGATGACCGCAAGGCTGATCCCCTGACGATAGGTGACGTGCCACAGGAAGGTCGCGCCCAGCCAGAGCGCTAGCCCCAGCGCGCCAGCCAGAAACAACCGGCGTCCGCTGACGAAGCCACCCGCCCCCGCCATGTTCACGCCGCGACCAGAGTCCGGTTGACGAAAATGCCGTCCATCTCGACCAGCAGCGGAAAATGCCCCTTATTATTCGCGAAGAAAGCCGAGGGCAGAAAATCGCGCGCCTCCAACCAGTCGATCATCGCACGATAGCCAGTTCCGCCTTCATAGATGGGGCGTATGCCAAGTTCGGTCTGAACACCCAACATCCGGGCCAACACGTCCCCCGCTCCCTCGCAGACGGACAGGTCATGGCCCTGCGTATCCATCTTCAGGAAAGGTCGGGAAAAACCATGGGTTGCGACCATTTCCGGCAACAGGCTGTCAAGGCGACGGCACTGCATATCGACGGTGCGCGTCACCAGATTGCGCTGTGCGAAGATTTCATCCTGCGCGCCCGATGGCGTTTTCAGCGAACTGAACTGATCGGCCGCCATGATGTTGAATTGTGCCGTACCGTCGAAATCGGACAGGGCCATGTTAAAGACATGCCAGTTGCGATCACCGGCAGCATGGCGCTGAAGCTCTGCAAAAACCTCGGGATTGGGTTCGAATGACAGGATGAGGCCGCGATAACCCGCATCCTTGCGCGCCATGGTCGCATATTGGCCGCGATTGGCGCCCACGTCGAACAGGCAATCGACGGCGAAAGTCGAGAGGAAACGGCGCAGCGCCTGCACTTCGGGATATTGATGCACTCGCCCGGTCAGCGCCAGCCGCGTCGCCAGCCAGCGATCCCGCAATTCGCGCAGATGACGGCTCATGCGCGCGCGGCCAGCAGCGTGCGATACACATTGATCGTGGCCACGGCCATATCCTTCCAACTACCCATTGCTTCCCCATAAGCGCAGGCACGCGCACCATATTCCTGCCTGATGGCCCTGCTTTCGATCAGCGGCAAGAGGGCTTGGGCAAAAGCCGGAGCATTTCCAGCCGCTGCCCGTACCGCCACGCCATCGGGCAACTGGCCGAACATGCCCGCATCCGACGTCACCATCGCCTTGCCATGATGCAGAGCCGACAGGAAAGCGCCGCTGGAATCGATATGGCGATAAGGGAAGACTATCACGTCAGCCTTGGCCATGTGCGCGTCGAGCCGCCCTTCCGTCAGAAACCCGAGATCAGTCAGCAATCGTTGGCCAAAGCCGGCCTTTTCGACCGCAGCGATCAGCGGCGCCACGTCCATGAAGGGCTTACCGGCCAGAACCAGTTCGAAATCATGTCCGGCACACCACAACGACAGGCAGGCCTCGATCAGGAGATCCACGCCCTTATAAGGCCGGATGGTGCCGAAGAAGAGCAAGCGAGGCACGACGGGATCGGCGACGGCGGCAAGGTCGGCCGTATCGGCATTCGCCAGTCGCATCGGCGGATGAGCGGTGCGATGAATGCGGGCCGGGTCTATGCCCTGCCGCTCCAGGGCAGCGCGCGTCGTGTCGCCATGAACGATCAATGCGTCGAACAGGTCAAGCAACGCCCTGTACCCGCGCCCCTGAATAGCGGCATCGGCATGATAGGCGTCGGCATTATGAACGGTATGGACCAGCGGCCGGCGCTCCTTCAACCGGCGTAGCATCAGGGCATCCGCCGGCGCCAGCGGCAACCATTGCACATGCACGACATCCGCGTCGAGCAGCGGAGCCAGCGAACCCATGGCACAGGTCAGACCATATTCCGCCGCCTTCAGCAGGCGAAACAGGCGCCCCTCCCCATGTCGCGCACGCAGCGCTTCGCTATGCCGAAAATAACGCGGGGAATATGCATAACCATCTGGTTCTATGGCATCGGTTGCGCGCATCGGACGGGCCAGCAATCGCACATCTGCGCCTTCGTCCGCCAATGCACGACACAGGCTGTCGTCATAGCGACCAGTAAAAAGCGACGGGTCAAGCATGGCGATCTTCATACGCGGACCAGTCGATGGAGCGAGAGAAGATGCAGCATGGCTACTCCAGCCAATATCAGCGCATAGAGGCCAAGAAAAGCAATGTCAAAATGCTGCGGCCACAGCGCCATGGCGAGGGGTACGCTGAGCAGCGAACCAGCCAGAAACGGCAGCGACCGGGCCAGCAGATGCATGAAACGCCCCAGCGCGCTTTGGACATAGACGGACACGCACAGGATTGCGAGCGCCACCAGCGCCGCCACGATCAGCCACAGATCGATCCGGTCGATGACAGCACGCCCATCGAACAAACGGATGAACAGCCAGTCCCCCACCAACAGCAAAGCAGCGCTGAGGCCAAGGGCGAAAACCATGGCCGCCGCCATCGCGCGGACCAGCAACTGGCGCAGCCTCACCCGATCGCCGGCATGATAGGCGCGGGTGACGCGCGGCAAGGCCGCCTCTACCGCCGCGCGGACCAGCATGGACAGCGCCCGGGACATTTTGAAGAAAAAATCGAACAGCAGCATCGGCCGTGCCTCCGCCGTCGCCATAGCGATCGTGAAATAGGGCGCGTTGTATGCGATGATATCCGACAGGGTGAACGCCGCCGAAGCGCCGATGTCGCGCAGATAATGGGCACGCACATGCCCCCAGCCTGTACGAAAGGCCAGCCAGTGCTGCGCCCGCATATCCAGCCTGCGATGGACATGGGCAATCGCCCAGCCGATGACGAATATGCTGACCCCGATTTGCAGCGCGACCGACAGGCGTGGATCAAGTCCCTTCAGGATGGCCAGCAACAGGCCGATCGTCAGCACCCGTCGTCCGCAGTCGAGCGCTTCCCAAAGGAAATTGCCATCCACCGCCGCCAACGCCCGCTTGGCCAGCAAAGCCGGAAGATTGAGGCAAGCGGACAGGAAGAAGAGCAGGAACAGCGCGGGCATGGCGGTATCAAGCCAGCCGAACATCAGGGCGATGATCAGAAGGAACGTGCCGCCAATGACAAGCAGCGCGAGAAAGAGGAAGAGAATGCCCATTTCTTCCAGACGAAACCCGCCTGCGCTGACGTCATCCTGACCGCTTACGCCCTGCCGTTCCAGCCAATGCCGTCGCAACCGGGCATAGATGATACTGGTCAGGCCGAATTCAGCGGAGATGGTGAAATTACCGAACGCGACCAGTAGCAGGAATGCCTGAAATTCCGCGATCGGCAACACACGCACGAAAACAAAGGTGACGGCAAAGCCCCACACCAGCACCAAAGAGACATTGGCGAGTTTCACCAGGGTCAGGATGCGGGCGGACGCTTCCAGCCGCGCGATCCTGCTCACCGGGCGGCGGCTCCGTCCGGCTTGCGGGCGCGAAATAGTCGATCGTCGAGCGCCTGAAAATGACGGACATCGGGATCGACCGATGCCGCATCTATCTCTTCCAGATCAAAGCCTGCCGCACGGATACGGTCGGCGAAATCCAACCCATATTGGCGCACATGGTCCCACTGGCCGAACCTGCGTTCGCGCTCGCGCGGGGGCATGTCGAAACTGCCATCCTCGGTCGGCTTGTCCCACAGGGGCACGATCAGCCATGCTTCGCCACCCGGCTTGAGCGCGCGATAGATATTGCGCAACACCGCCGCATCGTCGGGGACATGCTCCATGACATGGCTGGCGTAGAAAAGGTCGAAACGCCCTTCATCCGCGAGCGCCATCAGATCCACGCGCTGCATAGCCGGCACGGTGTAGCGGGCCGGGTCCAGATCAGCCGGCACATAATCCGCAACCTGCGAGAAGCGTTTGACCAGGCTCGCCTCATTGGGGGCCATGTGCAGCACCGCCCCATCGGTCGGCACAGACAATTGCCCCTCGCCGATCAGCCAGTTCATCAACCGCTCACGCGGGCTGGCATTGCATTCGGGGCAACCCCATTCGCCATTGTCGCCATAGCGATAGAAACCAACGACCGCCGTTCCACAGGCCGGGCAATAGCGTATCCGACGCGCACCCATCGCTTTGCGCACGCGCAGCGCCGCCTTGGTCAGATGCTTGCCGGCGGCCTTTGCCACCCGCTGGACAGTAATCACATTTCGCTCCGCGTACGGGATTGGGGAAAGGCCGCGCTATACACCAGGATAAGGGTAATGCGAGAGGGGCAGCGCGCTTTATTGGTCTGTCAGGACAGGAGTTGCTGAACCAGTTCGGGAACCAGCAGGCTGGCCGGGCCAAGCCGGGTTTCCTCGAAATAGAAACTGCCGGCCGATGGATCGAGGTTCAGTTCGATAGTGCGTGCGCCATAATGGCGGGCAGTCTGGACATAGCCAGCGGCAGGATAAACCGCGCCGGACGTGCCGACCGACACGAACAGGTCGGCACGGGCCAGCGCTTCGTCAATCTCATCCATGCGATAGGGCATTTCGCCAAAGAAGACGATATCGGGCCGCAAACTGGCCGATCCACAGCCGGCACAGATGGCGGAAGGCGGCAAGGCGGCTTCCCACCGAACGGCACGGCCGCATCTCGCACATAGAGCGGATTGCAATTCGCCATGCATATGGATCAGCCGTTTCGCCCCCGCTCGTTCATGCAGATCATCGACATTCTGCGTCACGATCAGCAAATCGCCGAGCCATGCAGCATCCAGCGCGGCCAGCGCCTCATGCGCCGGATTAGGCGACACATCGGCCAGCTTCGCCCGACGCTCGTCATAGAAACGATGCACCAGCACAGGGTCGCGTTCCAACGCTTGCGGCGTACAGACATCCTCCACCCGATGCCCCTCCCACAGACCATCGGGTCCGCGAAAGGTGGCAAGGCCGGATTCGGCGGATATTCCGGCGCCGGTAAGGATCACGATATTGCGTATGTCGTCAGGCATGACCGGCAGGATAGCCGCTGATACCGCCTGCCGCCAGTTCAGAGCGCGGGAAGCGCCAATATGAAACGGGCGCCCTCGCCCGGTCCGCCGCCGATGCGAATATCGCCCTTCATCGCGCGAGCAAGGCGGCGGGATATATAAAGGCCAAGGCCGCTGCCACCGCTGTCGTCGCGCCCCAACCGTTCGAACTTGTCGAAAATACGCTCCCGTTCCGCGACGGCTATGCCCGGCCCCTGATCGATGACCATGATGATCGCCTGACCACCGCCATCATGTTCGGTCACGACAAGAATTTCGCTGCCATCAGGGGCATAGCGCACGGCATTGCCGATCAGGTTGACGAGGATTTGCAGCACGCGGCGAAATTCGCCGGTGGCCATCACGCTGTCGTCGGGATGCGGCGCTATGATCCGCATGCCCTTATCCAGAGCCTTGACGGAAAGCAGGCCGGCCGCGCGGCGCCCCAGATCGGCCAGATCGACCTCTTCGGAAATGACCTTGAAATCGGCGCGATCGATGGCCTGAAGATCGGCGAGATCGTCGATGAGCGCCATCAGGTGACGCCCGGCCGACGCGATATCCTGTGCGTAGCCGGCATAGTCGGGACGCAGCGGCCCTTCCAACTGGGCGCTGATCGTATCGGCATTGGCGATAATTCGCCCCAGCGGTCGGCGCAGGGAGCGATCAAGCCGGCGACCAAACTCCTCAGGGTAAATCGCCAGTGCCGGTGCATCTTCGACGGCAGGGGCAAACACCCCGCGCTCGACAGGAAAGGCGCTGCCCCGATAGCCGGTCAATTGCCCGGCGAGATCGAACAACGGAAAACCCGACAGTTCGAACAGGCGGGCCGAATCAGCGGTCAGGGCCGCGCGCTGTCCCCGAAAGGCGCGCCGCTGGGCAAGCCCACGCAACATCGCCATATCGCCTTCTTCATCAGGTTGAAGTTGGAAATAGGCGGAAAACCAATGGCCCGGCACCGGCGGATCGGGCGGAAAAGCCCCATGCGCGCCGCCGCCCTCCAGAACGAGCTGAAACTGAAGCTGCATGTCGATCTGCCATGTCCACCCCTCGGCAAGAGCTGCGAGATCGGCAGCGCGGCGCGGTTCGTCCGTGCGGACAAGCGATGGATGCTCACGCCAGTCGACAATCGACAGCATTGTGCCATCCTTTTCGGGATGAGCGCGGACCCACATGTCGATGTCGCCGCGATCGGCCGCAGCCGTTACCGGGCGCGACACCGTAACGCCCAGACGCCGACACAGGCGAGCGATCGAAGCCAGTTGCGGTATCGCCAGCACCTGCCCCAGATCGCCGCCAGCCTCCCGCTGGAGCGCGAGCAACGGCGCATCGGCGCTCAGCAACAGTCCGTCTACTGACACGGATGCCCGAATGATCGCCGGATGCGCAGGGATATTCACGCCGGCATCACCTGCATCAGATGATGGAGCTTTGCCCGGAACGGTGCCGGGGTTCGCAATAATGCGATGCCTGCCTGCGCCTGTTCCTGCGTGAGCGCGCGAAAGCCATCGGTCGCCGACACGATTGCCGCATCGCTCAGCGATGGTCGCGCCGGTTGCAGCGCCAGCAACAGGTGGCGAAAATCATCGCCCGAGCCGCCCAGCGCGCAACAAAGCGCAGCCAGTTGCGCCGGCTGGCCGCTGACCAGCAGTTCGGCCACCTGCGCCGCACCCAGCCGCAAATGCCGGGCCGTAAGCGCGGCAAACAGCAGAAATTGTCGCTGGTCCAGCACGCCACCCAGCAATTCGGGTGCATCGGCCCGCTCACCCAGGCGCCGCACAAGCCGTTCTGCTTCGGCGATCGGGCCGATA
This sequence comes from Pseudomonadota bacterium, assembly GCA_021847605.1. Taxonomy (GTDB): domain Bacteria; phylum Pseudomonadota; class Alphaproteobacteria; order Sphingomonadales; family Sphingomonadaceae; genus Sphingobium. Next base: position 12,798 of record JAJZQN010000013.1, on the reverse strand, counting down.
TTTTCATCGTGATCGGCCAGAAGCGCCCAGCCCGACCGTTCAAAGGCGGCCGGGATTTGATCGTCCGGTTCCGCTGAACCACGCTGGACCACCATCGCGAGGCAGGCAGCGACGCTCCACAGCAGGTCTGAATAATATTCGGCCGGCAAATCGGGGCGCATCGGATGATCCTCCCCGCCCGGCGCTATCCAGCGCATCTGTGCCAGCATCAGCGCCGACAGGCATTCTCCGATCGTGGCATCATCGGCGCGCAGCAGCGTTTCGCCCTCTTCCGCCCGTTCGATGTCCGGCTGTCCGGCTGGACGCAGCAACAGGCTCATGCCCGCGCGCATCCGCATATGGGCCAGCAGGCCAGGCGCCAGCAACGTTGGCCGGGCGCAAATCATCGGCCAGCATAGCGGGTCCGGCGCTCTGTCGAGTGCAGCCGCAATAGTGGCGTCATGGGCCAGCGAAAGGCGAAGAGCCATCTCTATCGCATGGACGCATCCACCCAGATGACGACGTGTCTCCGCGATCAGCGCATCATGCCGATCCTGGCCGTCGTCCGGGAAAAGAAACGCCAGATCGATGGCATGACTGACCGGCACAGCAGACGTGCCCGCCATGACTTGCGCCATTGGCCAGCCGTCCGCCATCGTCGTTCCGGCAAGGGACCAAAAGGCGTTCATGCGATGCAGCATAATCGCACGTCGTTAAAATGCACTAAACCCTGACGAGAAATTGTTCAGGTTCGTGGACGCAAAATCACCGCGCCAACCGACGCGATGGCAGCAATCATGGCGATGCGGAACCCCGCCAGCAGGAACCCTGTCGCCCCTGCGACAATCAGGAGGAGAAGGACCGTACCCGGCGTCAAAATCATCCATGGCCGCGCACCACCGGACCGCCGCCAGCGGTCCGCCACCAGCAATATGGCAAGCATCAGGGCCAGATCGACAGCGAGCGGGGTCGCCGCCGCCAATATCATACCCAACAAGGCCAGGCCCGGGGTCAGAAATGCCAGCCATCCAGACGGCGGCGGCCTCAACGCCAGTTCGTCCAGCCGATCGGATATTTCTGCCAGCATCAACGCAACCAGCGCCAGACAGAAACCTGTCACGATCCATTGCAGTTCGATCGGCACCAGAGCGATGGCGGCAAGCGCAGCAGCAGCGATTCGCACCTGAAGCGCGGGCACCTGCATCCGCATCAAGGCCGGGCTGACCATCCGCGCGATCGGCGCGAGCAGATGATGTTCCACGCCGCCGCGCGCCGCCAGGCGATGGGCACCGGCAGCCGTCACCGACTGGGCGACCAGATCAGCCTGCTGCTGTCCATCGACCAGAGCGACGCGCCCCTCCATCAGGTCGTCCTGTGGCACGGTAATGCGCAGGGCACCCTTTTGCACGGCGGATCGCACCAGGGTCAGCGCCAGATCCCAGTCACCGATCATGTCGAGCGTACCGAACAACAGGGCGGGCGTGATCCGGGCCAGCCCTGCCCAACGCTGCCCTGAATCGATCCGCTCGAACGGCGCGCTGGCACGGCTATCGTCCGTCACCAGCAATGCATCGCCCTGCATCGCACCGATGGCATCATAATGGGATTGCGCGATAATCGCGCCGTCCGCCACCAGCAATATGTCGCAATCGCGCGGCGCATCACGCACCATGGAAACCATGTCGCGGATCAGGGCGACGGCGATACCGTCTGCACTCAGCCGGTCGACGGCCTGCGACAATGCAGGCGTAATGACGCTGACCATGATGAGAATGCGGTCTGCCCCCGCACGAGCGGCCTGACGCGCCTGATATTCGATCAGCGTCTGCCCCGCAAAATGCAGGCTGGCCCGCAGGCCGGCCGGCGAATCGGCCGATGCCCGGCTGGCGCTCAGAATGGCGGCAAAACTCATAATGCGATGCAATCGACCCGATTTTGATAAGGCCGGTCTTTTCGCAAGATGAACGGTTCAACGCAAGTCGAGCCGACAGACGCGAAATTCAGTCCTGTTCAAGCGCGGCGATGGCCATGCGCAATTGCCGCATGATGCGCGGATCGCCGGGCACCGAACGCGCAGCTTCATCAGACAAAGCCATCAGCGCGGTGACGCCAAAGCTCGCCGCCAGCCCTTTGAGGCGCCAGGCCGCAAGTTGCCAGTTGGCGTCGCACCGCGCCCGCCCCATCAGGTCGAGCTGGCGCGACGCGCTTTCGATGAAGGCGATGCGCAGATCGGCGATCAATGCGCTGTCGTCACCGACAGCGGCCGCAAGAGCGGCGTGGAGGGCGCCAGGATCATAGGACATAGCGACGGGTGCTATCGGGCTTGCGTTAAGTTTTGGTAACGGGGGCGTTCCAGCCGCGCGAAAAGATGCTAGGATGATCGCATGACAGGGGGAAGCACCATCGTCGAGTTCTGGCGCGAAGACACCGACGCGCCCGGGAAACAGGCGTCAGCGGAAGATATACTGCTTTTGAATCAGGCAGTTTTGAACATCGAGGCGGACCTAGAAGAGGCCGGCAAGGGCGATGCTTGGATCAAGCGCGTGCGGATCGCGCTGATCGTCGTAGCGCTTGGCTGGACCGGCTTTGTCGGTTGGGCCATGATCGCGTCCGGCACGTTGGCCGCAGGGCCAGCTTCCTGGGCGGGCGCCATCGCAACCCTGCTTACCCCCCTTACCCTGATCGGCGTCGCCTATCTGCTGCTGGTGCGGAACAGCCGTGCGGAATCACGTCGCTATCTCGACACCGCGCGCGCGCTGAGGACAGAGGCGGATCTGCTGGAACTGCGACTGGGCCGTATCGCGACCCAACTCGAGTCCGCGCGACAGACGATGCAGGATCAGGCCGAATTGCTAGACAGCTATGGTGCCGCCGCCAGCAGCAATATGGAAGCATCGGCCGAGTTGATCGCCGGGCGAGCGCAATCGACTGTCGATCGGGCTGAGGCCGCTGAGCGGGCTGGTATGGCATTGGTCGCGCAGATGGATAAGCTGATCGGTTCGATCCCGGAACTGGAAGATCGCACCGGGCGCATGGCCGCGCAGATCATGGACAATGGCCACTCTCTGGCGGAACGGATCGATACGCTGGAAGCGCGCCTCCACGCGCTGAGCGAATTGTCCGACGAAGCACGAACCCGCACCCTGTCCGCGACGAAAAGCCTGTCCAGCCAGCTTGGCCAGTTGCAGGAACAGACCCGCGCGGCGACGGACGAGGTCAACGGCCTTGCCGAAATCGCATCGGCCCGGATCGAAGCGTCGGCGCAGAGCGCACGACAGGCAATGGACAGCAGCCGCGAACAGATCGACGGACATGCCAATGCGCTGTCGGCCCTCGCCGACAATGCCCGTGCCGGCATCACATCCACCAGCGCGGCAATGCGCGCAACGCTGGTCGACGATCTCGACCTGGCGCAGGCGCAGTTGCGCGACCGGCTGGAAACGGCGCTGGCGCGCGTGCGGGATACGCTGGGCGAAACCGACGCGGGTATCGCCCGCCGTGGTGACACATTGCAGTCACTGGTCGCCGCCGCGCAGGCAGGTATCGAAAATGCCAGCGAAAATGCGCTGTCTACGCTCGCCAAGGACATGGACGCCATCGAGCATCGCCTGCGCCATAAGCTGGACGATGGCCTGACACGCGCGCGCGACGCACTGACGGTGACGGAAGGCCGACTGGCCAGTCAGTCCGACATGCTCGATGCCCTGATCGCCCGGTCGCGCGATACGCTGGACCGGATCGGCGTGGAAACCGTCGCGGGCCTGTCAGACTCGATCGGCGACGTCGAAAATCGCCTGCATCAGATTGCTGAACTGGTCGAAGGGCAGCGCACGTTGATGACGGGGCTGCATGCGGGCCTCAATGACACGATCGATGCCACCGAACATCGTTTCGCGGGGCTGGAGCAGGACGCCATGGCGCGGACCGAGCGACTGACGGCGGCGTTGATGCGCCTGACCGTGGAGACACAACGGATCGATGGCGCGTTGGGCGCGGGCGGACTGACGGCGGAAAAGCTCATCGGTTCGGCCGAGACTTTGCTCGTCGCACTGGATTCGAGCGTCCGCGAACTGGACGAAACCTATCCCGCCGCACTCGAACGGTTCGACGGGCGGCTGGAACGGAGCCGAGGTCTGCTGGGCAGCACCGCGCCGGAAATCGAACGGCTGGAGGCGATCTCACAGGCACTTGTCGGCCGGGCGGAAGAAGCCGAGGAATTGTTGCGCGGTCAGGGCAGCCGCCTGACCGAATGGCTGGAAAGCACACAGGGCGGGCTGGAGGCCAATCGCGAACTGGTCGACCGGCTGCGCGTTGCACTCGACGGCGCGCATCAGGACGCCGCGCGTATCACGGAGGGCGCTGGACCATTGCTGGTAACGGCCTTGCTGCGGGTCAAGGAAACTGCCGATCAGGCCGCCGAGCGGGCGCGACAGGCACTGGGCCGCGTCATTCCCGATGCCGCCCGTTCACTGGCTGACGCCAGCGAAGAAGCGATGCGTGGCGCCGTGAACGAACAGGTCACAGCCCAGATCGAACAGGTGGCCAAGGCCGCCGAAGAGGCGGTGAAGGCCGCGCATCAGGCATCCGAGCGCCTCACCCGTCAGTTGCTGACCATCGCCGATACCAGCGCCAATGTGGAACAACGGATCGAAGAGGCCGAGCGCGCCGCCGAAGTGCGTGATCGGGACCATTTCGCGCGCCGGTCCGCGCTGCTGATCGAATCGCTCAACAGCACCGCGATCGATGTGGCGAAAATTCTGTCCAACGATGTGACCGATTCCGCCTGGGCCGCTTATCTGAAGGGCGATCGCGGCGTCTTTACGCGCCGGGCCGTCAAGCTGCTGGATGCCGGGGAAAGCCGGGAAATCGCGCTACATTATGACAGCGATGCCGATTTCCGCGACCATGTGAACCGCTATATCCACGATTTCGAAGCGATGTTGCGGATCGTTCTGTCGGCACGGGACGGCAATGCCATGGGTGTCGCGCTACTCTCGTCCGACATGGGCAAGCTCTATGTCGCATTGGCGCAGGCGATCGAACGGCTGCGCCAGTAAGGCGTAACGTCAGCCAATCAGCTTGCGGAAGTAGACGACCCGTTCTGTTTCCGCAAAGCCGATGGCGGCGTGAAAAGCGTGGCTTTCGACATTGGCGATGTCGGCATCGGACGCCATTTCCGTGCAGCCCATCCCCTGCCCCCATAGCCGTACCTGATCGACAAGAGCGACCGCGAGGCCAGCGCGGCGGGCAGCGGGCTGCACGAAAATTCCCTCCAGAAAACAGACGGGCGATGTGTCGCAGCCATTCACATAATCGTGCCGCAGCGAGGCTTCGGCAAAAGCGATGGCCCGGCCATGCTCGTCATGGGCGATGAAAGCGATGGCATGGTCCTGCGCCAGCATGGCAGCCGCTTCCTCCCAATGCTCCTCCAGCGATCCGTCCGGCCAGAGCGCAGCACGCAGCGCCGCCCACTCGCCAAGGTGAGAGGCATCCGCCGGGGCGATGTGCGGACCGCTCACGTCTCAATGCGTCCGGGGATAGCCGGGCAGCATCTCCAGCGTCACCCAGCCCTGCACATAATTGGCATAATAAAGGCCGAAGATGATGGCCGACATGATGGTGGCGCGAAAAGCGACGCGGCCGGGCCGGAAATTGCTGGGCGCACTATCCGCCTGCCCCTTTACCAGCACTTCGCCCGTCTCGTCGGGAGTGCGAATACCAAAGGGCAGCAGGATGAAAGCGCTGACCACCCAGATCAGGAAATAGATGGCGAAAATGGCGTACCAGTTCATGAACGCGAACCTAGGGCGACAAACGGATAATGCAATCGGGATCGCCGCCGGGTGGCGGAGTGCGAAAGAGCGCGCATGTTGCAATCCAGCCTGATCAGCGCCTCACATTTGCCACGGCTAATATTCTTTATCGTGGAAAGGTCAGGTCCAAACCGAGCGTTCTGGCAAGCGAGAAGGTAACGAACAGCAGGATCAAGAGGGATAGCAGCAAGATCGCGGCCATCTTGCCAACGGCACTTAACACTTCGCCCTTCTGCGACTTCTTATCTTTATCATAGTGCCATTTGATAGCGAAAAACATACCCAGCCCGAGTATGACAACCTTGAATATTATTAAACCAACGGGAACCCAGTCCATTATTTTCCGAACCCCACCACTTCAATTGCCCGTTGCTATATGGATAGCAAGACCGTGAACATTGGACATAATGCCCGCCCGTAAGTTCGGATTATCATGATGATGTCGACAACGGGTCGCGGATAAGCGGAGATATGGGAGTGCCGCTATTATGGGCATTGTTACTGGCTGCACCGGAAATCTGCACGATGGTCGAACAACCATGCCGTACCTGCACGATCATCGATGGCAGACGTCGCTGTTCGAATGTCGGTATTGCGTGCCAGCCCAAGATTCGGATTTGCCAGCCTAAGCGGGACACGGGTGATCCAGCGCTTCAGGGGACCCGCAGACATCCGATGCAGGGCAAACCGGATCCGGGCGCAGGAACACCAATGCCCCTTCGCCCTGACTAATCATCTTTGAACGGATCAAATAGGGTCGTCACGCCCCCCCCTTACAGAGGGGACGCAACGACTATTTCGTCAGGCCCGAATGAGCAGAACATCCACGATCGGCTTCTTGCCGGTCCAGCGGGTAGCGGTGCGCCGCACGGCAAGGCGGATGCGTTCGCGCAGCGCCTCTTCTTCCTGACTGCCCTTGGGTATGGCGGCAGCGGCTTCCTCGGCCGCTTCGGCGAGGAAGGAAGCCTTGTCCTCCTCCACCGGCACGCCCTGCGTACGCAGCGTGGGATCGCCGATCAGCTTGCCCTTGCGGTCGAGCGCCACGGCCACGCTGATCTGGCCATGCAGGCCGAGCTTGCGTCGCTCATTCATGGTCGATCCGTCAGCGGGCAGGATAACGTCGCCGTCCAGTACGAGGCGACCGGTATCCTGTTGTCCGATGATTTCGGGCGCACCGGGGGCCAGACGCAGCATGTCGCCGTTCGATTGAACGACGGCATGGCGCAGGCCACTGGCCAGACCCAGACGCGCCTGTTCCGCCATATGGCGGCGCTCGCCATGGACCGGGAGCAAGATGTCGGGGCGGATCCAGCGATACATGGCCTCCAGTTCCGGGCGTCCGGGGTGGCCCGACACATGGACCTCCGCCTGACGATCCGTGACCATGATGATGCCCTTGGTCGCCAGCGCATTCTGAATACGGCCGATGGCGATTTCATTGCCGGGAATCTGTTTGGACGAGAAGACGACCGTGTCGCCCTCCGCCAGTTTGATCGGGTGGCTGTCGAAAGCGATACGCGACAGGGCGGCGCGAGCCTCCCCCTGCCCGCCGGTCGCGATGATCATGACGTCGCGACGCGGCAACGCCATCGCATCGTCCCAATCGACCGTTGGCGGAAAATCCTTGAGATAGCCTGCCGCCTTGGCGGTCGAGATGATGCGGTCGAGCGAGCGGCCAGCGACACACAGGGTACGGCCGGTCGCCTGCGCGACTTCGCCCAGCGTCTGAAGCCGGGCGGCGTTGGAGGCGAAGGTGGTGACGAGGACGCGCCCCTTGGCATCCGCGACGGTCTGCATCAGCCCTTCGCGCACGTCGCCTTCCGATCCGCTGGCCTGCGCATTGAAGACGTTGGTGCTGTCGCACACCAGCGCCAGCACGCCTTCGTCGCCGATGGCGGACAGTTCGGCCGGCGTGGAGGGCTGGCCCAGCAGCGGCTGTTCGTCCAGTTTCCAGTCGCCGGTATGGAAGATGCGACCATAGGGCGTGTCGATCAGAACGGCGTTGCCCTCCGGGATCGAATGGGCGAGCGGCACATAGCGGAAGCCGAACGGTCCGAGTGCGAAACTGCCCTCATTTTCGATGACGTGCAGCTTCACATCATTGGTCAGCCCCTCCTCCTCCAGCTTCAGCCGGATGAGGCCCGCGGTGAAGGGGGTGGCATAGAGCGGCACGCCCAGATCGGCGGCCAGATAGGGGATGGCGCCGATATGATCTTCATGCCCGTGGGTCAGCACGATGCCGAGCAGGTCGTCCTTGCGATCCTCGATAAAGCTGAGGTCAGGCAGCACCAGTTCAACGCCGGGATAGGCCGGATCGGCAAAGGTCAGGCCGAGGTCGACCATGACCCATTTGCCCTGGCAGCCATAGAGGTTGACGTTCATGCCAATTTCACCGGACCCGCCCAGGGCCAGGAAAATCAGCTCATCCTTGGGTGTCATTCTGTTATCAAACTCCGTTCGTGCAGCAGCGCCAATCCCAAAATGGTCAGGTCCGGCGTGATCGCATCGAAAATATCACTATTGTCATTGAAGAGGACCGCTAGGCCTCCCGTCGAAATCACTTTAGCAGGGCGGCCGATTTCGGCGCGCATGCGCGCCACCAGCCCCTCCATCATCGCCACATAGCCCCAAAAGACGCCAATCTGCATCTGCGCTTCTGTCGTGCGCCCGATCACCGATCGGCTTTCGGGCGGCGCAATCGCGATCTTGGGCAGTTTCGCCGCCGCCGCGACCAGCGCATCGAGCGACAGGTTGATGCCCGGCGCGATGATGCCGCCCTTATAGGCGCCGCTATAATCCACGACGTCGAATGTCGTCGCCGTGCCGAAATCGATGACGATGAGGTCGCCATCATAAAGATGGTGCGCGGCGATCGCATTGACAACCCGGTCCGCGCCGACCGATGCCGGTTCCGCCACATCGAGTTCGATGCCCCAGTGAACCGGTCCCTGCCCCGCCACCAATGCAGGACCGTTGAAATATTTCTCGGCCAATACCTGAAGATTGTGGAGTGCGCGGGGGACGACGGTAGCGATGATGACCGCCCCGACATCGGCCATGGAGAAACCCTCCATCGTCAGAAGCTGGTGCAGCCAGACGGCATATTCGTCGGCGGTACGGCGCGGATCGGTGGCGATACGCCAGCGCGCGCGTATCTCCCGCCCGTCCAGCAGCGCGAAAACCACATTGGTATTGCCCGCGTCGATCGCGAGAAGCATAGCCGAACCCTTCAGTTCAGAATGATGTCGCCGGCGTGAATGGCACGGCTCTGGCCATTCGCCAAGCGCAGGATCAGGGTGCCGTGCCGGTCGAGCGTGTCGAATGCCCCTTCCACGACGCTGCCGTCGGGTTGGGACACGCGCATGGCAGTGCCGGTGGGATGGGCATTGAGAAGCCAATGCGCAAGCACCGGATCAAGCCCCTGCGCCCTCCAGATGGCGAGCCAATGAGCGAAAAGCTGTGCAAGGCGTTCCAGCAAAGCGCCCGCTTCCGCATCGACAGCGCCCTGCGCCAGCAGGCTCGTGACCGGGCGGTCGAGGCCGACGGGATGATGAGTGACGTTGATCCCGATACCTATGATCAGGGTATCGCCAACCCGCTCCAGCAGGATACCGGCGATCTTCGCGCCGTCGACCAATATGTCATTGGGCCATTTAATCCGCGCCTGCCCGGCACAAAGCGGCGCGAGCAGAGCATGAACGGCATTGGCGGTCGCGAGCGCCAGCGTATGGGCCGGCGGATCGCCGGGGCGAACGCGGGCCAGCGTGGAGCAATAAAGATTGCCGACCGGACTGTCCCAGATGCGCCCCAGGCGGCCCCGCCCGCCGGTCTGTCGACCAGCGCGCATCCATGTGCCCTCGGGCGCGCCCTGCTCCGCCAACGCCAAAATGTCAGCGTTGGTGGAGCCGGTTTCCTCTACATAATGGAGGAAGGTCAGAAGAGCGACGCGGCGGCCGCAGCGCTCGCCTGATCCAGAACGGGGTTGAGCAGATAGCCCAGCACGATCACCACCGCACAGGCGGTCAGGATGATATTTTCGACCGGGCCGCCCTTCGCCTCATAGGCGACGGTCGGTTCGTCGAAATACATCGTCTTGATGACCTTCAGATAATAGAAGGCGCCGATCACCGACATGGCGATGCCGAAGGCCGCGAGCGCCGTCAGGCCCGAAGCCACCGCGGCATCGAACACCAGGAACTTTGCCCAGAAGCCGAACAGCGGCGGAATACCGGCCATCGAGAACATGAAGATGGCAAGGCCAGCGGCCAGCCCCTTACGCGACTGCGACAGGCCGGCGAGGTCCGCGATCTTTTCGATCGCATTCCCATCGGTGTCACGAAGCTGAAGGATGCAGGCAAAGCCACCGATGGTCATGATGACGTAGATCGCCATATAGCTCATCGTCGCGGCAGCGCCGGCCGGCGTACCGGCGGCAAGGCCGATCAGCGCAAAGCCGACATTGTTGATCGACGAATAGGCCATCAGGCGCTTGATATTGGTCTGACCCACAGCAGCCACGGCACCGAACAGGATCGAAGCGAGCGCGACAAAAATCACGATCTGCTGCCAGTCGAGACCAGCAGGACCCAGTGCTTCGATCGCGACGCGGACGGTGAGGCCGATGGCCGCAACCTTGGGCGCGCTGGCAAAGAAGGTCGTGACCGGGGTCGGCGCGCCTTCATAGACGTCGGGCGTCCACATATGGAACGGCACGGCGCTGATCTTGAAGGCAAGACCTGCCAAGACGAAGACCAGACCGAACAGTTCGCCCTTCGACACGCCGTCGCCCATCGCCACGGCGATGCCGTCGAACGCGGTAGAGCCGGTGAAGCCGTAGAGCAGCGAGATGCCGTAGAGCAGAATGCCGCTGGCCAGCGAACCCAGCACGAAATATTTGAGGCCTGCTTCCGAAGAGCGTGTGTCCTGCCGCATGAAGCTGGCGAGAACATAGGAGGCAAGGCTGTTCATTTCGAGGCCGACATACAGCATCAACATGTCGCCCGCCGACACCATCATGCCCATGCCGATGGCAGCGAACAGAATGAGGATCGGATATTCGGGACGCGGCGCGCCGTCGACCGAGAAGAAGCGCGGTGCGAGCAGGATCGCGGCCGCAGCAGCGCCATAGATCAGCGTCTTGGCAAAGACGGAGAAGGCGTCGGCGCGGACGAGGCCGTCGAACGCCACCGGCCCATGGGCCAGCGAGCAGGACAGAGCGATGCCTGCCACCGCCAGCGTCAGCACCGACAGCCAGTTGACGACGCGGGCCGAACCTTCACCGGCGAAGGCGGCGACGAGCATGAGCGCAAGCCCGCCCGCCGTCAGAATGAGTTCCGGCAATACCGCCAGAAGGGAAGCGTGGTCGATCATCAGTGCGCCTCCCCGTGCGCCGGTGCTTCTTCATGGTGGCCCTCGCCCGCAGGCTTGGGCGCGCCCATCGTCATCTTGGAATCTCCTGCGGGAGCCGCAGGGGCGAGGCGCGCTTCAAGCGCGCGAACGTCGGCACGCATCGGCGCCAGGAAGCTCTCTGGATAGACACCCATCCACAGCGTCGCGGCGGCCAGCGGAGCGAGCAGCGCGATTTCGCGTGCCGTCAGATCCGGCATAGCGGCGGCGTCGGCATTGCTCTGATCGCCGTAGCAGATGCGACGGTAGAGATAGAGCATATAGGCCGCGCCCAGAATGATGCCGGTGGTGGCGACCAGCGCAACCCAGCTCGATGCCTGATAAATGCCCATCAGCGACAGGAATTCGCCGACGAAGTTGGACGTGCCCGGCAGGCCGACCGACGCCATGGTGAACAGCAGGAACAAGACCGCATATTTGGGCATGTTGATGCTGAGGCCGCCATAACGGTTGATCTCACGGGTGTGCAGGCGGTCATAGATGACGCCGACGCACAGGAAGAGCGCGCCCGACACCAGACCATGGCCCAGCATGACCATCATCGAACCCTCGATCCCCGCCTGATTGAAGGCGAAGAGGCCGACGGTCACGATCGCCATGTGCGCGACCGAAGAGTAAGCGATCAGCTTCTTCATGTCCGACTGAACGAGGGCGACGAGGCTAGTATACACCACCGCGACCATCGACAGACCCCAGACCAGCGGCGCCAGCTGCGCCGAGGCTTCGGGGAACATCGGCAGCGAGAAGCGGATGAAGCCGTAGCCACCCATTTTCAGCAGCACGCCCGCCAGAATGACCGACCCTGCGGTCGGCGCCTGAACGTGCGCGTCGGGCAGCCAGGTGTGGACCGGCCACATCGGCATCTTCACCGCGAAGCTGGCGAAGAAGGCGAGCCACAGCCAGGTCTGAACATGCGGATCGAAATTATAGGTCATCAGGACCGGAATTTCGGTCGTGCCCGCTTCATGCACCATCCACATCATCGCAATCAGCATCAGGACCGAGCCGAGCAACGTGTAGAGGAAGAATTTGTACGAAGCATAGATGCGGTCAGCGCCGCCCCAAATGCCGATCACCAGATACATGGGGATCAGGCCAGCTTCGAACATGATGTAGAAGAGGTAGAGATCCTGCGCCGCGAAGACGCCGATCATCAGCACCTCCATCAGCAGGAACGCCGCCATATATTCCGGCACGCGCTTCTGAATGGCTTCCCAGCTTGCGCCGATACAGATCGGCATGAGGAAGACAGTGAGCGCAATCAGCATCAGGGCGATGCCGTCAATGCCCAGCGCCCAGGCGAAGCGCCCGAAGATGGGATAATATTCCTGGAACTGCCATTGCAGGCCGCCCTGGTCGAAGTTGATCCAGAGCGCGATGCCCAGCACCAGATCGACCAGAGTGGCGATCAGGGCTATCCAGCGCGCGCCACTGGCGCCTGCGAAGAGGCAGGCGATGGCCCCGGCCATCGGTACTGCCATCATCAGGGAAAGGATGGGGAAGCCGTCCATTATCGTGTCATCGCCCAGGTTGCAGCCGCGGCGAGGCCAATCAGCATCACCAGCGCATAGGTGTAGAGGTAGCCGGACTGAAGCCGACG
>JAJZQN010000054.1 GCA_021847605.1 Pseudomonadota bacterium | reverse complement strand
TAGCGATTTTTTCAAGGAGGGTTGGGTCTTCATCTTCGTTCCTTCGTCACTGCGACGAAGACCCAACCCTCCTCAAATCACAACCTCAAATCTGTGCCATTGGCGCTGACGGGGAACATCCTCGACATAATTATCGCGGATGATGACGTCGTCGCTGGGGAACCAGTTGCTGGCCTTCACCCGGTCGCTGATGCCCGCAATGCCGGATCGATCGACACGCCAGATGATATTGCGTTCGATGCGCAGGTCGTGAAATCGGGTCGCCAGCTTCTCTCCGACGGCTCGAAACACGATGCCGCCATTATCCTTGCGGTCGTTGGTGCCGCGAATATCGTGGATATACATATCGGTAATGCGAATGCCGCGGGTCACACCGCGATTTTCGGCGGATACCAGTACGCCGAAACGCTGGGCCGGGGTGGGCGCGTCATTCGTGATTTCCAGACCGCTGACGGTCACATATTCCGCGTTCATTATGCCCACCGCATGGGCGGCGACGCCGCCAGCATCGATACGCGGGCGCGGGCCTCCGCTGGTCGCTGCAATCACGATGGGCGCATTCGCCTTGCCGGATCGGGTAAGGGTCAGCGGCTCCTTCCATACCGATCCGGCCGTCAGGAATATCGTGTCGCCGGGTTGGAATGCGACATCGCGGATGCGGGCCAGCGACTTCCATGGCTGGGCCGGAGATGTTCCGCTGGACCGATCGTCACCCGAAACGGAACTGATATAATAGGTTGAGGCTTGCACAGCGGAGGAAAAGCCGACGGATGACATGCCTATCAAAAACGCCGATGCTCCCACAAATCTCAACAAATCCCAATCTCTCCATCGTCTGGTACGGCCCGCTGCCTATCTCGCCTCGTCTGAATAGGAGGTGAAAGCGGCGCTGGCTGCCGGAATATCTCTCCCTGCTTATTGGAAACTGATATGTTGTACCACGTCAGTTGGACAGACGGGCAAATTGGTGCTTATTACGCGCATGAAGCCAGTTTATAGTGTTTTGGGGCTGATCGTCCTATCCGCCGCCGGCATGGCGCAAACGGTGCAGGTGCCTTCCATGGCACTGCCCCCCTCCACGCTGCTCAGCCCGGAAGCGCGCACCATGATGGCGCGGGAGCAGGTCATAAGTCCGCCCGACTTTGCCGGTGATATTGGGGCGGCGCGCGCTTTTTGGGGGCGTTACAATGATGACCGCCTGAAAGAGATGAATGCGCGTTTCCGCACCGACACGCTGCGGGAATCCATGGGTGGCGTATCGGTAGATACCGTCACGCCAAAGGGCGCGATTCCTGCGCGCAACTCTGCGCGAGTCCTCATCAATGTTCATGGTGGCGCTTTCCAATGGGGTTCGGGCAGCGGCGCGCTTGTCGAAGCGATCCCGATTGCCGCGACCATGGGGATTAAGGTCGTGACGGTGGATTATCGGTTGGCCCCCGAACATCGTTACCCTGCGGCGTCGCAGGATGTCGCTGCCGTCTATGCGGCGCTGCTCAAACAATATCGCCCGGAAAATATCGGCATATATGGCTGTTCTGCGGGTGGCGTCATTTCGGCGCAGACCGTGGCATGGCTGCATGAAAAGGGCATGCCGCGTCCCGGCGCTCTTGGCACATTCTGCGGTACGGGCGCTGCATTTCAGGGGGATAGCGTCTATCTTTCTGAACCGCTGACCCATGGCAAAGCCATGCCGCTTGCGCCGCCCACCACGGCATTGGCCAATCCCTATATGGACGGTGTGCCGGTCACTGATCCGGCTGCCTATCCGCTGTCGCATGACGATGTGATGGCCGCATTCCCGCCCGTGCTTCAACTGGCGGGCAGCCGTGATTTCGCGGCGAGCATCCTCACCTGGCAGCATCGTCGCCTGACGGCGCTGGGCATCCACAGTGAATTGCAGATTTTCGATGGGCTGGGCCATGCTTTCTTCGTCTGGCCCGACATGCCGGAATCGCTGGAAGCCTATCGCTTGATCGCCGCCTTTTTCGATCGGCATTTGGGGGACAAGCCCTGACAGCAAAGCCGATGACGAACATGATCTTATTCGTCCGCTGTAAATTCTGAAGACCGGCCGATAATAAGACTATCTTCGTCGCATATCATGGCCTAGAGGCCCGCTCTATCCCCGGGGCGCCGCTTATGCGCGGCTGAGAGGTGGTCAGCAGACCACGACCCGCTGAACCTGATCCGGCTGATTACCGGCGTAGGGAGGGCAAGGCGGCGCGTTCGCCAGTCCCTCCAGTGGAGTGGACGAGAGACGATGAAGACGCACCTTATTCTTGTTGGACAAACCGCGCTGGCGACGGCGATCCTGCTGGCCGTTCCTGCCGCGATGGCGGCTGAGGACGACCAGACCGATCGCGCGACTATCGAAGTCACCGGCTATCCCGATCCGCAAGGATTGCTGCCAGACCAGATTGCACCCAAGGCCGTCAGTTCGATCGCCGAAGCCTTCATCTCCAAACAGGCGCCTACGCTCAACGCTTTCCAGCTGGTCAATCTGTTGCCCGGCGCCAATGTGTCGTCCAGTGATCCCTATGGCCTGTCCGCCACGTCCAGCCTGACGCTGCGCGGTCTGGGGCAGGATCAGATCGGCGTGCTGCTGGAGGGCGCGCCGCAAAATGACATCGGCTATTATTATGCCTATCCCTCCCAATTCGCCGACGCTGAAAATGTGCGGCAGATCGCGCTGGCGCAGGGTTCTGCGGATATTGACGCGCCGGTCGTCGCCGCGGCGGGCGGCACCTTGTCGCTGACGCTGAACGATCCGAAAGCGGACATGGGAGGACTGGTCAATCTGTCGGTGGGTTCCTACGACCAGCGGCGCGCATTCCTGCGGTTCGATACGGGGGAAATCGGCGATAGCGGCCTTAAAGCCTTCATCTCCTACTCCAACAACCGCGCGGATAACTGGCGTGGAGCGGGCTATGACAAACGTCAGCATATCGACGCCAAGCTGTTGCACGAATGGGGGGAGGGCAATCGCGCCAGCCTCGCCATCTCCTACAATGACGCGATCACATCCACCTATCCCAGCCCGACCATGGCGGACTGGCAGGCCAGCGGGCGCGGGTTCAACTACACCCATCGCTACACCGATGGCGACACCAGCTATTGGCGCCTCTATCGTGCGCCGTTCCGTAACCTTTATTTCGCCGCCCCGGTGCATATCCGGCTAAGCGACGCCCTGACTTTCGACAGCAGCGCCTATCTTCAGATGGGCCATGGCAACTCCCCCTATGGCACGCAACTGACCGCCACCGGCAATTATCTCGGCACCGAGGAACTGACCCAGCCGATCTCCCTGCCCGGTTCGGTGGATGGGGTCGCCACGGTGTTGGGCAACTGGACCGGCAAGCAACGGCGTGTCGGCGACGTCAGCAAACTGACCTTGCAGACGGGCATTCATACCATCACCGCCGGCCTGTGGTTCGATTATGGCACGGACCGCGTGACGCAAAGCTATACCTCGATCGACGCGAACGGGCGGCCGGTCGACGCCTGGGGTTATCAGGACAAGGCTATCCGTACCGCCGACGGGCGCCTGCTTGCCTATGAAAATCAGCGCACCGTGACCGTGACCAAGGGCTTTTTCCTGGCGGACAGCGTGGCCGTGACGCCGCGCCTTACCATCGATGCAGGATTTAAAGGGGTCAGCCTGCTGCGCAACGGCCGCAATTATCTGCCGGGGCCACAGTCGAAGGTGCATGTGGACAGCTTTGCCGCCTTGCCCCGCGCATCCGTCCATTATCGACTGGACGACCGGCAGCAACTCTTTGCCAACATCACCACCAATTTCCGCACCCCCAACGAATTTGCGCTCTACAACAGCTATTATGGCGGCGAGCTGGTGAGCGAGGGTACGGACGCGCTCAAGAATGAATATAGCCTCTCGCAGGAGCTGGGCTATCGCTATATCGGGCCGAACCTGTCCTTCTCCCTGACGGCTTTCCACTATCATTTCCGCAATCGTCAGGTGGCGACTATCGTCAACAGCGGCGGCGCGCTGGTCAATTCGACGACCAATGGCGGTAGCCAGACCAGCTACGGGCTGGATGGCGAGATCGATTATCGTCCGGCCAAGGGGTTCAGCATCTATGCCTCGGCCGAATATCTGCACACGCGGCTGGACGACGATCTGCTGGTAGGCGGCGACCTGTTGCCGACGAAGGGCAAGCGGGCGGTCAGCAGTCCGCCTTTTCAGTTCGGCCTTGGCAGCACCTATGATGACGGGCGGCTGTTTGGCAGCACCGCGCTCAAATATGTCGGCCGCCAATATGCGACCTTCATGAATGATGAGAGTATCAAGGGCTATGCCACGCTCGATTTGTCGATCGGCATACATCTGGCCGGGTTGATCGATGCCAAGCCTATGGACCTGCGCCTCAACGCCATCAACGTCACCAATCCGCGCGTCCTGTCCGGCGTGTCGGCGATCAGCAGCAATGCGGGCGATGTCGTCGGACGCAACGGCACGGTGATCGCGGGTGCGGCGCCGGGCTATTATATCGGCAGCGGCCGCGCCTTCGTGGCGACGCTATCGCGGGCTTTCTGACCATGAGCGGCGGCCATCTCGTGCATGGCATGGGGACGGCGCTGGAGGCGCCGGCATGGCCTGCCATCACATTGGCTGAGGCGGATGCGGTGCTGGCGCGGTTCCCGGATGCGGGCAAACTGACCGGCCTGCGCTGGCATTCGCCCCGTCCTTTTTCAGCAGCGACACTGGTCGAAACCGACCATGGCGTTCATTTCCTCAAGCGCCATCACCATCGGCTCCGCACGGTCGCCGGATTGGCGCAGGAACATGGCTTTATGGCCCATCTGCGGACGGCCGGGCTGTCGGTGCCCGGCGTCGCTACGTCGTCGGATGGGGCAAGCGCCATCGCGCAGGGCGAATGGACCTACGAACTGCATCGCGTTCCGCCGGGGCTTGACCTCTATCGGGATCGGCAGTCATGGACGCCGTTCCTGACGCGCGACCATGCCTATGCGGCTGGTGAGGCGTTGGGGCGATTGCATCAGGCCGCGCAGGGGTTTGCCGCGCCCGCACGCGACGATCATCCTCTGATCGCCAGTTTTACCATCCTGTCTTCCCGCGATCCGCTGGCGGCTGCGGCCGCCTATATTGCTGCCCGCCCTGCGCTCGCCGACTGGCTGAAGGATAAGCCATGGCAACGCGAACTGGCGCGATTGTTCGCGGCGTCTGGCGCAATATCGGCCGATATGCCGCTGGATCAGCCGCCACTCTGGACCCATGGCGACTGGCATCCGTCCAATTTGCTCTGGACGGCGGATGGTGCGGTCAGCGCCATTTTCGATTTCGGGCTGGCCACGCGGACCTGCGCACTTCATGACCTTGCGATAGCGCTGGAGCGCACCGCTTTCCGCTGGCTGGAACTGGGGCAGGGCGATGCACTGGGCGATGTCGATGCGGCCATGGCGGTCCTGACCGGCTATCGCAATATCATGCCGTTCGATCAGGGGCAGGTGGACATGCTCATTCGTCTGCTTCCGCTGGTCCACATCGAATTTGCCTTGTCGGAAATCGATTATTTTGCAGGAATATTAGGCGATCCTAGCCAGGCGGCGGTTGCCTGGCAGGATTATCTGATCGGTCATACCGACTGGTTCCTGTCCGCACCGGGCCAGGATTTTCTGCGCCGGCTGGGGCAGGAGGTCAGGGGTTGATGTCCATGCTGGAAATCATGGCCGTGATCGTCAGCTTTCTTGGCATATGGCTGACGGCAAAGCGGTGGATGCTATGCTGGCCGGTCAACCTGCTGGCCTGCGCGCTCTA
Source organism: Pseudomonadota bacterium (assembly GCA_021847605.1). Taxonomy (GTDB): domain Bacteria; phylum Pseudomonadota; class Alphaproteobacteria; order Sphingomonadales; family Sphingomonadaceae; genus Sphingobium. Next base: position 20,163 of record JAJZQN010000054.1, on the reverse strand, counting down.
CTTCAGAATATTCCTCGACGTGCGCCTCTATGCCGACATGGTGCTACAGGGCATATTCGCTTGTGCGATCCTCTATGGCTGGTTCCTGTGGGCGCGGGGCAGGACGGATACGGGCGAACTCGTCATCGTGCCGTTGGCACCGATGCGCGCGGTTTTGGGCCTCACGGCTGGTGCGGCAGGCGCCGTCACCATCGGTTGGTTCATGCATCGCTTCACTGACGCGGCGCTCCCCTGGATGGATGCGGCTCTCAGCAGCTTCAGCCTCGTCGCCCAATATTGGACCGCACGCCGTCATGCGGCAAGCTGGCTGCTCTGGATCGCAGTCGATATCATCTATGTCGGCATGTTCGCTTTCAAGAATTTGTGGCTGACGGCGGGCCTCTATGCGGCAATGATCCTGCTGGCTGTGCTGGGCTACCGCCGGTGGCGCACGGCATAGAGCAGGTTTCGATGCCGCGCCTGAACCGCATGTCGATAATTGCATCATGGCCATGATGGATATGGTGTTCTTCTGACACCAACCCGGTGGCAATTTGCCTCTCCCCATTTCCTGCAAGGCAATGCAACCTTTTCGCATCATGGAGAAAAGGGAGCATGGGGCGGTGATTGATGCGCTGTCGATGTCAGAGGCGCTGAGCATCAGCCAGTTGTTGCAAGGCGGGCAGGGTTATCCTTCCCTTTTTCTGCCCTCGCGGTGGGATATTGCCGCACATTCGTCATGAATAATGAAGGGTTCCGGCAGGCTGGATCAGCACGCGCGACCGTTTGAATGTCGTGCCGTCGCCAGCCAATGAGCCGGCCCAGTTTCGAGTAGAGTCCGAGGAACTATTGATGGCACAGAAAATGTTGCGCGCGGTCCCGGATTTGGGTGACGGGTCACAGCCCGCGCCCGAACATGCACTGGGTAAATCGCTCAAGCCCCGCCATGTCGAAATGATTACCATTGGCGGCATCATCGGTGCCGGCCTGTTTGTCGGCTCCAGTGCGTCGATCGCTGCTGTCGGTCCGGCCGCAATCCTCAGCTATTTCATTGCCGGTATGCTGATCATGATGGTGATGCGAATGCTCAGCGAAATGGCGGTGGCGATGCCCGGCGTGCGTTCTTTCCCTGATTTTACCCGCGCCGGACTTGGCAACTGGGCAGGCTTCATGACCGGATGGCTCTATTGGTATTTCTGGGTCGTGGTCGTCGCGGTGGAAGCGATTGCCGGCGCGGTCATCATCCATGGCTGGATACCTGTCATGCCGGTCTGGCTGATCGGTGTACTCTTGCTGGCGGCGCTGACGGCAGTGAACCTCATGTCCACCCGCTCCTATGGTGAGTTTGAATTCTGGTTTTCTTCGCTCAAGGTTGCGGCGATCATCGCTTTCATCTGCCTTGGCCTGGGCTACGCCTTTGGCATCAACCCGCAGGAACAGGCCAGCTTTTCCAATCTGGTCGAATATGGCGGCTTCATGCCAAAGGGCTTCTCTGCTGTCCTTTCAGGCGTCACAACGGTGATATTCGCGCTGGTCGGCGCAGAGATTGCGACCATTGCCGCCGCCGAAAGCCCCGATCCGGCACGCACGGTTGCGCGCCTGACGACGAATGTCGCCATCCGCATCCTGATTTTCTACGTCCTTTCCGTCGGTGTTGCCATCATGGTGGTTCCCTGGACGCAGGTGGTGACGGGCGTGTCGCCCTTCACCACGGCATTGACCTATATGGCTATTCCGGGCGCAGCGACCATCATGAACGTGATCGTACTGATTGCCGTTCTCTCCTGCCTCAATTCCGGTCTTTACGTGACGTCGCGCGTTCTCTTCTCGCTCGCCGCCCATGGCGAAGCGCCGCAAGCGCTGGTCAAGCTCAACGCGCGCAAGGTGCCTGTACGTGCGATCCTGATCGCCAGCGCATTTGGCTATATCTCTCTGGCCGCGTCGGTCATTTCTCCCCAGTTGATATTCAGTTTTCTGGTCAATGCATCGGGCGCGATCATGTTGTTCGTCTATCTGATGATCGCTGCGGCCCATATCGTCGTCCGACGCCGGGTGGAGGCGAGCGCGCCAGAGCGTCTGACGGTCAGGATGTGGCTGTTCCCCGGCCTTACCTATGCGACGATGGCCGGCATGGTGATCATCCTCATCGTCATGGCCGTCAGCCCGGCCCATGCGGCGGAATTTTACTCCAGCATGGTCGCGCTCGCTCTGGCGGCGGGCAGTTGGTTCATATTTGGCAGGCGGCGAAAACCGGGGCCAAATAGCGCAGCTGGTTTAACCATCCAGAGATAAGCTCGCTCCATTTTGATCGGGCAATAGTTGTTCGATTTAACTGGTGCGTAAAAACAACAGTTTGGAGATAATCGGAACAGCGCCGAAACTTTATCCAGCCCTATGCTTTCGCCTTTCAGTTCGATCCTCTAGCTAGCCGCATCGTCGATTCTGCGGCTCTCCCGGATCGGCTTCAGGGGTGCGATAGCGTTCAGCAATATCGATCCCATTTTATGTTGGCGATCCGGCCTTTTTAGAACCGGACGCATCAGGAGGAATGGAATGAATAGTCCCAAAATTTCGATGACAACGTTGCTTCACGCAGGTGTGGCCGTGGCTGCGCTGTCCCTGACCGCTATCCCGGCCGCAGCCCAGACTGCCCCGGCCGAACAGGATGTGGCGACGCCCGCCGATGAACAGAGCCAGGCCGACATCGTCGTCGTCGGTACGGCCGGTGGCGGTATGCGCCGTCAGGATGCGTCCTTTGCCGTGACCTCGCTCAATGCCGACGCCATTGCCAAGGCTGCGCCCAACAGCACCGCCGATCTGCTGCGCACCATTCCGGGCGTCAGCGCCGAAAGTTCGGGTGGCCAGAATGGCGCCAACATCTTCGTGCGTGGCTATCCCTCGGGTGGCGATGCGCAGTTCGTGACCTTCCAGCTTGGCGGCGTGCCTTTCTTCCCGCCCTCGACCCTGTCCTTCCTCGAAAATTCGCAGCTCATCCGTCTCGATGAAACGGTCGAGCGGGTGGAAGCGATCCGGGGCGGCACCGGCTCGCTCTTCTCGAACGGACAGCCGGGCCTGACCGTCAACGTCGCCCAGCGCGAAGGTGGCGACACGCTCAAGGGCTTCGCCAAAGTGTCTTACACCGATTATGACGAAATTCGCGGCGACGCCTGGATTTCCGGCCCGATCGATCAGGATACGACCTTCATGGTCGGCGGCTATTACGCACAGGGCAACGGCATCCGCGATCCGCAGTTCCGCGCCGAAAAGGGTGGTCAGATCAGCGCCAATCTCCGCCATGACTTTGGCGGACGCGGCTCCGTGCTGTTCTATGGTCGCTATCTCAACGATCATGGCCAGTGGCTGCTGCCGATCCCGGTCATCCAGAATGGCAGCAAGCTCAGCCAGTTCGCCAATTTCGATCATGGCACCGGCGCCCTCGCGGGCAGCGATACGCGCATCACCACCAACAATGCCGGTCGCACGATCGATCTGGCCGATGGTCGCGGGGCAAAGCTCGGCAATCTCGGCATGAATTTCGATTATGAGGTGGTCGACAATGTTCGCGTGCGCGAACGGGTCAGCTATCTCTGGGGCACGGCCAACACCATCGGTCTGGTTCCGACCGACGCGCCGATGACCGCTGGCGCCATGGCGACGACGCTGGGCGGTACGGGTTCGACCGTGGGCAGCCTGAGCTATGCGTCGGGCGGCGGCGCCGTATCGGGCGACCAGCTGCTGATGCGCGCTGGCATCTGGGATGTGCGTAAGCGCATCGATGCCTTCGTCAACGATCTGTCGCTCGAATTCACCGGCGGCGGTAACAAGCTGACGGGCGGCTTCTATTTCGCCAACTACACCACGCGCGACAATTGGGCGCTGGGCAACGACGTGCTGCTGACGGCGGAACCCAATGCCCGCCGCGTCGACATGGTTCTGGGCGATGGCCGCCTCGCCACGCGCGATGGGTTTACGCAGGGGGCCAGCTTCCTCGTCAACGGCCGTTACGAAGGGCGCGATCTGGCCTTCTATGCGGTGGACGAACTGCAACTGACGGATCAGTTGCGCCTCGACGGTGGCGTGCGTTGGCAGCGTCATGAAGTGGTCGGTTCGGTGGCGACCTCGGGCGCTGCCTTCGATCAGGATGGCAACCCCAACACCATCTATGACAGCACCGTCGCGCTCGGCACGGCCAACCGGATCGATTATAGCGATTCCCGCTGGTCGTGGACGGTCGGCGCCAATTATGATTTCACCAATCAGATCGGCGTCTTCGCCCGCTACAGCCGCGGCAACAGCTTCCCGCAGTTCGACAATCTGCGCGAAGGGCTGACCGTCATTGCAAAGGTCGACACTTATGAGGGCGGGCTGAAACTCTCGACCCCGATGCTCAACCTCTATGCCACCGTGTTCCACAACAAGTTCGACGGTCTGGCCACGACGCAGATCATCAATGGCGTACCCAATGAATCGATCGGCGGGGCCAAGGCGACCGGCGTCGAACTGGAAGGCATCGTGCGGCCCTTCGCCGGGTTCAGCATTGCGGCCACCGGCACCTATCTCGATGGCACCTACCGCGGTTTCTTCAGCGGCAACGGCACCATCGACAATACCGGCAACCGCGTGCAGCGTCAGCCCAAATGGATGTGGCGCGTCACGCCCAGCTATGATCTGACGATCGGCAACCTCACCCCGTCGATCTTCGCCACGCTGCAATATACCGGCGATCGTTTCTCCGACCCGGAAAATAACCAGTTGCTGCCCAACTATTATCAGTTGGACGCTGGCGTGTCGGTGGGTGTCAATGAACGGCTGAAGCTGGCCGTCACCGGCAATAACCTCACCAACGAACTGGGCCTGACGGAGGGTAATCCCCGCATCATCGGGTCGCAGGGCAGCGGGCCGATCCTGGCGCGTCCGATCCTGGGCCGTTCCTTCCGGTTCAGCGCTTCCTACAGCTTCTGATCCTGTGAAAGAAAAAGGGGCGTGCCGATATGTCGGCACGCCCCTTTTCTATGGCCAAGGCTGATGGCGACGGATCAATGCGCCGCCGCTTTGTCCGCGCCGGCCTGCAATTCCTTTTCAATGTCCGGGTATCGCTCCAGCAATGCGCTGGCGACGCCATTGGTCCAGCCAAAGCCGTCCTGTAGCGGATATTCGCCGCCACCGCCCGGCCGCCGTTCTTCGACATCATATTTTTCCAGCATCTTGCCGGTCTCGCCATAGGCGCTTGCCACCGTGCCCATCCATCGACCGGCGATGTCGCGGGCCAGCGCCGCCTCGCCATTGCGGGCCAGCCCATCGATCGCGACCCATTGCAACGGTGCCCAGCCATTGGGGCTGTCCCATTGCTGTCCGGTGCGGATCGGCGTGGTGCGCAATCCGCCGCTTGCCAGCAGCGTGGTGCGTACCGTGGCCGCCACGCTCCTGGCCTGCGCGGGGGATGCTGCCCCCACGAACAGCGGATAGAGCGTTGCGGCCGACACGATATTGGTCGGCTTCCGGGCGCTGCGATCCCAGTCGGCATAGCGTCCCTCGCCGCCGATCCACAGATAGCGGTCGATCGCTGCCTTGCGACGCTTGGCCTGTGCGGCATAATCCTGCGCGCAGGCGGTGTCGCCCGCCGCCCGGCACCGCACTTCGATCCGCTGCTCCATCGCCAGCATCAGGCTGTTGAGGTCGACAGGCACGATGTCGGTCGTGTGGATGGTGGAAATCTTCTGCGGATCGCCGAACCAGCGCGAACTGAAATCCCATCCGCTTTCCGCCCCGGCGCGCAGATGGCGATAGGTGACGGCCTTGGGCGCATTCGTCTCCGCCGCCGTCGCCACATCTTCGGCCCAGCTTTCATCGCGGGGCGTGTCACGATCGTCCCAATAGCGATTGAGCAGGCTGCCGTCGGGCATCTTCACGACGCGCGCACAGGCGCCGCTCTTATCGATACAGGATGCCCCCTTCATCCAGAAATCATGCTCCTTGCGCAGCGCGGCCAGTCGTCGCGCGGCCAGCGCCGGGCTGTCATCCTTCGACAGGTCCAGCATCAGCGCATAGAATGGCGGCTGCGAACGGCTGATATAATAGGTCCGCATGCCGTTGGGGATATGGCCCTGCTGCTCGATGGTGGAGGTGAAATCCAGCAGCATGGTTTCGATCAGCGGCTGCTGCCCGTCGACCGCCAGCCCCAGCATGGTGAAATAGCTGTCCCAATAATAAATCTCGCGGAACCGGCCGCCCGGCACGACGAAGGGCGCGGGGACGGGCAGGGCGGAACTGCCCGCTTGCGGCACCACCGGCTGCCGGACGAGGGTCGGCCACAGGTTACGGACATGCGCGCGCAGATCCGCCGCGCCATGATCATTGACGCCCGGCACCGAAAAATGGGCCAGGACAAAGGCGCGTAACGCATCCTTGTCGGCCGGCTGCTGCTGGCGATAGGCGGCCATGATGGCGTCCGGGGCAGTCCGGGGGATGGCATCCACGAAAGTCTTGCCGTCCGGGAACAGCTTTTCCATCTGCACCCGTTCGAACAGCGGGCCGTAAAGATCGGCCGGTGACGTTTGCGCCTGCGCAACGCTGACGGTCGCGATCATCAGGGCAGCGGCGGACAGGAAGGATTGTATCTGTTTCATTTCAGCCTCTCATCGTTGCCGCCATCATAGGGATGAAAGGTCAAAAGTCAGCCGTTTCAGGGCATTAATTTCCAGATGTCCTGCTGGCCATCCGGAAAGTTGCCAGGGCAAGCCCGGACGGGCCTGTCCTACACCCTATATTTGTGATCCATCATCATATCTGCCCTTAACCAAGCAAGGAAATTCTATGCGATAATTTCAACGGAAAGCCATGAAATTACAAAATATCCGGGAAATATGCGAAGCTAAGCGAACAACGTCCAACAACCATCGCCCTCCGATCCGGCCTAAAATTCGATACCCGGCTGCGCCTTCACACCCTGTTCGCGGAACGGATGCTTTACCAATGTCATCTCGGTCACAAGGTCGGCCGCCTCGATCAGCGCTTCGGGTGCATTGCGGCCCGTGACGATCACATGGGTCATTTCCGGCTTCGCCTTCAACACGCTCACCACCTCGTCCAGCGGCAGATAGTCATAGCGCAGCACGATGTTGAGTTCGTCGGCCAGCACCATCGCATAGGATGGGTCCGCGATCATGCGCTGCACTTCCTCCCATGCCTTGCGGGCTGACGCGATATCCTGCGCCCGGTTTTGCGTGTCCCAGGTAAAGCCATCCCCCATGGCCAGAAATTCGACCTGATCGGGGAAACGGTCGAACACCGCTTTCTCGCCGGTTTCCATCGCCCCCTTCACGAACTGGACGACGCCGACCTTCTTGCCATGGCCGATGGCCCGTAACACCATGCCCAGCGCGGCCGTCGTCTTGCCTTTGCCCTTGCCGGTGTGAACGATCAGCAGCCCTTTCTCGACCGTCTTGCCCGCGACGATCCGGTCATGCGCGGCCTGCTTCTTCTTCATCTTCTCCGCATGCTGTTCTTCGGTTCGTTCCACCATGTCAGGCTCCTGCAAGCTGGGCGAGCAACATGCCCGCGCTGTTCGATTTGGGTTTCCACATGCCGCGCTCCAATGCTTCGGTCAGGCGCGCCGCCGTTTCGCGCAACGCCGCCGGATTGGCCTGTTCCATGAAGGCGCGCACAGCCTCATCCTCAATGAAGGCGGCATGGACGGCATCGAAATGATGGTCCCGCACCGCATGGGTGGTGGCGGCAAAGGCAAAGAGATAATCGACCGAAGCGGCGATTTCGAACGCGCCCTTATATCCATGGCGCATGACGCCGGCGATCCATTTGGGGTTGGTGACGCGGGCGCGCACCACGCGGCCAATCTCGTCTTCCAGCGTGCGGATAACCGGCCGTTCGGGGCGGCTATGATCATTATGATAGGCGCGCGGCCGTTTGCCCGACAGATGTTCGACGGCAGAGGCGATGCCGCCCTCGAACTGATAATAATCATCACTGTCGAGCAGGTCATGCTCGCGATTATCCTGATTCTGAACCACGGCGTCGGCCTGGCTCAGGCGCGTGGAAAACAGCGCTCTTTCCGCGTCCCCCTCCACTCCCGCGCCATAGGCATAGCTGCCCCAGTCAAGATAGATGTTGGCCAGGTCGCTACGCTCATGCCACAGCTTTTCATCGATCATCGCCTGCAACCCCGCGCCATAGGCGCCGGGCTTCGATCCGAACACACGATAGCCTGCCTTCAGCGCCGCGCTGCGGGCATCCGCCCCCTGATCGATCATGGCTGCCGTCTCGGCACGATGACGCGCCGCCGCCGGATTATCCTCGTCCGGCTCGTCCAGCGCCATCACCGCCCGCGCTGCGGAATCGAGCAGGTCGATCTGTTCGGGGAAGGCGTCCCGGAAAAAGCCCGATACGCGAAACGTCACGTCCACGCGCGGGCGATTGATTTCGGCGATCTTCATGACTTTGAAGCCGATCACCCGGCCCGATGTCCAGTCCCATCGCGGCCGCACCCCCATCAGGGCCAGCGCCTGCGCGATGTCGTCCCCGCCCGTCCGCATATTGGCGGTCCCCCAGGCGGAAAGCGCCATCGCCTTGGGATAATCGCCCTCACGTTGCAGATAGTCGTCGATCAGCAACTGGGCAGAGCGCTGCCCCAATTCCCATGCCGTCGCGGTCGGCACCGACCGCGTATCCACCGAATAGAAATTGCGTCCGGTGGGCAGGACGTCTGGCCTGCCGCGCGTCGGCGCGCCGGATGGCCCGGGCAGCAGGAAACGACCGTCCAGCCCCGCCAGCAGGGCGGCCTTCTCCGCCGGGCCACAGGCATCGACCCGCCGCGCCAGATCGCCAAGCACCGATTGCAGTACCATGGCCGACGCCGGGCCGGGGGGCGCCGTTGTCTCATCGACCAGCGCGATGGCCAGCAGTTCCAGCCGTTCTACCGTATCCCCGATACTGTGCCATGGCTCCGCGCTCATGTCGTCCAGCAGGGCGGGCCTTGGTCCTGTCCATGGCGCTCCCATCATGCAATCGAGCGGATCGAAGTCCAGCGCCAGATCGTCCGCCATGGCGCGCAACAGCGATGCCTGTCCGCCATGGTCATAACCGCGCGGCGTGCGGGAAAGCGCGATCAGCAGGTCGGTGCGCAGCCGCCCGTCGGGCGATCTGGTAAAGATATGCAGTCCGTCGCGGATCTGCATTTCCTTCAGCTCGCACAGATAATTGTCGAGCGTGGCCAGCGCATCGTCGCCATCCCCCACGGCGCCCGCGTCCGCATCCAGCCCCTGCGATCGCGCAAGGTCCAGTATCTCGCCCTTCAGATGATTGATACGGCGCGGGTCCATACCGGCCGCCAGATAATATTCGTCGATCAGCGCTTCGAGCGCTTTGAGCGGCCCGTAACTTTCCGCCCGCGTCAGCGGCGGGGTCAGATGGTCGATGATCGCCGCGCCGATGCGGCGCTTGGCCTGCGTCCCTTCGCCCGGATCATTGACGATGAAGGGATAAAGCTGCGGCACCGGCCCCGCGCAGATTTCCGGGAAACAGGTTTCGGACAGCGCCAGCGCCTTGCCCGGCAACCACTCCAGATTGCCATGCTTGCCGACATGGACCATGGCCTGCGCGCCGAAATCATGGCGCAGCCACAAATGGAAGGCGAGATAGGCATGGGGCGGCACCAGCGCCGGGTCGTGATAGCTCGCCTTGGGATCGATATTATATCCCCGCGCCGGCTGCACGGCGACGACGATCCGGCCAAAGCGATGGGCGGGCAGGTGAAAGGCGGCGTCGCGAAAGAAAGGGTCGTCTTCCGGTTCCCCCCATTCCGCCACCACGGCTTCGCGGACAGCCGGGGGCAGGGCATCGAACGCTGTTCGATACTCGGCAAGGGGCATGTCGATGCTCCGCGCCCGATCCACAGAGGACAGATCGTTGGTCACGCCGCCGACCATCAGCGCCATCAGCGCGGCGCCATCCTCCGGCGCATGCCCGACATCATAGCCCGCTTCGCGCAGGGCGTTCAGAATGGCGGCCGCGCTGGCCGGGGTGTCCAGGCCGACGCCATTGCCGATCCGGCCGTCGCGATTGGGATAATTGGCCAGGATAAGGGCGACGCGCCGTTCGGGCGCAGGCGTTCGCCGCAATCGCGCCCAGTTCGCTGCCAGATCGGCGACGAAGGCCACACGGTCCGGCGCAACGCGCGGCACGACGATGCCGCACTGGGTCCGCGCATCGAACCGCTCGGCCGCCTTGAACGCGACGGCGCGGGTGAACAGGCGTCCGTCGACTTCGGGCAGGGCGACGTTCATCGCCAGATCGCGGGGGCCAAGGCCGCGTGCGCTGCCTGCCCAATCTGATTGTTCGACCCCTGCGAATATGGTCTGAAGGATCGGGCAGTCCGCCTCTTCCAGAATAGAGGCGGTGCGCGGATCGCCGGGCGATGAGGCGGCGAAGGATGTCGCGTTCAGGATGATGTCGGGCCGGATCGCGCCGATCACGCCGCGCAGCCAGTCGATGGCAAATGGCTCCCGCAGCGCACGGACATGCACCGCCACGACGTTCAGCCCGCGCCCCCGCAGCGCCGTGACAAGGGCATCGACCGCATCCAGCGTCCCCGCCATCATCAATGCGCGATAGAAGCAGAGCAGCGCAACCGGCTGTCCATCGATCCAGTGCGCGCGCACATCGTCCAGTGTCGGACGGTCCATGCCGGCCAGATACAGGCCCGCATCCGCAATCGGCACCGGATCGTCCGGCGTGCCGATGTCGCAACCGATCAGGCGCGCCGCGTGGCGCAGAAAACTCGCCGCATTGGCGACGCCCCCTTGCCTCAGATACTCCCGCAGCCGCTCCCGCACCTCTTGCGAAACGGTCGATGCCGCATCCAGCGCCGGGTCCGCTTCCCGCCCGTCGGCTATCGCGGCAAAGGCGATGCCTTTTTCCCGTGCGACCCGCGCGATTTCATCCACGCCATAGGGCCAATAGGCTTTCCCGCCCAACAGCACGACGCATATGAAACGCGCATGGGACACGACCTTCTCGACATAAAGGTCGACCGAATAGGGATGTTTGAGTTGCAGCAGGTTGGCAAGCCGGATCGACGGGGCGTCATCGCCCAGCGTCGCGGCGGCCTTGGCGAAACAGGCCAGTTCGCTGTCCGCCACCGTCAGGAACACGATCTCTCCCGGCGACTGGTCGAGGTCTATCGCCTCGTCGCCGTTCGAAATCGTCCCCGGGGTGGCGGCCAGCAGATGCATCAGGCCAGCACGCCCCGCAACGCGGCTTCGATAGCCGCCTGATCCAGCCCCTTCTGGCCGATCACCACCAGTTGCGAGAGGCGTGCCTCTTCCGGCTTCCAGGCACGATCGAAATAATGCTGAATGCGCGGACCGACCGCCTGAATGACCATGCGGGCCGGGCGTCCCTCAATCGCGATCATGCCCTTGATCCGCAATATGTCATGGTCGGCGATCAACGGCGTCATGGCGGCGATCAGTGGCTCGATCGCGGCAATGGCGCTGCCCTTCACGACGAAGCTGTCGAAATCATCATGGTCATGATCCGGCTCGGCATCATGATGGGAGGGGCGGGCATCCAGATCATCCTCTGCCCCCGCGAACAATCCCAGCAGCACGCCGGCATCCACCGCGCCATGATCGGCGCGGACAATCTTGACGCCGCTGCGCGTATCTCCGGCAATATCGCCCTCGATCTTGGCCAGCATCGCATCGTCGACCAGATCGGCCTTGTTCAGGATCACCAGATCGGCGCAGGCAAGCTGGTCCTCATATAATTCCTCCAGCGGGCTGTCATGGTCGAGCGACGGGTCAGCTGCCCGCGCCAGTGCCAGCGCGGCTTCGTCCGTGGCGAAACGCCCTGCCGCCACCGCATCCGCGTCGATCAGCGCGACCACCCCGTCCACGGTCGCGCGCGTGCGAATGTCGGGCCATTGGAACGCCTTCACCAGCGGCTCGGGCAGGGCGAGGCCCGACGTCTCGATGATGATATGTTCGGGCGGATTGGGCCGGTCGAGCAGCTTCTGCATGGTCGGCTGGAAATCGTCGGCCACGGTGCAGCAGATGCAGCCATTGGCCAGTTCGACAATATCCTCCTCCGGGCAGGCGGCGTCATTGCAACCGCGCAGCAATTCGCCATCCACGCCCACATCGCCAAATTCATTGACGATCAGGGCCAATCGGCGGCCCTTCGCATTTTCCAGAAGGTGGCGGATCAGCGTGGTCTTGCCCGCGCCCAGAAATCCGGTGATGACGGTGGTGGGGACCTTGCTCACGCTTCTTCTCCTTGTGCGATTCCTTGTGCGATCATCGGGAGCGGCCGGGCGAGCGCAGACGATGCGACAGGCTGCGCTATGACGAACGATAATGGCTTGGTCATGATGACCCTTTCGCGCCGGGCGACGGAAAAGGGCAGGGCGTACCGATCCTGCTCCCTCACCGGCATTGGCCGGGGAGGGGGGAAGGATCGGTCGATCCGCAACAGACGAACAGGCGCATAGTCCGTCGGCGCAGACCGTGCGGCCCCGCCGCATGGTTCGTCGCTCAGACGGAAATCACCGTGCCCCGACCATCCCCTGGACCAAAGCAAGAGCGACCAGACGCCGGCAGGTCTCCTGGCTCATGGGTCATCGCGTGATACACGGCCTTCCCAGGCCTCGCATGTTTCAGCGTCCGACCCAGTGGCTGCGACATGGGTATTCTGCCCTGCCGCTCCTGTGTATCGCGCTCGCCACTTACAGTTGCAGGGACAGCCTCGGACTTGGGGCGCGCTTGCACACCCCTCACCGCGTTCCCTTTTAATCCCCGTTTCCGGGGAACCGGCGCGATCATATATGTCCGCAGGTCGCATGACCGTTGAACAAGGCTTCGGATAATCAGCGCCGCCACCGCTCGCAAGCCTTTTTACGCCCGCTCCAGCGCCTGCAACCGCCATCGGCCATGGAAGGACAGGTGAAGCCGGGACAGCGGCGCAATGTCGATCGCCAGCGTTGTGTGCAACGGCATGTCGATCATATGCGCCAGCGCCACGCGGATGGTCATGGCATGGGATATGGCGCAAATCGCCCCATCGCTGACGGGCAGGCCATCGACCCACGGGGCGACGCGCTGCCTTGCCTGCTCCATGCTTTCGCCATCCGGGCATCCCTTTGTCGGATCGCTCAGCCATCCGATCAGGGCTTGGCCGTCATATGCCTCTACATCCGTGAACCTCTGCCCGGCCCATCGGCCATGGTCCATGTCGCGCAAGGCCTGCTCCGGCACAGCTTCCACGCCCATCGCATCGGCAGTTTCCATGGCCGACCGCGCTGGACTTGCCACCACCCTTGCCCTGAAGCGGTCGGGCAGTATCAGCGCCGCCGCATCGCTTCGCCCCGCATCGTCCAGCGGCTCGTCGACGCGCGGAAAGCCGCCGACCCGGCTCGACCGGGTCGCAGCCGCGCAAATCAGCAGGAGCGAAGTCGACAGAGGAACCTCCGATGAAAGATTGACGGGTCGTCTCACGCCATCCTACAAAGGACGGGCGTTCAGCATGAAGAAGCCGGTGCAATTCCGGCGCGGTCGCGCCACTGTTATCGATGCCGTCCTGCGACGTCGAGAGCCAGACCTTCATGCCTGTATCTGAAGATCATTCCCGGGGACGCGCAATCCCCTGACGGAGTAACGGCCATGGCCAGCACGACTGCCCTTTTTGACGACAGCTTCATTCCGGTCCGCGGCGGAACCGGCATCCCCGTGGCGGACATCGCGCCATGGGCCGTGTTCGGCACCCTGATCGCCATGATCTTCCTCTATTTCGTCAGCACCGAACAGGGCGCTTATGCCCTGTTCGACGGCATGTATGTGCATGAATATGTGCATGACGGCCGCCATCTGCTCGGCTTCCCCTGCCACTGATCCCCGGACATGGCGAAAACCCTGTTATGGCGCGGGATGCTGGCGGGCATCCTGGCGGCGCTGCTGGCCACCATGGTCGCGCGCACCGTTGCGGAGCCGCAGATCGATCTGGCCATCGGCTATGAGGAAAGCCATGCCGTCCATGCCATGGGCGCGCATCATGATGCGCCCGCCCCTGTGGAGGAGGAACTGGTCAGCCGCGACACGCAAAAGGGTGCTGGCCTGTTCACCGCGCTGGCGCTTTATGGCGCGGCGGTCGGCGGCATGTTCGCCCTGATATTCGCTTATGGTTATGGACGTTTCGGCCGTATGGGGCCACGCAGCTTCGCGCTACTGCTGGCCTCGATGGCCTTCCTGCTCATCGTCATCGTGCCGGGCCTCAAATATCCGCAGACCCCGCCTGCGGTCGGGCGGCATGAAACGGTCGGCATCCGCACCGGCGCCTATTTCATGATGATCGGCCTGTCGATCGCATCGGCGCTGATCGCTGCCAATATCCGCACCGCCCTGCTGCGTTCGCGGCGGGGGATCGACGCCACGCTGCTGGCGGCGGGCAGCTATGCCCTGCTGGTCGGCATCGGCCAGTTTCTGTTGCCCGCCATCAATGAAGTGCCCGAAGATTTCCCGGCGGTCCTGCTCTGGAATTTCCGCATCGCCTCGATCGCCAGCCAGTTCGTCCTGTGGGCCACCATCGGCATCGTCTTTGGACTACTGGCGGAGCATACGCTCAAGCAACAGGCATAACCGCCGCTACGCCGGAGATGCGGCGACAAATGATTGAGCGATAGCGCTACCATTATTGAAATATCTGCTCTAAGACTCGTCCAACAAGGCCTGCCGAGGCAAGGCCGTGGATGGGAGAGAGAGTGCATGCCGCGCGCGATGCGTATTCGCTGGACGATCATCGGCCTGGTCATGGGCGTGATGATCCTCAACTATCTGTCCCGCAGCATATTGGGCATCGCCGCGCCCACGATCATGGCGGAACAGCATATATCGACCGAACAATATGGCTGGATCACCGGCGCATTTCAGGTCGGCATCATGTGTCAGCCGCTGATCGGCTGGCTGCTCGATTCCATCGGTCTGAAAATCGGCTTCGCCCTGTTCGCCGGCCTTTGGTCGATCATCACCTTATGCCATGGTTTCGCGTCGGGCTGGCTCGGCTTTGCGGCCTTGCGCGGCGCGCTGGGCTTTGCGGAGGGCGCCGGCCATCCCGGCAGCATGAAGGTGGTGGCCGAATGGTTCCCTGCGCGCGAACGGGGGCTGGCCGGCGGCCTCTACAATATCGGCGCATCCTTTGGCGCGGTGCTGGCGCCGCCGCTCGTCGCCTGGGCGATCCTCTCGCATAGCTGGCGGGCCGCCTTCTGGGTGGCCGGCGGCATCAGCCTGCTCTGGGTCTTGCTCTGGCTGTTCTGGTACGCTCCACCATCCCAGCATCGTGCGATCACCGATACGGAACGGGCGGAGATTGAGGATGGGCAGGAGGCTTCTCTCGCCGCCTCGTCCGGCAAACCCTCTATCTTCTCCCTCCTGCGTCAGCGCAACCTGTGGGGCATCGCCCTGCCACGCCTGCTTGCCGATCCGGTCTGGGGGACATTATCCTTCTGGATGCCGCTCTATCTGATGACGGTGCGGCATTTCGACCTGAAACAGATGGCGCTGTTCGCATGGCTGCCCTTCCTCGCCGCCGATCTTGGCTGCCTGTTCGGCCCTGCGGTGGTCGCCATGCTGCAACGACGCGGCATCGAACTCATCAATGCGCGCCGCTGCGCCTTCACCCTTGGTGCTGTAATGATGACCGGCATGGCGGCGGTCGGCTGGGTCGATAATCCCTATCTGGCGCTTGCGCTGCTTAGCCTCGGCGGTTTCGCGCATCAGACGCTTTCTGTTACCGTTATCACCATGGCGTCCGATCTGTTTCGGAAGAATGAGGTCGGCACGGTCGCGGGCCTTGGCGGCCTTGCCGGCAATAGCGGCGTGCTGATCTTCTCGCTCGCCATCGGCCAATTTGTGGAAAGCGTGGGCTATTCGCCCTTCTTCGTCATTCTCGGCTGCCTCGATCTGCTCGGGGCGGTGCTGTTGTGGACTCTTGTACGGAAACCCGCATGACCCGGATTCAGAACCCCATATTGCCCGGCTTCAATCCCGATCCGTCGATCGTGCGGGTGGGCGATGACTATTATATCGCGACCTCCACCTTCGAATGGTATCCCGGTGTTCAGATCCATCATTCGCGCGATCTGGTGAACTGGCGCCTCGTCGCCCGGCCACTGGTTCGCGCTGCCCAACTCGACATGCGGGGCGCGCCCGATGGATGTGGCGTCTGGGCGCCGGACCTCAGCTATGCCGATGGCCGGTTCCACCTCATTTATACCGATGTGAAACGCTATGGCCGCACCACCGTGGGCGGCGCATCGGGCGCATCGCTGCGCGACTTCCATAATTATTGGGTCCATTGCGACAGCATCGACGGCGAATGGAGCGATCCCGTTCACCTCAACAGCAGCGGCTTCGACCCGGCGCTGTTCCACGATGATGACGGGCGCAGCTATCTGCTCAACATGCTGTGGGATCACCGTCCCGGCCGTAATCGTTTTGCCGGCATCGTGAAGCAGGAAATGGACATCAGGACCGGCGCGATGCTGGGCGACCGGCGCATGATCTTCGAAGGCACCTCGCTCGGCTTCACCGAGGGGCCGCATATCTACAAGCGCGACGGCTGGTATCATCTGCTGGTGGCGGAAGGAGGCACGATGTGGAACCACGCCGTCACCATGGCTCGTTCGCGCAGCATTGACGGACCCTATGAAGTCCATCCCGACGGCCCGGTCCTGACCGCGAAAGACAAGCCTTTGTCATCGCTTCAGCGCACCGGCCATGCCGATCTGGTCGACCTGCCCAATGGAGAAACATGGATGGTCTATCTGTGCGGCCGTCCGCTGCCGGGGCGTGGGCGCTGCGTCATGGGCCGTGAAACCGCGATCCAGCCGATGGCATGGGGTGAAGATGGCTGGCTGCGCACGCTGACGGGGGATGCCACGCCTGATGCCTCGCCAATGGCACCGGCCCTGTCGTCCTCGCCCCCACCCTCACCATGGCCTGCCGAACCGGAAGTCGAGCATTTCGATGGCGCGGAGCTGCCCGCCCCCTTTCAATGGCTCCGCACCCCCCGCGCCGACCGGCTGTTCAGCCTGACCGCACGTCCCGGCCATCTGCGCCTCTATGGCCGCGAAACCATCGGCAGCGCCCATGAACAGGCATTGGTGGCCCGCCGCCAGACGAGCTGGCACTATCGCGCAACCTGCGACATGGATTGTGACCCGCAGCATTTTCAGCAGATGGCCGGCATCACCTGCTATTATAACAGCGGCAAATATCATTATCTCTATCTGACCCATGATGAGGGTATGGGCCGCCATCTGCGCGTCATGTCGGTGCTGCCGGACTCGCCACAAGGGGACGCCTTCAGCGCGCCCGTCTCCGTCCCGGCCGGTCCCTTGTCGCTGATGGCAGAGGTCGACCATCATCAGTTGCGCTTCGGCTACAAGGTTGCGGGCGCACCCGAATGGACCTGGCTGCCCGGCATTTACGACGCCTCGATCCTCTCGGATGAAGCCAGCGCACCGGGCCTGCCCAATTTCACGGGCGCCTTCGTCGGTGTCGCGGCGCAGGATATGGCCGGCACCGCCATGATCGCCGATTTCGACAGCTTCGCTTACGTCAATTTATAGAGAGGGCGGTGCAGGTGGCACCATTATGACCACCTGCACGCTGCTCCAGTCGTTAGAGTCTGTTTGGAAAATGCGCGAAAGAACGCATTTTCGATGCCGCACCGGCCAGCACCCCCGCCCGACCGCCCAGACATGGTACCCTGATGGGCGGTCGGGCGGGGGTGCGGGCCGGTGCGGATGCGCCAGAGGCGCATTTCCAAACAGACTCTTAAGGCGTGAGGCCCGCATTGACTAAGCTGTCGCGCGAAATTTCCGCAATCGATCTCGCGCCCGTCAATGTCATGGCGACCCGCATTTCACTGGCGATCAGGTCGATCAGCCTGGCGACGCCGCCTTCGCCCGCCGCTGCCAGAGCATAGATATAGGCTCTGCCCAGCATCACCGCATCTGCGCCCAGCGCCAGCATCCGCACGACATCCAGCCCCGACCGGACACCGGAATCGACCAGCAGTTTCAGGTCGCCCTTCACCGCGTCGGCAATCGTCGGCAGCGCCCGTGCGCTCGACAAAACGCCATCCAGTTGTCGGCCGCCATGATTGGACACGACGATCCCATCCGCACCAAAGCGCGCCGCCTCGCGGGCATCGTCCGGGTCGAGTATGCCCTTCAGCACCATCGATCCCTTCCAGTAATCCCGCACCCATTGCAGATCGCGCCAGCCGATGGACGGGTCGAAATTGTTGCCAAGCCACCCAATATAATCTTCCAATGTGATCGCCTTGCCCAGATAGGCCGACACATTGCCGAGGTCATGGGGCCGCCCGCAAACGCCGACATCCCATGCCCAGCCGGGATGAAGCATCGCCTGCAATATGCGCCGATAGGCGGCGTGGGGACCGGACATGCCCGAATGCGCGTCCCGATAGCGGGCGCCCGGCACGGGCATGTCGACGGTGAACACCAAAGTCCTGACCCCGGCCGCCCAGGCCCGCTCAAGGACATTCTTCATGAACCCGCGATCCTTCAGCACATACAGCTGAAACCAGATCGGCCGATCGCTTTTCGGCTGCACTTCCTCGATCGGGCAGACCGATACGGACGACATGGTAAAGGATATGCCACGCGATGCCGCAGCGCGTGCCGCCTGCACTTCGCCGCGCCGCGCATACATGCCGGTCAGCCCAACGGGAGCCAGAGCGACCGGCAGGCCTAGCGCTTCGTTGAACAGGTGGCTGCTCAGGTCGATCTCGCCCACCTCCTGCAACACCCGTTGTTTCAGCGCCAGCGCGTGCAAATCCTCCTCGTTCCGGCGCATCGTCTGCTCGGCATAGGCGCCGCCATCGATATAGTGGAACAGAAAGGGAGGCAGCCGTCGCCGGGCCGCTTCCCGATAGTCGGTGGTGGATGAAATGATCATGGCCGGGCCTCCTGCATGGTCTTGAGATGGTCGAAAGCCTGCGTGGATCGTCTTTGCCGGGCGGACGCTGCCTCGATGGCGGCCAGTTGATCTTCAACGAAGACAAGGTGGCTGATGGCGGCCGCCCGTGCCTCGTCCCCACGCCCGGCCAGAATGGCATCGAATATGCGGCGATGTTGCAAGTCCAGTTCGCGCGGGACGTCGGGCAGGCGATAGAGTGTGTCGAGACTGTCGGAGATGCTGCTTTCCAACAGCCCCTCCAATCCCGTCATGATCTGATACAGGACGACATTGTGCGATGCTCGGGCAATGCTCATGTGGAACCGGGCGTCGAGCTTCGCCAGCGGAAGGCGGGTGGGGGCTGCGTCCATATCCACGCTCTCGGACAGGAAGGCGGAGGAGCAGGCATCACAGGCTGCCTTTATGCGTGCCTTGTCCGCCATATCGGCACGCTCTGCGGCAAAGGCTGCGGCATCCGCATCCAGCGATTTGCGAAGCTCCATAATGTCCCGCCAATATCCGGCCTTTCCCGCTGTCAGCGGTGCAAGGGGGGCCAACGCGGTACGCAGGGGCTGCACCTCGTCCATGGACGTCACATAGGTTCCGCCACCCTGACGACTGACGAGCATGCCAAGCAATGACAATTGTTTGATGGCTTCGCGCAGGCGCGATCGTGACACGCCCAGTTCGACAGCCAGCACACGCTCCGCCGGTATCCGATCACCCGGTTCGAACCGTCCGGTCAGGATCATCGCCTCCAACCGGTCTTCCAATGAAGAAACAGGCATATCATGCATAAATGGTCATACCAATATAAACAGAATCACGTGCATACGGGGGTTTTTAGCCCGAATATTCCATATATCAAGATATTTGGTATGACCTATTGTTCCGATCAGATCAACGTTTCGCTTCGCAGCACATGCGTCCTTGCAGGCCCGGTGACGGGCCGTTACGCCATCCTATATGATGAAATCCCTGATCGTTCTGATCCTGATGGCGCTGACCCCTTGCGCGGTCGCCGCTGCACCAGATGCCGCCCCACCAGCGACGCTCTATGCCATGCCAGGCCGTGTCCCGTCACATGGTGTAACAGCGTCACCGTTGGGGCCTGCAGCGAAGGGAGCGAAGCGACCGGAGCTGCAGGCCCCAACGGTGGCATGGCTTTTTGCTTAGGCGGCCATCGCCAATC
>JAJZQN010000102.1 GCA_021847605.1 Pseudomonadota bacterium | reverse complement strand
CTTCTCCAAAAAATCGAACGCCGGTCGAGAGTTTCGACCGAATTTCCAGAGGCTGGAAACACCTGCGTTGCGTTGGGCTGGCCCCTCGCGCGCCCGATGGAGTACGACCCATGATCGCTTATCTCATTCTCGTGCATCGCTTTCCCGAGCAATTCAAACGCATGTTCCGCGCAATCGGTAGCAGTCAGCGAAATATATAGTGAGATGTCTGAACTTTATGCTTAACGCGCTGCGAAGGCGATGGACAGGTTGATTCATCCCGATCTAGGCTGAGCTTGCACTCGCCTAACCGCAAACCACTGCATAGGATTATCTCTCCTATACCGACCGGCAGCTATCGCTCACCGGCGGGCTGAAAGCCGTCATTCTGCAATCGGCCAGTCTCGAACGTTCCGATCGGCAAAGCGGACCGGCCGCACCTGGGAATGAAAAATCGGCTGCTGAACGGCGGCAAAGGGTCGACAGCGGAGATGGCCGCTACGCGCTCTTTCCAGTCATTCGATGGTCAGGGCGAAAATCAGGATTGAGGCATGATTGCAATTGCGGAGTGGTCCGCTGCGTTATCAACCGGGAGCCCAGCCTCCTTCCGTTCGGAGTATCGGTCAACGAGCTGCACCCCGTGCGGCCTCATCAGCACGGTGAAGCGGACCAGTTCCTCCATCACATCGACGATGCGCTCGTAGTAGCTCGATGCCCGCATCCGGCCGTCTTCGTCGAACTCCTTGTAGGCCATCGCCACTGACGACTGATTAGGAATCGTGAACATCCGCATCCAGCGGCCCAGCAAGCGCAGCGAATTGACGGCATTGAACGATTGCGAACCGCCGGACACCTGCATGACCGCAAGCGTTCTTCCCTGCGTCGGCCGCATCCCGCGCATCTGAAGTGGCAGATGATCGATCTGCGTCTTCATGATGCCGCTGATCTGGCCGTGCCGCTCAGGACTGCACCAGACCATGCCCTCCGACCATAGCGCGTGCTCCCGCAGTTCATGCACCGCCGGGTGATCATCTCCCGCTATCTGATCGGGCAGCGGCAGGTCGCTAGGATCGAAGATCCGCGTCTCGGCGCCGAAGAACTTTAGCAGGCGCGCCGCCTCTTCCACGGCGAGGCGCGAAAACGAGCGTTCCCGCAGAGAGCCGTAGAGCAGCAGAATACGCGGAGGCGGTTGATCCGGGCCAAGGCCGCTGGCGGGACGAGCCAACGCAAAAGCTTTGTCTAGCGCAGGAAGGTGATCGGGGGCGGCGAGTTCGCGCAGTCTCATGCGGAAATACCTTTCTCGTACCAGGGACGGGTCCGCTTCACCAAGGCGACGATCGATAGCATCACCGGCACTTCGACCAGCACGCCCACGACCGTTGCCAGCGCGGCGCCGGAACTGAGGCCAAAAAGGCTGATGGCGGCGGCCACAGCCAGTTCAAAGAAATTGGAGGCACCGATCAGCGCCGAAGGGCCAGCGACGCACCATGCCACGCCAAAACGGCGGCTGAGCCAATAGGCGATGCCGGCATTAAGATAGACCTGAAACAGGATCGGCACGGCAATCAGCGCGATTACCAGCGGTTGCCGGATGATCTGCTCGCCCTGAAAGCCGAACAGCAGCACCAGTGTCAGCAGCAGGCTGGCAAGGCTGATCGGGCCAATGGCGGACAGGAAATGCTGGAGCCGCTTCTCGCCCCCGCGAAGTAGGACTCGGCGGAGCAGTTGCGAGATGACCACCGGGACGACGATGTAGAGTCCCACCGACAGCGCCAACGTGCTCCACGGCACGGTAATCGATGCCACGCCCAGCAGCAATCCTACGAGCGGCGCGAAGGCAAGGACCATGATCAGGTCGTTCAGTGCCACCTGGCTCAAGGTGTAGTTCGGCTCACCATCGACGAGGTTGGACCAGACGAAGACCATCGCCGTGCAAGGCGCAGCAGCCAGCAGGATCAGCCCGGCAATGTAGGACGACGATACGCCTTCAGGCAGCATCGGCGCGAACAGGTGGCCGAGGAAGAAGGTGCCGAGCAATGCCATGGAGAATGGCTTGATCGCCCAGTTCACTACGAGGGTAATGCCGATACCACGCCAGTGCTGCCGAAGGCTATGGAGGGCGCCGAAATCGACCCGTAGCAGCATCGGGATGATCATGAGCCAGATCAGGCCCGCCACCACGAGGTTGACGTTGGCGATCTCCAGCGCTGCGATCGCCTCGAAGGCGCCGGGAAGCAAATGGCCGAGACCGATCCCGACTACGATGCACATGGCCACCCACAGCGAGAGATAGCGTTCGAACAGCGACATGATCGTCAGTCCTTCCCGGAAGCGATAGGCGCGGTCGCGGTGCCGCCACCCAAGGCGATCTGCATGTAAACTGTGTCGAGCCAGCGACCGGCCTTCCAGCCCATGCCGGTCAGGCAGCCGACCTGCTCAAAGCCGCAAGAGCCGTGCAGTGCGACGGAGGCCGGTTCACCGCCACCGATGACAGCGACCATCTGCCGGAAGCCATAGGCATCGGCGGCCTCCAGCAAGGCCTTGAGCAACAGCTTGCCGATGCCGCCACCGCGCCGGTCGTGCGCTACGTAGATGCTGTTCTCGCAAGCATAGGCATAGGCCGGTCTATCCCGGAACTGCGTGGCGTAGGCATAGCCCACCAGCTCAGATCCATCGCAGGCGACAAGGAACGGCCAACTCCGCCCGGTGATCATCAAAATCTTCTCGACGGTCTCGTCCGCGGTCGGCGGCACGACTTCGTAGGTTGCCGTGCCGTGAAGAACATGATGCGCATAAATGGTGGCAATGGCGTCCGCGTCGTCGACCTCAGCCCGGCGAACCGAAAGACTCATCGCCGGGTCGCTTCCACGACTTCGCCGTCTTCCTTGACGAAAGTTCTGCGCTGCTCGGCCGGCAGCAGGTCTAGCACTGCTTCGGAAGGCCGGCAGAGCTTCACGCCCAGTGGCGACACGACCAGCGGCCGGTTGATGAGGATAGGATGCTCCATCATCGCGTCGACGAGGGCCTCGTCCGTCAAGGTCTCGTCGCGGAGGCCCAGTTCGGCATAAGGCGTCCCCTTCTCGCGCAGCAGAGCGCGCGGGGTGATGCCGGCGCGGTCAATGAGTTCCAGGAGCAGCGCACGGCTCGGCGGCGTCTTCAGGTACTCGATAACATGAGGCTCTATACCCGCATTGCGGATCATGGCCAGGGCATTACGAGAGGTCCCGCAAAGCGGGTTATGGTAGATCACGATATCGGTCATTGTTGCCTCTTCAGCAGCAGGTAAGTTCGGCCAGAAGCGGCTCGCACAGTTCGGCGCGCCCCTGGCAGCAATCCTTGGCCAGATAGACCATGAGGCCGCGCAGCGCGTCGAGGTTGGCGCGCTGGATCTGTTGGCGACCACGCTTCTCGGACAGCACCAGGCCGGCCTTCACCATCACGGCCAGATGCGTCGAAAATGTGCTCTGGGTCAGCCCCGACGCTTCGACCAGTTCGCCGGTCGACAAGCCATCCGGCTCATGTCGGATCAGCAGCCGAAACGCATCGAGCCGCGTGGGATGGCCAAGGGTGGAGAGAATGGCAAGGGCGTCATCGGTGTCCATGCATCGAAATTATCCGATGCGATATGGCCCGTCAATGAGATATCGGATATTCCCGATTCTTTATTCGTCAGTCAGGCTTGAGGGCAGCTTGGGACCAATTGCTAGATGGAAGCTGACATTCCGAGATCGGCTCGACGCGCGGTTGGAAGGGAAAACCTGACCGTCTGCTCCTGGGGATCAAAAATCGCCCCTTGAACGGCAAATTTGGGTCGCTGTTAGGCGAAGAGCTTTGGGAAAAGCGTATCCTGGGTGTCACTTGGGAAACGAAGCGATACGGGCCCCTTCGGGGTATCCGACGCCAGCAATCCAGCATCGGTTAGCTCCTTTAGGACGCGTCGCGCGCTGCGCTCGGGCAGACCCGTAAGGCGCGGAGCAGCACCCCGCTCGAATTCTCCTCGAATAAGGGCTTCCTGGAGTAGCCAGTTACCCTCCGGAGACAAGCCATCTGTGATCAACACATGGCGCTCAAGCCGCTTCGATAGAGTGTCGAGTTCGAAGAGGCTCGACATGTAGCTGATTTGATCGAGACAGACTTTGAGAAACCACTCAGCAAATCCCACCAGATGCGCTTCGGAAAGGTTTCCCCGGCCATCGCGATCTCCCTGACGCGGTGCATCGGCCGAGGCCATGTACTTGCGATATTCTGTCCGGCCAGCATCTCCGGGCTCCAGCCCGCGTGCAAGCCCTCGAGATACCGACCATAGCCCGTGCGCGCCGATCCCTGCCTTGAGCGCCATGGCGTGGCTCATCAACCGACTAATCCGGCCATTGCCATCGGGAAAGGGGTGAATCCAATTGAACCGGTGGTGTGCTGTTGCCAGTGCCAGTATGCGCTTTGCTTTCCCGGCTCCCACTGCGGTCAAGCGCATTCCATCCTCGGGTTCAAAGGCAAACCGCAAGAAGAAATAGCTCATGAAATCGGCCACTCTGGCCGACGATGTCGGAATGTGGCGGCCGATCTGGACATCGTGCTCAGCCCTTGATCGCCATTCGCCCGGCGTCATTACAAAGCTTCGCTCTCCACCGCGCACGGTGAGCATGTCGATCGAGGCATCCGCGTAGAAATCTCGATGCAGAGATCGG
>JAJZQN010000101.1 GCA_021847605.1 Pseudomonadota bacterium | reverse complement strand
GACACTTGAAAGTCTCGCCAACGTCAGCGACAATCCCCTCATCAGCTTGCCCGGCGTGGCAGCCTGATCCAGTCCGATCCTCTACCGAGGACAGCCGCTGTTACACCATCCCGCGGGACACGATCCCAATGCCACGATCATCGATGGCACCGGGGCGCTACCGCGCGCCGGGCAGGATATGCTGGTTCGCGGCGAACGCATCGTCGCGATTGGCGCGCATGGCACATTGCCTACCAGCGTTATTGCCGGTGCGCGTCACGTCGATCTGGAGGGGCGCTTCATCATGCCCGGCCTGATCGACAGCCATGTCCATATGGCAACGCCGCCGGAGCCGACAAAGGCAAAGGCGGTGCTGCGGCGCAGCCTTTTTGGTGGCGTGACGGCGGTGCGGGACATGGCGGATGATCTGCGCTCCGTCGCGGAACTGGCGCGGGAATCCCGGATGGCTGAAATCACTGCGCCCGATATCTATTATGCTGCGATCATGGCTGGTCGCCCCTTCTTCGGTGATCCCCGCGTGGGTGCCGCCAGTCGGGGGTTCACAGCTGGCACCGCGCCCTGGATGCAGGCTATCGATGAAAAGACCGATCTGGCGGAGGCGGTAACGCTGGCCCGCGGAACTTCTGCCACCGCCCTTAAAATCTATGCCGACCTGTCTCCCTCTCTTGTCAAGGCGATCACGCGCGAGGCCCATCGTCAGCATATGCTGGTCTGGGCGCACAGCGCGGTATTCCCGTCCCGTCCCGCTGCGGTGATTGCGGCCGGTCCCGACAGCGTCAGCCATGTCTGCTATCTTGCCTATCAGGTCGAACCGGTGATGCTGGCATCCTATGAGGATCGTACGCCCGTGCATGAACAGCTGTTGTCGGCCGGTGACGATGATCCGGTGATCGCCCGTCTTTATGCGGATATGCTGCGTCGGGGGACCATCCTAGACGCGACCGGCAGCCTGTTCGTGAAGTTCGAGGCAAAGCGCAGGGCGGCCCCGAAGGCGAAGCCGCTGCGCTGTACGGGGGATGCCGTCACCCGTCTGACGCGACAGGCATGGAAAGCGGGTGTCCCTATCTCGACCGGAACCGATTATGTCGGGGGCGTCGAAAATCTGTGGCCCGATGTCCATGACGAACTCTTCTTTCTGGCGCGCGATGTCGGCATGCCTGCGTTGGAGGTCATCCATTCCGCCACGCTGGTCGGCGCGCAGGCCGCTGGACAATCGAAGGATATGGGGTCGATTGAGGCCGGGAAACTCGCCAATTTCATCATCCTGACGGCCGATCCAACCGCGGATATCGGTAATATCCAGACGATGGAAACCGTGGTGAAGCGTGGGGTTTCCTATGCCCGAACCGACTATCGGCCTGTCACCAGTGCCGAAATGGGCGACCGGGACTGACCTTATCCTTTCGTTACGATGGCTGGAGGATATGGGCATCAGGCCGATAGTGTCCGTTCCGACAGGATCGGTCGCGGAACGCGCATGGCTCAAAAACATTATGGAGGGGCGGGGGCGGAAGCACGGAATGATAAGAATGTCTGACAGGATCGATCCCCCCTTTACCACGCTTCTCCTTTTGGCCCTCGCCACCGGACGATGCGCTTGATCCGCGCCCTTCTCGTCTTTGCCTTTGCTTCGCTCTTTCTGGCGTCCTGTGGAAAGGCCGACGATCCGCCGGTTGATCTGCTGGCCGACAATAGTGACGCGGAACTGGCTGCTGCCGCTGAAACGGTCATCATAGGGACAAAGGACGGGCATAAGATTTTTGCCGATCATGTGCCCGTCGCACATGCCCGCGCAACGATCGTCCTGTTTCATCAGGCGGGGTCGAGCGCCTATGAATATCGCGAGATCGCCCATCGGCTGAACCAATGGGGATACAGCACGCTGGCCGTGGACCAGCGATCGGGCGGCCCCCTGTTTGGTCCCAACCGCACGGTCAACAAATATGGCAAGTCGGACGAAAATTATCTTGCCGCCCTGCCGGATATGGAGGCCGCGCTCAATTGGGCCAGATTGCAGGGCGCGCCCGTGATCCTTTTGGGCAGCAGCTATTCCGCATCGCTGGCGCTACGGGTCGCGGCGGACAATCCCAAGCTGGTCGCCGCCGTCATGGCCTTCTCGCCCGGCGAATATTTCCCGGACAAACATTATGCTCATGAAGCCGCCAAAAGGATCAAGATACCGGTTTTCATTACTCAGGCGACAACGCCTGATGAACAGGCCGCATCCGAAATGATCTTTCAGGCCGTGCCTGATCCTCGCAAAACCCTGTTCATACCCCGCGGCCATGGCGTTCATGGCGCATCTACCCTGCGTGACGATCGCAATGCGCAGGGTAGCGCAGACAATTGGCAGGCCGTGCGCGATTTCCTGACGGGGCTGAATCTTCAGCCGACCCATGTGGCGCCTCCCGCCAGGGCAGGGTAAGGCAGGGCATGGATTTTCAGGATTCTCTGCGCCGCTATTTCGGCACCGAAGATGTCGATATGCTGACGCCGGATGCGCTGGTCGCCGGCCTTGAGCGCATGCGGGTGGATTTCGGTCTGGAACGTGACAGCGGCCGCCGCTTTGGTCTGTGGACGTTGATGTACATGCTCGGCGATGCACCCGATCTGGATACCGCCTTTGCCGACCCGGCCGATCGGGACGCTGCGCGTGATTTCATGGATATGGTTGATCAGGCGGACTGACGATCCTGCCGGTGTCGGCCGCATTATGCTTTCCTACGGGTTCATCGATATGAAACTATCATCAGGCTCGTCAGCCTGACTTTCCGATTATTTCATATGATGGGAATATAATGTCAAAATCGCCGGGAAATATGCGAAGCTAAGCGATCGAATTCCAACGCCGGATCGAACATAGCTGGTCAGCCCGCGCCACCATCCCGGTTCCAGCCGCGCTCCCGCCGATGCAGGCTGAGTTCCTCGCCCGTATCCATCAGCCTGCGAGCATTGGAGGGCAGGTGGCCGCTGCGCCACACATAATGGATTTCAGTATAGCCAGCCGCGCCCAATGAATGGCTGCGTACCTGCTGATGCCCCGGCAGCGTCTGTAATACGGATCGTAACACCCACGCGGCCCCCATACCCGCCGTCACGCAGGCCAGCATGGTATGATAGGATTCGATCTCGGTAACGGGCAGGTGATGGACCTGATCCTCTGCCAGCCATCTGTCCATGCGAAAGCGGAAGGAACAATCGTGACGAAATCCATATAGCTCGGCGCAGTTCAACTCCGATGGCCGCTCTACGGGTGGATGATCCTGTTCGGTGATGAGCAGCATTTCATCGACAAAAGCGAGACGGCTTTCCAGCGCGTTCGACCGGACGGGTCCATCGGTCAGCGCGATGTCGAGCGCTCCGTCGGCGACATGGCGCACCAGATCTTCCGAAGCCTCATGACGAATATCCAGCCGGACGTCGGCATAGCGTTTTCGAAACTTGCCGATCAGGGCGGGCATGAAATCCACCAGAACAACGTCCAGCGCGCCGATGACCAGCCGTCCGCCCAAATCCTCATCCCGCATGAGCAGGCGCATATTGTCGGTCAGGTCCAGGACACGTTGCGCATGATCCAGCAATTGCCGCCCGGATGGGGAAAGCGACATGCCATGGCGGTCACGCAAAAACAGTTCGCACCCTAAATCCTGTTCAAGCTGCTGGATGCGAACAGTTATGCCGGACGGCACACGATTCAGCACGCGCGCGGCGCCGGAAATCGATCCGGTCTGGGCTACCGCGCAAAAGGCTTTCAACTGGGATAGCTGCATCCGGTATTCTCAAATCGTGAATTGAATATTCCAATGTTTTCAGTTTTTTGAATGATGGTCAACGCCTAGCTCAGAGGAAGCGTCGCGCCGTTATGGGGCGATTGCACCGGAAGATGGCAGGCGGAGATAATCATGGAACTGGGCTTACAAGATGCCAGGGTTATAGTGAGCGGCGGTACGCGCGGGATCGGTCGCGCTATCGTCGAAGCCTTTCTGGCTGAGGGCGCGAAAGTCGCTTTTTGCGCGCGCGATGCGGCCGGCGTGGCGGCGGCGCAGGCGGAATTGGGCGGCCGCAGTTTTGGTAGCGTAGTGGACATAACGGACGCGCCCTCGGTGGCAGCGTGGGTGCAGGATGCGGCCGAAAAAATGGGCGGTGCCGATATCCTCGTCCCCAATGTCAGCGCATTGGCGGGCGGCACTGATCTGGAGACATGGCGCAGGGCGTTCGACACCGACCTTCTGGGTTCGATTGCGATGGTGAATGCGGCGCTGCCCGCTCTGCGCCAGTCGAAGGCGGGCGCCATCGTCTTGATTTCCAGCGTTTCGGGTCGTGAAGTCGACATGTTCGCCGAACCCTATGGCGTGCTGAAGGGGGCTTTGATCCATTATGGCAAGACATTGTCGGTCAAGCTGGCACCGGACAATATCCGGGTGAACACGGTATCGCCGGGCAATGTCTATTTTGCCGACGGGGTGTGGGGCAAGATCGAACGGGAAACGCCCGATGTCTTTGCTCAATGCTTGGCCATGAACCCATTGGGGCGCATGGCGAGGCCGGATGAAGTGGGACTGTCAGGATTTCCGTGTGCGGCCGGGCGGTTGATCATCAGGCCGCCATGGCTCTGATGAAACGTTCGCCGAAGATCACGGCAAATTGCGCCTTCGCCATGGTCCACTCACGTGGTGGCAT
>JAJZQN010000100.1 GCA_021847605.1 Pseudomonadota bacterium | reverse complement strand
AGGAGGGTTGGGTCTTCATCTTCGTTCCTTCGTCACTGCGACGAAGACCCAACCCTCCTCAAATCACAACCTCAAATCTGTGCCATTGGCGCTGACGGGGAACAGTGGCCTGCGCGGACGCGTTGAACTCGGAAAATCGGGCGGAGGCAATTCGTACGGATATGATGTCGTCCGGAGAATGAATGCCGCTGGCGAGTTGGAGCGCGGCGACCGGACGATCAATGAGGTCCAGGCAAATGTCGTCCTTCGCATTTTCCGCGACTACATCGATGGCAAGTCTCCCAAGGCGATTGCGTTCGAACTTAATCGCCAAGGTGTTGAGAGCCCGTCCGGTGGTCACTGGGGGGCGAGTACAATTAACGGCAATTGCCACGTGGGACCGGTATTCTCAACAATGAGATGTATGTCGGTAAGATAGTCTTGAACCGACAGCGTTTCATCAAAGACCCGAGCAGCGGCAAGCGGCAAGCCCGCCTCAATCCGCAATCTGACTGGGTTATTCAGGAAGCACCCGAACTTCGGATCGTTCCGGATGATTTGTGGCAGGTGGCAAAGCGGAAGCAAGCCTCGCTCATGCTGCCTCGGGGCGAGCAGAGAGCGAATGCAAGCTTTCGTGATCGCCGTCGGCCAAAGCATCTTTTAACCGGACTGGTTCAATGTGGCTGCTGCGGCGGCGTTTATACTTCGGTATCAGGAACGTTTCTGGGATGCTCTGCGGCCAAAGGTAAAGGCACTTGCGATAACAAGCATAGCATCAGGCGAGATGTTCTCGACCAGCTGGTACTCGACGCCTTGAAACGCGAACTCATGCAGCCCGACTTGTTTGCGGAATTTTGCCATGAGTTCACTCGTGAAGTGAACCGCCTCCGAGCGTCAGCAGGGAACTCTATCACGGCTGCAAAGGCTGAGATCAAAAAGATTGATCGCGATCTCGACATGCTCCTGAACGTCATTTTGAGAGGCGGGGCTGCCGAGAAGATCAATGCCAAGATGATTTTGCTGGAGGCCCGTAGAAAGGAACTGGAGCAGGAACTCCTGCAAAGTGAAGCTCCTGCCCCAATGCTCCATCCGAATATGGCTCTTCGCTACCACCGTCAAATTGAAGCGCTTCACATTGCGATATCAGGAATGGATGAAGCGTCGCGTCTGCAGGCCCGTGGCATTCTGCATTCGATGCTGTCGGCGATCTACATATCGCCTGACGGGGAGCAACACACCAAGGTCGACATACGCGGTGATCTGGCAGGCATTATCGCGGTCTGCAGACAGCAAAAAGGCCGCCCGAAGGTAGCCGTAAATGAAGCTCTTGCTCATGCGATTGAAGCATCCGTGGCTTCAAACCGCATTGCTTCCGATAAATGTAGTTTAAGTTGGTTGCGGGGGCTCGCAACCACCGATACCGACATTTGCTGCAAACCTTAATCTAGCAAACCTTAATCTAGCACACCGAACGCAACGGTGTTGCAGGATTATTGTTCTATTACAATGTGTTAGATAAAATTAAAATGTAACACTCAGCGACACTCACGCCGCCACTCAATGAGTTTTTGCTATTTTATGGAATAATAATAATGGCTAAGGCGACACTCAATGAGTTTTCGACACTCATTGAGTTTTTCTGTCAATACTCAATGGGACTTGACGATATAGCCCACATCTACTAGCCAAATTTCGCTTTACGTAATGCCTACCAGCCTCCCTGCTAGCCCGCACTATTCATGAGGCCTCCGCTCCGGGTTCGTGCGAGCATGGTTTGTCGGTCGTCGGGTGATCAGAGCAAGCTCCTCCGGCGGTTTTTTTCACCGCGTCAGGATCGATGGGCTTTTCGAGGTTGAAGGACGAGGGCTCGGGCTTTGGGCGGCACTGCCGCGCTGGTTATGTGGGTGCCGGCCGGAGGCCGGTGGCAATGGTTCTGAACAGGCTGGCATCGGGACAGGCTGACGCGAAGGCGACGCGGATGCGCGTAGCGGTTTCGATGACGCGGGCGGCGACCTTGAGCAACCGCAGGCGCAGCGTTGCGAACTCGGCGGTGGCGAGCGCGGCAGCCTTCGGGATTTCCTGCTGGATGCGCCACACGAACCAGTAGGCGGCGGTGTGCAGGATGAGGCGCATCTGGTTGGCATTGGCTGAGCGGCACGAGGTACGATCGCTGGCAAGCTGGGTCTTGTGGCGCTTGATCAGGTTCTCGGCGTTGCCGCGCGCGCAGTAGAGGGTGTCGTAGATATGCTCAGCCGAACCTTCGGCCAGCGAGGTGACGACATAGCGGATGTCCATGCCCAGCGTGCTGGCCTCGATCCGGGCGACGACGCGGCGCTGGCACTTCCAGCTCTTCGCGCCGTAGCGGGTCTCGGCATAGTTGCGCAGGACCGGATATTGGCGCTGAGCCCGCTTAACCGCGCAGGCATCGGCGGCAGCGACGATTTCGGGATCAGCACGCAGCGCGGCGTTGGTCGGCAGGCCGAACACGTAGTCGACGCCGGCCGCCTCGCAGAAGGCCATGACCTCGGGCCGGCCATAGTGCCCGTCGCCGCGGATTGTGATGTGCGTTTCGGGCCAGTGCCGGCGCAGATGGCGCACCAGGCGCCGGATGTGGCCGGCAGCTTCGGCGCCCGACGGTGTCTTGCCGGTGCGCAGCAGCATCGCCACCGGTCGGCCGGTGGCAGTGTCGTAGACATGGATCGGCAGGAAGCAGCGCTCGCCATGATGCCCGTTCCAGAAGGAGAGCTGCTGATAGCCATGAACAACGTCACAGGTGTCATCGATATCCAGCGTCACCGCCGCCGGCGCGGCGGGGTAGCTGGTGCAGTAGATGTCGATCATCGCGGCCATCATCCTGGCCAGTTCGCGTGTGGTCGGCGCATTTTCCCACCGGCTCATCGTCGGTTGGCTGGCCAGCCCCGCGCCCGATCCCGGCAGCTTGCCCAGCGCCAGACGGAAGCCCGGATCGTCGCGCAGAGCGTCGAGATCATCGGCGTCTTCATAGCCGCAGGCGATCGCGAACACCCGGGCACGCAGGATGTCATCAAGGCGATGGATCACCCGCACAGGGTCCCGCGGATCGGCAATGCAAGCCGCAAGCCGCCGGCAAAGCCCCATCGCGCGCTCGGCCTGTGCCAGCGGCAGAACACCGCCATCCGAGGTGAGCCGACCTCCGTCGAACGCGGCTGTGATCTTCTTGCGCCCGATCGCTGGAAACGAAAATCCCGGCGCGCTATCATCGCTCCCGGCGGGTGTGGCCCGTGGCATAAATTGCCTCGCTGCAGGACTGGTCTAGACACCCATTTTCCTACATCAAAGCAATCGCTTACACCACTCCCGCCAACCCTGCTGACTGAGCCCGATGAATAAGCCGGGCTAAAGATGCCGGTCGTGTCCCACGGGGTGGTGTAGGAACCGTCGATCTACGGCAGGATCGGGTTCAGGTCAGGCGGCCAGTGCTGGCAAGCTGACAATAGGATTATGGCTCACCGAGCCGAGCGTTTCCAGCGTCATGTATCGGCGCGATACGGCCCACTCATCATTTTGCTCCAGCATAAGCGCTCCGACGAGACGAACCACAGCGGCATCATTGGGGAAGATACCGATCACGTCGGACCTTCGCTTGATCTCCTTGTTGACCCTTTCCAGCGGGTTGGTGGACGCGATCTGCGCCCAATGATCTTTGGGGAAGGCCATGTAGGCGAGCACGTCCTCGCGTGATGCGTCCATCATGTCGGCCAGCTTTGGAAACTTCTCGCGCAGGGCATCGGCAACCTGCTCCCACTGCTGGTGCGCCGCCTCGGCCGTTTCCTGCGCGACGATCGTCTTGATCATGGCGATGACGGCCGGCCGCTGCTTGGGCGCGGCATGGGCCAGCGCGTTGCGCATCCAGTGCACCCGGCAGCGTTGCTGGCTCGCGGCGAACACCTTGCTGGCGGCGGCGCGCAGTCCCTTGTGATCGTCGGCTATGACCAGCTTCACCCCGCGAAGGCCCCGATCTGCCAGCGAACGCAGGAAGGCTTTCCAGAAGGGCTCCGCCTCCGAGGGACCGGTGGCGACGCCGAGCACTTCGCGGCGGCCATCGGTATTGACGCCCACGGCGATTATCGCCGCCGTCGAGACGATCCGCCCGCCTTCCCGGACTTTGAGGTAGGTGGCGTCGATCCACAGGTAGGGCCACTCGCCCTCAATCGGCCGCGCCAGAAAGGCATTCACCCGCTCGTCGATCTCGGCAACCAGACGACTGACCTAGCTCTTCGATACGCCGCTGGCGCCCATCGCCTTGACCAGATCATCGACCGAACGAGTCGAGATCCCGTGCACATAGGCCTCCTGAATTACCGCTGCCAAAGCCTTCTCGGCGGTCCGGCGCGGCTCCAGGAAACTCGGGAAGTAACTGCCCTTGCGCAGCTTCGGGATTGCCAGATCAATCCGGCCAGCGCGGGTGTCCCAACCACGCTCGCGATAGCCGTTACGGTGGTTGAGCCGGGCTGCACTACGAGCACCGGCAGGAACCCCGGTCTTCGCCTCGATCTCCATATCCATCATGCGCTCAGCGGCAAAAGCCAGCATCTCGCGCACCAAATCGCTGTCAGCCCCTTGCTCAATCAGCTCAACAAGGGCCATTCTGTCGTCGGTCATCGTCTTCTTCTCCAGGTTCGAGTTCGCATCCGAACCCTACCAGAAGATCGACGGTGGCCACCCTCTCAGGGAAACCT
>JAJZQN010000053.1 GCA_021847605.1 Pseudomonadota bacterium | reverse complement strand
CTTGGCCACATCCAGGCCGATCGTGGTAATCTCCATGGCGGATGGTTCCTTTGCTCGGGTTTGCCTGACAGCAAACCATCTTGGCACCTAGATGCCGTGAGCGGGAGCCATCCACCCTATCCGCTTACGGGAAAACATAGCCCGATAGCGGCTATTGCTCGGTGACGAAAAACCCTACCTTCGGCGCATAGACGCGCTGCACGAAGGCTTCTGCGGCGGACCGTCTAGTATCATGGGGGGAAGCGACGTTCGCTCCTTCGACGAACGCCTCTCGCAACGGACGAGGGAGGGGCCAAATAGCGTAATCGAGCGATGTTTCATATAATCTACTGCCGCAAGGATTTCCGTGGACCGGGTAAAAGTCTGTGTGCGCCAATGTGTAATATCCGCCGAACGTAAACCGCAGTCTTTCGCCAGTTCGGAAGCAGAGCCTGCGATGGTCTGTTGAAGGGTTTTGAGTAGAGAGATTTCATCATAACCATCTAACGATGTAAAACCCTCGCAGCCTTCGGTGCGGAACCCGATCAAAAGGGAGTTCCCATCGTCAATAAAAGACATGTTCGCGGAGGTAACCGTCAGGCTCGCTGAACGCGCTGGGATGCCAAAAATTAGCTTCGTGCGGGGCTGGTTGTGGATGGCCTCACGATATGTCACTTCGCCGAAAGCTCGTGATTCCATGCGATCTGTCGAAGCCGCCAAAGAAGGCATAGAGGACAACCCTAGGCAAAGCAGTCTAACGAGCATTCTCATGCTTGATACCTCCTACCAACAGTTATCCCAGCCCATATTGCGAAAGGAAACCGTTGCCGAATGTTGGCCTGCTGCGAGCCTGCCCTAACAAACGTTTATACCGCCGCCCTCCCCAATTAAAACATTCGTGGATGCAAGATAATCAAGTGTTTTTCGTCAGCGTCCGCTTTTGAACATCGTGTATGGCTGAGTGAGCAACCGGCTATGGTCGTAACCAGCCCTCTATCATCGTCATGCCGGGCTTGACCCGGCATCCCGCTGCCTTTTGCTTCGATCCGACAGGCGTCGCATCGCACCACAATTACCTTCAAATGTTGGATTTTCTCTGATCTATCCTTTCGGATGCCCCCACCCCACCGCACCTTAATGTTTTCGCCCCCCCCAAATGGCCGTCAGACCTGTCGCACTCACCCTGCCTGCGTTTTGCCGTTTTGAAATAAAATTACACCCTGACGATCGTTAAATTCAAAATTGCCGGGAAATATGGGAAGCTAAGCCGCGCGCCTCCAACATTCCCTGCCCTTCCATTACCGTGCCATCGCGGCACAGCGTCATTCGGGGGAGGAAGCGTAAAGGAAATTGCGCTATGGGCCATCGGGCGACGGGCGGTCGCGTTTGTCAGAGGGTGAACGATGCGGGCATTTCCGCGCATTTCGGGGTGGAAGGGGCGCGCAGCGATTATAGCCGCTGTGGCCATCGCCCTTGTCGCGCCGCGCCTCATCACCGCGGCGCCCCTCGACATGCTGGACAGCGAACGAGCCGCCGCCAATCCCGCAGAACAGGTCGGCGCAACCTTCCCCGGTTCCGCCTTCTTCTAT
This sequence comes from Pseudomonadota bacterium, assembly GCA_021847605.1. Classification (GTDB taxonomy): domain Bacteria; phylum Pseudomonadota; class Alphaproteobacteria; order Sphingomonadales; family Sphingomonadaceae; genus Sphingobium. The sequence goes on along the minus strand of JAJZQN010000053.1, from coordinate 24,585 downwards.
GCCGAAGGCGCGTTCGATCCGGTGCCGGGCGTTCAAACCGTGCAGAGCCAGCATGTTTTGGGACTCGACGCGGTGGTCGCCGCTCCGGCCGCCATCTTCCGGGGCATCACCCCGCTCGACAGCTACCGGGCGCTCAACTGCCTGACATCGGCCATTTATTATGAGGCGGGCAACGAACCCGAAGAGGGCCAGCGCGCCGTGGCCCAGGTCGTGCTGAACCGCGTCCGCAACGCCAACTGGCCCAACAGCGTATGCGGCGTCGTCTATGAAGGGTCCGAACGCACCGACTATAAGTGCCAGTTCACCTTCAGCTGCGACGGGTCGATGGCCCGCATGCCGATGGCCGCCGCATGGGTGCGGGCGCGCCGGATCGCCCAGGATGCCTTGTCGGGCCGGGTCTACACGCCGGTTGGCCTTGCCACCCATTATCACACGCTGGCGGTGCTGCCGCCATGGTCATCCTCGTTACAGCCAGTTGCGGTCATCGGCGCGCATATCTTTTACCGCAATCCCGGTTTCAACGGCACGCCCGCCGCTTTCACCCTGCCTTATGTGGGGCGGGAGACGATTTCCGGCCCGGCCCGGCGCATCTGGCCCGAAAAGCCGGTGGCGCCGGTCGAAATGCTTAGCATGCCGGTCCCGCCTCAGGCCGCTTCGATGGCGCCGGCGCTGACGCCGACCGCCCCCGCAGCGCCTCCAGCGGACTGGGCACCGTCCCCCGCAGCGCGCCCGGCCGACGATGGCCTGCCGGAATCCACCATCCGCCCGGAATATCGCAATAGTGGCCGGCCACTTATCTGATGGTCAGGCGCATTTTTCTGCCGTTAAAACAGGCTTTACCAACGAAGTGACTGGAAGCGGGCGGAAATAAAAAACGCATTTTTACGGACGGCCCCGGAACCTTTCGGGGGCGATGCGGGTTCTCTATTTCGGATAGCAAATCTTTTGCCCCCCGCTCTTGCTATCCACAAAATATGAGCCCGGAACGTTCTCCCCCCCCGACACGTTCCGGGCTCAGAATTTTTCCGGGGCACAACTTCCCTCAGAGCTGCGCAAATATTTCCCTCATGGAACGACTATTCATGTGGCGGGTTTTTCCTTCGTCGCCGCCATGCGGCCGAACATATTTTTTGAGGAGGAATTCGATGACGAAGAAGATCCTGGCCGCCGTACTGTTGACCGGCTCGCTGATGGTTGCCGCCTGCAACACCGTCGAAGGCGCAGGCCGTGACGTACAGAGCGCCGGCAAAGCCGTGGAACGCTCGGCCAACTGATCGGGCCTATCGATCCAGTCTCAAAAGCAAAAGGCCCGCCGGACCATATCCAGCGGGCCTTTTGCTTTGCATGGAGCCAATAATCAGGCGGCAGCTTCCTCGGCTTCTTCCGCAGCCTTGTCTTTGGCAGCCTTGCGATCCGTAAACCAGATGGCGACGATGGTGATTTCGTACAGCAGCAGCAACGGAATCGCGAGCATGAGCTGTGACACGACATCGGGCGGCGTCAGCACGGCCGCCAGAATGAACGCACCCACGATCATGTAACGCCGCATGCCGATCAACTGCGCCCGCGTTACGAAACCCGCCCGGTTAAGCAGCATCAACAGGACCGGAAGCAGGAAACAAATGCCGAAGGCCAGGATGAACTGCATCACAAGGCCCAGATAGGAATCCGCGCTGGGCAACGCTTCTACCTGCAATCCGCTTTCCGACCCCTGATAACCCAGGAAGAAATGGAACGCCGTCGGCATCACCACGAAATAGGCGAGGCTGGCGCCCATCGCGAACAGGAAGGGGGTCGCAATGATGAAGGGCAGCAGCGCCCGTTTTTCCTTCGCATAGAGGCCCGGCGCCACAAAGGCCCAAAGCTGATTGGCGATGATCGGGAAAGACAGGCAGAATGCGCCGAACGCCGCAATCTTGATCTGCACGAAAAAGGCTTCGTACAGCTTGGTATAGACCAGCCGTCCCCCCTGATCGCCAAAGGCCTCTTTCAACGGATGGACCAGAATGGCGAAAAGCTGCTCCGAAAAATAGAAACAGACCGCCCCGGTGATGAACAGCGCATAGACGCATTTGAGCAAACGGCCGCGCAATTCGATCAGATGATCGAGCAAGGGCGCCTTGCTGTCGTCAATATCCATCATGCCGCTGCGTCACCCTTTGATGGGGTGGCGGGCGCTTCCGCCAGATAAGGCGGTTTGTCCGCCGCAGCCGGAGGAACCGGGGTCACTTCCGGCGCCTCAGGCTGGGGGGCGGATTGCGCGACAAAGGGTGGATGCTCCACGACAGGTTCCGGCGCGGTCTCTGCCGATGCGTCAGACGCAGGCAGCGACGTCACCGCCGTTTCGGCAGGTTGAGCCGGATGCTCGTCCATGATCCGCTTATTCTGCGCGGCCCATTTCTTTTCCAGCTCTTCCAGTTCCACTTCACGGACCATGGCGTCAAGGCCAGTGCGGAAATGGCGGGCCATCCCCTGTGCCTTACCCACGATTTGCCCCACCTTGTACAAGGCGCGCGGCAAATCCTTGGGACCAATCACGATCACAGCGATGATCACGATGACCAGAAACTCGGTCGAATCGATACCGAACATAGAGCGGGCCTACCTCAGGTCGCGGGGATCAGGCCTTGGTCTTGTCTTCGGTCGGGGTCGGCGCGTCCTGTTCAGGCACGCGATGCCCTTCGATCCGGGTTGCGGGCTTGGCAGGCGTGACATCATCGTCATCGGCCATGCCCTTCTTGAAGCTCTTGATACCCTTGGCCACGTCACCCATCAGGCCGGAAATCCGGCCGCCACCAAACAGCAGCATGACGACCAGGAGTACGATCACCCAGTGCATCAGCGAAAAGGAACCCATTTTTCAATACTCCCGAAAGGAGGCCTATCTAGGCCTCTTCCTCGTCATTTTCCAGAACGGATTGGCCGCCAAGACCCTCCAGCGCTAAATCTACCGGATCGAGCAATCCGGCAGCACGTAGATCGTCCATTCCCGGCAGGTCGCGGCGGCTGGCAAGGCCGAAATGCGTCAGAAAATCGACGCTGGTCGCATAAATGAGCGGGCGTCCCGGCACTTCACGCCGTCCCGCCGGACGAACCCAGCCGGACTCCATCAGCACGTCGAGCGTCCCTTTGGCCACCTGAACCCCGCGAATCGCCTCTATCTCTGCACGGCTGACCGGCTCATGATAGGCGATGATGGCCAGCGTCTCCATTGCGGCGCGCGACAGCTTGCGCGGCTCGTCCTTTTCGCGCCTTAATATATGGGCCAGATCTGGCGCCGTCTGAAAATGCCAGCGCCCGCCCCGCTCCACCAGATTGATGCCACGCCCGGCATATTGCTCGGTCAACATCGCCAGCGTGGCGTCCAGATCACCTTCGCCCACATGCATGCGCAATTCCATCGGCGTCATGGGGAGTTCGGCGACGAACAGCGCCGCCTCTACCGCGCGCAGAAAATCGTCAGGCTCCGCCATCATAGCAAGTCTCCACGGGCGCCGGGGACCGACGCACGTAGATAAATGGGCTGGAAAATTCCGTCCTGCTGAATCTCCAGCCTGCCCTGCCGCGCCAGTTCCAGCGCGGCGACGAAGCTGCTGGCCAATGCCGATTTCGCCTTGGGCGGGTCCAGATCGTCGGGCAGGAAAGCCTCCAATTGCGTCCATTCGATCGCCACGCCGACCAGCGCGCCGACCCGCTGGATGGCTTCGTCCAACGTCATCACCGGGCGCACGGCGATCGTGTGGACGACAGGCTGGGTCCGGGCGCGAATCTGACCATAGGCCTGAATCAGGTCATAAAGACTGGCCTGCCACTGGGCCTTGCGCACCAGCCGCAATCCTTCGGGCTTGCGGCGACGAAACACGTCGCGGCCGATACGGTCCCGCGCCATCAACCGCGCGCCAGCTTCCCGCATGGCATGCAACCTTTGGAGTCGCAATTGCAGGCGCAGCGCCAGTTCCTCAGGACTGGGTTCAGCCTGTTCCTGACGGGGCAATAGCAAGGACGATTTGAGATAGGCGAGCCACGCCGCCATCACCAGATAATCCGCCGCCAGTTCCAGCTTCAACTGGCGCGCACCCTCGATAAAATCGAGATATTGCTCGGTCAGGGCGAGGATCGATATTTCACGCAGATCGACCTTTTGCCCCCGCGCCAGCGTCAGCAAAAGGTCGAGTGGCCCTTCCCAACTGTCGAAGCTGACCGTCAATATATCGGGCGCGAAAATGGCCGGGGGCGCGAAAAGATCCTCGTCCATCTCAGGCCGCAACCGGCTCCAGCAAGGCGTCGCGTGTGGCCAGCAACTCGGCAAGCGGCGGCAGGTCTACGGCGCGATTGACGCTGGCCATCGCGCGGTCCAGCCGTGCGCGGGATACATCGCTAATATCGGGCAAGGCATTGGCGATGCCGACCATATCCTCCATGTTGCCGAAGCAGTTGAGCGCCAGATCGCATCCCGCCGCCACGACGCCCGCCGCCAGATCGGGTATAGCGCCCTTCAGCGCCTTCATATCCAGATCGTCGGACATCAGCAGCCCGTCAAAGCCGATGCGTTGACGGATGATTTCGCCGATCACGGTGGGCGACAGGCTGCCCGGACGCTCCGCATCCCAGGCGGTGTAGACGACATGGGCGGTCATGCCGATCGGCGCATCGCGCAGCGTGCGGAACGGCGCAATGTCGGTTTCCAGCGCGGACACATCGGCCGGCACGACCGGCAATTCCAGATGGCTGTCGACCAGCGCGCGGCCATGACCGGGAATATGCTTGACGATGCCGACAACGCCGCCATCGGCCAGCCCCTCCAGCATGGCGCGGCCCAGCGCCGCGACGCGCATCGGTTCGGCGCCCAGAGTCCGGTCGCCCATGATATTGCTCGCGCCTTCCTGCCGCACATCCAGCAGCGGCAGCGCATCGACGGTGATGCCCGCCTGCGCCAGCGTCACGGCGATAGCATGGGCATTGGCCCTCGCCGCTGCGATGGCGCTGGAGGGTGCAACATCATAGAGGCGGTCGAACACCGCACCTGCGGGGAAATCGGGCCAGTGGGGCGGCTGCATCCGCATCACCCGGCCGCCTTCCTGATCGATCATGATCAGCAGGTCGTCGCGGCCGTGCAGCGACCGCAGATCGTCGGTCAAAGCGCGCAATTGCACCGGATCGACGATATTGCGTTTGAAAAGGATATATCCGGCAGGCTGCGCCTCGATAAAGAAAGCGCGTTCGTCGTCGGTAATGGCGGGGCCGGCAAGGCCAAAGATCACGGGTTTCATAGTGCGCGATGGTAACGGCTTCCCCCCCGGGTGTCGAAGGAGATTTGCCGTTACCGTTGCACCATTCGTCAGTTGACGACCAGACAGCTTTCGCCCGCGACCTTCAGCTTTCCGCAAATGGTCGATGCCTGACCACCTGCCGCTGCCCGCAGACGGTAGACGGTGCCACCGCCGACCTGTGCAGGCTCCACCGTCATCGTCAACGGCGAAAGATAGGCAAACCGCTTCGACAGGCGACCCCATGCATCCTTGGCACCAGACGCGCTGGCATAGGCGCCAAGCTGGACCATGGCACCGCCGGTCACGCGGGGCGCAGCCACCGGCTTGACAGCCGTTTCATCCGCCACGCGAGCGGTGACACTCTGAGCAGGCTTTTCGGCGACAGCCGGGCGCGTCGGAGCGGGCGCAGGCGCCGTCTTGGCGATAGGCGCCTCCGGCACACGGGTCGGATCGATGCGTCCATCCCGTGCCACGCCCTCGCTCGCGGCGAAGCTCGCATCGCCTTCGCCGTCAAACTTGCGTGCGTCCGCCTCATTGGCGGCAATCTTGTACGGATCGGTCGGCGCGGCGATCAACTGTCCTTCATCACCGCCACCAGCATGGCTGCCGTCCCTGATGAGCCAGATGCCGCCTACGACCGCGCTGACCAGCACAAGGCCCAGCAGCAATAGCCCGAGCAGACGCAGCGGCGACAGCCCTTCCTGCACCGGCTCCTCTGCCGCTGGTTCCAGCCAGGGCAGGACATAGTCATCATCGAAATCCAGCCGCCCCGGCCTGTAATCGCTCATCGTCTGATCCTTCGCCCCGCCATCAACCCATTTCGGTGAGCGCTGCCACACCCATCAGCGCCAGCCCGTTACGGATAATCTGCCCTATTCCCTGCGCGAGGAAAAGGCGGGTGGCGGTGAGCGCCGGATCGTCGGCCAAAATGACCCGCGCCCGCGGATCATCATTGCCCATATTCCACCAGCCATGGAAAGCCGATGCCAAGTCATTGAGATAGAAGGCAACACGATGGGGTTCGCGGGCCTGTGCCGCCCCTTCCACCACGCGGGGGAACTGTGCCGCCAGCTTGATCATCGCCAGCTCCGCCGTCCCAAGAAGGGACAGATCGGGCGCAGGCAGATCAATCCCCGCCTCCTGCGCTCGCCGGCCGAGCGAAGAAATGCGCGCATGAGCATATTGGACGTAGAAGACCGGATTGTCCTTCGACGCTTCCACCACCTTGGCGAAATCGAAATCCATCTGCGCGTCGGCCTTGCGCGTCAGCATGGTGAAGCGGACAACATCCTTGCCCACTTCGCGCACCACATCGGCCAGCGTCACGAAATTACCGGCCCGCTTGGACATTTTCACCGGCTCGCCATCGCGGAGCAGGCGGACCATCTGGATGAGCTTTACGTCGAAACGCGCCTTGCCTTCGGTCAGGGCTGCGACCGCCGCCTGAATGCGCTTGACCGTACCGGCATGATCCGCGCCCCAAATGTCGATCAGCTGGTCGGCCGACTGCGCCTTCTGGAAATGATAGGCCATGTCCGCGCCGAAATAGGTCCATGCCCCGTTCCATTTCTTGATCGGGCGGTCCTGATCGTCGCCGAATTTGGTCGAACGGAACAGCGGCAGCTCCACCGGCTCCCAATCGTCGGGCAATTCGCCCTTGGGTGCTTCCAGTGTGCCGTCATAGACCAGATCATGCGCGCGCAGCCAGGCCTCGGCCTCGGCAGGTTTGCCCGCCGCCTGCAATTCCGCTTCGGACGCGAAAATATCGTGATGGATGCCCAGCAGCGCAAGATCGCTGCGGATCATGTCCATCATCTTCGCCACGGCAAAGGTACGGAACGTCACCAGCCAGTCGGCTTCGGGCGCGCCGACGAAGCGGTCGCCATATTCGGCGGCCAATGCCTGCCCAACCGGGACCAGATAGTCGCCGGGATAGAGGCCTTCGGGAATCGCGCCGACATCCTCGCCCAGTGCTTCGCGATACCGCAGATGCGCCGACCGGGCGAGGACATCCACCTGCCCGCCCGCATCGTTGATATAATATTCGCGGATGACCTTATGGCCCGCATATTCCAGCAGCGTGGCGAGCGCGTCGCCCACCACGGCGCCGCGACAATGGCCCATATGCATGGGGCCAGTCGGGTTGGCGGAGACATATTCGACATTGACGGTCGTGCCGACGCCAAAGTCCGAACGTCCATAATCGGCCGCGTCGGCGTGGATCGCGGCCAGTTCCGCGCGCCAGGTCGCATCGGTGAGGGTCAGGTTGATGAAACCGGGACCAGCAATGGTGGCGCTCACCACCTCGTCCAGCGCCTGCAACTTCGTCACGATCGCATCGGCCAGCGCGCGCGGATTGGTGCCAGCGGGCTTAGCCAGTACCATGGCGGCGTTGGTGGCGAGATCGCCATGCGACGGATCGCGCGGCGGCTCGACCGTTACCGGCTTGCGGTTAAGGCCAGCGGGCAGCACGCCCTCAGCCTCCAGCGCGTCCAGCACGGCATCGAGATGGGCGGTGAAACGGGTGTAAAGGGACACGGGACGAAACTTTCCTATAAGGTCCGTTCGCCCTGAACCTGTCGAATGGCCGCTCTTTTCTTCAAAAAGGGGCCGGGCTTCGACAAGCTCAGCCCGAACGTTTGAATGGGGCCGCGCTTAACGGGTCGCGTTATATTTGAGCTGATCCTGGGTCAGGTTGAAACCCACGAGCAACTCGAAGCTGGTTCGCTGCAACGCCGCCTTGACGTCGGGCTGTGCAAAGGGATCGATCGCCGCATCAGCATCGCCGGGCTTGCGCTTTTCGGTGATCTTGCGCTGAATGTCGGCGGGCAGCGAAGCCGCCGCCTTGTCGACATAGGAACCGCCCTTGGCCTGCGCGCTGGCGCGATATTCGCCCGCCGCGAAATTCAGCGTCACCTGTCCCACCCGCTTGGCGATGACGGAATTACCGCCACGCACGACGGCGGTGAAATAGGGCAGCACCACCTGCCGCGCTGCACTGGCGTCGCTGCGCCGTGCATTCACGACGAAGCTCGCCTCGGTATAATATTGCGCCCCATCCGTGCAGGTGGAGCGCAGATCGGTGATGTTCGCCACCACGTCGATCGCCGAAGCATCGGTGCTTTGCGCCGGATTGAACAGGGTCACGTCGCCGGTGTAAGCGGGGATAGCCGCCGTCGGGCAGGCCGAGCGCACCGCCACGATGCCGCCGCTGGCGTCGATTTCGCCCCGGCGCGAGCAGCCCGCCAGCGCAAGCGCCAACATTCCGGTCGCCGCGATTTTGGAAAAGGCGATACGAGGCACAGTTACAGGCACGGGCAGAAATTCCTTGGCATGTCGGGACGGCCGACGCTTTGGGCTTCCTTATCCATACCCCGCCCGCCACGCAACTGCCCACAGGACGACAAGAGCGCGAGAGAGCCGTCGCATGCATCCACCCCCTTCCTTCCCGGCGCGCATTGGCCTAAGCGGCGAGACATGACCGATGCTGCCGCACCCCGCCCGCCATTGACCCTGTTGATCGCCGCGCCGCGCGGTTTCTGCGCCGGGGTCGATCGCGCCATCATCATCGTCGAGCGCGCGATCGAGACCTATGGCGCGCCGGTCTATGTCCGCCATGAAATCGTCCACAATAAATATGTGGTCGACAGCCTGAAGGCAAAAGGCGCGATCTTCGTCGAGGAACTGGATCAGGTGCCCGATGGCGTGCCGGTGGTCTTTTCCGCCCATGGCGTGCCCAAGGCGGTACCGGCCAAGGCGGAAGAACGCGGTCTGTCCTATCTCGACGCCACCTGCCCGCTGGTCAGCAAGGTCCATCGTCAGGCCGAACGACAGGTCGCAGCCGGCCGCCATATCCTGTTCGTCGGGCATAAAGGCCACCCGGAGGTGATCGGCACATTCGGTCAGGTGCCTGAAGGGACGATGAGCCTCATCGAAACGGTGGAGGATGCCGAAGCCTTCACTCCGATCGATGCCGACAATCTGTCGTTCCTGACGCAGACAACCCTGTCGGTGGACGATACCGCCGCCATCGTCGCAACGCTGCACCGCCGCTTTCCAACCATCCACGCGCCCAAGGGCGAGGACATTTGCTATGCCACGTCGAACCGGCAGACAGCGGTCAAGGCGATCGCAACGCGCTGCGAGGCGGTCTATGTGATCGGCGCGCCCAACAGCTCCAATTCCTTGCGTCTGGTCGAAGTGGCCGAGCGGGAGGGCAAGCCTGCCCGCCTGATCCAGCGTGCCGACGAGATTGATTTCGACTGGCTGAACGGCGTGACCACGCTGGGCCTGACCGCTGGCGCCTCCGCACCCGAAATATTGGTGCGCGAAGTGGTCGAGCGGCTCGGCACCCGCTTCACCGTGACCGAAGAACAGGTGGAAACAGCGCGCGAGGACATCGCCTTCAAACTGCCGCGTGGACTGGAAGTCGCCTGAACCATGGCCGTTTACACGCACGTACCCGCCGAAGAGATCGACGCCTTCCTTGCCCGCTATGATGCCGGTCGCCTCGTATCCGCCAAGGGGATCGCCGAAGGGGTCGAAAACAGCAATTATCTGCTGGAAACGACAGGGCCGGACGGGTCAGGCCATCGCTATATCCTAACCCTGTATGAAAAGCGCGTGGACGAAGCGGACCTGCCATTTTTCATGGACCTGCTCGATCATCTGGGCGCGCGCGGCTGCCTCGTCCCCCGCTTCATTGCGGATCGTGACGGCAACCGGCTTCAGCAATTGGCGGGGCGTCCCGCCTGCCTGATCGAATTTCTGACCGGGATTTCCGTGACCGAGCCGACCGCCGGTCAGGCGCGCGCGGCGGGCGTGGCACTGGGCGAGCTGCATCGCGCGGCGGAGGGCTTTGCCGGTGAACGGCGCAATGCGCTCGATATTGCGGGCTGGCATGATCTGGCGGCGAAATGCGGCGATGATTTCGACCAGATTGCGACGGGTCTGGCGGAGCGGGTGGCGCAGGAACTCGCCTTCCTCGACGCGCACTGGCCCACCGACCTGCCCCGATCTGTCATCCATGCCGACCTGTTCCCCGACAATGTGCTGATGTTGGGCGAGGAAGTGACAGGCCTGATCGACTTTTATTTCAGCTGCACCGACATTCGCGCCTATGATCTGGCCGTCACGCATACCGCCTGGTGCTTCAGCCATGACGGATCGGCATGGTTCGGCGAACGCGGCGCGGCCATGGGCGCGGGCTATGCACAGGCCCATGGGCTGAGCAACGCGGAGCGGGCCGCATTCCCGATATTGTGCCGGGGCGCGGCGCTGCGTTTCCTGCTGACCCGCGCCTATGACTGGATCAACACGCCCGCCGATGCGCTGGTGACGCGCAAGGACCCGCTCGCCTATCTGCGCCGACTGGATTTCTATGCCAGCGCCGATCCGGCCGAGTTGCTGGGCGCATGAGCGACCTGCCGCAGGTCGACATCTTCACCGACGGCGCGTGCAAGGGCAATCCCGGCCCCGGCGGCTGGGGCGCGGTGCTGCGCTATGGCGACAAGGAACGCGAATTGTCGGGCGGCGAGGCGCAGACGACCAATAACCGCATGGAAATGATGGCTGCGGTCGAAGCGCTCAACGCCCTCAAAAAACCATGCCGCGTCACCCTCTATACCGACAGCAAATATGTGATGGACGGCATCACCAAATGGGTGTTCGGCTGGAAGAAAAAGGGCTGGAAGACCGCCGACAACAAGCCGGTCAAGAATGTCGAAATCTGGCAGGCGCTGGAAAAGGCGGCGGCGCGGCATCAAGTGACATGGCAATGGGTGAAGGGCCATGCCGGCCACCCGGAAAATGAGAGGGCCGACAAGCTGGCCTGCGACGCGGCGGAGACGTTTCGCATCTGATGATCGCCAGGTCATAAGTTGTCCAGATTCGACGCATAATCCGAGATTTTAAACAGTCTGTTCAAGCCAAACGGCCGACTGGTCGGTCGTCGTGAACGAAACGGCACTGGCCATCGAACTTGCCGAAGCGGGCGGTGGCATCACATACTGTCAGGAGACGCTTGTTACGCCAGTGGTCGAAGCAGGGCGCCTCGTTGAAGTCCTGCAAGATTGGGCATCAGCCAGCTCAGGCTTTCACATCTACTATCCGAGCCGACGCCAAGTGCCGCAAGCGCTCAAGGCGCTAATCCCTCATCTTCGGGCTGCATATCCGAGTTGAGATACGCAACAGGGCATCGTCACGTCGTCAAGATCAATTCTTGCATACGCACACAAACGGCCGGTTATGGAGAAAAGTTCAGATCCTTGGGCGTCTCGAATGGGGCGCGAAGTTGACCGGCAACTTACATCAGCAGTCCGCTTGATCGAGAGGAAAGAGTCAGGTTTTCCAGTTTTCGGAAGACGACTGGAAAACCTGATCAATGGTCCCTGTATCTCCTGCAACACGACCCCATGCGTCCGATGCGGCGACGAGCAGTATCGCCGGATGAGCTTCAATCCGCCCCAGCGGCGGGCGTACCGCGACAGTGCGCCCCGGCTGCAACGTCGCCGTCCGTACCGGGGCTATAGTATGTCAAAAACTGGCGGCGAGCTTGAGTGTGAAGGCCCGCGGGCTACCGAAATAATTCTGCCGCTCGGAATAGCCGACCGACGCGAAATAGGTCCGGTCGAAGATGTTGGTGACATTGCCCGACAGCTTGATGCCCTGCCCGAAATCATAGCCGATCTGCGCATCGGCAACGGCATAGGCTCCTTGCGAAAAGCGAGCGCCGCCGTCGATCCGGTAATAAGCGCCATAGAGCTTCAGGCCTCCGCCCAGCGAAAGACCCGCGAGCGGACCTTGCGCCACGTCATAATGCGACCAGAGTCGGAAGGAATGGCGCGGCGTACGCGGGTCGAAGGGCAATCCCGCATTGTCGGGATCATCTCGATAGCGGGACTTGGCATAAGTATAGCCGGTGATGAGCTGCCACCCAGGGGCGACTTCGCCGGCCAGTTCCGCCTCGAAACCTTCGCTGCGCATTTTGCCCGCCGCGATCGAGAATTCCTGATCAGCCGGGTCGGTGATCGCGCGATTGCGCTCGTCGATGCGGAACAGCGCGACATGCCCGTTCAATCTACCGTCCAGAAATTCGCCCTTCAGGCCGATTTCATACTGATTGCCGGTGCGCGGCTTCAGCGCTTCGTTCTCGACCGTCACCTCCTCTTGCGGCACGAAGATCGACGCATAGGACAAATAAGCGGAGAAATGGCTATCGAGATCAGCGATGACCGCAGCATAGGGTGTGGCCTTGCCTGTCACCCGATAGGCGGAGTCCTCCTCGCCGGTCCGCCGGTCCCATGAACGGGTCTTCCACCAGCTCAGGCGGCCACCCGCGACGAGCGTGGTCCAGCTATTTGGCTTCAGCCGAGCCTGGCCATAGATCCCGTACTGTTCCGTATCCGTGCCGTCGAAGCGGTTGAAGACCAGATTTTGCTCCGACACTGCATGGTCCGGGTTGAAGATGTTCTGTACGATCGACCGGCCCTGTGCGCGGTCGAAAGCTTCTTCGGTCCGGCGATAGTCCGCGCCGACGAGCAGCTTCTGCTCCTGCCCGCCAAGTTCGAACGGCGCGAGCAGGTGAACGTCGAGGTTGTAACTGCGCTCGCTTTCAATGCGGTGTTCGGGAATGAGTTGGGTGTCCCCCGTCGCCGGATCGATCGGCGCATCGGCAAATGCGATCCGGCCGTCGCGCTTGCGGTCGACCCGGCTGCCGGTCGCGGTCAGGATTGCACCGCCGTCGAAGCGATGTTCAAGATTGGCGAAAAGATCGGCGGACCGGGTTTCGCTATGATCCCATTGCGCGCCGATATAGGTCGATCGCGGGACGTCGGGCATGGTCCCGTCCGCATAAGCGGGCAGCCCGCGCGCATTACGTCCATGCCCCTGCTGCCAGGTGCCCCCAACGGTGAGCGTGGTGTTTTCGGCAATGTCGAAGTCAAGCGTGCCGAACATCAGCCAGCGCTGCGTGTTGATGAGATCTACGAAGGAATTCGCATCGTTGATCATCGCCACGGCTCGACCCCGGATCGATCCGGAATCGTTGAGCGCCCCCCCGATATCCACCTGCGCGCGCTTCTGCTGCCAGGAGCCGACTAGCGCCTCGGCGCTTATGGCCAGGCTGGACGGCGCACGTTTGCGCACAAGATTGATCGTACCGCCCGGTTCACCCACCCCCTGAAACACGCCGGATGGCCCGCGCATGATTTCAACCCGGTCATAAATAGCAGTATCAAACGCCATGACATTGTAGTTGCCCGACACGGCGGCGCCATCCACACGAACGGAATCAACGGGCAAGCCGCGGAAGAAGATTTGCGAGCGTTCCCCGACATCGTCATTCTGCACAACGACTGCCCCGGTCGATACGGCAATCGCGTCGTTGACGGTATTTAGGTTGCGATCATTCATATGGTCGCGGGTGATGACGGTGACGGCCTGAGGGATCTCGCGCAGGCTCTCCCCCATGCGGCCGATCTGTACCTGCCTTGTCGTATAGGAGCCAGTGCCTTCCGTTGTTCCATCCTCGTCAATCGCTGTCGCGCTGACCTGCACCGAACCGAGTACCACGGCGCCCGATGACGCGGGCGCAGCGGTAGTGGGCGCAGCGTAGAGTGACACCGTAGTCGACGTGACAAAACGAAATGACAGGCCCGTTCCGGCCAGCAATGCGCTCAGCGCATCAGCTGACGCCATATCGCCATCTATGGCTGACGAGCCGCGCCCTTCGACAAGATCGCTCTTGTAACTGATCTGGACTCCAGACTGCTGCATGTAGCGGCGCAGCGCGATTGCGAGTGGCTGCGCCGGGATCGAGAAGTGGCGCTTTCCGGGCGCGCTATCCTGAGCGAGCGAGACAGCCGGCATCGAAAGCGCCAGACCGGTCGTGGCCAGCATCGCACAATGGAGCATCAGGCGCATCGGCGCGCCCTTGCGCAACATCACATTCATCAAACTACCCCCGAACGGTGGCGCCGTCCAAGGACGACGGAAAATTGCCGTCGCGACGCATTAGCATCAACGACATTGGCTAGACCGTTCGAGCGGCGCTCTTGGTAAACCCTGCCCGCAATTTTTTTCAGAAAGGGCGCTGCGCCGTGATGATAGCAACGCCGCCGGGCAACCACCTGATGCCCAGCCCGGCCTCGCTAACCAGCGCCTTGAGCGCATCGTCAGCGCGGTCCGTCCTGAATGCGCCACTGACGGAGGCGGTGCCGGACAGGTCGGCCCACACCCATGTCGGCCCCTTGCGATAACGGGAAACCGCAGCGATCGCATCGCCCATGGATGCGCCGTCAATCAGCAACTCGCCTGTACGCCAGGCGGCAACATCCGCAGCGATGACCGCCCGCCCCTTCACGACATGACCGTTCCCTTCATAGTTCGCGCTCTCGCCGGCGTTCAGGCGCAAGCCGGACGCGCTTGCCGCTGTCGCGCTGACCCTGACAGCGCCCTGCGCCACATTCACCGCCGTTCGATCGGGGGCATGACGGACTTCAAAGCGGGTTCCGATATCCTCGGTCACGCCTGCTCCCGCCGCCACCCGGAACGGACGGGGATCGCCGTGTCGAACATCGAAGAAGGCGTTGCCACGCAACAGGCTGATGCGACGTTCTCCGTCTCCGAAGTCAACCGAAATGGCCGAGGCGCCATCCAGCGTCGCTATGGAACCGTCCGGCAGCTTGACGTTCAGGATTTCCGCAGAGCTGCTGTAGTCGGCCGCTGCCCAAAACATCGCCTGCGGAATCATGAAGAACGCGGCGAGGCTGGCCGCTATCGCAGCGCCAGCCGTGCGGCGAGGCCGTGCCGCAAGCCAACGACCGATGCGGCGTGGTCGGCCCGACCTGCGCGGCGCCCTTGGAGACGAAAAAATCTCGGGACGCATGGACAGATCCTGCCACAGCACACGTCGCCGTTCGAACGCGGCGCGATGTCTGGCATCGCTGGCCAGCCAGGCCTTACAGGCTTCCAGGTCCGACCGCTCGATGTCCCCCGAATCCAAGCGCAAGACCCAGTCGCGGGCCTGTTCATCGATGGATGGGCCGTTCCCTCCGTCATTCTTGTTCATTGACGCCTCGCTGTGCCAAGCCGTATTTCTCTTGCTTCAATTATCTGACTGGTGGCGCAGTCGTTCTGGCTAACCCCGCAATCCATCACGGACCATCAGGACGCAATGCCATGATTGCATCGAAGGCATAACGCAGATGTTTTTCCACGGTCGGCCGCGAGATGCCGAGCCGGTCGGCGACATCACGCTGCGACAGACCCTCCAGCCGGCTGAGCGCAAAAATTTGCTGCGTACGCTCGGGTAAGCCCGCTATGGTCATGGCGATATGATGAAGCTGGTCGCGCGCTATATGGGATCGCTCATCCGGAACAGCTTCGGCGGAAAACAAGAGCAGCTCCGCCGCTTCTGCGAGAACTTCGGCACGGCGCCGGTCAGCCGTGGCATGATCGAGAGCCAGGTTGCGCGCCAGTCGGTAGAGATAGGCTTTCCTGTTTTCGATCGGCGGGTGGTCATCAACCCGCTGGATGCGCAACCATAGCCCCTGTGTCACATCCTCGGCGTTCGCCGCATTACCCACGATCCGCTGGACGAACCGCAGCAGGCATGTTCTCTCGTCCAGCAAAAGGTGGGTCAGGGCGATGGCGTTGGTAAGCATCTCGGAGCGCAAGTTTTCGGTTGCCCTAAACAAGTTGCGAATCACTCGCAAGAGTCCAGTGCTAAATGCCCGTTCCGGTCAGCGATGGTTGCGAAGGTGTGCCGGAAAAGGAGTGTCTCGGAAGCGACGTATTACCGCTGGAAGCAACTATTCGGAGGCTTGGGGTACATCGCGCAGCGCGGGGTTACTCCCTCGATATGTGCTGTACCCGCGATTTGCCCTCGCGGAGGTGCTGGACAACTTATGCCCGCGCTATCACCTGAATGACGGCCGCGAATCGGGGCGGCGAAAGTTGGAAAGTTCCGGCTTAGCTTCCCATATTTCCCGGCGATTTTATCATTTCATTACCCCGCATTGAAATTATCGAACAATCAAAGACAATGAAGCAGGGGTGATTGTCGCGGCGGCGGTTGCTGTAGGACAGCGGAAAATGCAGCGCCCATCCGCAGCCCGGAAACGGGCTTGCCCGCTTATTCCGGTCCCATCAGCGCCTCCAGCCTTTCACGCATATCGGCACTGACGGGAATGCCGTCCTGTTCGGCCTTTTGCCGGGTGGCGAAGCGGCGATCACCGGGCATCCGGGACTGACCGGCGTCGTGAAGGGCGGCAATCAATTGTTCGACACGGGCGACGAAGGCGGCCGCCGATCCGCCCCGCGCCGGATCAATCAGGATGAGGCATTCCCCGGTGCAGGGTGTCTGCGCGCCGGGATGCGCCGACCAGTCGACTTCATGCGAATATAGCCCGCCGGTGAGCGCAGCCGCCATAATCTCTATCATCATGGCGATCGCCGCCCCCTTATGCCCGCCAAAGGGGAGCAAGGCGCCGCCGTCCAGTATCGCGCGCGGATCGGTGGTCGGCTGCCCCATGGCATCGACGCCGGTGCCGGGTGGCAGGTCGTGGCCTTCGCGCGCGGCGATCTGCACATCGCCATGGGCCATGACGCTGACCGCCTGATCGAAGACGATGACCCGGCCATTTTCGCGCGGCGCGGCAAAGGCCAGCGGGTTGGTGCCATAGACGGGCCTGTGCGCGCCGGGCGGGACGACCACGGCCATGCTGTCGACCATGGCGATGGCGACCAGGCCCGCCTGAGCAAAGGCTTCGACATCGGGCCAGAGCGCGGCGAAATGATGGGAACGACGGATCGCCACGACGCAGGCGCCGGTCGCCCGCGCCTTTTCCAGCGCCAGCGGGGTCGCCGCAGCCAGCGCAGGCTGGGCAAAGCCGTTGGCGGCATCGACCCGAAGGAAGGATGCGCCCACATCCTCCACCACCGGCGCAGCGCGACCATCGACCCAGCCGCTGCGCAGGGTGGAGACATAGCCGGCCATGCGGAACAGGCCGTGGCTCATTGCGCCGTCGCGCTCCGCCCCCGCGCAATTGCGGGCGAGAATATCGGCGGCGACACCGGACACGCCATTGCTGCGAAAGATGCGGGCCAGCAGCGTCACCAGCGTTTCGAAATCCATATGGGTCATGACCGCCCCTTCCCCCTTTGCCGCTTCCTTCATGGCGGACACGCCGATGCGCGCAAGGGCCATACGCATTTTGTCCCCTTGCGCTGCCCCTGCAAAGCCGCTCTCATCATCGGCCTGAAGGAGCGCCATGGCTGACGAACCGCTGAACATCGACGAATTGCGCCGACTTTATGCCGGTGGCGGCGGGGCGGACATTCATGATCCCCATTTCCGCGAGGTCGCAGGGCTTCAGTTCAAGAGCGGCGACAAAAGGCGCTGGCCCTTTGCCCAGCCAGCGACATTGCTGGACGCGCCCTATGTTGCGGGCGGATTGGCGCCGGAGACTCTCGATACGCTGGACGTCGCCCTGATCGGTGTGCCGATGGACCTGGGCGTCACCAACCGGCCGGGCGCGCGATACGGCCCGCGCGCGGTGCGGGCGATCGACCGGATCGGCCCTTATGAACATATGCTGCGCGTGGCGCCGATGAATATGCTGAAAGTCGCCGATGTCGGCGATGTCGCGATGCAGAGCCGATACGACCTGTCGCTATGCCATGCCGACATCGAGGAATGTTACGCCATGATCGGCGGAACCAAGGCCATTCCCCTGTCCGTGGGCGGCGACCATTCGATCACCGGGTCGATCATGAAGGGGCTGGCCAAAGCCAAAGGCCCGATGGGCATGGTGCATTTCGACGCCCATTGCGACACGAGCGGCATTTATGAAGGCTCCAAATTCCACCATGGCGCACCGTTCCGCGAGGCTGTGCTGGCGGGCGTGCTGGACCCCAAACGCTGCGTGCAGATCGGCATAAGGGGTGGCGCGGAATATCTGTGGGAATTTTCCTATGCGTCGGGAATGACCGTGATCCATGCGGAAGAATGCATGGAAATGGGCATGGACGCGGTGGTGGCCAAGGCGCTGGACGTGGTGGGCGACGGTCCGACCTATGTAACGTTCGACGTCGACGGGCTGGACCCGGCCTTTGCGCCCGGAACGGGAACGCCGGAAATCGGCGGACTGTCGACGCGCGAGGCGCTGCACCTGTTGCGTGGTATTGCGGGCATCGACATTATCGGCGGCGACGTGGTGGAGGTGGCGCCGGAATATGACCCCGGCAGCATCACCGCACAGGCCGCCGCGCAAATGCTGTTCCAGCTCCTCTGTCTGGTACAGTTGCGGCGATGAGCGGGGCGGCCGGCAGCGACGAACCTGCGCTGAAGCGCGGCGTTACCGGCCCCGGTTTCTTTGCGCTGGCATTTGGCACCATCGTCGGTTCGGCATGGATGGTGTTGATGGGCGAATGGGTCAGCCCGGCCGGACCGGGCGGCGCCGTCCTCGCCTTTCTGGGCATGAGCGTGCTGATGGTGACAATCGCGGCCGCCTATGCCGAGTTGGTGGCGCGGGTGCCGCGTGCGGGGGCCGAGTTCGTCTTCGTCGCAAAGGCGTTCGGGCGCTGGCCCGGATTCGTCACCGGATGGTATCTGACGCTCTATTTCATCGGCATCTGCGCGTTCGAAGGGCTGGCGCTGTCCTGGTTCCTCGAAAATCTGCTGCCATCGCTCGCGGGGCAGCCGCCGCTTTATACGCTGCTGGGTAAATCGGTCAGCGCGCTGGACCTGTGCGTCGGGCTGACCGGGGCGGTGGTGATGACGGCGCTCAACGCATCGGGCGCGACGGTGGCGGTCGGCTTTCAGAAAGTCGTGACCTTCACTTTCCTGACGGCTTCGGCGCTGCTGGTCGTGCTGGGCCTGTCACAGGGCGATCCGGCCAACTGGCAACCGCTGTTCGAATCGGCGCAGGATCGCAGCTTTGGCGGCGGCATGTTCGTGATGCTGGGCGTGGCGGGCATGTGGCTGTCGGGATTTCAGACCGCCGCATCGGCGGTGGAGGAACGGGCGCCGGGCACGAGTTTTCAGACGGTCGCGCGGGCGATGATGATGGCGGTGGCGACGGCGGCGATATTCTATAGCCTGATCATCCTTGCCTCATCATCACTGATCCCGTGGCGCGACCTCAATTCCGGGGCGCTGCCGGTGGCCGCTGCGTTCGACTATGCGCTGGCGGGCGGGGTTGCGACCAAGGGCATATTGCTGGTGGCGATGGCGTCCCTGCTCAAGACATGGAACGCCATGCACCTGTCGGCGACGCGGGTGATATTGGCGCAGGCGCGGGCCGGTTTCCTGCCCGCGGGCCTTGCCCATGTCGATCCGGGCAGCGGCGCGCCGCGCCGGGCGGCTTTGCTGGTCGGCGGCTTTGCCTGCCTTGGCGTGATGGCCGGGCGCGGGGCGATCAGTCCGATCATTTCGATGGGGACCATGTGTACGACGGCCATTGCCGCCGTCGCGCTGTTTGCGCTGATGCGGTTGCGGGCGATGGACCGGGGGAGCGAGGCGCCCGCGTTCGTGCTGCCGGGCGGAAAGCCGTTGCTGATCGCGATTGCGGTGGGCGCGATCATCGTCGCGAGCGCGGCGATCGCCACGCCATTTGGCCTGACCGACGGGATGCCGGTCGAAATCTGGCTGATGATCGGGTGGCTGGTCGTCGGTGGCGGGATGGTGATGTTGCGACGGGCGCTGATGCGGGTACCGGTGGTGGCGACAGCCTAGATCAGAAGCAATTGCGCCACGGGGGCGAAGCTGCGTCGGTGCAGCGGGGTCGGGCCGTGTTCGCGCAGGGCCGCCATGTGCCGCGCGCTGCCATAGCCCTTGTTCGTTTCCCACCCATAATGGGGATAGGTGGCCGCGGCCTCCAGCATCATGCGGTCGCGCGCTTCCTTGGCCAGAATGGAAGCGGCGGCGATGGAGAGGCATTTGGCGTCCCCTTCGACAATGGCGGTCGCGGGCCAGCGCCATGTGGGCAGGCGGTTGCCGTCGACCAATATGTGGGCGCAATCCTGTGTCAGTGCCTCGACCGCGCGGGTCATGGCCAGCATCGTCGCCTGAAGAATGTTGATGGCGTCGATTTCCTCGACACTGGCGATGCCCAGCCCCCAGCATAAGGCGCGCGCCTTAATCTCTCCCTCCAGCACAGCGCGCTTCGTGGCGGAGAGTTTCTTGCTGTCGTTGAGGCCATCGGGGCAATCGTCGGCGCGCAGGATGACGGCAGCGGCGACCACCGGCCCGGCGAGCGGTCCCCTGCCCGCTTCATCAACCCCGGCGACGAGGCCGGGATGATGCAGGCTTTCATGGGCGAAATCAGGCATGGAAATGGAAGCCCAGTGGCACACCCATGGGTCCATGGCCCGCGCCAAGACCGGGCGCGATGCCGAGTGCGGCGCGCACATATTTGCGCGCCCGCTCCACCGCGTCGATCAGGTCCATGCCCTGACCAAGGCCGGTTGCGATGGCGCTGGCAAGGGTGCAGCCAGTGCCGTGCGTATGCGGCGTGTCGATGCGGGCGTTGCTCCACGCCTTGCGCACGCCCTGCGGCGCGATGAGGCGATCGGTCAGCATCGGACCTTCCCCATGGCCGCCCTTGGCAAGGACATGGGTGTCGAAGCGGACGGCAATCTCTTCGCCGCCCAGCGCGGCCAGTTCGGGAATGTTCGGCGTGACCAGGGTGGCGATGGCCATGAGCCGTTCGAACGCCGCGATCGTATCCGCATCGGCCAGCGCCGATCCGCTGGTGGCGACCATCACCGGATCGAAGACGATCGGAATATGATCGAGCGCCGCCAGACGGTCCGCCACCGCATGGGCGGTCTGCGCCGATCCGATCATCCCGATCTTGACCGCATCGACGCCGATGTCGGTGATGCAGCTTTCCATCTGGGCCAGCACCATGTCGGTGGGGACGGGATGAACGCCCTGCACACCCAGCGTATTTTGCGCCGTGATGGCCGTGATCGCGGTCATGGCGTGACCGCCGAGCAGGGTCACGGTCCTGATGTCCGCCTGAATACCCGCGCCGCCCCCGCTGTCGGAACCGGCGATGATGAGGATGCGGGCAGGCTTCATGGCTTGTGGTGGCGTTCCGTCGAGGCAGGGTTGTTGGCCAGCGCCTTGCCGGTGCGGGTCGGGCGATCCATCAGTTCGCCGCCGCAATTGGGGCAGCGATCGTCCAGCGCCTCCGCACAGGGCGCGCACCATGTACATTCGAAGGAGCAGATGAACGCGCCGGGTTCGTCAGCAGGCAGATCGACGCCGCAGCGTTCGCAGTCGGGGCGCATGTCCAGCATTATGCCGCCGCCTTTTCCACGGCGGCGCAGATGCGGTCCACCACATCCCTGACCTGATCGGCGCGGTCGCCCTCCGCCATCACGCGGATGACGGGTTCGGTGCCGGAGGGTCGGATGACGAGGCGGCCGGTGCCGGCGAGTTCCGTTTCCGCCTGTGCAATGACGCGCTGAACATCGTCATGCTCCAGCGGCTTGCCACCGGAAAAGCGAACATTCTTGAGCAATTGCGGCACCGGATCGAACTGATGCAGCGTTTCGCTGGCGGGCTTGCCGGAGCGGACGAGCGCGGCCAGCACCTGAAGCGCGGCGACAGTGCCGTCGCCGGTGGTGGCATAGTCGGACAGGATCATGTGGCCCGACTGTTCGCCGCCGACGTTGAAGCCGCCCTCACGCATGCGTTCCAGCACATAGCGATCGCCGACCTTCGTCCGTTCAAGGCCGATGCCCCGCCCGGACAGGAAACGTTCGAGGCCAAGGTTCGACATGATGGTGGCGACCAGACCACCGCCGCGCAGCGTGCCTTCGCGCGCGAAATTGGCGGCGATCAGGGCCATGATCTGATCCCCGTCGACAATCTGTCCCTGTTCATCGACCACGATCAGCCGGTCGGCATCGCCATCCAGCGCGATGCCGATGTCCGCGCCCGACGACACGACCGTTTCCTGAAGCAGCATCGGCGCGGTCGAGCCGCAGCCGTCATTGATGTTGATGCCGTTGGGGGTGACGCCCACCGCGACCACTTCGGCGCCCAGTTCCCACAGGGCGGAGGGCGCGACCTGATAGGCGGCGCCATTGGCGCAATCGACAACGATTTTCAGGCCGTCGAGACGCAGGTCCGCGGGGAAGCTGGATTTGACCGAGTGGATATAGCGACCACGGGCATCCTCCACACGGCGGGCGCGGCCGATATCCTTCGACGCGGCGAGCGGAATATCCTGCCCCAGCAGCGCCTCGATCTTCAGTTCATCCTCGTCCGACAGCTTGTAACCGTCCGGCCCGAACAGCTTGATCCCATTGTCATAATAGGGGTTGTGGCTGGCCGAGATCATGACGCCAAGGTCGGCGCGCATCGAATGGGCCAGCAGGGCGACGGCGGGCGTGGGAATGGGACCGAACTGCACCACGTCCATGCCGACGGCGGTGAAACCGGCGACCAGCGCATTTTCGACCATATAGCCCGACAGGCGCGTATCCTTGCCGATCACGACGCGATGGCGGTGGCTGCCGCGCAGAAAATGGGTGCCGGCCGCCATGCCGACCTTCATCGCCAGATCAGCGGTCATGGGCCATTGATTGGTACGGCCGCGAATGCCGTCGGTGCCGAAATATTGCCTGCTCATGCGCCCTTCCATGCACCGGAGGGGGTGGCACGATCAACCCTGAACCTTATGCCTTTTCGACCATCGGAAAGGGTTGGGCGGGAGGCGGATCAAGTTTTTCTTGATCGACAAGAACCGCGCGCAGCGGCATCGGCGGAAGATGGAAAATTTCAATGCGTTTGTCGATGGCCTGTCCGCCGCCGTCTTTTTCAAAGTGCCGCTGTTTGGCGCGCAGATCGAACTGATCGTTCTGTATCTGGCGCTGCCGATGCTGTTCTTCACCCTATGGCTGGGCTTCCCCAATGTGACACAGGTCGGCCGGGCCATCCGCATCCTGCGCAGCCAGCCCAAGGAAGGCGAAGCCAAGGGCGATGTCAGCCAGTGGGCGGCGCTTTCGACCGCCTTGTCCGGTACGATCGGCCTGGGCAACATCGCCGGGGTCGCCGTGGCGCTGACCATGGGCGGGCCGGGTGCGATATTATGGATGTTCATTATCGGCTGGTTCGCGATGACGGTGAAGATGGCCGAGGTGACGCTGGGCCTGAAATATCGCGTGTTCGACAGTCGGGGTCATGTGCATGGCGGGCCGATGTATGTTCTGCGGGCCGTGGGCGCGGCGCGGGGCTGGCCGAAGATCGGCATAGTGCTGGGCGGATTCTATGCCTTTTTCGCGCTGTTCGGCGCCATCCCGATGGTGCAGGTGAACCAGAGTTTCGCGCAGGTAAAGGTCGTCACCGGCATGACCAATGGGTGGGCCTATGGCGTGTTCATCGCCGCAGCCGTGGCGCTGGTGACGCTGGGCGGCGCGGCATGGCTGGGCGAGGTGTCGAAGCGGCTGACGCCGCTGAAGGTCGCGGTCTATCTGGCGGGCGTGGTCGCCATATTGGTGCTGCATGTGGCGGATATTCCGGCCGCGCTGGCGCTGATCTGGAATGGAGCATGGTCGGGCGCGGCGGCGACGGGCGGCGCGGTCGGCGCCTTTGTCGCGGGGATGCGGCGTGCGGTGTTCGCCAGCGAGGCGGGCGTCGGTTCGGCAGTGATGGCCCATAGTCTGGCGCGGGCGCAGCATCCGGTGTCGGAAGGGCTGGTCGCGCTGCTGGAACCGCTGCTTGGCACGATGATCGTGTGTGCGCTGGGCGGGCTGGCGCTGGTGGTCGCGGGGACGTGGAATACGGGACTGGAAGGCATCGCCATCACATCGGCCGCCTTTGCGCAGGTGTCGCCATGGTTCCCATGGCTGCTGGCGGTGGTCGTGTTCCTGTTCGCCTATTCGACGCTGGTGGCGTGGGGCTTTTATGGGTTGCAGGCCTGGGGCTATCTGTTCGGCAACGGCCCGAGAGCGCAATGGACCTACAAAATCCTCTATGTCGTCGCCCTGCCCCCGGCCGCCGCAATCGATCTGGGCCGGGTGGTCGGCATCGTCGACAGCAGTTTCTTTCTGATGGCCATTCCCAACGTCATCGCGCTCTATCTGTGCGCGGGCGAATTGCGACGGGACGTGAAGGCCTATCTGGCGAAGGACGAGTGAGGCGGCGGCATCCGTAGGATTACCAGCGCTTAGAGTCTGTTTGGAAATGCGCCTCTGGCGCATCCGCACCGGCCCGCACCCCCGCCCGACCGCCCAGACATGGTACCCTGATGGGCGGTCGGGCGGGGGTGCGGGCCGGTGCGGCATCGAAAATGCGTTC
>JAJZQN010000052.1 GCA_021847605.1 Pseudomonadota bacterium | reverse complement strand
GGCAGACCATCGAACATCGGCGCTTGCTTCACCGCAAGCTCGCCGCCTAACATCAACCCCCAGACGAGGCCCGCACTCCGCTAATTTACGCCGCGAGTTGCGCCAAATGTTCTGACGACGGACACCCCCCGAAAATCCGGGGAGCAGCCTTACCAACAGATGACCTGACGTCCAGAGGTCCTGAATGAAGTGCTGTTAGCGAGCGATCAGTTTCCAGCCGACAAAGGCGACCGCGCCGACGATCAGCCAGCCACCCGCCATGCTGGCCGCAATGACGGCCATGCGGGTGCGAAAAGGCAGGCGACGGAATGTCGCCATATCCTGCTGCGGCACGGGAATGGCAATGGTGCCGGGAAATTCGGCGACCGTGGCGCGAATGCGCTGCGTGATTTCCAGTTCCTCGCGCGACAGCGGCGCGTGGAATTCGCAACCCGCCGTACCATCGGCCGACCAGACCACATTGGCCGACCGCGTGCCGACCCCGGCGATCCCGATGACGACACCGTCGCCCTCGACCAGTTCGGGCGCCCGCGAGAGGCGCAAGCCCGTCGCAGATATGTCGTCGAGCAGGACGTCGAGCGGCAAACCGTCCCCGCCACGCAGCGTCGACACGCGGCCAAGTTCATGCCGGTCATCGCGGCGATCGGTACGGTGCAGGGTCGTGCGATAGGCAAGTGTCATGGGACAGCTCCAGGGTGGAGCCTTGCATGTATTCAGCGAGCATTAAGGCGCGGTAAAGGCGTTACGCTTTTCGTAGTTAAGATCGCGTTACCATTAAATTTATCAGGTTCACCCATCCAGCCCTGACGCCGTTCAGCGAAAAGGCGTCGATGCGGTTGCCCGGACGCAATCGGGTAGCAGGATCAAGCTGTCGCATGAGCCCGTCTGCCATACTCCCGGCATCGTCCGGATCGACCAGCAGACCATGACGACCATCGTCCAGCAACTGTGCAGCATTGCCGGCGCTGCGCGACGCGACGCAGGGTGTATCGACCGCCATCGCCTCCAGCAGGACATTGGCCGATCCCTCCCACCAGGACGGCAGGATGAAAGCGTCTGCCCCCGCCAGCCAGGGGAAGACATTGTCGACCACACCGGGCAACGCGACATGATCCGCCACGCCAAGTATAGCAGCCCGGTCCAGCAACCGGCGGCGGGCATCGTCGCGGCTTTCGCCCAGCAGGATAAGGCGAGCGGGACGGTGCGCCCGCAAGCGGGCGAAGGCATCGAGCAACGTCATGAAATTTTTCTGCGGAGCAAGCCGACCAATCGCCAGCACCACCGGCACAGTCTGCCCCATCCACGGGTGAGGCGCCGGTCCCGCCGCACGCGAACGTGCATTCGCCGCGTCGATGCCGTTGGCGATGGTGACGACCCGCCTGCCCCGGTCCACCGCGCGAAAGGCCCGAGTATCAGCCAAGGTGGGCGACACCAGCACCAGTCGCGCAGCATCGTCTGCGATCAGCCGGGCCATGACATGACGGCCCCATCGCGCCAGCCAGCCCCCCGGCGCACCGGATGCCCGCCGCTCCAGATCATTGCTGATACGGTAGATGCGTGCCGGGCGGCGCAGGCCGATGCTGGCCGCCCGGACCGTGCCATGCCCATGATTGCCGGCCGAAATCATCAGCGTTGCCCCGCTGCGCCGAATGTACCGGCGCAGGGCGCAGGCTGCTGCGGTTTTCTCCCGCAGGCGGCTGCCCATTACGCCGGGCAATAACGCATGATGCGGTACGCCCGCTACCCCTTCGCCACCCGGCAGGGCGGTAACGATGGCGACATCATGCCCCGCATCGGACAATGCCTCTGCGATCAGCCGGACATTGCGCACGACGCCGGTCGCGACCAGCGCATGAACGTAAATCAGGATCAAGCGCGTCGCCTGTCCCGCTCGACCGCCCGAGCCGCCCGCCATTGCGTGGCAGACAAATGGGTCAGATGATGGCGATAGAGCGCACCCAGCCGACCGGCGGCCAGCCCCCGACCGTTCACCAGTTGCAGAATATCGGAGCCGGGGTTCCAGTTACCCTCGATCAGCACCGGCCCCGCGTCCGACAGACCGATGTCCCAGCCGATCACGGTGAAGCCGTCCCGGAAATGTTCATGCGCCGCGACCGCCAGCGCTATGGCGGCATCCAGTTCCGGCAATTGCTGCCCGATCAATGTCGCACCAGTCGTCGGATGGAGTTCCACGCGGTCGACCCCGCCCCACATGCTGGCCTGCCAGACGCGGCTGATCCGCCCATCCCCCTCGATTGCCGCGACAAGATTACCGGCGTTGAAATTATCCACCGGGCGCGGCCCGCCCACCGACAGGCGCAGCGCCCGGTCGCATGGCTCCACGCGACCTTCCTCGTCGATGCACGTCATGACTCTTAGGGTTGGCAATGCGCCGGGCGACAGGAGCGCGATGTCGGGATGGGTAGCCACGCACTGTTGCACCACGCCGCCGCTGCGCACTATTTTTTCCAGCCGGGCGATCAGGTTGGCGCTGTCCGGCCAATGCGAGCCGTCGCGGATGAAACGCTCGACACCGCGCCCCTTGGACTGGAAGCTGGGTTTGGCGATGATGTCGGCTTGATCCTCAAGCCACTGGGCCAGTGGTTCTTCTTTGGGGAACCAGCTTTGCGCAGCGGGCAAAGCGAAGTCGCGCACCCGTCGGGCGAACAACGCCTTGTTGCGCAACGCACAGCTTTCCGCCGGGAAAGCGCCGGGATTGAGCAGCCGATGCAGCCCCTTTCGGTCCGCCATGCTCAGCCCTTCGCGGCGAACCGCATCGGACAAGATGCGCCGCTCACTGTCGGACCATCCGCCCCGCCCCATGGCGCAGAGCAGTTCCGCCAACGCGGTTTGCAGGCGCGGCCAGTGCCGGCGCAGGCCGCCATGATAAGTGTCGATCAGGGCATTGCCGGCTACACATGCCCCACCGACCGGCGGTAATGCGCGCAGCGTGAACATGGGGTCAGGCTGCTGCCCGCGCTCTGTCGGCGCGCTGCTCCAGTACCTGTGTTGCAACGCCATGGCTGCGGGCATTGTCCACGTCGATCGCCACCGCACCGTCGCTCAGCACCACCGGCGCAATGGTCATGCTGAAACGACGGGAAAAGCGAGCAAAGGCCTGATCCAGCGTCCCTATGCCAAAACGAAAGCGGATGAGGTTGATGAGGCCGAAGGCGCTGATGATGCGCAGCGGATGCTTCACGAACTGACCGCCCGACCGGAATGTTTCCGCCGCAGCCAGCGCGGCATGGTCCTTCATCCAATAGCTGTTGCAGTTGGAATAATGATCGTCGGCGAAGGCGTAGAATTTACGTTGCCCCTGCGGATGGGCAGCCAGAACCGATGCGCGCCGGGTGAAGGCCACCGCCGCATCGGCATTGCGCGCTGCGCAACCGTCCAGCATCTCCGCCACGGCATCGGGGGTCAGCAGCACATTGTCGGCGGTGGTGATGAATAACGGGAACGCTGCTCCTTCCGCTGAGGCCAACACCGAATCCACCAGATTGGGGCGTGCCGGGACAATCGTCAGCCGACCCGACGCCATGAGCGACCGTACAGACGGCAGCGCCTGAAGCACCTCACCATTCTCGATACAGATGCGGATCTTGCCGATCCGGTCGCTGGCGGCCAGCGCTTCGATCACATGGGCCAGCATCGGCACGCCTGCGACCGGCACCAGGCATTTGTGCGACATGCCCGCCTCCATCGCGAGGGGGTCGAGCGCGCCGTCGCGTTTGCCTGCCAGAATCAGCCCGGTCGCCTTCGCCCGCATCACGCCGCCACCTGCATCGGCGTCTGGCTAAGCAAGCCATGGCGCAACAGGCTGTGCGCGACGATGGTTTCGACCAATGCGGCATGATCGACGCCGATCGACGCGGCCGAGCGCGAAATCGTCTTTTTCGACCAGAGATTGCAGGACAGATTCACTTCCATGAACATCAGCGCGCCGGTCGCGGGATCATAGCGGAATTCGAACCGGCCATAATCGAACGGCCACAACTCCGGTAACAATGCCTGCGTCATCGCCTCCAGCCGTTCGAGCAGCAGGCGATCCTCCACCAGCACCAGCGGATCGTCGCCCGCTTCGATCAGGCCGCGCTTTTCCTCATGACTGCGCGCCCGGTGCGGATCGGCCGGGACATACATCATCGGCGGCAATATCCACGGCGCGCCGCCGCTGCCCCCGACGACCGGGACGGCGATGTCCAGCAGCGGCGCCCATGCCTCAACCAGCGCGTCATGCCCTTCACCATGGAGATAATCGACATGCGCCATCGCCGCGTCCCAGTCGGACAGCATCGCCAGCCCCCAGGAGGCCGAGGAAGCGTTGGGCTTCACCACCAGTTGTTCGGCATGAAAAGCAGGCGCGGCGGGCATGGCGCCGCGCCGGAATATCTGGGCATCCATGGTCGGTACGCCATGGGCGCGGGCGATCATCTTGCTGAGATATTTATCGTCCGACACGCCGCGCAAAATCGGGCTGGCGCCCAGATAAGGCATGTCGCGCCAGCCGAGTAGCAGCGGGGCGAGCATCTCGCTATTCTGGAATCCACCGCGATTGAGCAGGGTGACGACGAAATCGACGTCGGGGCGCTCGAACAGCGCCTCATAGCTGTCGGCAACGCGGACGTTGAGGCCTATCTCCTCCAGCGTCGATCGCATTTCATGATGATAGAGCGCGTGATTGCCGTCGACCGCATCGAGCAGGCCGGTGGCCCGCGCATGTTTGGCGAGGAACAACAGGCGCAGCCGGGCCTTGTCGGCCGGGGCGATACGCAGTGTGCGGTCGATCATGTGTCGCATGACATGCGGCTATAAAGCACGCCGGTGACAGGGAATTGACCGGGCGATGACGGCCCGACGTCATCCTCATGGCCGCACCATGACGCAGGGATGACGCGATTATGTCAGGCGGACCGGGTAGCCCTTTCGACGCCCCGTTTCCTGACTTCGCTCGAAACGAACGGCAACCCTCAGGATGACAGAAGCGACAGCCCCACCGCTTCGGCGACCTTGATGCCGTCGATCGCCGCAGACAGGATACCCCCGGCATAGCCCGCGCCTTCGCCCGCTGGATAGAGGCCGGTGATGCCCATGCTCTGAAAATCCTTGCCGCGCGTAATGCGGATGGGGGAGGACGTGCGAGTTTCCACGCCCGTCATCACCGCATCGGGATGATCATAGTCGGCAATCTGGCGGCCGAATGCAGGCAACGCCTCGCGAAAGGATTCGATCACGAAATCGGGCAGGCATTGCGACAGATCGGTTGGGGTAACGCCGGGCTTGTAGGAAGGCGTGACCGAACCCAGCGCAGTCGAAGGACGGCCCGCGAGGAAATCACCCACCGTCTGCCCCGGCGCGAAATAGGAGGAGCCGCCCGCCACATAGGCCATGCTTTCCCAATGGCGCTGAAAATCGATGCCGGCAAGTGGCCCGTCGGGATAGTCGCGGGCGGGATCGATGCCCACGACCAGTCCCGAATTGGCGTTGAATTCGGCGCGGCTATACTGGCTCATGCCGTTGGTGACGACGCGCCCCTCCTCAGACGTAGCGGCCACCACGCGGCCCCCCGGACACATGCAGAAGCTGTAAACGGTGCGCCCGTTAGCGCAATGATGCGCCAGGCTATAGGCGGCAGCCCCCAGCAGCGGATGGCCCGCGCATTTGCCATAGCGCGCACGGTCGACCCAGCTTTGCGGATGTTCGATCCGTACGCCAATGGAAAAAGGCTTGGGTTCGATGAAGACGCCGCGTTCGTGCAACATGGTAAAGGTCGGTCGCGCGCTATGCCCCACCGCCATGACGACATGATCGGTGTCGATCACGCTGCTATCCTGAAGCACGATCCCACGCAGGCGGCGCGTGCCGTCCCCCTGCGGCTCCAGCACCAGATCGTCGACCCGCGTCTGCCAGCGATATTCGCCGCCCAGTTCCTCAATCTGGCGGCGCATCGCCTCCACCATCGAGACGAGACGGAAAGTGCCGATATGCGGATGCGCTTCGGTCAATATGTCGTCGGGCGCGCCGGCTGCGACAAATTCCTCCAGCACCTTGCGGCCGAGGAAGCGGGGGTCTTTCACCCGGCAATAAAGTTTGCCGTCAGAGAAGGTGCCGGCCCCGCCCTCACCAAACTGGACATTGCTGTCGGGGTTCAGTTCCGAGCGGCGCCATAGCCCCCAGGTGTCTTTGGTCCGTTCGCGCACCACCTTGCCGCGATCGACGATGATCGGGCGCAGGCCCATTTGCGCGAGGATGAGGCCCGCGAACAGGCCGCATGGCCCGGCGCCGATGACGACCGGGCGCTTGCCCTGCCAATCTTTGGGAGCATGGCCGACGAATTTATAGCTGGTGTCGGGGGTGGGACGCACATCATGGTCGGCCGCGAATTGCTCCAGCACAGCCGCCTCGTCCCCGACTTCGACGTCCAGCGTATAGACAAGCTGGATCGCATTCTTGCGCCGCGCATCATTGCCCCGACGCACGACGGCATAGCCTAAAAGCTGCTGCGGCTGGAGGCCAAGGCGGTCACAGATAGCGGGCGGCATCGCCTCGGCCGCATGGTCGAGGGGCAGTTTCAGGCCGGAAAGACGGATCATGGTGCGCCCATAGTCCTTCCCGGCCTGAAAATAAACCGGATCGACCGGAAACCGACTACCCATCCCCCCCCTACAAGGCGAGGTGGCAGGCGCATAGCGCCTGACGGGGGGGTGTCACCCTATCGATAGCGGGACACCCCTCCACCGGCTTCGCCGGTCCCCCTCCCCTTGCAGGGGAGGATATAGATGCTCGTTAGGCCTGCCGGATCCGACCGACCAGCCATTCGCCGATCAGCGCCGCGACCATGCTCAGTCCCGTCAGCGGAAAGAACAGACCCAGCGCCAGCATCAGCGTGGCGAGCGCTCGACCGACATGCGGCTCGATCGGAGGCGGGCTACGAAAGCCGCGTTTCCACCACAAGATCGGCGCCGTCAAACAGAGCAGCAGCAGGCAGAGACAACCCGCCAGCATCAACATCCGGTTCACCTCGCCATATTGCTGGCCCATATGGGTGGCGACACCCCATTCGACGGCCTTCGCGCCCATGCCGAACTGGCGCCAGTCCATGTCCTGCACCACCGCGCCGGTCCCGGCGTCGATAGCAATGGCGCGGGCATCATCAGCACGGATCGTAATGGCGCTCACCAGATAAGGCGCGCCGGGCGAGGCAGGCAGGAAGAGTTGATAGCCCGATGCCATCCCCTGCCGCGCCGCGACCCGGGTAACGGCATCGATACCAATATCGCCATCGTGTCCCGCCACAGCACCACCTTTCCGCAAGGTCCATGGCAAAGCCTGCTGTGCCGCAGGCGCCCAGGGATTGACCTTCATCGGCGGCCGCCCCGCGCCATTGGCCGCAATCATCGCACGCAGGCCACCGCCCCAGACGTCCGTCCATGGCATGCCGGTGATGGCGAGGAAGAGGATGACCGCCGCCGCAACGAAGCCCAGCGTCCCGTGCAGGTCGCGCCAGAAAAGCCGTCCGCCCGGCCGACCCCGTATCGCCAGCGCCGGGCTGCCTCGCCGGGGCCAGCGCAGATAGAGGCCGGTGATGCACAGGATGATGGCCCATCCGGCCACAACCTCGACCAGACGGTTGCCGACCGGGCCGGTCAGTATCAGGCTGTGCAGATCACGCACCATCTGCATCGCGCCGCCATCGCGCATCTGGCCCAGAATGCGACCGTCATGGGGATCAACGAAATCGACCAGCGTGCCGCCTTCGGTGTTTTTCACCGTGACGCGCCAGCTTTCCTGCGGCGAAGCGGGGCGCGTCAACTGACTCGCCTTTGCCCCCTCTGCTTGTTCCACTGCCGCAATGATGCGCGATGGCGGCAGCGGCGTGCCGGGCCGCGCCTTCACCCGCACCGGATAGAGGATCGCCTCAATCTCCGGCTTGTACAGATAGAGCGCGCCCGTCACCGCCATCAGGGCCAGCACCGGCAGGACGATGAGGCCGGCATAGAAATGCCAGCGCCACATCGTTTTATATAATTGCCCCCGCATCATCTGAAGCCGGGCCATCAGAAGCGCGCCCGCACACCGGCATAAACGGCGCGCCTTTCGATGGGGTAGAAGGCCGCGCTGCCTTCGTCGGCCGCAGTGGCGGGATTGTCAGCGACATAGCGGACCAGCGCGCTGATGTCGCCCACCGCCCGCTTGCCCGTCAGGTTGCGGGCGTCGAGGAACAGAGTCACGCCATCGCGTAGCTGCGCATGCGCGCCAAGGTTCAGCAGCGCATAGCTGCCGACCCGCTTGCTATTGGCATAATCGACCCAGGCGCCCTGCGGCGTCCATTCGACCGATGGCGTCAGGCCCAGCGCCTCATTCCCCAGCGCCAGTTCGGCACGATAAAAATGGCGTGGCACCACCGGCAGGCGATTATCGCCGAATTGCACATCGTTGCGGAACCGGAAATCACTATATTGATAGACTTGGCGAAGGGTGGCCCATGGCGTGATGGTCAGGTCGAGACCCGCCTCTATCCCCTGATGCCGGGTGCGGTCGGCATTGAAAGTTGCGGCAGGAATGGTGCCGGCCACCACGCTATATTGGAGCATCTCGCCGCGAATGTCGGCGCGGTACAGGCTGACGTCCCACGCAGCGATCCCGATGCGACCGCGCGTGCCGACCTCCGCCGTCCACGCCTTTTGCAGCCCAACGGGGGTGAAGCCCGGCGCGCCGCCGGCGGGCGTCTGCGACAATTCGCCAAAGCCGGGCAGTTCAACCGAGCGGCTGTAATTGGCGTAGAATTGCGCGGTTTCGACCGGTTGATAGAGCAGGCCCAGCTTTGGCGCGAAACTGTCGAAGCTGGCGTCGCCGCTACGCGCCGGGGTCAGGCGATTGGCGATCCGTCGCTCGCCATGGGTATAAAGGCCACCCGCGATCAGCCAGAGATTGGCGACCGGCGCGATCCGCGCTTCGCCATAGCTGTTGATCGTCTGCGCCTTTTGCAGCGCATCGGCGGTCAACGCCCCGGTCCGTCCGTTCATGTTCACATATTGCCGCGCCACCGCGCGCCCGAAGCGCGCCTGACTGCCCAGCGACAGTTCCACCGGCATACCTGCCAGATCGCCGTTCAAGTCAAGGCTGGCGAACAGGCCGCGATCCTCCGACTTCTGGTCGATCACCTGATAGATGGGGTGATTGAGTTGCTTGGCGTTGTAGAACAGTCCGAACGCCAGTGTTCCAGCGCCCAGATCGATGCTCGTTCGGTTCTGTAAACGGATCGAATCGATATTGCGCGCCTGATCGCCCGTAAAATTGCCTTTGGACGGATCGGTCAGCACATCCTTTTCGCTGAGCGCCCCGGCTAGATGCTGGCGGATGGTCTGTGCGCTAGCATAAAAGCGAGTCTCTATCCCCTCGCCCAGTTTCAGCCCCACATTACCGTTGAAGCGCAACGCCTTGCGATCACCATGGGCGCGATCGCTGTCCGATCGGTCGGCGGTGATGGCGGCGTAGGCATCACCGTGATCGTCGGCATAGCCATAGGCCGCCTTGCCCCGTAGCGTGTCGAAACTGCCGCCGTCGATCCGCAGTTCCGCGCCCGGCGCGGTGCGGCCGGTCGGCGTCACCGCATTGATCGCCCCGCCCAGCGCCGATCCGCCGAAGCGCAGCGCATTGCCGCCGCGATACACCTCCAGATGCTGAAACACCTGCGGGTCGAGTTCCTGAAAATCGCCATTATCGTCGGCGCTGTTGATCGGGATGCCGTCCTGCAACAGGGTCAGGCCGCGCATATGATAGCCGCGCGACAAGCCCGATCCGCGGATGGAAATACGCACCTCCTGCCCGAAACGCGGCTGGGTATAGACGCCGGGCGAAAGGGCGAGCGCATCGCGCAGCGATACGGCCAGTCTGTCGGCATAATCGTCGGCCGACACGACATCGACGCCGCCGGGCGTCTGTGCCACGCGGGCGGCGGCGTCCTCCACGGCGGGGCTGCCGGTCACGATAATCGTCGCCTGATCGGCGGCATCATCGGCATAGGCGGGGTGACAAGACAGGATAAGGGCGCACAGCGATACGCTGCGCAGGAACATATTGGAACGCATGGGATTTTCTTTCTGCAACGGGAATGACGGACGCACGCGCCGGGGGGCGCGGCATCGCGACGATCATGTTGGTCAGAAAGAGGCGGGTGGTCCCGATGAAGGCGGCGGCGGTGCGGCAAGCCGGGCGATGATGCCGCTCTTGAGCGCGAAGGCAATCGTGCCGAAGGAAAGCTGCCATGCAGGCAAAGGCAGGTCGGCGAGCGCGAGCGGCGGCACGACCGGCTGCATCGACGCGGCAAAGGGGCAATGCTGCTGCCCCGCCATGCCATCGTCGCCACGATGGCCGCCGCGATGATCAGCGTCGGGCGCCTGATCGCGGGCGACCAGGACATTGATCGCTCCCTGCCCGGTACAGAGCGTCACCACGACGCCACGTTCCGTGCGAACCGGCATGAAGCCAGTGGGCGCAATCATCTGAATGCCAAGGACGAGCAGCGCCAGCGCGGCAAGCAGGCCGCGTGCATGGTCCGAATGTCGGATCGCCCCCATCATGGCGCCGCCTTACCCACCCCCACCTCGCCTGTCACCGGGACAAAAGGACCATGGCAGCAATGACCTTGACGTAAACGTAAAGCAGCGATAGATTCGTGATCATGGACAATCGCAGCAGCATCGCCGGCATCGAACTGCCCGACCACAGCGAGCGGGAAAATTACAGCATCACCGACCTGTCTGAGGAATTCGGTGTAACCGCACGCGCCCTGCGCTTCTATGAGGATGAAGGACTGATCTCGCCGGAGCGGCAGGGTCTGGCCCGCATCTATTCGCGCCGCGACCGCGCCCGGCTCGCCTGGATCCTGCGCGGCAAGCGCGTGGGTTTCAGCCTTACCGAAATCCGCGAGATGATCGACCTCTATGACGCGGACGAGGAACATGAGGAGCAGCGGCGCGTCACCATGGACAAATGCCGCGCCCGCATCGACCTCCTCACCCGGCAGAAGGAGGATATAGACGCCGCCATCGCCGAACTCGCCGCCTTTGTCGCGACGAACCAGAGTAAGTAAATCCCTCTACCCAACCCCATAAGAAAATTCGCAGGAGAAGATCATGCCCAGCTATGCCGCCCCGGTTCGCGACACCCGCTTCGTGCTGGACCATGTGTTGGGACTGGACCGCTACACCAACCTCCCCGGTTTTGAAAGCGCCAGCGCCGATCTGGTCGAGGCGATCCTGACCGAAGGCGGTAAGATGGCGTCCGAAGTCCTGTTCCCGCTCAACCTGTCGGGCGACAAGGAAGGTTGCACCCGCCACGCCGATGGCAGCGTCACGACGCCCGCCGGATTCAAGGCCGCCTATGACCAATATGTCGCGGGCGGATGGACGACGCTGCACGCGCCGGAGGAGTTTGGCGGTCAGGGCATGCCAATGGTGCTGGCAACGGCGCTGGGCGAATATATGTCGTCGGCCAATCAGGCGTTCGAAATGTATTTCGGCCTGACGTCGGGCGCGATTTCCGCCCTGCTGGCCAAGGGCAGCGATGAACTCAAGCAGCGCTACATTCCCGACATGGTGTCGGGCAAATGGACCGGCACGATGAACCTGACGGAGCCGCATTGCGGCACCGACCTTGGCCTCATCAAGACCAAGGCCGTGCCGCAGGGCGACGGCAGCTATGCCATTACCGGCACGAAAATCTTCATTTCGGCGGGCGAGCATGACCTCGCCGAAAATATCATCCACCTCGTCCTCGCCAAGACGCCCGACGCGCCCGAAAGCAGCAAGGGTATTTCCCTGTTCGTCGTGCCCAAATATTTCGTGAACGAGGATGGCTCCTCGGGCAATCGCAACGCCGTGTCGTGCGGGTCGATCGAACATAAGATGGGCATTCACGGCAACGCGACCTGCGTCATGAACTATGATGGCGCGACCGGATGGATGGTGGGCGAAGAGAATAAAGGCCTGGCCGCCATGTTCATCATGATGAATGCCGCGCGTTTAGGCGTAGGCCTTCAGGGTCTGGGCCAGGCGGAAATCGCCTATCAGAACGCCGTCCATTATGCCCGCGACCGGCGCCAGGGCCGGGCGCTCACCGGCCCGAAGGAGCCGAACGAGAAGGCCGACACGCTGTTCGTGCATCCCGACGTGCGCCGCATGTTGATGGAGGGCAAGGCGATCACCGAGGGGCTGCGCGCCCTGATCCTGTGGGCCGCGCTTCAGGTCGACCTGTCCCACCATGCAGCAACCCCTGAAGAACGTCAGGCGGCCGACGACATGCTCCAACTGCTGACCCCGGTGGTCAAGGGATATGGCACCGACAAGGGTTTCGACATTGCCGTCGCCAGCCAGCAGGTGTTCGGTGGTCATGGCTACATCTGGGAAAATGGCGTGGAACAATATGTGCGCGACGCCCGCATCGCCCAGATTTACGAAGGCACCA
Organism: Pseudomonadota bacterium; assembly: GCA_021847605.1. Classification (GTDB taxonomy): domain Bacteria; phylum Pseudomonadota; class Alphaproteobacteria; order Sphingomonadales; family Sphingomonadaceae; genus Sphingobium. Next base: position 14,447 of record JAJZQN010000052.1, on the reverse strand, counting down.
ACGGCATTCAGGCGATGGACCTGGTCGGCCGCAAGCTGCCGATGAACGGCGGCCGGGCGCTTCAGGCGTTTCTGAAAGTCGTGGCGGAAGAAGCCACGGCAGCCAAGGGCGACGAACGGCTCGCTGGCTTTGCCGATGCACTGGAAAAGGCCAGCGGCCAATTGGGCGCGGCCACCATGTGGCTGATGCAGAACGCCATGAAGAACCCCGACAATGCCGGGGCAGGCGCCCATCATTATATGCACATATTGGGTATCGTCGCGACGGGGCTGATGTGGCTGCGCATGGCAAAGGCTGCGACCGTTCAGATCGACGCGGGCGAAGGCGACGTCAAATATCTGGAGGCGAAGCTGGTGACGGCGCGCTTCTTTGCCGAACGCATCATGCCCGATGCGGGATCGCTGCGGCGTAAGCTGGAGGGTGGCGCCGAAGCACTGATGGCCCTCGACCCGGACCTGTTCCTGGCCGCCTGACCTTCATGCTCCTCTCCCCTGCGGGGGAGAGGATTATATCGACCATTGGATACGCCAAATGGTCGTTAGCGGTCGATGTCGTGCAACCTTATGCGGCGAGCGGCAGCAATTCTTCGACCTGCGCCTTTTCGACCGTATCGGCGGGCGCGACTTTCACACCCTGATCGACCAGACCGGCGGCATAGTTTTCAGCCATGACGACATCACGGCGATAGGCGAAATATAGCGACAGCAACGAAAACATAATGACCTCGGGAGAATGCTGCGCCTGATCGGCGATGCAGCGTTGTCAGTCAAATGCGCCCTTCCCGCTCTGTCCGCAAATGCAATGCCATCGATTGCAATTGCAGAAATATTACGGGTCGGATGGGCAGGCGCCGATGTTGAGATCAGTGGACAGGGTGGAAGCGGCCGTTCCCACCCATAAATCATAACGTCATCCTGAACTTGTTTCAGGATCCATTTCTCCAAATCGAACAATGGATTATGTGGCTGGATGGATGCTGAAACAAGTTCAGCATGACGAAGTTTGAATGACCGGCGTCCCACCAATACCCGCTATGGAATTTGTCGCCGCCGCCCGGTAGCATCATCCGATGCCGACCATCGACGACGCGCCAGGCGCAGGCCGCCCCTCCTCTTCCCGCACTCTGGGTCTTGCCGCCTGCATCGCGCTGGTGATGGGCAACATGATCGGGTCCGGCGTGTTTCTGCTACCAGCCAGCCTTGCGCCGTTCGGATGGGATGCAGTGGCGGGATGGGTGTTCACCATTGCGGGGTCGCTGGTCCTCGCATTCGTCATCGCGCGCCTGACAGTCGCCATGCCGGACGCCTCCGCCCCGCAGATGGTCGCACGTGCCTATGGCCCGCTTGCCGGATTCGCCATCGGCTGGATTTACTGGCTGTCCATCATCATCACCAATGTCACCATCGCCGTGGCCGTGACCGCCAACCTGTCGAGCCTGATCCCCGCACTCGCCCGGCCCGGTGTCGGCGCGATTTGCTCAATCGCTTTCCTATGGGCGATGACCGGCATCAACCTGATGGGCGCGCGCACGGCTGGCATGACACAGATTGTCACCACCCTCATCAAGCTGGTGCCGATCGCCGTCGTCATGATCCTGCTTGTGCTGATCCTGTACGACGGCCGGGCGGACGTCGCCCCCTTTCCGGCTCGGGGACTGACCGGCGCAGGCATTACCGCATCGGCCACGCTGACCTTATGGGCGCTGCTGGGCTTTGAGTCCGCCAGTGTCGCAGCCGACAAGGTGCGCGATCCCGCCCGCACCATTCCACGTGCGACGATGATCGGCACGGCGGCGACCGGCCTCATCTACCTGATCGTCTGTTCGGGTATCGCGCTGACGCTGCCAGCTGCCGAGACGCAAACCGGTTCACCCTTCGCCGCCTTCGTTAGCCATTACTGGTCAGCCGGACCTGCCCATTTCATCGCAATCTTCGTCGTGGTCAGTTGCCTGGGCGCACTCAATGGCTGGACCCTCATTCAGGGCGAAGTGCCGCTGGCCATGGCACGTGCGGGTGAGTTGCCGCGATGGCTGGCCCATAGCAATGCGAACGGCACCCCGACGCACGCGCTGATCCTGTCCACCTTCCTCGCCAGCCTGCTTCTGATCGCCAATAGCCTTCAAGGGCTGGTTGCGCTCTTTACCGCCATGCTGCTGCTCGCGACATCGGCGACCCTGTGGCTCTATGTCGGGTTCACAGTGGCGGCGCTGCGCTTTCGCATCGCGACACCCGCCGCGATCGTCGGCCTTGGCTATGCGCTATGGACCCTGTGGGGCGCCGGCCCTCTGGCCAGCGGCTCCAGCATCCTGCTGATGGCCGCTGGCCTGCCCTTTTACTGGTGGGCGCGTAAGAGCCGGAAAGCTCCCTAGAAGCGCATACCCACGCCGACACCGAACACCAGTGGATCAAGGCTGACCTTCACCCGCTGTACCCCGGCATTGGCGGTGCTGAGCCGCGCCTTGGTATCGATGTCGATATATTTGACATCGAGGTTCAGGAAGAATTTTTCATTCAGGTCGATATCGACGCCCGCCTGCCCCGCCCAGCCGAAACTGTCGGACAGATGCACGTCCGTCTTCCCCACCGCGCCGGTCAGGGCGCTCGACGCATCATTGTTGAAGAACAGCGTATAGTTGACGCCCGCGCCGATATAAGGGCGGATTTTTCCTTCGGGCAGGAAATGATATTGCATGGTCAGCGTCGGCGGCAGCGCATTGGTTGCGGCCAGCTTGCCCAGCGATCCGGTCGTGCCGGTGACGCCGCTCACCGTATGGCGGCTGGTCGCCGCAATCAGTTCGAATCCGATATGGTCCGTCGCCATATAGGTGATGTCGATTTCCGGCGTGATCGTATTGTTGACCTTCACCTTTTCGCCGGGAAAGGCGGGCAGCACGCTGCCGCTCTTTTCATTGGGCGCGACCATGATGCCGCGTAGCCGCACCAGCACGTCGCCCTGTGCCGCCTGCGCAGGGGCGGCGATGGTGGCTGCGATGGCCGCACCGGCCAGCAATAGGGTCTTGATGGTCATGGACTGTCTCCTTCCAACTGTCTTTTCAAATCTGTGGTGAGACGCCCTTTGCGCCCGGCGAACGCACGCCGCATTGATGCGGCTCAAGCTGCAATTTGACATGGCGCAATGCGCGCCCGCGCCGCCGGTGCGATCCATGATGGTCATGTGGACCTATCATCCCGATCTGCTCGCCCGGCCTGTGCCGCGTTACACCAGCTATCCGACCGCTGCGCAGTTCACCGGCGAAGTCGGGGCAGACGCACTCGCCGCCCGACTGGACGCGGTGGAGACGGGAACGCCCCTCTCCCTCTATGTCCACATCCCCTATTGCCATGACATATGTTGGTATTGCGGTTGCAATACGGGCGCGGCCAATCGCGCACAGCGCCTGACCGCCTATGTAGAGGCGCTGGAACGGGAGATTGCCGGGGTCGCTGCGCGTCTCTCCGGCCGGGGTCGGGTTGCCCGCATCGCCTTTGGCGGGGGCAGCCCGAACAGCCTGCCGCTGGTCGATTTCATCCGCCTGATGCAGCAGATCATCCGATGCTTCGACGCGCATCATGCGGAAATTTCGGTCGAACTCGACCCCCGCCGGCTGGATGCGCAATGGATCGACACGATGGCGGCCATGGGGGTGGACCGCGTCAATCTAGGCGTGCAGACCTTCAGTCCACAGGTGCAGATGCGGATCGGCCGGGTCCAACCACTGGAAATGGTGGAACGTGCCGTCACCCGCCTTGATCGGCTGGGCATCGCGACAGGATTCGACCTGATGTACGGCCTGCCGGGGCAGGATATGGACGACCTGAACCGCACACTCGACAACAGCATCCGGCTGGCGCCTGCGCGCATCGCCCTGTTCGGCTATGCCCATATGCCCCGCCTGCTCCCGCGTCAGCGCCGCATCGACGCCGACGACCTGCCCGATGTCGCACAACGTTTCGCCATGGCCGCCATGGGGCATGACCGGCTGACCAATAGCGGCTATTGCGCGATCGGTTTCGATCATTTCGCCCTGCCCCGCGACGGCATGGCCCGCGCAGCCGAGGACGGTCGGCTGCGTCGCAATTTTCAGGGCTTCACCGACGATCCGGCTGAAATCCTGATCGGCTTTGGCGCCAGTGCGATCAGCCAGTTTCCCGACCTGATCGTCCAGAATGAGAAACAGGCTGGCCCATGGCGCAACCTGATCGATGCAGGGCGACTGACCGCTGTGCGCGGATTGCTCCGTTCCGCGGAGGATCGCCGCCGTGGCCGCATCATCGAAGCGCTGCTCTGCCGCGGCGAGGCGCATCTGGGCGATGCCGATCCCCGGCCCGATCTTGGCCGGTTCGAGGCGATGGGGTTGCTACGCCAAAATGGCGATCGCATTCAACTGACGCCCGCCGCCCTACCCTATGCCCGCAGCATTGCCGCCTGTTTCGACGCCTATATGGAGCCGGAGGAAAAGCGGTTCAGCCATGCGGTCTGAGCATCGGCACATGGCCGCACTCGCCGGCACCATCGCCTGCCTTGCGCTGAATCTACCCGGTACGGGAACCGCTGCGACTCCATGGTCCTGCGGCGCCGCTCTTACGGGCGGCTGGACGCCGCCCTGGCTGCCCCAGCCGGCACCCGACCGGCATGACATGGCCTGTCACCTTATGGCAGGATGCCGCCGCGACGAGCGCGAACGCGACGCCTGAGCCAGATCGTTGCGGATGCGCGACGATCCGGCTGGACAGGATCGTCACACAGTTCCATGGTGCGTATCAGAGCATAAGCGCCGGGTGGGTCATTCCCGTGACGAAAGACGCTGCCATGCTGTTTCGAACCCTCTGGTCGCAGGACGTTATCTCTCCATATGCGCGCGTTTTTCGTTGCGTCGGCCGCCCTCTTGCTGGCGTCCACCTTCCCCCCTGCCCTAGCCGCGCCCGTCAGCGGCGCGACCTTCATGTTCGAAAGCGGCACCAGCCTGCTAGCCAAATGCCATAACAAGGCGCCCGAATATCGCCTTGCCTGCACCGCCTATATCGTCGGGGTGGTCGATGGCATCCGCAAGGATTTGTTTATCGGGCGGGGGCGACAGCTATGCTGGCCCGAACGGATGAGCGCCGACGAGGCCCGAAACATCGTCGTCGCCTATCTGGAAAAATGGCCCGATCAGCAGCCCACCCCCGCCTCCGTACTGGTCAGCGTGGCCCTTAACGACCGTTATCCCTGCCAGAAATAGCCCCGGTCGATCAGTGTGATCGGAACAATCCTTGCGCGGACACCGGCCCAAACCGCTATAAACTTGCCTTGCCGCCCACAGAAGCGTAGGTGCGGCGCCTATTTTATTTGAGCGAAGGAGACTCGGTGTGGCGGCGAAGTGGACGCCGGAAAGCTGGCGGGACCAAAAGGGTATTCAGATGCCCTTTTATCGGGATGCGGAGGCGCTGGCCTCGGTAGAGGCCCAGCTTGGCCAGTTTCCGCCGCTCGTCTTTGCCGGCGAAGCGCGGAACCTGAAAGCCGAATTGGCGAAGGTCGCCGGTGGCGAGGCGTTCCTGCTTCAGGGCGGCGACTGCGCTGAGAGCTTCGCGGAATTCCATCCGAACAATATTCGCGACACGTTCCGTGTGCTGTTGCAGATGGCGGTCGTGCTGACCTTTGCCTCCAAACTGCCGGTGGTGAAGGTCGGTCGCATGGCGGGCCAGTTCGCCAAGCCGCGCTCGGCCGATACCGAGACGATCGGTGGCGTGGAACTGCCCAGCTATCGTGGCGACAATGTCAACGACATCGCCTTCACGCCCGAAGCGCGTGAACCGGACCCGCAACGGATGGTGCGCGCCTATAATCAATCGGCCGCAACGCTCAATCTGGTGCGCGCCTTCTCGACCGGCGGCTATGCCAGTCTGGATCGCGTTCATGGCTGGATGCTCGATTTCATGGGGCGCAGCCCCTGGGCCGCGAAGTTCGAGGCGATGGCCGATCAGATCGGTCAGGCGCTCGACTTCATGCGCGCCTGTGGTCTGGACGCGGAAAGCGTGCCGCAGCTTGGCGGGACGAGCTTCTACACCAGCCATGAAGCTCTGCTGCTGCCGTTCGAACAAGCGCTGACCCGTCAGGATTCGCTGACCGGCGACTGGTACGACACGTCGGCGCATATGCTGTGGATCGGCGACCGTACCCGCTTCGAAGGGTCGGCCCATGTCGAATATCTGCGCGGCATCGGCAACCCGATCGGCATGAAGTGCGGCCCCAGCCTGGAGCCGGACGCGCTGCTGCGCCTGCTGGACGTGCTGAACCCGGCGCGCGAAGCCGGTCGCATCACACTCATCACCCGTTATGGCCATGACAAGATCGAGGCGGGCCTGCCCAAACTGGTGCGCGCGGTGAAGCGGGAAGGCCATAGCGTCGTATGGTCCTGCGATCCGATGCACGGCAATGTCATCAAGGCGGCCAATGGCTACAAGACGCGGCCGTTCGACCGTATCCTGGCCGAAGTGCGTGGCTTCTTTGCCGTCCACCGCGCCGAAGGCACGTTCGGCGGTGGCATTCATGCCGAAATGACCGGCCAGAATGTGACCGAATGCACCGGGGGCGCCATCGCCATCACCGACGAAGGCCTTGCCGACCGTTACCACACCCATTGCGATCCGCGCCTGAATGCGGCGCAGAGCCTCGAACTCGCTTTCCTGCTTGCGGAAATGTTGAACGAGGAACTGAAGGAACGCCGGGCAGCGGCCTGAATTAAAACGGGGGCGGGATCACAAGATCCCGCCCCCGATTACTTTACGGCCTGGTCGGATGCGTCAGGCGGCGACCAGCTCGATATTCAGCACGGCATTATCAGCCACTATATCCAGCAGGCGATCGATATTGGGATGGGCGCCCGGACGGTTGCGGGCATCGACGACATGCTCTGCAAACAGCGCCAGACCATGATTGGCGGCGGTCGCGTCCAGCGTGCCGAAGCATTTTTTCAGATAGTGATAGACCGCCAGCGATCCCTGCTTGCCGGGCTGATTTTCGATGCTTGCGACGACGGTTCCACCTGCATCGACCAGATCGAGCCGCGCCAGCCCGTCGACCGGCGGCAATTGCTGAAGATTGTCCTTGAAGGATGCGCCCGGTTGGATCGTTGCCAGCATATATAGTCCTGCGTTGATGGTCGCCGCAGCCTGTCGCATCTTATCAGCCATGCCGCAATCGACCTCTGGTCGATTACCCCCCAACCCGCTGTTTCGCCCGCCGGGCAAAGATGTTCAGCACCTCGACCAGTGTCGAGAAAGCCATGGCCGCATAGATATACCCCTTGGGCACATGCACGCCGAAACCATCCGCGATCAACACCGCACCGATCATCAGCAGGAAGCCAAGCGCCAGCATGACGACAGTTGGGTTGCGCGCGATGAAATTGGCCAGCGGATCGGCCGCGATCAGCATCACCGTCACCGCGACGATCACGGCGATATACATGACCGCCAGATTATCGGTCATGCCCACCGCCGTCAGGATGGAATCGAGGGAAAAGATCATGTCGAGCAGGATGATCTGAACGATCGCCGCGCCAAAGGACACGCCTGCGCGACTTTTCCCATCCGCCTTTTCATCATCGGCATGGGGATCGACATTATGATGAATTTCCCGCGTCGCCTTCCAGATGAGGAACAGACCGCCGCCGATCAAAATCATGTCGCGCCAGGACAAGGTCGTTTCGAATGTCGGCGCGCCGCGGGCGTCAGGTGGTCCGCTGAACCCCAGGTCCAGCACAGGTTCGGTCAGACCCACGATCCATGCGATCATCGCCAACAGGGCCAGACGCATGACTAGCGCCAGTCCGATGCCGATCCTGCGCGCCTTAGGCCGTTGGCTTTCCGGCAGTTTGTTGGTCAGGATCGAGATGAAGACCAGATTGTCGATGCCCAGCACGACTTCCATAACCACCAGCGCGATGAGCGCGGCCAGAGCGGTTGGATCGGTAAAGGCGGTAATCAGGCTGTCCATGCTACTCCCAGACATGCGAATGGTGATCGGGATCAACCGGAAGAATTGACACGCGTTCGCAACGAAGACCGGCCATAGCAGTTCCGACAGACATTCTTTGTCACATGACAGCGCTGCAATGCAGCAAAGATCACTTCCGCTGCTGGACTAGAGGCTTTTCCTCGCCTAGCCATGACCGGCTATTTTTTCTCGGGTCCGGTACTGCCGCGACCTTCCGCCCCCTTCCTCGAAAGGTGCTTCATGGCTCGAACGACCCTCACCCGCTTCCTGATCGAACAGCAACGCAAGGCCGACGTCCTGCCTGGCGAGCTGCGTCTGCTCATCGAAACCGTTGCCCGCGCCTGCAAGACGATCAGTCATTCGGTCGGCAAGGGCGCGCTGGGCGAAGTGCTGGGCAGCCTGGACAGCGAAAATGTGCAGGGCGAAGTGCAGAAGAAGCTGGACGTCATCGCCAACGAACTGCTGCTCGACGCCAATGAATGGGGTGGCCACCTTGCCGCCATGGCGTCGGAAGAGATGGAAACCATCTATCCCATCCCCAATCGCTATCCCAAGGGCGAATATCTGCTGCTGTTCGATCCGATCGACGGGTCCAGCAATATCGACGTCGACCTGTCGGTCGGCACGATCTTCTCGGTTCTGCGCGCGCCGGAAGCGTGCGCCGGACGCGATGTGACGGAAGAGGACTTCCTTCAGGGCGGCCGCAGTCAGGTGGCGGCGGGCTATGCCATCTATGGTCCGCAGAGCATATTGGTGCTGAGCATCGGTACGGGCGTCTATGAATTCACGCTCGACCGCGAAGTCGGCAGCTGGATCATGACCGACGCCGATATGAAGATGCCGCAGGGCAAGTGCGAATTCGCCATCAACATGTCGAATCGCCGCCAATGGTCGCCGGGCATTGCCCGCTATGTCGATGAGCGCGTGCTGGGCGCGGCCGGTCCGTGCGGCAAGGATTATAACATGCGCTGGACCGCATCCATGGTGGCGGACGTCCATCGCATCCTGAAGCGTGGCGGCATTTTCATGTACCCCTATGACGACCGTACGCCCGGCAAGGCGAAGCTGCGCCTGATGTATGAAGCCAATCCGATGAGCTATCTGATCGAACAGGCCGGCGGCGCAGCGACCGACGGCTTCATCCCGATTCTTGATGCCGAACCTACCGCCCTGCATCAGCGCATCGGCGTGGTGTTGGGCGACAAGGCCGAAGTGGAGATCGTCACCGCCTATGGCCGTGAGGCGGAAGTCGCCGCCTGATAAAGGCAATCGGGCGGGGACATTTTCTCCGCCCGCTTTTTCCTCCACCAACAGACGAACAAAAAAAAGGCCAACCCGAAGGTCAGCCTTTGAAAGTTTTTAGGAGAGGATGCCTGAAAGGCACGCCCGATATGCCGCCGGGCGGCCCGACCCGCAAATGCGAAAGGAGAAAGCGCGATTGCAGGAATCGCAATCGCTTGCTGAATCCGCTGTTAAAGCAATTGGCAGGGCTTTGATCCTATAGCCACCCGATGCACGCAGGCGCCCCCTCCATCCAGACCGATACCACCCGGACCGGCCACGGCCAGACCGGGCATCGTCGCGACATAGATGGGCTGCGGGCGCTGGCGATCCTGCCGGTGCTGTTCTTCCACGCGCATGTTCCCGGCTTTTCGGGCGGCTATGTCGGCGTCGACATTTTCTTTGTGATTTCGGGCTTTTTGATCACCGGCATCATCGCCCGCGAGATGGATGAGGGACGCTTTTCCCTCATCCAATTTTATGCCCGACGGTTTCGACGCATCATCCCCGCCCTGACGCTGATGATGCTGACTGTGCTGGCGATGACGGCCATCCTCTATCTGCCCGGCGATCTGGAAAGCGTCCCACGATCGGCATTGGCGGCCACGCTGTTTCTGTCGAACCTCTGGTTCTTCACCGACACGGGTTACTTTGCCGGCGGCGCAGACGTGAAGCCCCTGCTCCATACATGGTCGCTGGCGGTGGAGGAGCAATATTATATTATGTTCCCCCTGTTGCTGATGGGGATTGCGCGATGGGCGCCACGCTGGCGCACGATTTTATTATGGACCGCCACCGCTGCATCGCTGGTCCTGTGCGTGGCGATGCGGCGCGACACCAGTGGATTTGCCTTTTACCTGCCGCCGGCGCGTGCATGGGAATTGCTGGCCGGCGCCCTGCTCGCGCTCGACGCTGTTCCATCTGTAAAGACGCGCGCGATACAGGAAGCGTTGGCTTGGGCGGGGATCGCCGCCATCGCGGCGGCGATCGTCAGCTTTGATTCGCACACCCCCTTCCCCGGCATCGCCGCCCTTGCCCCGGTCATCGGCGCGGTCCTTCTGCTCCACAGCGCGCCCGGTAGCAGCGTCGGCCGGATATTGAGCCTGCCGCCGCTGGTCGGCGTCGGCCTGCTCTCCTATTCGCTTTATCTGTGGCACTGGCCGCTGATCGTTTTCACCGAATATGTGACCGACATGCCGCTGTCTGGCACGCTGCGCATCCTTGTGATGATCGCGGCCTTCATCGCCGCTTATCTGTCCTGGCGCTTTGTCGAGCGCCCCTTTCGCAGCAACATCCGCTTTCCCGCGCCGCGTATCTTCCGCTTCACCGCACTGGCCATGACCCTACTCAGCGTTGCCTCTATCGCCCTGATCGCGGCCGGGCCGTGGCCTGGCCGCTTTTCACCGGCGGTTCTGCGCATGGCGGCAGGCCGTGAGGATTTTAGCCCGGATCGCAAGCGATGCCATGACACCGCCATGCGAGGGGCCAAGCCCTGCATATTGGGCGCTGATGTTCGTCCCGACGCGCTATTGTGGGGGGACAGCCATGGCGTGGAAATGGCCTATGCGTTGTCGATCAAGGCCCGACGCGAAGGTCGTGCTGTGATCGAGCGCACCACGTCCAGTTGCCCCCCGGTGCTGGACTATGATGCGACCGATCCGCGCTGCGTCATGGCGAACCGCGCCACATTCGACGCCATCCGTGCCGATCCGACCATCCGGCACATCTACCTCGCCGCCTTCTGGGCGAATGGCGACTATGACGATCCCGGTTTCGTCTCCCGGCTCGACCGCACCATTGCGGCCCTCCACGCCATGAACCGCGACGTCACGATCATCGGCCCGGTGCCGCCCCAGCATTTCGATGTGCCGCGCCGCCTCGCCCATCTGGCGCGAAGCGGCGGCGATCCGCGCATGGAAGGCGCTCCTCGATCCGAAGTGATGGCGCGCACCCGCCATCTGCGCGCTTTGTTCAGTCGATGGCAGAGCCGCGGGGTCAAACTGATCGACCCGATAAAGACACTGTGCGACAGCCAGCAATGCAGCATAGAGGCAGACACCAAGCCGCTCTATTTTGATTCCCACCATCTGAGCGTCGCCGGAGCGCGCCGGGTAATCGGCGCCTAGAGCGCGCTGCGTTAAATCCGACGCAGGTCGCGCGCTCTAAGTTTTGTTGTCGCATCGTTTTAAGCGCAAAATCGGTTCCCACTTTTGCGCACGATGCTCTAAGCCATTTTCACTCGGCGGCGAGGGCATAGCCGCGACGCGGCAACTCTTCCTCCAGCGCTTCGACCATAGCAGCCAGCGCGCCCTGCGTGCGCGCCAACCCCGGCCCCGGCATTTCCATGGCGCGGTCGAGATAAAGGTGGCGATCAAATTCCATCTGTATGGCATGGCAGTCCCGCTCGGGACGCCCATGCCGTTCGATCAGATAGGCACCGGCATAAGGATGATTCTGCCCGACGCACAGCCCATGGCTCGATGCCACATGGGCAGCGCAGGCCATCAGTCGACTCGACGCGCTGCGCCCGAAGCGATCGCCCAGCACCAATGTCGGCGGTCGACCATCGAATAAGGAGAAGGACAGCGAGGGCATGGAATGCACGTCGATCAGGATAGCGTAACCATGTACCTCCCGCGCCGCCTGCATCCTGTCCGCCAATGCGGCATGATAGGGGCGATGTATCCCGTCGATCCGGGCCTGCACATCGCTCCAGTCAAACGGCCCGCGCCATAATTCCGGCGCGCCCACCATCCGGCGCGGCATCAGGCCAAGACCGCCACGCAGTTTTGCGCTGCTGTGTAATGGGACGTCCCGGGGCAGGCCCACGATCATCCCCGGATCGATCTCGCGTTCATGCCGGTTGAGGTCGATCAACGCACGCGGCGCACGCGCCATCACTATGGAATATCCCCGCGCGATCAGCGGTTCGACCAACAGGTCGGCCCAGCGGTCCTCCAGCCGATGAAGCGTTTCGGGCTGCACCCGTGCCTTATCGAGCAGGCTCTGCGGATATTCGCGGCCAGCGTGCGGAATGGACAATATGACCGGACGTTCGGGAATATCAGGGCCGAAAAGATCGAAACCTCTCTCGCCTTGGCTGGGCGCTGGATGATCCAATGAGGCTCCTTTCGGTCGCTACGCAGGAAAAATAGTGAACTGGATGGATAATATTTACACCTTGTCGCATATATCAAGGCCTCGCGCCATCGACGGGGACGGCGCACGCAAAGACACAGGGTCGCGAACGAAAGTGCGGGGGCGATGATTCGCATATTACTGGCCGAAGATGACGAGGGCATGCGCGTATATCTTGCGCGCGCGCTGGAACGATCGGGATATGAAGTCGTGCCGGTGGCCACCGGGATGGAAGCGTTGCCGCATATCAATTCGGACCGCTTCGACCTGTTGCTGACCGACATCGTGATGCCGGAAATGGACGGCATCGAACTGGCTCAGCATGCCGCGCAGGTCGCGCCGGACATGCGGATCATGTTCATCACCGGCTTTGCCGCCGTCACGCTGAAGGCTGGAAAGGCGGTGCCGCAGGCGAAGGTACTGTCGAAGCCCTTCCACCTGCGCGATCTGGTGCTGGAAGTCGAACGGCTGTTCGGCAGCGAGACTCTGACCGAACAGAATTGACGTCGCTGCCGGTTCAGTCCGGCACGACTTCCTGCATATCCGATGTCGGTTCCAGCGGCATGCCAGCCATGGCTGCACGGAAACGGTCCCGGTCCAGCCCATTTTCCCATGCCGACACCACCACCGTGGCGACGGCATTGCCGATGAAGTTGGTCAGCGCCCGGCATTCGCTCATGAAGCGATCCACGCCCAGAATTAGCGTCATGCCCGCCACCGGCACCGACGGCACGATCGATAGGGTAGCTGCCAGCGTGATGAAGCCAGCGCCAGTCACACCCGCCGCCCCCTTGGACGAGATCATCGCGACCAGCAGCAGCAATATCTGCTGCTCCAGGCTCAGATGCACATTGCATGCCTGCGCAATGAACAGCGCGGCCAGCGTCATATAGATATTGGTGCCGTCAAGGTTGAAGCTGTAGCCGGTCGGTACGACCAGTCCGACCACCGATTTACGGCACCCGGCCCGCTCCATCTTCTCGATCAGGCTGGGCAACGCCGCTTCGGACGAAGATGTGCCAAGAACCAGCAGCAATTCTGCCTTCAGATAGCGGATCAGATGCAGGATATTGAACCCCAGCGCCCACCCGACAGCGCCCAATACCCCCAACACGAACAATAGGGAGGTCAGGTAAAAGGTCGCCACCAATCCCGCCAGATTGGCGAGCGTCCCGACGCCATATTCGCCGATGGTGAAAGCCATCGCGCCGAATGCGCCAAGCGGCGCGGCCTTCATCAACAGCGCCACCAGTTTGAAGATCGCATGGCTGGCCGATTCCAGCACGGTCATCAGCGGCTGCGCCTTCTCCCCGATCATCGTCATCGCGATGCCGAACAGGATGGCGACGAACAGCACCTGAAGAATATTACCGTCCGCGACCGCCGAAATGAGCGTGGAGGGGATGATGCCCAACAGGAAGCCGGTCAACGTGCGCTCATGCGCCTGATGTTCATATGTGGCGACCTTGCCTGCATCCAGCGTCGCAGGATCGATGTTGAGGCCCGCACCGGGCTGCACCAGATTGGCGATAATCAAGCCCACGACCAGCGCCAGTGTGGAGAAGGTCAGGAAATATCCGAATGCCTTGGCCGCGACCCGACCGATGGCGCCCAATTCCTTCATGCCCGCGACCCCGGTGACGATCGTGAGGAAGATCACGGGGGCAATGATCATCTTTACCAGCTTGATGAATGCTTCACCCAGCGGCTTCAGCGTCACGGCAAAGCCCGGCCAGAAATGACCAATGAAGACGCCCAGTGCGATGGCGGCCAGAACCTGCACATAAAGCTGACGATAAAAGGGCGGTCGCGATGCCGGAATTTCCGACATGGATGGCGTTGGCAGCATGTTTTTGGCGTCCCCCTTTTGCCCGCACCATATGGGCCGCCCCTGCCCTGTCCAGAAGAATGTTGAGAAACACGAATTTCCCGCTTGCGCTGTTCACATAGCCCCGTTATTGGCCCCCTCCACGGCGGGCGTGTAGCTCAGTGGTAGAGCACTGTGTTGACATCGCAGGGGTCGCAAGTTCAATCCTTGCCACGCCCACCAT
>JAJZQN010000099.1 GCA_021847605.1 Pseudomonadota bacterium | reverse complement strand
GCGATGTCCGCGCCGCTTTCGGCCAGCGCCAGCGCGATCGCGGCTCCGATGCCTCGCGAAGCTCCCGTAACCAACGCACGTTTTCCATTCAGATCGATCATATATTTGTCCTTTTCTACCATTTTGATGCTGCCGGTGGCGCGAGTCCGTATGATGCAAGGCGCGAGCAAGGTGCAGCTCAGTCTCAGCTCGTCACGTTGTGTGAAAGCTATCGCCGCCCGTCACGTCCGCCTCGCGCAGGTGCACGATTGGCGTCGGCAATTTGGTCCGGAGCCTCGTCATCGCTTCGCATTCCTTCCGTCCTTGAGATAGGTCAGCGACAAGGAGACGGCATTCCCGATGCTACCTTACCCTTGCCTGATCCTACCACGTGACTAACTAATGTTTATGTTTGATCTTGAGACCGCGACCCGCCGCCTGCTTGACGATATCGCACCCCATATTGCTCCGCGTGGCAGGCTTGTTGGGCAGGCAACACCTGTTCCACGCTTGACGCTATGGACGAGCACGAGTGTCACGCCCCCCACAGCGGCGGTATTTGAGCCTATGTTCTATGCCGTCGCGCGTGGCGCAAAAGTCCTGACGATGGGCGCCAACCGTTTCGAGATGTCGGCCGGCGACTGCGCTGCGTCATCCTTTGGGCTGCCCTATTCTCATCAGCTCATTGGCGCGACGCCGGATGCTCCGTATGTCGGCATCAGCCTCCATCTGGACGTCGATAGGCTCACAAGGGTCGTACTCGACATGCCTAAACATCAGGAGCGATGGACATGCGCGGTAGCGGCGGGCGATCTGGGTGGCGTGGTCGGCGAGGCGTTCACCCGGCTCGTCGGCCTTGTGAACGCGCCTGACGACATAAGGGTACTCGCGCCATTCTACGAAAGCGAACTCTATTATCGTCTCCTGCAGAGCGCGATGGGCGGTACGCTACGTCAAATCGTGGAGCGCAACGATCGTGTTCGGCAAATCAAGGCGGCCGCCGACTGGCTGGGGGTCCATAACGATGAACCAGTGATCATCCAGGAACTGGCAGCAAACGCAGGCATGAGCGTGACTTCGTTTCATAGGCACTTCAAGGCTGTTACCGGATACAGCCCGCTCGCCTTTCAGCGTCAAATGCGCCTTCTCGAAGCCCGAAAGCTGCTTGTGGCTGGTAGCACCAATGTGGCGCGTGTTGCATTCGAGGTAGGCTATCAAAGTCCAGCCCAGTTCAGCCGAGAATACAAGAACATGTTCGGCAACTCACCGCTGATCGATCTGCAGCGCTGATCTGACATGGTGATGGTTCAGCAGGAGCAATGCGGAGAAACGCGGGCCCTCGCCTGCAACAGGACGGCCCGAGACGTGTATTTCGCCGCCCGTCAGAAATCATTGCGCAAGGACGTAGAGCTGTTTCTCTCGGTAGTCCCAGACAGTCTTGAAATTCCGCAGGAAGACAAAACCGAGTTCGAGTTCTGTGTCTTCGGTAATTCCAACCGGCGCTGCGCTGGCTGATGCCCCCTCCTCGACCTCAATGCCTGGAGCGGAAATGTCGATCTTATCGGCAATCCGAACTCCCGTTAGGTCAAATGTGTCCGAGCCTTCGGTTCGACTTAACTGACCGCCGTCAAGCAGGCGCCGTCTCTTTTCCTCACCGATATTCAGAGACCCATACATGCCGGTGTCCAGGCTGATGATCGCATCAACATCGCCGATGCGCGCCCGCATCAAAGGGATGTTGGGGAGTTTCCGGGTTTCGAACGGCAATGCTGCAACAAGCTTTTCGCCACCCAGAAATCTGTCAGGACCTTCTTCGTAGAAGGTTACTTCTAAATGCTGATAATCAAGTTTCATAGCGTGGCTGGAGAAAAATCCGTAGCCGATCCAGCCCAAAAAATCTGGCGTGATCTTCTCGAGCATACGCGCGTCCTGGCTTCGCACGCTGGTAACGCGCGCATAGTCGATATCCCCGATACGAATTTTCCGGACCTCAGAATGGAGGCGCACATCATAGGTCTGGCCACTGCCGAAATGACCAGTGCCTATCTTGCTTCCCCCCACTAACGGCACCCGATGATCGTTGATCACAAGGGCATCCTGCATACCGGTGTCGAGCATGAACTTGCCCCTCACACCTGCGATCTCGCCCTCGATGAAGGGAAACTCCCGGACCATGACAAGAGGCAGTGTAACGGTCTTGCCGGCCAGCCGCATTTCCGGCGCGCGATCTGATTTGGTTGAGATTGGGGGATTGGCGGTCGCAGATAGAGGTGCCACCACCGCTACCAAGAGCGACAGCGGTATCGCTTTGCGTCGCATGATGACTTTCAGATTGGCCGATAATCCTGATTGAGGGGCCTCATCGGAAGTAGTGATGGGCGTTTTAATCTCCAATTGCATTTTTCTGGTCGCTTTCGTCTCGTCGGCGTTGTTGGCTGAAACACTGTCCACGTGAGCAGCCGGCCGGCTCTTACAACTTTCGTTCATTCCCGGACTCGCGCGCGAGCCTCCCCACTAGCGGCTCGGGCCGGGGCTGAAGGAGCAGCCGATCGCTTCCTGACATGGCGTCGCCCTGGACCTGCTCGGAAAGGCGCTCATCGTCGCGACGGCGGATATCTTCGGCAACGTCAGCAATCTCAGCCTCGGCAAAGCCCAGCGTGCGCAGACCTTCAGCGCCCATCACATAGGCGGACTCGACTGTCTCTCGGACCTGATAGCCTACGCCAGCCCGGATCAATTCCACCGCATGCGCGCGGTCGCGGCTTCGAACCAGGAGTTTTGCCTGCGGAAACTCATGCTGCGCCAATTCCACGATCTGCATCGCAGCCTTGGGATTATCGACGCAAACCATGATGACATCGGCACCGCCTGCGCCGGAATGATGCAGCACATCGAGCCGCGCGCCGTCTCCAAAGAACACCTTGAATCCATATCGCTCCGCGTCACGGATTCGATCTGGATCGTTGTCAATGACTGAAAGGTCAACGCCCTGGGCCAGAAGCAGTTGGGAGGCGATTTGCCCGAACCGTCCAAAGCCTATTATCAGCACGCGTCCTTTCAGGTCACGGGCATCATCGACGCCGTCCATCGACGTCTCCGTCCGCAAGACCCGCTCGGCCGCGATCATCAGCAGCGGGGTCAAGGCCATCGAAAGGATGACGACGGTGGCGAAGACGGCATTCTGTCGTGAGTCGATGACGCCACCGGCCGTTGCAGCCGTGTACAGGACGAATGCAAACTCACCGCCCTGGAGGAACATGGAGGTGCGATGGAGCGCCTGGTGATTGGAGCTGCCGAAAAGCCGCGCGACTCCATAGACGACCACGGCCTTGGCGACCGTGAAGGCAGCCAGCATGGCAAGCAGAAGCCGCCATTCGGCCGCAACGATCGCGAGATCGAGGGACATGCCGACAGCTAGGAAGAAAAGCCCCATCAGTAGGCCGCGAAAGGGCTCGATGTCGCTTTCTATCTGATGGCGATAGCTCGAGTTCGACAGCATGACGCCGGCGAGGAATGCGCCCATGGCCATCGAGAGGCCCGTGACGTCCATCAGCAACGCTGCCCCGAGCACAACGAGCAGTGCTCCCGCCGTCAGGACCTCGCGGGTCCGCGCACGGGCGAGGAGCGCGAAGAATGGATTAAGCGCCCAGCGCGAGATGCCGAGCAGCGCGAACAACGCGGCAACTGCAACCAGCAAATTCGCCCATGATGCCTCCCCGTGAGACAAGGGTGACAGAAAGCCGACCACCGCAAGGAGCGGAACGATCATCAGATCCTCGAAGAGGAGGATCGCGACAGACTTCTGCCCCTCGCTCCCCGATATCTCTCCGCGATCCTGCAACACCGACATGATGACGGCTGTCGAGGAGAGGACGAAGCCAGTCCCGGCGATGAATGCGACAGGGCCCGGCAAGCCGAAGAGGAGCGCGCCGGTCAATCCCAGGGTGGCGATAGCGGCAGCGACTTGCGCAAGCCCCAGCCCAAAGATCTGGCCGCGCATCGCCCATAATTTATAGGGTCGCAGTTCGAGCCCGATGACGAAGAGAAACATCACCACGCCAAGTTCGGAGAAGTGAAGGATGGATTGCGCATCGGTGAAAAGACCCAGCACCGATGGCCCCACCAATACACCGGCGCCGAAATAGCCGAGCACTGATCCCAGTCCGAGCCGCCTGAATAGCGGCACCGCAAGGACAGCCGCGCCCATCAATGCGACGGCAGGCCCAATCGTTTGTCCAAGGCTTACATCAGCCATGGTCGCCCTCGGGGTTCTTTCGGAATGGGCTCAATTTTGATTCCTCCCGTCGGACGTAATCGGGGCTGTTTCTTGTGCATCCTGCTTCGGCCATCGCAGTTGCACGAAGCGGCTGATTTCGTGTTGGAGCTCAAGGTCTTCCGGGGTTCCGCCCCCGAAGCCCCCGTGCGGCATCGCTTCGAAGATATGCAATTCGGCCGACACGCCCGCCCGGCGCAGCGCGCGGTGCATACGAACTGTGTTGGAAAGAAAGAGGTCGCGGGTGCCCGACTGTAGAAATGTGGGCGGAAAGCCACTCAGGTCACCATATAGCGGTGATATGTGGGCCTGCGAAAGGTCAGCCCCGGCCGCGTAAAGTAGGTTGCTCGACGTCAGACGCGTAGGCAGCACCAGATCCACAAGCCAATTTGTCTCGAAGCTATCGCCGGACTCCGTCAGATCGACCTGCGGCGACAGCAGCACCAGCCCAGCCGGGAATGGCAAACCCTCGTCTCGCGCTCTGAGCAGGGTCGCGGCCGCAAGATTGCCGCCTGCCGAACGTCCACCGATGACGACGTCTTCCGGTCGGTGGCGCTCAAGCACGTAGCGATAGGCCGACAGGGCGTCGTCCA
>JAJZQN010000051.1 GCA_021847605.1 Pseudomonadota bacterium | reverse complement strand
TTTGGCAAACGGATATTTGATTGAAGAAGTTCCATCACGCCAGCTATCGGCTTTCCCTTTTCCATCACCTTGATGGTAGGGATTTGCAGCCCTTCCTGAAAAATTTCGGTCGAATCGGTGGTAAAGCTGCCTGCGGCCATTCCGCCGACATCCACCCAATGAGCCTTGTTCATGGCAAAGGCGATCAGTTCATCCTGATAAAAAATCGGCTTCACTATCGCCACATCGCATAAATGTGTGCCCCCACCTTTATAAGGGTCGTTGGAGATGAACACATCATCGGGGTAAATATCACCGCTGGGCTGGAATTTTTGCAATATGTCCTGCACCAGCGAATCAATCATCCCCAGAAACACGGTTGTGCCATTGCCCTGTGCAATCAAATCGCCCTGCGCATTGGTAATACCAACCGAATAATCCAGCGCCTCATAAATGATGGGGCTCATGCTGGTTTTGGCCATGGCCAGAAACATTTCATCGCCAATGGCAACCAGCGCATTTTTGATGATTTCCTGCGTGAAGGGGTCATTACGCTGCATGATCTGCTCCCAGTGCGATATGAATATTGCCGACATTATCCATCATGGCCTTGCAGCCGGGGTTGATGACAATGGTGGTTGTTTTGTCTTCGATGACCGCAGGGCCGGAAATTTCCATGCCCGGCTCATACCGGCTGAGATCATAGGCCATGCTTTCATGGACACCATCAACATCAAAATCCACAACGCGGCTTCCCGTCATCACGCTTTCGACTGTTGCTCCGGACACTTTTTTCGGCGGGAGATCGAGCTTTGCGGTCTCGTTCAGGGCAACGATATGATAATTTACCAGTTCAACATCATTGGACAGGCGGAAATTATATTCCCGCTCATGCTCAGCGTGAAAATCCTCTATCGCCTGCTCAATCCCCGCTATGCTGAGCATCCCCGCTGATATGGGCACTTTGACGGTATGATCCTGCCCGCAATATCGCATATCGGCGTAACGCTCGAACCTGATATTGAAGGAATCCATTCCCTCATCCGCGCAAACCGCTTCGGCCTCAAGTTCCATTTCCCGATATACGGCATTGATTATGTCCGTGGGATAGGATGCAAGCTGCTCCACCTTGGTCATCAGGAAATCACGGCGAATATCGCTCATCAACATACCCCAGGCGGAAAATACAGATGAATTGGCCGGTATGATAACCTTGCGGGCCTGCAAATCCTTCCCCAGCGACACCGCATGCATTGCCCCGCCACCGCCAAATGCGATGAGAGCAAATTCCCGCGGATCAAACCCGCGGTTCAGCGAAACCAGTTTCAGGGCATTGACCATATTGGCATTGGCAATGCGTATCACGCCGCGCGCAATATCCTGAACGCTACCCCCCATCTGATCCGCAAATTTCTGAAAGGCAGCCTGCACATTGGCCGCGTCCGGCTTTTGCTCTCCACCAAGAAAGAGGTCAGGATTAATCCGCCCCAACACCAGATTGGCATCGGTCGTGGTCGGCTCGGTTCCGCCCCGACCATAGGCTGCTGGGCCGGGGGTTGACCCGGCGCTTTTGGGGCCGACATGCAAACGCCCGCCTTCATCCACCCAGGCGATGGAGCCACCTCCATTGCCAATTTCCACCAGATCAACAACCGGCGTACGAATGGGGTAACCGGGGTTTGCACGGTTCCATTCAATATTATAACTGGTTGTAATTCTGGCCTGCCCGTCACGGATCAGGGCTGTCTTGGCCGTCGTGCCACCAATATCCAACGCGATTAAATTGGGCTCGCCAATCTTGCGCCCCAACGCCGCAGCCCCCAGAACGCCGCTTGCAGGGCCGGATTCGACAAGCGCGATCGGGTTGTTACGCGCCCCCTGAATGGTCGTAACCCCACCATTTGATTGCATGATGTAAGGCGCGGAACGCAGGCCACGTGCCTGCAGGCCCGCTTCCAACTGCCCTAGATAACGCTTGGCAATGGGGTGCACATAGGCGGACAGAACTGTCGTGCTCGTCCGTTCATATTCACGCCATTCGCGGCATACTTCATTCGAACCAACAATCGAAAGATTGGGCCAGCGCTCTCTTAGCAAAGCGCAGACAGTAACTTCGTGTTCGGGATTGGCATAGGCATGAAGAAAACAGATGGCGACTGCTTCTACCTGATTGTCCTTCAGGACCTGCCCCAGATCATCCAGACCTGACAGGTCGAGCGGCTGAATAACCTCGCCATCCGGGCCGATGCGCTCATCCACCTCAAACCGCAGGTGGCGCGGCACGAAGGGGCTTGGTTTTTGAAAGGCAAAATTGAAGAGATCAGGCCGGTTACCGCGCGCAATCTCCAGCACATCACGAAATCCACGAGTCGTAATCAGCGCCGTTTTGCTACCCGTTCGGGACAGCAAGGCATTAATGACGACCGTTGTGCCATGCGCAAAAAAATCAAAGGCTTCAGATGATAACTCTGCCCGATCAATGCTATTTAAAACCCCCTGATCGAAATTTGGCGGCGTAGTATCGGCTTTGGCCGTTACGATACCATCAGGCCCTATTGCCACAAGATCCGTAAAGGTTCCGCCTACGTCAGTAGCTACGCGCATAGGATGAATGCCCCCTTATTCTGATGATTGATTGGATAGACATAATCCGGGCACAGAAATTGTTTAACCGCAATATGTCCTTCCCCCTTAGCTTCATCAAAAATTTTCATGTGTCAAATTTTAAATTGACATCAAATTTTTTTACAATAGTCATAAAGGGACAAACACACCAAAGGCGCAAAGCCGGGCGGGATGCGAACAAAGATAATTTCACAAAATGGGGGTATTATGAAAATTAACCATGTAGGGGAAATTTCGGTAGCAGCTCTGCTTCTTGGACTGGGGGCTTTGACGCCCGCACAGGCGCAAACTGGCACGCCCGCCGCAACCGATGATCGGGCAGCGCCAAATGAAATCATCGTCACCGCCCGCCTTCGTAATGAAAGCCTGCGGGATGTGCCGATGATGATAGAAACCTTTTCTGCACAGCGTCTCAGCGATATTAATGTTCGTGATATTGCTGATTTTATTGGAAAAACACCCAATATTTCCATCACTCAGGCGCAGAATGTCGGCACGCAATTTGTGACAGTGCGTGGTATTTCGCAAGTGCGTAACGGCGAAAGCCCGGTCGCCATTGTCGTTGATGGCGTCCAGCAGGTTTCCCCCGCTCAATTTGGGCAAAACCTGTTTGACCTGCAAGGCATTGAGGTCGTGACTGGCCCGCAAGGCGCGCTTTATGGCCGTAATGCCATTGGCGGCGCCATCATCATCAACACGCGCCAGCCAACAGATACGCTAAGCGGCAGCGCGTCTGTCAGCGGTGGCAATGGTAATGATTATCGCGGATATGCATCCATATCCGGCCCATTGACCAGCAACATCAAAGCTTTAGTTGCTGGTTCCTATCGTGATTTCGGTGGCTATTACGATAATATTTATCTCAATAAAAAGCAGGACCCTGCGACAGAAGCCAGTATTCGCGGTATCATTCATGCGGATGTAGCCAGCGATCTGACGGCGATAGTGAAGGTCCAGTATAATCGGGCAACTGGCGGCGCCCTCAATTATCAGTATCAAGCCACCAACACCCTGCCCGGCAACCCCTGTTTCGTCGACCCGGCTAACCCATTTGATTATGGGCGATTTGATGCCAATGATGTGTCGCGAACATTCTGCTCCAAGCAGGTTGGCCGCGCCAAGCGCAAATTGTTCAATACCTCGTTGAACCTGACTTACGAAGCCGACTTTGGCACGATCCGTAATATCATCGCCTATGATTATATTTGGAATTACTACGGGGGCACTCAGGCCCCCTATCTTGCCAGCATAAACAGCCCGGCTTTCTGGAATGGCACAGCAACCCAGTTTGAGCGGGTAAAAGCCATATCCAATGAATTTCGCATCACCTCCAAGGATGATGTGCCACTGCGCTGGATGGTCGGCGCCTATTATCTCGATACCCGCCGCGTCGTATCTATCACCACCGGCGTTAATAATGACGAAGGTGTTGTTACGCCCGTCTATCTTACGCCCGTGACAACCGGCCCAAACCCGACAAGCAGCTTTTCAGGGTCACGGAACCATAATATCGCCGCCGCTTTCTTCGGCAATGTCAGCTATGATATTACAGAAAAGCTGGAACTGGCAGCAGCCTTACGATATGATATTGACCAGCGCCGCCAATTTGTTCTTCCCTATCAGACAGCGGCTGTGCCAGATGGTTGCACTATCACCGCAACCGGCAATTGCACCAATAAGGCCAGCTATAATCTGCTGCAGCCAAAAGTCTCTGCCCGGTACAAGATTACTCCGGCAATCAGTATCTTTACTGACTGGGGCGTTGGTTTTCGCTCAGGCCAGTTCAACCCCAACGGCACAGCCATTGCGGCGGCAGATGCAGGCATCCTCGGTGTGACAGATGAATTGCAACAGGAAGAAGCACGAACGGTAGAAGCTGGCTTCAAGGCCGAATTCCTGAACCGCACATTGCGTGTTAACGGCACCTGGTATTCCACCATTGATAAAAACTCGCTCTACTATCTGTTCTTTGCACCGACCAGCCAGCAGATTTTGGTAAACATCGACAAGATCAAGAATAGCGGATATGAATTTCAGGTAAATTATCACCCCGTCAGGGAATTGGAATTGTTCGGCAGCTTCGGCGCCACGAGAGGCAAAATCCGCTCCTATGCGGCGGACCCTACCGCGATAGGCAATCGTGCGCCCTATATCCCCAAAAATACATGGTCGGCAGGAGCCATCACCCATCTTCCGCTCAACAATGCATTTGGGCTTTTTGGCCGTGCCGATATAGAAGGCCACGGCAGTCAATATTGGGATCCGCAAAACACATCGGCCAGAAAGGCGTATCAACTCGTCAACCTTGCCTTTGGTGTTGAAGGGTTGAGCGATACGACATGGTCGCTCACCGCAAACGTCAACAATGTTTTCGACAAGGAATATAACGCCGAATTTGTTTCAGGTGGCTATGTGCAGCCTGCAATTCCACGGAACTGGAACGTTGAGCTAAAATATAAATTCTAAGGCCTTGCGGGGCTGTGGTTTACGCAGGAAATAACCCACTGCCCCGCATATAATGACAATTTCAGGAGTAAATTACGAATGCCTTTCCTTGGGAAAAGGGTGACATCCGGCATGATGCCGATAGGCGGTCGTATCAAGAGCCGCCGACAAGAACTGGGGTTGACCCTTCAGGCACTGGCGGAAGCGAGCGGCCTATCGGCCCCCTTCCTTTCGCAAGCCGAAAGAAACCAGACGGTCCCGTCTCTGGTGTCCCTGACCGCGCTGGCGCGGGCTTTGCGGGTTGAAGTTAGCTATTTTATGGAAGTTCCCAAAGATGATGATATTGTTCATCGTAGTAACGATCCCGAACTTATCGACATAGATTCTCCCGTTACCTATCATCAACTTAGTTCATCTTTGCCCGGTCAGATGATGGATGCCATATTGATGACAATTCCCCCCGGCCATCGCTTTCCTGTCGACGCCAGAGAAGGAGAGGACTTCCTCTTTGTTGTAGAAGGAGAGCTGATGTCTCAGGTCGGAGATTTGCGCACCAAGCTTCAGACAGGGGATAGCATGCACTTCCGGTCTCAATCCCCCCATACCGCTTGGAATGAATCGGCTGAGCCGGTCCGCCTTCTTTATGTCGGTACGCCGTCCATTTTCCGCGAAATTTCAGATAAGAAGGACTAACGGTGGATACCAAAGCTCTGCAATGGTCGGAAGATATAAGCGCTCCCCTGATTGAACATTATTCTTTTGCAGATCCAACAGCTAACACTGTAAAAGTGGGAACAGGCCATTTTCTGAAGGGGCAACGCATGCCCGATCAGGGATATTCAATCTATAATATGCGCGAAATTACCATAATATTAGAAGGCTCTATAAAGACGACCATAGGAGATGAAAACATCTTCCTGAAAGCAGGTGATATTGTGACCATTCCTCAAAATGCAAAGCAGTTTTCCCACTTCACAGAAGATACAAAATTAATTTATTTATTCTTCGGAAATGCAAAATAATATAATTTTCATAAGTGAAATTATCTAATATTACACATAGACATACCATATAGAAAATATATTTTTATTATAGATGATCCGAAAAACCGTTTTCAGGTGTATTTTGCTCTAATTTTTTCTAGCGGGATATCGTCCAATCCTGAGATTTCGATTTTCCTATGGTATCTCTGATGGTATAAAAATCCCGCCTCAAAAAATATTGAAGAAAAATCAATACCATACCATGATTGCTAGGTGCCCGTAGGGGTCACCAGTCAAGTGATTTAAAGCCTTGATACTGCGTGATAATTTCAGATTATGCGAAATCCGATCCTACACGCATTCCCATATTTACAGTGACATCATTTGATATGATTCGGGCTGTGCTGGGACAGGCTACCAATTTCCGGCCTAACTTAATTGACGTTTTTTTCTCGCGTTCTCGGGGACAACTTGCATCAATTGGCTCCAATTATCACGTCTTAGGGTCAGGACCCATTAATATGATTGGGTTTATGTAATTCAGTCTCCGCAAGGATACCGAATGTGAGCGACCTTTATTGGCTGACGGAAGAGCAGATGGCGCGTCTTGAGCCTTATTTTCCAAAGAGCTATGGGAAGCCCCGAGTTGATGATCGACGAGTGTTGAGCGGCATTATCTTCGTTAATCGGAATGGGTTGCGCTGGCGGGACGTTCCGAAAGCCTATGAGCCGCACAAGCCTGTCCTGAGCCTGTCGAAAGGACGCTTTACAACCGCTGGAAGCGGTGGGGTGACAAGGGCATTTTCCTCCGGATGATGGAAGGTCTGGCAGCGCTTCAGGCTGCAGAGCGCAAGACAGTCATGATCGACGCGACCTATCTTAAGGCCCACCGCACGGCATCGAGCCTTGCGGTAAAAAAGGGGGCGCGGGACGCCTGATCGGCCGCACGAAAGGGGGCATGAATACCAAGCTTCATGCCGTTACCGATGCAAACGGCCGTCCGATCAGTTTCTTCATGACCGCAGGGCAGGTCAGCAATTACATCGGTGCAGCCGCCCTGCTGGATGCCCTCCCAAAAGCGCAATGGCTGCTCGCCGATCGGGGCTATGATGCCGACTGGTTCCGCGATGCTTTGCAGGAAATGGGCATCACCCCCTGCATCCCCGGTCGCAAATCCCGCAACAAGGCCGTCAAATACGACAAGCGCAGATATAAGATCCGCAACCGCATCGAGATCATGTTCGGCCGTCTCAAGGATTGGAGGCGCGTCGCAACACGCTACGACCGGTGTCCAAACGTCTTCCTGTCCGCTGGCGCCCTCGCTGCCACCGTCATCTTCTGGCTTTGTCAGTGAGTCCTGAGCCTATGTTGTATCGCTCGACGGACCGCCTCTGTCGTGCGGGCACTCCCCATGAAGAATCTGGCCCATAGTGCATCCTTCCATTCCTGGCTGAACAATGCACCATCAAATGCCGGGACTAAACAACCAACATCACGAGACGGACAAAATTGAATTTTTTACTACCCGTATCCATCATCAATGAAAGTCACGCGATGGTGGCACGATCCTGATGTTGCGAGGATGGCCTGCAAGCGACGTTACAGACTGGTTTCCAGGGTCGCTAGACAGGAATGCAGTCGTTGTTTCATCCAACATCAGGCCGCTCAAATCCATCGTGCGATCCACGATCTTGCGCGCCATCAGATGCACGACACCTTCCTCGCTACGTTGCACCTCGCCCTCCACCAGCATCAGCCGTGAAGCCATCACTTCACGACGATAACGTTCGAACAGTCGTGCCCAGATCAAAATGTTGGTGATACCGCTCTCATCCTCCAGTGTGACGAAAATCGCATTGCCCTTGCCGGGGCGTTGCCGCACCAGCACCACACCGGCCGTCCGCACGATCCTGCCGTTGCGGGCTTTGCAGGTATCAGTGCAACTTATCACGCCTTCGGTCCGAAAATGCGTCCGAAGATATTGCATCGGATGCCCCTTCAAAGACAGGCGCATGGTTTGATAATCCGCTGTTACTTCTTCCCATGGCTGGAGGGGGGGCAGCATGGGATCAGGTTCATCGCCCAGTTCCCGCGCGGCAGCATGATCGAACAAGGGCAGGCTGTCGGATGGCGTTCGCCGCACGTCCCACAAGGCCTCGCGGCGCCCCTTGTCCAGCGATCGAAAAGCATCTGAATCGGCCAACAGCCTCAGCGCGCGCGGGGGTAGTCTGGTGGCGCGGGCGAGTTGTTCAATCGATGTGAAGGACTGGATGGCCCGTGCAGCTTCCACAGGCGCCACCCAATCCATCCGAAAACCATCGATCAGCCTGAAGCCAAGGCGCAGGGCCAGTTGACCGTCATCGCCCCGTTCGATGGCATGATCCCAACCGGAATGATTGATGTCGATGGGGCGCACGTCCACCCCATGTTCACGAGCATCGCGGACCAACTGTGCCGGAGCATAAAAACCCATCGGCTGGGAATTCAGGATCGCGCAGGCAAAGATCGCCGGGTGATGGCATTTGATCCAACTGGAAGCATAGACGAGGATCGCAAAGGATTGGGCATGGCTTTCAGGGAAACCATAGCTGCCGAACCCCTCGATCTGCTTGTAGCAACGTTCAGCGAAAGCACGATCGTAGCCGCGGCGCACCATGCCTTCGACCATCTTCTCGGCGAACCGCTCCATCTTGCCGACATTACGGAAAGTGGCCATGGAATGACGCAGTTTATTGGCATCGGCAGGCGAGAATTCAGCGGCCGTGATCGCCAGATTCATCGCCTGTTCCTGAAACAGCGGTACGCCCAGCGTCTTGCCCAGCACCTCCTTCAACTCATCGGGATCATGTGGTGGATCAGGTGACGGCCATTCCGGCTGCTCCTTCCCCGCGCGGCGACGCAGATAGGGATGCACCATATCTCCCTCGATCGGGCCGGGGCGTACGATGGCGACCTGAATCACTAGATCATAGAGTTCCCGTGGCTTGAGCCGCGGCAGCATGTTGATCTGGGCGCGGCTTTCGACCTGAAACACGCCAATGCTGTCGCCCTTTTGCAGCATCGCATAGGTTTCGGAATCGTCCTGCGGGATGCTGTGCAACTGATAGTCGCCCACATCCCAGTCTTGCATCAGCGTGAAGGCCTTGCGGATGCAGGTCAGCATGCCCAGCGCGAGTATATCGACCTTCATTAACCCCAGCGCGTCGATATCGTCTTTGTCCCATTCGATGAAAGTCCGGTCGGCCATTGCCGCGTTGTGGATCGGCACCATTTCGTCCAGCCGCCCCTGTGTCAGCACATAGCCGCCGACATGCTGCGACAGATGGCGGGGAAATTGCAGCAACTGATCGACCAGCGCCTTAAGACGCACGATTTCGCTGTTTTCTATATCTATTCCGGCCTGCCGATACCGCTCAGGCTCCATCGAACCGGAGAAGCTGCCCCAGACCGTGCCAGTTAGCCGCTGGATGATGTCATCAGAAATATCCAATGCTTTGGCGACTTCCCGCACCGCGCTGCGCGGGCGATAATGGATGACGGTGGCGGCGATGCCGGCACGCTCACGCCCATAGCGATCATACATATATTGCATAACGATCTCGCGCCGTTCATGCTCGAAATCAATGTCTATATCCGGTGGCTCGTCGCGTTCTTCCGACAGAAAACGCGTGAACAGCAGCTTTTCTTTGATCGGGTCGATCGCGGTAACGCCCAGCACATAGCAAACGATCGAATTGGCGGCCGATCCGCGCCCCTGACATAATATCCCTTGCCCGCGCGCATATTCGACCACGTCATGCACGGTCAGGAAATAATAAGCATAATTTTTCGCGCCGATCAGGTCGAACTCAGCCTGAAGCTTCTTCTCTCCCGCCGCAGACAAGCCTTCAGGATAGCGTTCGGGCAGTTTCTGCCGCACCAGATGCTCCAGCCACGCCTGCGGCTCCCATCCTTCCGGTACGGGTTCGTGCGGATATTCATATTGTAGCTGCGACAGGTCGAACTCCACGCGCGCCAGCAGGGCAAGCGTCTGCGCCATGGCGTCGGGTACGGAACGAAACAGCCGCGCCATTTCCTGGGGCGATTTCAGATGCCGTTCGGCATTGGGAAGCAGGCGTCGCCCCGCCTGCGCCACGGATACAGCTTCGCGGATACAGGTGACGACATCCTGCAACGGCCTGTCGCTGGCCTCGGCATAGAGCGCATCATTGGTGGCGATCAAAGGAATGCCCAGCCGGTCCGCCAGCGCCTGCTGTCGGATCAGGCGACGGTGGTCGTCGCCGTTGCAGGGCATGGTCGCCCCCAGCCACAGCGATCCCCTTGCTCTCCACAGCAAACGGCGCAATATCTCCTCATCCCCGTCATCGGCCATCGCAATCAGCAGTAGATCGTCGCAAAATTCGACGAGATGCGCAAAGGTCAGCAGACAATCATCCTTGGCAGCGGCCCTGTTCCCCTTCGTCAGCATCCGGCACAGGCGGCCCCAGCCATGCCTGTTGGCCGGATAAGCAATCATATCCGGCGTGCCGTCATTAAACACCAGACGCGCACCCAGAACCAGTTTCAGATCGACACCATGGCCAAACTTATATCGGGCCTCTTCTTTCGCTTCCCGCAGCGCAGCCCAGGCTCGCACTACACCCGCGACGGTATTATGATCGGCAATCCCGATCCCGGTATAGCCCAGTGCGAGCGCCTGACCGACCATGTCACTGGGATGAGATGCGCCACGCAGGAAGGAATAGTTGGTCGCGGCGACCAGTTCGGCAAAGCCCGTCATGCGAACAAGCCGTGGAGATACCAGCCGGGATGCGCTTTTTCCTCATAAAGTCCATGACGAAATATCCAGAAGCGCCGTCCCCGGCGATCTTCCACCCGGTAATAATCGCGTGTGGGCGCGCCATGGGCGGGGTTGCCGTCCCGTGCCCGCCACCATTCGGATGCGATGCGTTCGGGTCCTTCGAAGCGAGTGACTTCATGCAAAACCTTGCGCCAGCGGAAACGATGGGGCGGCCCGTCTGGCACTTCCGCGATTACGTCGATCAATTGCGGCGGATTGAACAGACACAGGGGGCGCAGCGGTGGATTGCCGGGCGCAGATGTCGTCCACTCAGTCTCGCCAGCGACGCCCTCTATTGCGGGAAAAGTAAGTTGCACCCGTTCGGGGATATGGCTGTCGCGCGGCCGGAACCGGCGCACCCGCTCCCTGCCCAATCTTGTGCTGAGCCTGTCGATCAGTTCCTCTATTTGTTGCCTTGCCAGCGCCTGCCCCCCTTCCAGCCGCAACTGCTTTGCCGCCAGCGGCTGCTGTACAGGCACGCTCAGCCGCACCATGTCATAGCCGAAACCGGGGTCGAGCGGATCGTCCAGCGTATCGATCCTTTCCCGGAACAGGCGCATGACGGCCCCGGCGTCTCGCGTCGCGGCCCCGGTTTCGATTATCAGCCGCCGGGTCAGGCCGTCAGAGCGAAAGAACAGCGCCTCGAACCGGCGCCCGCCATCCGCGCGCGCACGAAGCGCCTCCATCGCCTGCCCGACCAGATCGTCCAACTGCTCCAGCACATAAGCGGTGCGAGCAACGGGTTCGGCAAATCGCCTGTCGAACGTCAGAGCTTCTTCCGCCGTCCGAAACGCCAGTGGAGTGGCGGCCTCTCCGGTCATGCGGCGGATCGCTTTGACTGCATTCTCACCAAAACGTGCCGCGATGGCCGCAAGCGGACGCCGCGTGACATCGCCTATCGTCAGCAGCCCGGCACGGCCCAGCGCAATCTCGCACTCTTTCTCCAGCCGCAACGCCGCAACGGGCAGGCGCATGACGGCCGCGCGTTCATCATCTACCGGACCGCGCTGAAATCGGACCAGCGCCATTGCGGCGTCCGGGGCATAGGCAAAGGCCGTCCGCACCTCCAGACCCAAATGTTTCATCCGCCTTTCGACATCTTCCATCACCGCTGCTTCACCATCGAACAGATGGACGCAGCCGGTCAAATCCAGCACCAGCATATCAATGCCATCGACTGCTATATGCGGTGTATAGCGGGTGCATCCATCGGCCAGTCGATCCAGCAGCATGGCATCGGCATGCGGATCATGATCGAATATCATCAGGTCCGGAACCGCGACCCGCGCATCGGCAAGACCCATGCCACCATGCAGCCCCAGCGCAGCCGCAGTACGGTCGACCGCTGCCAATCTCAACGCGCCCTTCACCTTCTCAACTGTGGCCAGCGGTACATCAGGCAGAACGGCGTTCGCGCTTTTGTCGCGGATCAACCGCTCGATGCCCAGCCATGGCAACCACAGGGCCAGATATCTCCGGTTCCCCGAATGCTCGTTCGTCACGATCCCACTCCATTTGCCAGCGCATCCCCATCGGTCCTGAGCGCTGCCGCAATAATTCCGCTTCGATCATGCTATTCCCTGGCGCATTCGCAGCCATCGGGGTCGAAGGCGCCGCCGATACGCGCCATCTCGTCGCGGCGGCGCTGGGCACAGGTTCAGCGCCGATACGCAGCAGAAACAAAGTTACGCCCGACTGTTCCGCCGCCAGAGCCAGCCGCCTGCTTGCCGTCAGGGTCAACAAGGGTGCCTTGCCCCAGAATTCCAGAACCAAAGATCCCAATCCAGAACAGGCTGCGGCATCGGCCGCCGCTCGCAACATCATCCTGTCATCGGGCAACAGCATCAATATCAGGGAAGCAGGATCACCGCCCAGTTCGGCGAAACCCGGCATGTAAATCTCTCCCATCTGCCGTTCTGCCGCTTCCGTCCGCAGCCATACAAGCGGGCCTTCCTGCACACGCAACGCAAGCATGGCCGCGAAACCGGCGGAGCAAGGCGCGTCGGCTACATTCGCGGCGTAGAACTCATGTAGCCGACCTTCCGTCAGTCCACCTTGCAGAGCGGTGTCCAGATCAACTTTCCCGGTGGTGATATTACTCCGTATTAAGCGACCCACCCCGGAATCGCTCCGGGAAATTTGGTGTCTGAGAGCATCAAGAATAAGCGAATCAACCATGACGGATGTTCATTATATGTTCTAATCCTGCTTCAGCCAAGTGGCATGCCCGTACCTTGAAAAGAACGCGGCGATATTCGCATGAGTCGCGACCATTCCAACGCTCGCAATGGCAGCTTACCGGAACAGGCAAACGATTATGGGCCGATCAAAATGTCTGGGAGCCGATCATAATTTTAACGTCGGCCTTCGACCGCCCTCGCTAATATCGCCGTTACAGCGAAGCATGCCAATGCGGATATCGTCGTCCTCAGCAGGTTGGATGAAACCCGAAAGCTCGCAGAAATCCGAACATTGGGCTCAATGTATGGCTTCCCGTAAGGGGGGCACCATCCATAGCTTTGTTCCGGAATATCTTAGCGCAGGTCGCAGGCGATGCCGTGATGATCGGAACTGCTGGCATCGACACCATGGCAGGTTGCGGCCACCCATTCGCGACCAGCGAAAATATGGTCTATGGCAATGAAGGCGGGTATGGGCAGGTTGGCCGGATAAGTGGGGATGAAACCTTCGATCCGGCGTAATCCCGACCGACGGGCTAAATCGGCAAGGGCGAGGCTGCCCGTACCCAAATTAAAATCCCCGGCCATGATCAATCGTCCGTCGTCAATGTGCGATGCCATGGCGATCAACTCGTCGCGAAATGGAATGGCCATGACCCGCGTTGGACGGGGGAGATGGACGTTGATCACATGCACCGGGCCAAAGGGCGCATCCACCCGCGCCGCCAGTATATCGGGAAGTTTGCGCGCTGCCGCATCGGGGGCTGCGATCCGCCGCAACGGCCAGCGCGAAATAATCATTTCCGAACATTGTTTCTGGGGACAGGATTTGAGCCGGAAATATCCACTCAACACGGTATCGGCCATCGCAGCGGCGGTACCGTTGGTTTCCTGAAGCAGGAGAATGTCCGGAGCCTGCGCCTCAATCACGCGAGCCAGCGCAGCGGGATCGGGATTGGCGTGCCAGGTGCTGAGCGTGACGACACGTAACCGGCCCGTACCCGTCATGTTCGGGAAACTGGTCAGACTGACCATCAACTGTATTGTGCCGGTCAACAATCCCGCTGCAACTATAGCTCCCGCCAACCAGTCGCGCCGAAAGAGGCAAAGGGCCAGTAACAGGCAAAGCAGTATCAGCGCTGGCGCCAGCAGCGCATTGAAATTATCGAGCAAGGGATAGAAACGGCCGGCCTGCCCCAGCATAACAGGCATGATCGCCAATATCGCCAGCAGGCGAAGGACAGGCCTCCAACTCATCCGCGCGCCATGGATCGGCGTGATCGGATCGCAGCAATCAACGCAGCGGGCGGCGTGAAGCCCAGCCAACGCTGCGCCAGCCACAATGCGCCTCCGCCCGATACGATGGCGGCCAGTATATTGGCGACTGCCGCCCCCTCCCCGCCCATCAGCCAGGACAACAGGCAAAGCGCAGGGACGTAAAACAGAATGGCAGCAAGATTGACGTGACGCATAGCTCGTTCATGCCCGGTCATGCCAAGCAGTTCCGGCGCGGTAGCGGACAGCATCAGCACCGCCTGTCCCAATAGCAGCAGCCGCAATTCCGTCGCGCCGCTCGCAAAACCGGGACCGAACAGACCAAGCAGCCATGGCGCCCCGATCGCCAGTACGGCAAGCGGCCCCACGCCCATGCCGAGAACCAGCCCAAGCGAAAAGGCCGCGTTCCGACGCAGCCCGATGCTATCTTCTCGCGCGGCACAATCGGCAAAGCGTGGCGACACCATGGCCGCCACCGCCACCACCAGCAGGTTCAGCACCAGCGCCAGCCGCCATGCCATGGCGTAAGCGCCCACCGTCGCCTCATCGGCGAAAATGCCCAGCACCGGGCCGGGCAATCCGGCGAGCAACAACTGGACGATCTCGGTTGTGAAAAGCGACCAGCCTAACGCCAGCAATGGTGGCGATGCGGCGGGTATCGCGGTCGCGGCCGCCGGTATCATGCGAAACAGCAACAGGATCGACAATAAGGCGGCAAGGCCGGTCGATGCGATCAACAATATCATCGCCCGTTCGACGCTGAGCGGCAGGAAGATCGCCATGACGCAGAATAATGCAGGCCAAAGCCAGGAATAGATCATCTGGCTGACCGCCAGCCTGTGCAGCCCGGCAAGAGCGCCCGCCGCCCCGGCGCTGAGGCAGAGCGGGACGATGGCGACCCCGGCAAGGATCAGAGAGCGTTCCAGTCGCGGGCTGCCGAACAGATGCTCCGCCAGAAAAGGCGCCAGCACAGCGAGCAGCAACCCAGCGGCAAGCGACAGGCCTGCGATCATCAGCATACCGTGCCGGATCGTGGATCGCGCCTCTCCATGCCGTCCCAGCGCCAGCGCGCGTGCGACATCGCGCGTCATCGCCCTGTCGATGCCAAGCCGCCCAAGGCCTGCCGCCATGGTGAGCAGCGAAAAGGCGATGTAGAAAGCGCCAGCGTCGACCACCCCCAATTTCCACGCGACGAGGATGTGGAAACCATATCGACTGGGTATGTCGATGGCGCGGGAGCCGATGGTCGAAATGGCGGAGCGCCAGATGGATGGCGCGGCTACAGATTCGGCGGCGATCGGAGCTTCAGCGGTCATGATTGGAAATCACATATAGAGCAACGCTCTGGGCAGCCATATGGTCGGTCAAGGTTGCGCTCCTTATCGCCGCCTGCCCGGACGATCCCATCGTGCCGTTGGCAAGCTGCCAGTTCTTCAGTGTCACGGGCTTTGTCACAAAGCCCTGCAAATCGACATGAACATCCGCCGCTTCATCCAGCGACTTGTTGACCACCAATATGGTCAGCGCACCATCGTCCCGATAGGAGGCGAAAGCAGACAGGCTATCGGAATCGGGAACCGCCACGGCCAGCGCCCTTGTTCCAAAGCCGTCGCCCTGTCCGTCCGGATTGCGGATCAGCTGCATCACCGCGAATACCGGCGTTCCGGCTTTGGGCGCACTCCATCGCACGCCCATATCCAGCGCGAAACGGCCGAATATTCCCCAGATGTCGGCCTGTGCCGTGGCGCCGCTCATACTGTTGTCGCCACCCCAGCTATATTCGGTGATCGCGATGGGCGCTCCCTGCACATAATGGGCATCGACCCAGCGGCGCAGTCGGGGAATGAGCGCGATCCGCTCACCTATCCAACTGTTGTCGCGATAGGATTCGTCCCACAGGGCGCGGGTCGAACGGTTGCGCAACAACTGAACATCGCGGCTGCCTGCGCCATCATCTCCATATTCGCCGCCCTGCGGATAATAATGCACGCTGACGATATCGACGGGGTGCCCCGCCTCGCGCCAGCGTTCCAGTAACCAGGGTAGCTGGTCCATGCCCCCCGTCTGCCTTACCCGATCGCTCTGCTCGGCCGGACGGCCGACCGCGCGTCCCTGAACGTCGAATCCGCTGTCCAGATATTCGGACCAGCCCCAACTTTCGGGTGCAATGATCCGCGCCCCCGGATCAGCGGATCGGATCGCGCGGGCGACGGCGATGGTCCGTTGCGCCAGTTCTTGCGCATGGACGCCTGTCTTTTGCACCATGCGATGGCTTTCATGCCAGAGGCCCGGCTCATTATCGATCGCATAATAAGGCAGCCCACCCCAGCGCTGGACCAGATCGCCGACACGCGCTGCGGCTTCGGCGACTATATCGACAGGGCGTGCCGCATCATTGGGATCGTTCACGCTGATCGGCGTTCCGTCCGGGTGGCGACCATTGCCCGCGTCGGGAAACCATTGAGTGTCAGCCGCCTGCTGGCGCCCATATCGGCGGACGGAAAATCCGGCGAGGCGGGCGCGGTCAGGGCCAAGCCTTGCCGCCCAGCCGATCGCAGGAATGGTCAGGATGGGTCGCGCGCCACCGGCCTTCGCCTGCGCAACGAAGCCATGGCTGAACTGGTCGGATATGTCGTCGGTTACGGGCAGGCTTTCGAAATAATAATCCGCGCCTGCGTTTCGCACGTCGCTGCGCCAATCATAAAGGGTTGCGCTGTTACCGCCCGAACGGTCGAGCGGCAGGTTGAGCGCGCGCAAGATATCCGGCGTCGCGAAACTGACGCCGTAAATCTCCGGGTTGATGCGGTGCAGGATGTTGCGGGTATCGACGCTGATAGTGACCGGGCGGGATCGTTCGGCCCCTTGTTCGGTACCGGCGTCTGCTATCGTCGCCCAGACGGCGGCAAATATGGCGCAGGCCCAAAGGGAGCGCCGTCCTGTCATCCCGCCAAAGTCTCACCTGCTTGCCGGTCGCGCATCAGGATGACGCAATAGACGAAGCTGGCCGCGATGACCCCGATTTCGCCGGGCTGCAACGTCATCGTGGAGTAAAGCGGCGATTGAATGACGGTGAACAGAACATAATCCTGCAATCCGCCAAGGCCCGGGCTGTCCATGGACTGACGCAGATTGCGTCCGAACAGCCATGTCCGCGCCAGCAAAAACAGGAATAGCCCCGCGCCGACCAACCCGAATTCGAACACGACGCCCAGCCATGTGATGTCGGCGAGGAAGAAGAAATGATTGAAATATTTGGCCAGCCCGCCGGGGTCGAGCGAGGTTATAGTGCCCGCTCCAAACAGCCAAAGCAGCGGATTTTGTCCCAGAAAACCGATGGACTTGGCCGCCGTCACCTCCCGGATGTTAAAGCCCGACGCCGCGCTGGTATCAAAAGCGCTCTGCACATAGGGAATCTGAAGCATCACCAGCGCGCCCAGTATCGCGACGATGATCGCTCCGATCCGCCAGCGCGGCGGAGCCTCCATGAAAATGACGACCGCCAGCGTCGCCATGCTGGCCAGCACGACCGATCGGGTTCGCACCACCCCCACGATCAGCGCCAGCGCGATCAGCAATAACAAGCCGGTTCGCCAGTCCGGCCGCTTCAGCAACCGACGGTTTAGCGTGAACAACGCGATCATACCGAAATACATCGGCATGCGGATACGATTGCCGCGATCGTCCGCACTCAGCAGCGGGGCATCCCCCATCTCATAGCCGGTCGCATACCAGCTTTGCGGCGCCAGCGCCCATAGCAGGAAGAGGATGGTGAAAGTCAGTATCGCGCAACAGGCGAAAGCGAACAGCAATTCCTGCGCTGTCGGTCGTACGAGCAAGAGCATGCCCAGGAAGGACAGCGCATAGAGCATGGGCAGCAATTTTACCTGCGCGCTCAGCCCCAGCATGAAATTCTGATCGAAGGTAAACATGCCGATGATACTGGTGGTCAGAACCAGCCACAGCAGCACCAGCAACCAATCGAAGACCAGCGGCGTATGGCGGCGCGTCAGGACCGGCAGGATAAGGGGCAGCGACAGGATCGGAAACGCCTTTGACAAGGCCCAGAGCGGCTTGAGATCCTTGATATAATGAAAGCTCTGCCCGAACAGCGGCAGCAGCACCAGCAGCAGGGCAACCCGCCAGCTCCACAACGCCGCCGTCATCAGGCCGACGCTTCCAGGCTTTGCCGCACTGTTCACGGCGTGATCGTCGTCGCCGTTCCGTTGTTATTCCCCATATTCACATTGAAATGCAGGGCATTGGGCACGATCCCGTTGACGAACTGGTCGATGAACAGATTGACTTCGGCGATGGTCGATTTGGGGACGAATATCACGTCTCCGGGCGACAACATGACAGGCGCTCCGCTGCCGCCCGTTTTCACGATATCGCGAATATTGACCGTTTCGATGCGCTGCGGCGCCTGCGCAGCCTGCCGGATGATCGCTACTTTCCGGGTCCGCGCCGAATTGAGCATGCCCCCGGCGCTCAGGATCGCCTGAAGCGGGTTCATGGCGCGGGTCAGCGGAATGGCGCCGGGCGTGCGTACCTCGCCACCGACATAGACTGCGCCCATATATTTGGCGACGACGATACCCGGTCTGGCGTTGGCGACCACCTTCGCCTCCCTCAGCGCGTCGGAAATCCGTCGTTCCGCGTCCCCCAGGGTCAGCCCGCCGATCGGCACGCGCCCGGCCAGCGGGATGGAAAAACCGCCATCCGGCCCGATCGGTCCGCTGGCGTCCAGTTCCGGGTTCAACGGCATTTTCACGCTGATCTCGTCACCGGCCAGCAAGCGATATTCCGCAACCGCCGGCTCGCTTGCCTGCGTGGTCTGAGCGGCCACCGACACAGTTCCCAACAGCATGAACAACAGCGTCAGCAGGGCGTTAACACTTACCCATGCTACCTGTCCCGTTCCGAGACTGTCCCAGTTTTGGCTTTTCGTGCCGCGCACCTGCACTTCTCCTCCTGCGGTGCAACATATATAAACCAAATGGACTTAAGGAACAGCATGCCAGTGCGCGTGTCGCGGACTGTTTCGGGACATATCTGCGCAAATGAATCAGGATACGACCAGTTTCAGGCTCAGGCCATCCGCCGTGGCATCACGGCAGGATGTGCGGACCATAGCCCGAAGTGCGGTTTATTATGCGCCCAAAGCCGCCCTGATTTTCCTGACCGTTTTCGTCATCGGCGTTGCGGTCGCCCTGCTGCTTCCCGCGCGCTATCGCAGCGAGGCGCGGTTGTTGACCTTGCCGGGCGATTATTATGCGGTGCGGGCGCAGGATCGCGCCGCCAATGACTCGACGGAATCATTCAAGCCCGAAGAACTCGCCAATGTAGAAATGCAGTTGCTATCGAGCGAGGATTTGCAACGCGAAGTGCTGACCCGATTGGGCATTGCCCAGGAAGGCAGCCCTGCGATGGAAAAGGCGCGCAAGACCTTTGCCAAAAACCTGACGATTCAGCGGGTTGATGGCGCAAATGTCATCGAGCTGGGCTATAGCGATGCTTCTCCTGACGAAGCGGCAACACGGCTGAAAACGCTGCTCGATGTCTATTTCGCTAACCGTGCGCAGGTGCTGGCCTCTGGCCGATCGGCCCTGATCGCTCAGCGACGGGATGCCGCCGAACAGGAATTCAATGCTGCCGACAGCGCCCTGCGCAGCTTTCAGGAACGCAACGGCATCGTCGATATAGAGGGGCAGGTGAATGGCGCCATCGCGGTCGATACCGCGCTGCGCCAGTCGCTCACCTCCACCCGCGCGGAACTGTCGCAGGCACAGGGCAGCGTCAGCAAGCTGCGCCGCTCCAGCACGGTCGTCCCCCGCACGGTCGAGCTGTATCGCGACGATAGCGAAGCGACGAAGGCGATCGCCGACATGCAAAGCCAGATACTGACGCTGGAGGCGAAACGCGCCGATTTGCAAGGTCGATATATGGCCGATTCGCCGCTCATTACACAGGTGGATAAACAGATTAGTGGCCTGCGCACCGCGATTACGCAGCAGAGCGGCAAGCTGAAAGAAGCGCGCAGGGTCGGACGCAACAGCTATTATGATGCGGCCAATGATCGCATTCTGCAAAGCGACGCCGCCGCTTCAGGCGAAGCAGCGAAGCTGAACCAACTGGGGCAGGAACTGGCGGATTCGCAGCTGCGGCTGCGCAATCTGAACGAAGTCGCCGCAATCATCGCGCGCCAGCGCACGAAGCGTGATCTGGCCGAAGAACGTTTTCGATCCCTCACCAAACAATGGGAGGATGCCCGCGCGCATGAACTGGAGGCGACGACCGGCAACACCAACGTCCGTATCATCCAGCGACCGTCCGTTCCCGACAGCCGCAGCAATGGCCTGATCACCATGATTGCCGGTGCCATAGCGGCTGCACTGGCGATTGCAGGTGCAGCCACACTCGTCATGATCGCACGACGCGACACCTATCTGGACCCGGAAGAAGCCCGGCAAGGGTTGGGCGTGCCACTGACCATCGACCTGACACATAGCGATGCGCAAGACAGGGACAGGCTGGTTCGCCTTCCCGCCTTTCAGGATCGTCCGGCCGATGCAGGAAAGCCGGGCCGGATCGTGGCGCTGGTGACGGCCGACACGGCCCCTTATGGCCGCGAACTGGGTCGATTGATGCAATTGCTGGAAACGCAGGCGGCCGGGCCGGTCGCAACCGTTTCGTTCGAGGAGGCCGCTTATCATCTGCCCGATGGTTCATTGGCAGCACTGATGCCGGCCCGCAGCACGCAGGGACGGATCAAAGTCGGCAGCCTTGCCTGGACCATTGATCATACCGGAGAGCGCCTGCTGGCATCCTTACGGAACGACTATGCACGCATCATTCTGCTGGTCCCGCCTGTAACGGCCGCGACAGTATCCGAGGCGCGGGACATGCGAGCGATCCATGCAGCCGCGCTGGCCGACGACATTCTGCTGATGGTCCAGACTGAAGTCACCAAGAAGGCGGCGAGCGAAACCCTGATCGCAGCCCTGCGCGAATATGACGCGAATATCAGCGCGGTTGTGATCACGGGGCGTAAGCGGAAATGGCCGAAATTCATCAGCGCATTGAATTAAAGGCTCCGTAACCGATCATTCCTGGCAACCGAAATTCAGGTGCCGATACGCCCCTGTGATCGAAGGTCGTGGATGACGGCCGCGCTGAAACCTATCGCGCCCTGAACATAGCGCGATGTCAGGCGACGTGGTTCCTGAAGAATGCGCCACGCCCATTCCATATGCAGCCTGACCCAGATGGCCGGCGGCATGGGCACGATGCCCAGCACGACCCGGATCGATTGTCCGATGCACAACGCCCAGCAATCGCCGATCTGCGTGCGGTACCGATTGGCAAAGCGTTCGGATTTTGGCGCGCCCAGACCCAGGAACAATATGGTGGTGTCGGCCGCACGCACGCGGTCGGCAAAAGCTGCTGTCGCTGCCTCATCCTCTCCAAAGCGCGGTGGCGCAACTTCCACGACAACGCGGGCCGCGATACCGCGATCCCTCTGCCACTTATGAATGGCCTCGGCCGTTTCCATACTGTCGACCAGGAAATAAAGGCCATGCTCCGCGCCCAAAGGCATGTTGAGCATCAGATGCTCGGCAACCTCGCGACCAGTGACGCGACCGGGCAGCGCACATCCGCTGAACTTTGCATAAGCAGCCAGCGGAAAGCCGTCGCAGGTGACAAGATCCGCATCGAGGATTGCATCGCGTAATTCAGGATCGTGACGGACAGCCGCGACATGCTGAATATTCGGTGTGATATAAAGGCGCGCTCGGCGGCGACGGCCCGCAGGCGGACGCGCGATCAACTCTGCCGTTTCCACGACATCGGTGCAATCGAACTGCATCGCCAGGGCGAGGCCGCGGCCTCTACCATGGGGTGCCGCCCGGCGATTGACGAAGGCGTAAGTCATGAACCTACCTAGCGCCAATCTGCCCTTTTTTTAAGGTAAATTCGATGAACGGAATTTGACACAGATGGGAAATGAAAAACTCTCGCTATTCCCTGCTAATGGGGCGCATCCGCTTGGAACTATAGAATTTCCCCAGAAATCCGCGATTCCATTGCATATAAGCTGAAGGAAATAGTAACCATATTCCGTTTCAATGTGGTACGAAGGCTATATCTCCCCTTCGTCCATATTGCGGATAATTACCGGGCGCCGTTCACGCTTTCCAGCAACAGTCTGACCGACCGTAACATGCCTTCGTCGAAATGCGCCGCGTCGAAGCGAAGCGCCCGGCCCTGTATCCAGTCACGATCAAAAGCCGGCTCCATACGCTCGAACCGTTTGATCGCGTCGATAATGGCATCCGGAGCCTGTTGATCGAAAAACACCGCATCACCGGGACTGGTCTCATCGCCTTCGCTCAGAATTTCGAGCGACCCGCCATGAGCATAGGCAATGGCGGGCAAGCCGTGCGATTGCGCCTCGACAGTAGCGATGCCGAAATCCTCGTCGGCGGCGAATAGAAACGCTCTGGCCCCAGCATAAAGCTGCTCCAATCGCTCGTCGCTGACCCGGCCGAGAATATCGACGGTCGGACCAGCCAAGGCGCGCAGCTTTTCCAGCTCCGGCCCACCACCAGCAACCAGCAGGCGACGGCCAAGGCGATTGCAGGCTTCAACCAGCAATTCGGTACGCTTTCCCGGAACCAGACGGCCAACGGTCAAATAATAATCGCGCGCCATGTCCTGTGGCGGCGTTCGGCTGAGATCGACGGGTGGATAGACGGTAACGCTGTCCCGCCCATAATAGCAACGGATACGCGCACCGATATAATCGGAATTGGCGATGAAGGCGTCGACGCGCCCTGCCCCCGCCAGATCACGGCGACGCTGCGCCCCGGCGGTCAGGGCGAAAACAGGCCTCAACGGCTTCGGCAGGCGACCAAGCCATGTGTCATACTGATCCCACAGATAGCGCACCGGCGAATGGCAATAATGGATATGGGGTGTGCCGGCCGGAACCCGCGCGGTTTTCGCCCCCGGTCCACCCGAACTGATCACCAGATCGAAGCCCGACAGATCATGCCGCACGGTTGCCATGTCGTAGAATGGCGAGAAATGCTGATAATAGCGCCAAACACGCGGCCCTCGGTCCAGAAAGCTGCTATGGATTATCCGATCGCGCATGATCGGGGACAGCGACGCCCTGTCCAGCATCATCGTGAAAAATTCCGCGCGAGGGAATAATGCCGCCAGCGCGTCTATCACCTTTTCTCCGCCCCCCTGACTGATCAGAAAAGGATGGACAACGGCAACCCGTAATTGGCGAAGATCGCTGGTCATGGTCGGCAAAGTCATTCAACGTCCTGCATGGGCCAACTCATTTCGTGCATGTCCGCCTTGCGCCAAACGATGCGGCTGCGTGGTGGCGCAGTTCGCCACAGGCCGCCACCCTGGCGCATAATTTCCTTGTCACAACGCATGCAGCGACTGACGGAAAGCGCCCCGTTGGCGACAACGGTGCCGCCCGGACGATGAAGGCGCAAACCGCAAAGCTGTGCGAATGTCAGCATGATGCCGGAATATAGCAGTCATGCTCATGTGAAAAGGCGGCAAGAATCCCGCGATGAAACGGTTCGCCATCAGACCTGACCCGTAAGGACAGCCTGACCGCCACTCTCTCATCAGCTTCGTGTAAAGCGCCAGCGATCCGCCTCGCTTTCGCTTGCATCGAAGCGATAGCCGTCGCTGTCGAAACCGCGCATGGCGTCGATATCGGTGATATGATGTTCGCACATCCACCGCGCCATCATGCCGCGCGCGCGCTTGGCATGGAAGCTGACGAAGCGTGGGCCGTTGGGGCCGAGTTCGCGAAAATCGACATCGACAACGCGGATGTTCCCCAATTGCCCTTCAACCGCGGCGTAATATTCCTGGCTGGCAAGGTTCAGGACGACGCCCGTTCCCTCTTCCTCCACCTGTTCCATTACATGACGCGCTATGCGATCGCCCCACCAGTCGGTCAGGCGCTTGTGACGCGGCGCCCAACGGGTTCCCATTTCCAGTCGATAGGGCCGGATGGCATCGAGCGGGCGGAGCAGTCCGTAAAGGCCCGACAACATGCGAACATGGTGCTGCGCAAAGGCAATCCCTGCCTCATCCAGCGTATGGACCTCAAAACCGGTGTACACGTCTCCGGCAAAGGCAAATAACGCCGGACGCTCGGGAAGATCGGGGAAATCGCGAAAACGGTCTGCATTGAGCTTCGCCAGCTTCGGCGAAATATGCATGAGTTCCGACAATTGTTTTTGCGACAGGTTGGCGGCCGATTTGGCCAGAGCGCGGGCTTCATCGCCAAAATGCGGAACCGTCGGAGTCAGCGGCGGCAGGGCACGCTCGAAATCCAGCGTCTTGGCCGGGGACAGAAGAGTGATCATCGCCGCGGCGGTAATGGCAGGTGCGGCTCGCGTCAAACTCGCTTCTGTCCGCAATCCCGGCACAGCAACACACTCGCTCCGCATCGCCCCTTCTTCGCTTGACGGCGCATCCCTCGGCGCCTATCCGCCGCGACAACATCAAGAGTTGGGCTGACGCCCGACACCAACCTGCTCCCGAGCAAGGTGGTGCCCCGCAACGAAACGGGGGATGTGGCCGGACCGGCAACAAACGGGAACCCATGCCGCATGCGTCATCCGACTTCTTGACCGATCAGGGAGTGACAGGAATTGAACGACAGGCCGCAACAATTTGCCAGCGACAATTATGCCGGTATCTGCCCGGAAGCATGGGCCGCCATGGCTGAGGCAAATAGCGGGTCGGTGCCCGCTTATGGCGAAGACATATGGACGGAACGGGCGGCCGACGCATTCCGCACATTGTTCGACACCCATTGCGAAATCTTCTTTGTCTTCAACGGCACGGCCGCCAATTCGCTGGCGCTGGCATCGCTCTGCCGATCTTATCACAGCGTCATCTGTGCATCGTCTGCCCATGTGGAAA
The DNA here is from genome assembly GCA_021847605.1 of Pseudomonadota bacterium. Lineage (GTDB taxonomy): Bacteria > Pseudomonadota > Alphaproteobacteria > Sphingomonadales > Sphingomonadaceae > Sphingobium. The sequence continues at coordinate 1,710 of JAJZQN010000051.1, read as the reverse complement.
CCGACGAATGCGGGGCGCCGGAATTTTTCTCCAATGGCTCCAAACTGCTCGTGGCGCAAAGTGATGACGGCAAATTGACGCCCCACGCGATCCGCGCTCTGGCGACCAGCCGGTCGGACATTCACTTCCCCAAAACCCGCGTCGTCACCATCACCCAGCCGACCGAGACAGGACAGGTCTATACGATAGCGGAGGTGCAGGCGATTTCGGCGGTTTGCCGCGAACTTGGGCTGAAACTACATATGGACGGCGCCCGCTTCGCCCATGCCTGCGCATCATTGGGCTGTGATCCCGCCGACATCACATGGCGCGCCGGAGTCGATGTTCTCTGCTTCGGCGGTACAAAGGGCGGCATGGCGGTGGGGGAAGCCGTGATCTTCTTCGACAGGGCTTTGGCGGAGGATTTCGACTATCGCTGCAAACAGGCGGGGCAACTGGCGTCGAAGATGCGTTTCCTGGCCGCACCATGGGTCGGCGTGCTGGGGAGCGGCGCATGGTTGCGCAATGCGGCGCACGCCAATGCATGCGCGCGCCAGTTGGCCGCTCGTATCGAGGGACTGCCGGGTGTCCGCCTTGCCTTCCCGGTGGAGGCCAATGCGGTGTTTCTTCAGGCGCCCGAAGCCGTACTGAACCGCCTGCGGGATCGGGGCTGGCGCTTTTATGGCTTCATTGGCGGAGCCGCCCGCTTCATGTTCGCATGGGACAGCGATCCTGCCGTGGTGAAGGCGCTGGCCGACGACATCGCCGAATTGGCGCTTATTCCTGTCTACCTATGAAGGCTTTGCCACGGAAACGATGGCGATGATGGAACAGGCGATGACCGGCATGCTGATCGCCTGTTTCGATCAGCATTCTCCGTCGGCCTGAAACCTCATTTCCCGCCGTTGCGGCGCCGTTCCTTCTCTTCGGTCTGCCATACGGTTTCGCCGGTTTGCCAGTCGGTCGGACAACCGATGCAATCCTTCATCCATGCATCCTGAAACACGGCAAAGCGGATGCGCGAACCATTCATGACCGCCTTTTCCAGATTGGCTTCATAGAATTTCGCTTCCAGCAAATCGGTATGAACCAGCTTGGCGTCTTTGAAAGACGCGCCTTTGACCAAGGCCTTCTCCAATGTGGCAGCGGTAAAATCGACGCGATCGAACGTCGCATGTCCGGCCCGCGAAAAGGCCAGATTGGCCCCGCGTAACGATGCTCCGGTCAGTTTCGCACCGTTCAGGAACGTCATCGACAGGTCGGCCCCTTCCATATCCGCGCCTTCCAGATTGGCGCCGGTCAGATTGGCATGCCGCATGTCCGCCCGCGACAGGCGCGCACCATGCAGGTCCGCCCCGGTCAGGTCCGCATTGGCCAGATCGGCAAAGCGCAGATCCGCGTCGGGGCATGTCGTATGCGGCGCGATCGTGCAGCCATTGATGACCCACGGGCTGGGTCGTTCCTCGACATTGACGATCTTTTGCTGGGCAGCGGCCGGAAAGGCGATGGAGGCGAGCAACAGGCTGAAGGAAAAAAGGCGCATGGGATGATCCGATCCATGAGCGGAAAAGGGGTGTCCGGGCGGAGACGCGAGGGAGGTCGCGGTCCGCCCGGACGCTTCGCGCGGAGTGTCGGGCTCCGCGCCAAGATATTCAGACTTCGGGCAGTTCGAACACCCAGAAAGAGCCGCCCTGACTGACCGTCCGGGTCAGGTCGGCCATGTCTCCACCC
>JAJZQN010000050.1 GCA_021847605.1 Pseudomonadota bacterium | reverse complement strand
ACCAGCGCACCGCCCATAGGATGACCTCGCCGGTAAAATGCCGTCCTTTGAAATCGTTCATCGCAACTGACCTTGACAGTACATGAGCCCAATCTTGGAAACCGTGTCAGAGTTTGCAACAGAGCCAAATGGACAGTTTTGCCGGTTTTTGACGATCAAGCGTAGCTGGGATTATTATTGTATGATTTCAATGATATAGTGCGACTTTGGAAGCGCTTCCAGGCCTGTTCGTGGAAGAAGAAGGCGACTGCGTTGATGACGGGTTCGATAAGGGCAATGCCGCCCGCCAGCGCCGCCGATCCCGTCAGCACATAGGCGACCGAGAAGCCCACAGTCAGATGAATAGACAGATAGGTCAGCGTCTTGACCAGATCGAGCGAGAGAGTTTTGGGCATGGCGTGTCTCCGATGTTGGAGATTAGTTAAGAGTCATTCGCAATAATCGCCAACCGCTTTTTCCGCTGGCTCTGATCGCATGGGGCGATCAGGATGGCATCACAGGAGATGCGCGATGGCGGGACGGATCAGGACGGGGATCGGCGGCTGGGCCTATGAACCGTGGCGCGGCACATTCTACCCGGCCGGATTGCGGCAGAAGGACGAACTGGCCCATGTCGGCCGGACGTTGGGCGCAACAGAGATCAACGCGACCTATTACAGCACGCAAAAGCCGGCGACATTCGCCGGGTGGGCAAAGGCGGTGCCGGACGGTTTCCACTTCGCGGTCAAGGCATCGCGTTTTTGCACCAATCGCAAAGTCCTGGCGGAGGCGGGCGAGTCGATCGCGAAATTCACCGGACAGGGCATCGCAGAACTGGGCGACCGGCTGGGGCCGATATTGTGGCAGTTCATGCCGACCAAGCGGTTCGACCCGGATGACTTCGGTGCGTTTCTGAAATTGCTGCCTGCCAGCGTAGATGGCGTGCCGTTGCGCCACGCGGTCGAGGTGCGGCATGGGAGTTTCGACGATCCCACTTTTCTGACCATGGCGCAGGAAGCAGGGGCAGCGGTCGTTCTGGCCGATCATGACGAATATCCGGCCATAGCGGGTCATGATGTCGGCTTTTCCTATGTGCGGTTGATGCGGGCGCGGTCGAACGACGAGTCGGGTTATCCTGTCGATGAATTGAAAATTTGGGCGCAAAAGGCCAAAGCTCTGGCGGGGCAGGGTGACTGTTACGCCTTCTTCATCGCCGGCGCGAAGGAGCATAACCCCGCTGCGGCGCAGAAAATGGCTGAACTTCTCTGATTTTTCAGTCTATTAGTGAGATGTACGAACCATCAGCTAAAATCCGCCATGCCGATTGCATTTGTTGCAATCGGAAAGTCGTGCTTTGCGATTGTTACAAAAGTATGACGGGCGTAGAGGCGCGGCCCGCCCAAATGAGCGGGCAATGAACCCTTAATAAAGGAACTGACAATGCGGCATACCATTCAGGGCGCTGCACTGGTGGTTGCGGTTGGCGTGCAGATGCTGACCTTCTACTCGGTGCTTTACGCCTGATAGCGCTCTTGCGCTGATATAAGTCCCGACGGATCGGGCAATGAAAAGGCCGCCCATGACAGATGTCGGGGCGGTTCTTTTATTTTCTATCGTCTTTTTATCTATTATGCGGCTGGAGCCGGGCATCAGCCTTCGGCCAGCCAGCCGGCGAGCAGGTAGGCCACGATGCCGATGGGGCCGAGGGCGCAGACGGTCAGCAGTACGGCGGCGATGCGGACCAGCGTGACGTCGATGCCGCTGCTGTTGGACAGTCCCGCGCACACGCCCATGATCTTGCCGTTGCGCCGGTCGAGGGTGAAGCTGTTGTTCATGAGTCTGGCCTTCTGTTGAGATTTTATGATTGGGGTGGTTGGACCGATCAGGCGATCGGGGCCACCGGAACAGCTGCACCGATGAACAGGCTGGCGACCATGACGGCGCCGACGAGGGCAAGGGCGGCGCTCTGAAGCTTGACGATGGACATGATGATAACTCCCTGATTTCTAAGGGCCGGACCATCCGGCCTTGATGCCAGCAGATATTGCAGAAGCCGTGCCAATTTTGATTTTCCGAGGAAATCCGCCAATTTTCATTTATACGAGCAATATGGGACATGTGTAAAAATCCGTCTGTTGGGATTTTTCACCGCTGTTGGGGAAATTTTTCGATGCCTGATGAGGGTGGCACGTTTTTATTTGTTTATGGGACGCTGCGTGCGGGCTTTGGAGGGGCAATGGCGCGCAGATTACGAACCGAGGCGCGCCATGTCGGCATCGCCCATGCGAAGGGCGGACTGTACCGCGTGGACGGCTATCCGGGCTTGGTGCCGAGCAGCGAAGGCGTGGTGACGGGCGACCTGTTCGAATTGAAGGATGCCGCGTTCACCCTGTCATGGCTGGACGATTATGAAGAATGTTCGCCGGCCTATCCGGCGCCGCAGGAATATCGCCGGATGATGTTGCAGGTGCAGGGAGATGCCGGCCCGGTCATGGCCTGGACCTATATTTTCGCGCATGAGGTCGACGGGCTGGCGCGGATCGAGAGCGGGGATTTTTTGACGGGGTAGGGCGAGACGTGTCGCCGGTCGGCGCTGCCTGCACCGCCTTAACGCCCCCCCCTCCCGGCATGCGGGAGGGGGGATAGTGTTCAGCTATGAACGGCTCCCGAAAGGCTTGTCTGGCCTTTCCTCGGAAAGAAGCGGCCCTGACGCAGCGACTCTTCGATTTCCTCCAGACTGGCACCGGCGGTTTCCGGCACGAAGAACAGGACGAAAAGGAAGGAGGCGAGGTTGATGCCGGCGTAGATCCACATGGTGTTGCCAAGGCCGACCGCCTGCACCAGTGACAGGGCAGTGCCAGTGACGATGAGGTTCGATCCCCACAGCATGGCGGCATGCAAGGCCGTGGCAGGACCGCGCATGGCGAGCGGGAACATTTCCGACCCCAGCAGCCAGCCGCAAACCTGAATCCCGCCTGAGTTGAAGAACATGAAGGCGAGCAGGAAGACGATGGTCAGCCATGCGGCCGACCCATGGGTGGCGCCGGTCGCGAACATGGCGCCAAGGCCGATGAGGCTGAGGACCGATCCGGGGATCATCACCAGCATCAGGCGGCGGCGGCCGATGCGGTCGACGAACAGGCAGCCGAGCAGGGTGACGATGGCATAGACGATCGCGACGCCCAGACTGGCGAAGAGAGCCGAGGAGCGGCCAAATCCGGCATCCGACAGAAAAGTCGGCGCATAGTAGATCATCATTTCAAGGCCGCCGCATTGGGTGAAGAAAGCGACGCCGAGAGCGGCGATCAGGGCAGGCCGGACCCATGGCTGACGAATGCCGCGCCAGCCTGCTTCCTGAGGGCGGGTATCGCGGGCGACCTGCTGAATCTGGCGCAATTCGGTGCGGACGTCGCGGCGCGTTTCACGCACCTGACCCAAAATGTCGGCAGCGGGTTCAAGGCCATGATTTTCCGCGACCCAGCGCGGGCTGCGCGGCATGAACAGCATCGCGATGAAGACGATGGCGGCGGGGATGGCGGCGATCGCCACCATCGGACGCCATGTCCACACATCATGCAGGCCGACGCCCACGATATTGGCGAGGAGGATTCCGATGCCGATGGCGACGTTGAACATGGTGACGAGGTTGCCGCGCCGGTCGGGCGGCGCGAGTTCGGAAATATACATGGGCACGACCTGTGTCGAAGCGCCGACCGCGACGCCCAGCAACAGGCGTCCGGCCACCAGCAACGGCACGGTAGGGGCGATCGAGCAAGCAATGGCGCCCACAGCAAAAACGGCCGAGACGATCAATACCGTCACCTTGCGCCCGACCCGTTCCGACAGCCAACTCGTCGCCAGCGCACCGATGACCGCGCCGGCCAGGATGGCGGCAGTGACGATTTCCTGCATGCGGTGGGACAGCGAAAATTCGTCGGTCATCGACAGCAGCGCGCCCGATATGATTCCCGTGTCATAGCCATAAAGGCCGCCGCACACCGCCGCGACCATGGCGGCAAAGCGCAACGTGCCGCGACCGGAGCCTGCATCCATGTCAAGATTATCGACGATGCGATGCAGGGTGCGTTCGTCGTCCCGCGGGGAGGGGGGAATAGAGGTGGGTAGGGCGCTGCTGGACTGCAAAAATCTGCTCCATGATTGTGACACAAGGCCGCGCGCCGGCGCGAAGCCAGCGGCAGGCATCCTCTCATGGGGGCGATGCGAAACCGGCGGACGCCGGCGTCGCGATGCAAGAAACCTGAGCGCAGGTTCCACAGGCATGACCATGGACGCACCGAACCCGTGTTCGGTTGCATGGTCGAGGGGATTTTAAGGGCCATGATCGCGGTCGCGAGGCGACATATTATGCGGCACGGCCGGGCAACGCTTAAGGCTGCTGAAGACGCCCCGGTCGGCCGGGGTCGGAAACCGGGATATAGGAAGTGGGAGGGGGAAGGTCAAATTCAGGGAAGGACCGGCCGCATTCAGGCCTGTCCCATCGGTGCCTCACGGCATAAGGTGAGGGCATTAGCAGCGATATTCCAGTTACCAGCATGGGAGCCATGACGATGACCAGCGACCACAGCGAACCGCAGGATAATGTGTCCGAGCGACTGGCCGAGGATGAGAACTGGATCGGCACCACCGGGCTGGCGCGGCGTCATGTGCTGACGGGCGGTGCGTTTGCGGCGGGATTTGCCGTGGCCTGTCGCCCGATCGCCAGTAGTGCGGTGGAAACGCCGGGCGATGGGCTGGTGCAGGAAAGCGTCTCCATCCCGACCAGCGATGGTTTCGCCATGCCGGGATTCGTCGTGCGGCCGGCGGGGAGCAAGCGTGTCCCGGTGATCGTTGTCGTCCACGAAATTTTTGGCGTACATGAGTGGATACGCGACATATGCCGCCGCTTTGCAAAGGCGGGCTATCATGCGATCGCGCCCGACCTGTTTGCGCGGGCGGGCGATGCGACGAAGGTCGCAGACTTCAAACAACTGGTCGGAACGATCGTGTCGAAGGCGTCCGATGCGCAGGTGATGTCCGACATCGACGCCACCTATGCCTTTGCGGGCAAACAGGGTGGCGATGTGTCGAAGCGCGGCATTGCCGGCTTTTGCTGGGGCGGACGGATCGTGTGGCTTTATGCCGCGCATAGCGCTGATCTGGACGCTGGCGTTGCCTTTTACGGGCGGCTGGTGACGGACAAGACGGAGTTGCAACCCCTGAGCGCTATTGAGGAAGTGAGCAAGCTCAAGGCGCCCGTGCTGGGCCAATATGGCGAGGCGGACAAGGGTATTCCGGTCGCGGATGTGGAAGCGATGCGCGGTGCGCTGACCAAGGCGGGCAAGTCGCCGCCCGACGCCATTACCGTACATGCGGGGGCTGGCCATGGCTTTATGGCGGATTATCGCCCCAGCTATGATGAAGCAGCGGCCAAGGCGGCGTGGGATGCGACGCTGGGCTGGTTCGGAAAATATATGAAGGGGTGATGGGGAGGGTGAACCCTCCCCGAATATCCGCCCTTATTTCTGCTTCATCGCCTCGACCGCAGCGAGCGTGCTTTTGACATGGCCGGCATAGCTCATTTCGCTGTGGACGAAGGCGATGCGGCCCGAGGGAGCAATGACATAGGAGGTGCGGTCGGTCATGCCCGGCCGCATCTTAAGCGCGACATCATAGCCCGACACGATGTTCGGCCCGGCCGAGGCGACGGCGAACTTGCCCGCGCATTCTTTGGTCGAAAAAGCCACGAGATCATCGACCGGATCGGCCGACATGCCAATGACGGTGGCGCCGGCAGCCTTGAACTTCTCGATATTCTCGGCGAATTCGCGGGCCTCAGCCGAACAGCCCGGCGTGAAAGCCTTGGGGAAGAAATAGAGGACGACCGGGCCGCGCTTCAACTGATGCGACAGGGTGACGGTGAAGGTCTTTCCTGCCTGCGCGCCGCGCGTGGTGAAATCGGGCGCCTTTGCACCGACGGAGAGGGCCGCCATGGCCCCTTGCGATGAGAGGGCGAGCGCGGCGGTGACGAGAAAGGCGGTAAGGCGCATCGGGACTACTCCTGGACGGGCAGAATGGTGTCAGGTGGCGGGCGGCTCCCACAATTCGATTCCATTGCCCTCCGGGTCATGAATGCGGGCAAAACGGCCGACGGTGGGATCGTCCCATTCGGGCTTGGTGATGATCGCAATATCGGCGGCGCGCAAGTGGGCGAGAAGGCCGTCGAGATCGGACACGCGAAAATTGATCATGAACGCCTTGTCAGCGGCGAAATAATCGCCGTCGGCCTTGAATGGGGCAAAGACCATCGGGCCGCCCAGCGTTTGCCACACCCATTCATTCGCTTTGGCATCCGGGTCCGCCGTGCAACCGCCGCCGACATTGAGGTGCGCGCGATACCAGTCGGCCAACGCCGTTGGATTGCGAGCGCGGAAAAACAGGCCGCCCATTCCCAATACCGGCATGGCGTGGACTCTCCATATGGTTGCTGCGTAACGATAGCAGCATCCGTTGGGAACCGCGATGGTGGCTCGCCGGTTTGCCAGGGTATGCGTATGGCTTTTTTCCTGCTGCCCGTGGCGATGCTGTCGGCGTGTGATCGGTCCGGCGACGAGGTGGAGAACCGGCCGGGCGTGGTGGCCAATATCGTCGAGAAGGGCGCGGTGGCGCCTGCCCCGAGCCGGAATGCAGCGTCAGTCACGACAGAGGATGAGAAGCCTGATGAGTCTGGATCGCAAGGTCCGATCCCGATGTCGATACAGGGGCGATGGGCCGGTGTGGCGGATCGATGCGGCGATCCGAGTGCGGCACTGGACCTCAATATTACACCCGACCGGCTGATCTTTCATGAGAGCGAGGGAAAGGTCGAGGCTGTCGAGGCGCAGGCGGACGGGCGCTATGCCGTGCGCGCGGCCTTTACCGGCGAGGGGCAAAGCTGGACCCGGACGCTGATGCTGCGGATCGATGGCGGCCGGCTGATCATCGCAAATGATGGGGAGGCGGTAACGCGCAAGCGCTGCTGAGAGGAAGGCTGACAGGGCGCCTGCGCGCCGCTACAGCCGGGCGATGATCGGGCGCCTGACCTTGAGCGATTTTCGCAACCATGCCGACGCGCTGATTTTGCCGGATCATAGTTTCATCCTGCTGACCGGCGAAAATGGTGCAGGCAAGACCAATATATTGGAGGCGGTGTCGATGCTGGCGCCGGGGCGCGGACTGCGCGGTGCGGCATTGCGGGCGATGGCGCGGCAGGATGGGCCGGGCAGTTTCGGCATCGCGGCTGAAGTGGATGGTGTGGTGCTGGGCACGGGCGTATCGCCCGCTGCGCCCGACCGCAGGCAGGTGCGGATCGGCGGGGTGACGTCATCGGCCAATGCGCTGGCGGATCATCTGTCGATTGTGTGGCTGACGCCCGCGATGGATCGGCTGTTCCTCGACAGTCCGGGCGGTCGGCGCCGCTTTGTTGATCGGCTTACACTGGCGTTGCATCCCGGTCATGCCGGGCATAGCGCGCGTTATGAGGCCGCCATGCGGCAGCGTAACCGGCTGCTGGCGGACATAAGGCGTGCTGATCCGGCCTGGCTATCGGCGCTGGAGGCGCAGATGGATGAGCATGGCGCGGCTCTGGCAGGCGCCCGCGCCGACCTGATCGTGCGGTTGAACGATGCACTGGCGGATCAGCCCGACGAACCCTTCGCCCGACCGATGATCGCGATGGCGAGCGATGAGGGGGATAGCGATTTGTCGCTCGCGGCGCGGCTGGTGCGGGAGCGGCGGCGTGATGCGGCGGCGGGGCGTACCTTGTCCGGCCCGCACCGGCACGACCTCTCTGTGACGCATATTGCCAAGGATCAGGCTGCAGCGCTGTGTTCGACCGGCGAGCAGAAGGCGTTGTTGCTGTCCATCCTGCTGGCGCATGCGGCTTTGGTCGCGGCGGACAGGGGGCAGCCGCCGGTCCTGTTACTCGATGAAGTGGCGGCTCATCTCGACCCGGTGCGACGAGCCGCCCTGTTCAACCGTTTAAGGGAAACAGGCGGTCAGGTGTGGATGACTGGAACAGAATCCAGTCTTTTCAATGAATTAAATGGCGCGACTCGGTTGGAGGTAGCGTCGGGCGATGGTGTTCGTTCCGCAACATGACGCGCCGCAGCAACGACTCGTCGCCTGACGCTTTTCAAGACGAACGGCGTCTGCCCTAAGGAAGCCATCGGGGTCACAAGCCTAAAAACAAGTCGGGGTCGCAGTCGCATGATCGGTGGTTTTCGCGCGTTTTTTGCGGCGTCTGTTCTTGCGCTCTCTGCCTTGATCGTTGCTCCCGCCACCGCCGGTACGCTCCAGTGCGCGCCGTTCGCCCGCGAAATTTCCGGTATCGATATTCATGGCAACGCCAATACCTGGTGGGGCCAGGCCGAAGGTCGCTACGATCGCGGTCATGAACCCCGTGTCGGTGCGGTACTGGCTTTCGCCGCCAGCCGTTCCATGCCGGTCGGCCACGTCGCTATGGTCAGCAAGGTGGTCAGCGACCGCGAAGTGCAACTGACCCACGCCAACTGGTCTTATCGCGGTGGTATCGAGCGCAATGTACGTGCCATCGACGTGTCGCCCAACAATGACTGGACCGATGTGCGCGTATGGTATGGTCCGATCGGTGGCCTGGGCCTGCGTTCCAACCCGGCCAAGGGCTTCATCTATGCCGCCGCGCCAAAGAGCGTCGATCAGCCGGTGCAGATCGCATCGGCCGAAGGCAGCACCGGCGGCCCTTCGCTGCGCGCCGCTTTCTGACCATCGGATAATCTGCGTCTGGCCGCATCTATTGGGTCTGGCGACCGAAATATCAGTCACATATAGCATGAATATGCGGGATATAGGCTTTACCTATTGGCCTATTCTCGCTCCCTGGCTCAGCTATATGTTCGCTCACCTTGGCTTGTACGCTGCGAGTGACCAGGATCGTGGATAGCTTTAGGGACGGTCACTGCGCCCACATTTGAAATCGGGCGGAACCGTCAGCCGAAAATGTCAGCCTACCCGGCGACCAAAGCCGCCGCCGACGGGGGCGGAGCCAAAGCGCGGCTGAAATGCCACGGGCACACGCAGGGCGGATTTCGCCGTTTCCAGTTTGTCGAACAGCGGACCGTCCGTCATTTCATATGGGAAGCGGATGCCCATACGATCCTCCTCGGACCAGCGCACCGTGCCGAAGGTCACATGCCCCTCCAGATCGATCTGGCACTGGCTGCCCGCCGGCAGGGTGCAGCCGACAACTTGTGCGCCACCTTCGCTCAGGTCGACAATCGTCCCTTCCAGGCTGTCGAGGACCGTGGTCACGACAATCTGAATGTCGACAGCGATACGTTCGCGGTTGCGCTTGATCTGCATGAGGCCTCCAGAAGGCCCATTATCCGGAAGCAGGGTTAATGATTTCCTAATTTGATCATCTAATCTTGTCGCAGATTTGACACCAAAGGGCGTTTCTTTTCCGCTCCGGCGGGTTTAGGGGACGGGCATCATGACAAACGACCTTATTCGTACCGCCGCGCAGGCGTCCAAGGCCTGGCCCTATGAAGAAGCGCGCAAGCTGCTCAAGCGCTACAGCGTGCAAGGAAAAGAGGCGGTCGCGCCGGATAAAGGCCATATCCTGTTCGAAACCGGCTATGGTCCGTCGGGCCTGCCGCACATCGGCACGTTCAACGAAGTGCTGCGTACGACCATGGTACGTAACGCATTCCATGCGCTGTCGGATATTCCGACCCGGCTTGTGGCGTTCAGCGACGATCTGGACGGGTTTCGCAAGGTGCCCGACAATGTCCCCAATCAGGCGATGCTTGCCGAACATCTGGGCAAGCCGCTGACGCAGGTGCCCGATCCGTTCGAGAAGTTTGAGAGCTTCGCGCATCACAATAACGCAATGCTACGCGACTTTCTCGACAGCTTTGGCTTTGACTATGAATTCGTGTCCGCGACCGAACGTTATCAGGCTGGGGCGTTCGATGAGGCGCTGCGTCAGGTGCTGCGTCGCTATCAGGCGATCATGGACATCATGCTGCCGACCTTGCGTAAAGAGCGTCAGGCGACCTATTCGCCCGTCCTGCCGATTTCGCGCAAGAGTGGCATCGTGCTTCAGGTGCCGGTCGAAGTGGTCGACGCCGAAGCCGGCATCGTGCGTTTCGTCGATGAAGGCGAAACCGTTGAGCAGTCGATATTGGGCGGGGCGGCCAAGCTGCAATGGAAGGTCGACTGGGCAATGCGCTGGTATGCGCTGGGCGTCGACTATGAGATGGCGGGCAAGGATCTGATCGATTCGGTCACGCAATCGTCCAAGATCTGCCGCGCGCTCGGCGGCCGTCCGCCAGAAGGTTTTAATTACGAGATGTTCCTCGACGAAAAGGGCGAGAAAATCTCCAAGTCCAAGGGCAATGGCCTCAGCCTCGAGCAATGGCTGACCTATGGCCCACAGGAAAGCCTCGCTTTCTATGCCTATCGCGAGCCGAAGAAGGCCAAGCAGTTGCACATGGGCGTGATTCCGCGCGCGGTGGACGAATATTGGCAGTTCCGCACCAATTACCCCAAGCAGGCCGTCGAGCAGCAACTGGGCAACCCGGTCCATCATATCCATGACGGCAAGCTGCCCGTGGGTGAATTGCCGGTGACGTTCGGCCTGCTGCTGAACCTGGTGGGGGTGATGGGCGACGCCAGCCGGGATCAGGTGTGGGGCTATCTCCAGAATTATGTGCCGGGCGCCAGCGCGGAAACCTATCCTGAACTCGATGCGCTGATCGGCCATGCGCTCGCTTATCATCGCGATTTCGTGGCGCCGACCCTGAAACGTCGTGCGCCCGAGGCGAATGAAGCGGCGGCGCTGCGCAAGCTGGACGAGGAACTGGCGTCGTTGCCCGATGGTGCGACCGCCGAAGACGTGCAGAATATCGTCTATGCCATCGGCAAGGATGAGGCGTTCGGTTTTGCCGAACTGCGCGACTGGTTCAAGGCGCTGTATCAGACGCTGCTTGGCGCTGATCAGGGGCCACGCATGGGCAGTTTCATTGCCCTTTACGGCATAGAGAACAGCCGCAAGCTGATCGCGGAATCGCTGGCTGCTTGATCCAAATTAAAGGGGGTGGAACCGAAGGGGCAGACAAGCGTTTGCCGAACCGGTCCACCCCCTTTCGGACTGGTGGCGTGTCCATCGCGTCATCGGCCGCGCTCGCCCGGAAACGGGCGGCGCGGTCAAGGGGACTTGAAACAGGAAAAATCCCTCCTCTTATGTGAGAGGAGGGATTTTTTTGTTTCATACAGAGCCGCTTACCAGAAGAAGCCGCGATGCACTTCGACCACCCGGCCGGTCCGTACATTGACCATCAGCACGTCATTATAGTGACGGATCCAGCGCATGTTGGCGCCCGGGCGAGGCAGGCGATAGCGATAGGGGTCGCTGATATAATAGCGCGATCCATAATAGACGGGGCGAAGCTGCTGACCGCGGTTCCAGGCAGTGTAACGGAACGGCGCACTCCAGCGGCCGGCGCGATAGACGTCGCGGTGGCTGTTGCGATAATCGCGCCAGTCTTCGCGCGCTTCCTGACGGGCGTAGCGGACGTCGCTGCGGGCCTCTCGTACGTCGCGGCGGTCGCCATAGCGCTGTGCCTGACGCAGGTCGCGCTGTTCCTCACGAAGCCGCTGTTCGCTGCGGCGTGCCTCACCATAGGATTGAGCTGAGGCGACGCTCGGTGCGACGGTTGCTGCCAGCAGGCCCAGAATGATCAGTTTACGCATCTGTACGTCTCCCATTTCTTTTCTGGCGAGGTGGATGACCTCCATCGCCAACACAGGGAGATATGGACCCGCCAGCCTGAACCGACCGGGAATGATATAGTCAGATTCCAGTCATCTATGTCGCAAAGTGTAACAGGTGGGGAGGCGAGAGAAGCGCCCTATGTCGTCCAGGGCCGTTCGCGAAACCATTTGGTCACGACATATTTGGTGCCGTTTTCCACCGGGCGCGCCGCATGCAGGCTGTTGCGGTTGGGCGCGCCCTGACGGTCCATATTGTTCCAGAGCAGGATCATGCCCTCCACCGGCGGCACCATGAATTCGCAATGCGGGAAATGCGTTTCTCCCCCGGCCTCTACAGCCGAGAGATAGATCATGGCGGTCCATGTCCGCTGCCCGCCGGTGCCGCGCATCGCCTGCCAATAATCGGCCGTAACCGGGAAATAGTCGCAATGGACCTTATATTGTTGCCCGGCGGTGTAGCGTTGACCCTGCAAGGTTTCGCCATGGGCGGCAGGCAGGCCGGTCAGCGCGCAGATGCGGTCCGACAATGCAGCGACCAGCGCATCGCTCGGCGACAGGTTGCCGCTATGGCTGGTGCGATAATCGGCATTGGCGCTGCCGGAAAACAGCGTCGACGGCTTTGCGCATGCATCAATCATGTCGCGCATTGCCGCGCATTCCTCCGGGCTGGCGAAGCCCTGTCGGCCGTACATATCGATATGGGGCGCTTCGATCCGGCTGACCATCGGATTGCGGTCCAGCCGCGCACGGACCGTCTCGCCAAATTGCGCACGCACGCGGGAGGGCAGGCCGCCATCATCCGGGCCATGATCGGGAATATCGCTCATCCGCGCCTCCTGCCACAGGGCGCGCCCCAAAGAAAAGACCCCGGCGCATTGCTGCACCGGGGCCAGTCGTCCTGAAGGCCAGTCCAGGAGCCGTAATCTGTCCTGAGAAGAACGAACGGCGCCGCATAAAGTTACATGGGTAAGCGGGGCACCGTCGCGATCCGTCCATCACCAGAAGAAGTTGTGAATGACATCGGCCACATAGCCATCCCGCACGTCGACCAGCAGCGCATCGTCATAATAGCGCACCCAGCGGAGAGATCCGTAAGCCGGCGGCAGCCGATAGGCATAGGGATCGTTCAGCCAGTAATTGTTCGAATAGAGGATGTCGTTCAGGAAAATGCCTACCGAGAAACGACGATAGCCATAATCCCACCCGCGCGGCGCATAATAGCGGCCCATCCGGTAACGGTCGCCATAGCGCGCCCGATAGCCATACCAGTCATAGCGCGCATCGCTGCGCCAGCCATTGTCCCAGCGCCGTTGGTCTACCCAGCGATTGCGGTCGTCATAGCGCCGACCATCGTTCCAGCCATTGCCGTTCCAGCCGCGATTGTCGAACCTGCGTCCGTCCGGTGCCCGATCGACCCAGCCGCGATTGTTCGAGGTGCGATTGTTGGCCCAGTCGCGGCGATCATCGCGTTGATTGCCGCGCCAATCCTGACGATTGCCGGTCCGGTCGCCACGCCAGTCGCGCTGATTCTGTGCCCGGTCCTGCGCCCGATCCTGCGGTTGCGTATTCTGCCACTGGCGCTGTTCGTCGCGGCGTTCGTTCGCCCACACCTGACGCTGCTGCCGCACCTGATTGTCCATGGCCCGATTGGCGGATGCGTCGCTTTGCCAGTTGCGGTTGCCGCCATTGGGCTGGCCCATGGATTGGCCAGCGGGGCGTTCGCTCCGCTGACCGCGATCGCCCCAGCCATGCCCGCCCTGTTGCGCCATGGCCGGATGAATGCCGCCGATCAGCGTCGCGCCCATCAAACCTGCCAGAATGATATTCCTGACCATCGCCGTCACTTTCCTTAACCCGGCGAGCCTATGCCCGCCTATGATGCCGGTCTACCAGGTTCGGTGTGTCGCAAGTCTGAACCCGCCTGTCAGCGATTTGAAAGAATCCCGGTGCCCAATATGGACTTTCGGCCAGATTGTTTCCATGCTCGCGGCAAGCCTCCCCCTGCGGGTTAAAACCGCTGCCCGGCGGAAAAGCTAATCTGTATCAAAGCATTCCACTGGCATGGCCGTTAGGATCGACACGTGATGAAATCCCCCGAAGCTGGCCGTATTCGACAGGCCTTGCGCTCCGCGACGTCGGGGGATCATCAACGGGTGGATGATCTCTTTGCTGGTTATGCGCTCGATTCGGCCACGGATTATCGCGCATTTCTGACCGCGCATGCCCGCGCGGTGGCGGCGTTGGAGCCCGCTGCACGCCCTGATGCCCCGCGTTTGTCGTTGCTGGAACAGGATATGGCAGCGCTTGATGCGGCCATGCCCGAATCGCTGCCCGTCCCGTCCGTGCCCACGCCCGCTTTCCGTTGGGGACTGCTCTATGCGCTGGAAGGATCGAGGCTGGGCGGCGCGATGCTGGGCGGCGCGATGCTGGCCCGTCGTGTCGGCGCGGACCTGCCCACCGCCTATTTGTCGGCGGTGCATGGCAAGGGAGAATGGATTGCCTTCCAGCATGCGCTCGATGCAGCAGCGGCGGAAGGCGGCGAAGGTTGGCTGGACGATGCCGTGCAGGGCGCGCAGACGGCCTTCGCCCTGTTTGCCGCAGCCGCAGAAGCGCAGCGGATGACCGCGCATGGCTGATGATCATGCGCAGGCCGATGGCTTTGCGGTCGACCTCACCAATTGCGATCGCGAGCCGATCCATGTCCTGGGCAGCGTCCAGTCCTTCGGCTTTCTGATTGCCCTGACCGCCGATTGGCTGGTGTCGCGCGCTTCGGCCAACTGCGAGGCTTTCATCGGCCGCACGCCCGACATGCTGTTGGGACAGCCTGTCAGCGCGATTTTCTCCGCTGAAGCCATCCATACGATGCGCAATCGCATCACGCTGCTGCGTGGCCCGGATTCGGTCGAGCGTATCTTTTCGCTGCAACTGATGGAGGATGGCCCGGCTTTTGACGTGGCGGTGCATTTCTCCGGCCCGCTTGTCGTGATCGAGGGTGAACCCGCCAGTCATGACGAGATGGAGGCGAGCAGCACCGTCCGTTCCATGGTCGCGCGTCTGGCGCAGGCTGACGGCATGACGGCCTTCCTGCGTGACGGCGCGCGGCAGGTGCGGGCGCTGACCGGCTTCGATCGCGTGATGGTCTATCGGTTCAATGATGGTGGCGACGGTGAAGTCGTGGCCGAAGCATTGCGACCCGGCATCGACAGCTTCTTTGGCCTCCATTATCCGGCGTCCGACATCCCGGCGCAGGCGCGTGCGCTGTATCTGCGCAATATCTTTCGCGTGATCGCCGATGTGCGGGCCGCACCTGTACCCGTGGTGCCGCAACTCGATCCCACCGGCGCGGCGCTCGACATGTCGCTGTGCCTGACCCGCGCCGTATCGCCGATCCACATTGAATATCTGGGCAATATGGGGGTGGGGGCTTCGCTCTCTATCTCCATCATCGTGGAAGGTAAATTGTGGGGGCTTTTTGCCTGCCACCATTATGCGCCGCGACTGCCCACCTTCGCGCAACGTAGCGCCGCCGAGCTATTCGGTCAGATATTTTCGATGATGCTCGAAAGCCGCGAGCGCGCTCAAACGGCGGAATATGAGGGCAAGGCGCGTCAGGTTGCCGATCGCCTTCTGTCGGCGGTGGCGCAGGACCATGACCTGCTGACCAACGCTCGCTGGCTGGGCGACATCATCTTCGACACCATTCCGGCAGACGGGGTGGGGGTCTATATCGACGGCCATATGACCTTCTCCGGTCTTGCTCCCGATGCGCTTGCTTTTTCGGCGATCGTGACGATGTTGAATCGTGTTGCCGCCAGCCAGATTTACACGACCGACAGTCTGTCTTCGGTGCTGCCAGAGGCCGCCGTCTATGCCGATCGTGTGTCGGGCATCCTCGCCATCCCGTTGTCACGTCGCCCACGCGATTATGTGGTGTTGTTCAGGGCGGAACAGCTTCGGTCGGTGCGTTGGGCCGGCAATCCCGAAAAGGAAATCGAATATGGCCCCAACGGGCCACGCCTGACCCCGCGCAAGAGTTTTGAATCCTGGTCGGAACTGGTGAAAGGCGTGGCATTGCCGTTCCTGCCGGCCGAATTGCGCGTTGCCGAAGCGCTGCGTACCGCGCTGCTCGAAGTTATCTTGCGCATGTCCGATTCCGCCGATCAGGAAAGGCAGCGGGCGCATGAAAAGCAGGAATTGCTGATCGCGGAACTGAACCACCGCGTTCGCAACATCCTTTCGCTGATTCGTGGCTTGTTATCACAAACGCGCGACAGCGCCCGATCGGTCGATGAATTTATCGGCACATTGGAAAGCCGTGTTCATGCGCTGGCCCGCGCCCATGATCAGATTACGGCGGATCGCTGGTCGCCTGCGCGGCTCTATGACCTGATCGAGGTGGAGGCCGGCGCCTATCTGGGCGTGCGCAGCGACCGGGTGAAGCTGACCGGACCCAATGTATTGCTGACGCCCGGCTGTTTCACCGTGCTGGCTCTGGTCATCCATGAAATGCTGACCAACGCGGCCAAATATGGCGCCCTGTCGGACAATGGAACGGTGGCGATCACATGGCGGATCGATGGCGACGGAAGCCTGTTGATCGACTGGACCGAAAGCGGCGGCCCGTCGGTGGTGGCACCGACGCGACGCGGCTTTGGATCGACGGTGATAGAGCGTTCCATTCCCTATGATCTGGGTGGCCATGCCGAAATATATTACCGGCTGGCAGGGATAGAAGCGCATTTCTGTATCCCGTCACGCCATGTCGTGTCCGTGCTACCCGATGCGGTGGAGCGCGAACGGACCAAGCCCGCGGTTGCGGCGACGCCGGGCCTGCTGAAGGGACGCAATGTCCTGCTGGTCGAGGATAATATGATCATCGCCATGGATGGCGAGGATGCGCTGCGCGATCTGGGCGCCGAAGTGTTGACGGCGGCAAGTGTCGGTCGGGCGCGGGAGGCCATCGACATCAGCGACGTCGATCTGGCGGTTCTGGACTTCAACCTTGGACATGAAACCAGCCTGCCGGTGGCAGATATGCTGGCTGAACGCGGCATCCCCTTCCTGTTCGCCACCGGCTATGGTGACGGGTTGGAACTGCCCGATCGCTATGATGGCGTCACCCTGCTGAAAAAGCCCTATTCCGGGGCGACGCTGGCGCAGGCATTGGGACCGGTGGTGCTACCGGAGGGCTAAGAGGGAAGAGCGGCCGGGTCTGGCGAAACTGTCTGTTTCGCCATTGCGCGTTGCCTGTGCGGGCTAAAATCCCGATGTGGCAGTCATGAAACAACCCACGCTCTTTGTGCCGCATGGCGGCGGCCCCTGCTTCTTCATGGACCCGGCCGACCCACAGTGTGTGCATAGCGATCCGATGTGGCATCCGATGCAGAACTATCTGGCCGGGCTGATCGCCGACCTGCCTGAACGGCCTACATCTATCCTGCTGATTTCGGGGCATTGGGAAACGCGCGACTTCAGCGTGCATGTGGGTGATCGGCCCGAACTGCTGTTCGACTATTACGGCTTTCCGCCCCACACTTACACGTTGCGCTGGGATGCGCCGGGTGCGCCCGACCTTGCCCGCCGGGCGGCTGGACTGCTGGAGGCGGCCGGCTTTGCCACGAATGAGGAAAAGGCGCGGGGGTGGGACCATGGCGTGTTCATTCCGATGAAGGTCATGTTGCCCGACGCCGATATTCCTGTCGCGCAACTGTCTCTCCGCCATGATCTAGACCCGGTTGCGCATATAGCGGCCGGTCGCGCGTTGGCGCCGCTGCGCGATGAAGGGGTGTTGATCGTCGGATCGGGCATGAGCTTCCATAATCTGCGTGTGCGTGGACCACAGGCCATCGCACCGTCGACGGCATGGGATTATGCCCTGACGCAGGCCGTGACTGATCCTGACCCCGTGCAGCGCGCAGAGCGTGTCGCGGCATGGCACCAACTGCCCCATGCCCATTTCGCCCATCCGCGCGAAGAGCATCTGTTACCGTTGATGGTTGCGCTGGGCGCTGGCGGCGACGATGTGGCGACCTGCTCCCATCGCAGTCAGGTGATGGGCTGGACAGTATCGGGCTATCGCTTCGGATAATGGCCGATCAGTGGATCGGTCCATGGATGTGTTGAAGTTTGTCGGGGTTTCGCATCACATAAATAGCCTTGATACGGTCGCCCTCTATAAGGAGGGCGGTCGTTTGAAGCAGGCCATCGGCTTCGCGCGTGACGAAGCCGGGCAGGCCGTTGATGAAACCATGCTGGACCAGCGACGGTTGGCCACGTCGCAGGCGGAGAATCGCCGACAATCCACGCATGACCTCCATTGCGCCGTCGAGGATACGGCCCGCCGCCGGACGTTTGCCGCCGCCGTCTGAATGGAACCGCACATCATGGGCCAGTAGCGCCCCCAATTTGGCCGCGTCGCCGATCTGCGACGCTTCGAAAAAGGCGGCGGCGATGGCGAGGCCATGATCACGCTCAACGGGAAAGCGTGTGCGTTCGCTGCGGACATGCTCCCGCGCGCGCGCGGCAAGCTGGCGACAGGCTGCCGCGTCCCGGCCGATGGCGTGAGCGACATCATCGAAACTTTCTCCGAACACGTCATGAAGCAGGAAAGCCGCACGTTCCAGCGGTGAAAGACGTTCGAGCGCCAGCATCAGCGGCAGGGTGACGTCCTCTACAGGATCGGTTTCCACAATCGGCTCTGGAAGCCATGGGCCGACATATTCCTGCCGTCGTACACGTGCGGATTTGAGGTGATCGAGGCAGAGGCGCGTCACCATGCGGCGCAGGAAGGCTGCGGGCACGCGGACGGCTTCCCTGTCTGTCCCCGCCCAACGAATGAAGGCGTCCTGCAACACATCCTCGGCATCGGCCATGGTGCCCAGCATGCGATAAGCGACGCGCAGCAGGGCGGCCCGCTGCGCATCGAAACTAGCGACGCCGTCGTCGATCATGCCGACCATCCCAATGACGGATCATAGAGGTGGAAACCGACGGCGAGGCGGTTCCAGCCGTTGATGATGTTGATCGCCAACGTCAGTTGCACCTGTTCCTCCGCGCTGAAATGCGACGCCAGTTCCGCATAGACGGGATCGGGTGCCCGCTTCGTGGCAACCTGCGTCAGATGATCGGTCCAGCCAAGTGCCGCCCGTTCGCGATCGGTATAGCATGGCGCTTCCTCCCATGCGCCGAGCAGGTGGATGCGCTGTTCCGTTTCGCCTGCCTTGCGCGCATCGGACGTGTGCATGTTGAGGCAATTGGCACAGCCATTGATCTGCGAAGCGCGAATCTTCACCAGTTCCAGCAGGCTTTTTTCCAGGCCGGATTTTTCCACCTGAAGCGACAGGTCGTACCAGGCTTTGAAAAGCGGGCCGCCAGCCGCATAGATATTGGTGCGATCGTTCATGGGTCGGTTCCTTTCGTCAATGTTGGATATCGACATGACGAGGCGGCCGATCGCGATGTGACATGAGCCGGATTTTTTTCGACAGGGACGCGAATTTCCTATGCTTCCCGCGCCGTTAACCTCTTCCTAAAAACTGCGCGCCTAGGGTCGATCCCGGTGGGGCGATTCTAAAGACAATCGGGATCGCATGATGTTTGGGACAATATGCCGGGCGGCGCTGGTGGCGCTGTGCGGTCTGACGGCGGCACCGCTCTGTGCTTCGGCCGTGCTGCAATGCGTGCCCTATGCGCGTGTCGTGTCGGGGGTGGAAATCCGCGGCGATGCGCTGAGTTGGTGGGATCAGGCCGATGGCCAGTATAAGCGCGGACACCGGCCCAAAAAGGGAGCGGTGCTGGCATTTCGGCCCAACGGGCCGATGCTGCTGGGTCATGTCGCGGTGGTCAGCAAGGTCGTGGATGATCGGCGCGTGCTGATCCGCCATGCCAACTGGTCGGTGCCCGGCGCGATCGAGGAAGACGTGCCGGTGGTTGACGTATCGGCTGACGGCGACTGGAGCGAGGTGCGCGTATGGCACAGCCCGTCGGGGCAGATGGGGGCGCGTACCAACCCGACCTATGGTTTCATCTACCCGGTTAAGGCAAAGCTGCACGATTTCACGCCTGACGCGACACTGGGCAGCAGCGTGCGACTGGCCAGTGCCGGTGCCGATAGCTGGGATGGGCCGATCGTGCCGAAGGCGCGCATTGAGCGGGCTGTTGTCCCTGTAGCGGCGCGCGCTCCGGCTGAAGCGCTGCATGCGCGTGGCCGTGCCTTGATGGCCAAAGTGGATCGCAAGGGAACGCCTAAGTTGAAGGCCGATCCCTTCGTCGTTGAATATGCCGATGCGAATATCGATGCCGGGCCGTCCGAGCGGACGTTGAGCGCCATCATCGCGGACGTAAAGCGCGAAGCGGTCATGAACTGATAAAAAAGGCGCCCGGTGGGCGCCTTTTTTATAATGGCTTATTCCGCGTCCGGGGCGGTTTCCGCGCCCTCGGCCGGATTTTCGAACCAGGCTTCGACTTCGCCGTTCAGTTTGATGGTCAGCGGATTGCCGTGACGGTCGCGGGTCTTGCCGGCGGCGACGCGGATCCAGCCTTCGGAAATGCTATACTCTTCTACGTCCTTGCGCTCGCGGCCCTTGAAACGGATGCCGATGCCGCGCTGAAGCACCTCCATGTCGAAATGGGGGCTGCGCGGGTTGGTGGACAGGTGGTCGGGGGGCGTATCGCTCATATCGTCAGTATCCCTGAATTTGATGCGCCCCGCCTAGCCTTTGCGTCCTTGTGCCGTCAACCGGTGGCGTTGTGCCGCGACCCGCCGGATCGGCGCGGATCGCGGCACCAAGGGGTCAGCGGCAGCGGCGAACGCGTACATCGCGATGACGCCAGCGATCATAGCGCCATTCGGTCCAGCAACGCTGGCGATAGCGATGGTTGGAACGATAGCCATAGCCACGCCGATCCCAACTACGCCGATTGTCCCAGCGACGATGATTGTCCCAACGTCTGTTGTCGCCGCGATATCCCCGATCACCACGCCAGCCATCATGATGGCCGCCATAATATTGGGCCTGAGCGGGCACGGCGGTCGCGCCTATTCCAGCCAGCGCGAGGCTGAGGGCCGCCACGCCTTTCCACAGGATGTTCATGCGTCTTGCTCCTTAGAAACATGGCCCGCCAGCTGACCGGCAGGTATGGGAGCAAGCTGAACCCCTGTCGCTGAACCCGCCGAAAACGGCGATGTCAGCCAATATTCAGGCGGGACAGGCCGTGCGGAATGAACGTTCAGCGGCCGCGAAGGGCCGCTTCCGCTTCTATCATATAATCACGGGTGATGGGCAGGGTGCGGCGATCGCGCACATATTGCACCTGATAATTCACCATGCCGCCATGTTCGAACACGGTCGCTGCACCGGCGAGATAGAAGGTCCACAAGCGGAAGAATTTTTCGTCATACAGGGCGACGATCTCCGCCTTGTGCGCCATGGTGCGCTTATACCATTCGCGAATGGTCAGGCCGTAATGCATGCGCAGAACCTCGACATCCGTGACCATCAGTCGGGTGCCTTCGCTGCCCTGAATCATCTCCGACAAGGCCGGGATATAGCCGCCGGGGAAGATATATTTCTGGGTGAAGGCGTCGGTGATGCCCGGTCCTTCGACACGGCCGATCGTGTGGATCAGCATGACGCCCTCAGGCGACAGCAGTTCGCGACATTTATTGTAGAAGGTACGGAAATGCGCGGTTCCGACATGTTCGAACATGCCCACCGACACGATGCGGTCGAATGGTCCCTGCATATCGCGATAATCGATCAGTTCGAACCGCACATGATCGGCGACACCGGCATCCTGCGCACGCTGGCGCGCGACCTTCAACTGTTCCTCCGACAGGGTAATGCCGGTGACGTCCACGCCGCAGGTGCGGTGGAGGTAGAGCGCCATGCCGCCCCAGCCACAGCCGATGTCCAGCACCTTCATGCCGGGCTTCAGATGGAGTTTGGCGGCGATATGCGCCTTTTTGTCTTCCTGCGACTGTTCCAGGCTGATGCCGGCTTCATTGTCGGCATCGGGAAAATAAGCGCAGCTATATTGGCGGTCGCGGTCGAGAAAGAGGCTGTAGAGCGCGCCCGAGAGGTCATAATGATGGGCGACGTTCGCCTTGGAGCGGGACTTGTGGTTGAGGCGCCAGAATTTCTGGCGTGCTGATTTGAAGCTGCGCGACCAGATGCTTTTCGCGTCGATCGATTTGCCGCTTTCCCACGGATTGTTGGCGCGCATCATGGACACGAATTCCATGATGCCGCCGCCTTCTATCACCACACGGCCATCGATCCAGGCCTCTGCCATGCCAAGCCGCGGGTCTTTCACAATGTCGAAGGGGACGCGCTTGTCGGTGAATCGCATCGCCAGGGTGGGGAAATCCGGATCCGGGCGACCGACGGTAAAATGCCGCCCATCCGCATAGTGAACCGTCAACTGGCCGCGAGAGACCAGTCGTTGCAATACCCGCTCAAACAGTTTCATGGTGCTACCTTAACCATCTAAATTCGGCCGGGTCAAATTCCCGCATACCAATCATATCCGGCATGATCCTCCCAATAGCCGCCCTTGCCGCCGGCGATAGGGGACAATGTGTCTACGGCCTCTATCCCCATGAGATATTTGGCCTGTTTATAGCCGAGTTGACGTTCGACACGCGCCCGCAGCGGTGCGCCATTAGCGACGGACAGGGGGCGGTCGTTCAGCGCGAAGGCAAGGATGGTTTGAGGGTGAAAGGCGTCGTCAAGGTCGATGCTTTCATAATAGGGCTGGCCATTGCCCATGGTGTCGGCACAGTGGAAGACGATGTAGCGGGCGCTGCTCCGTAACCGCGCGCCCTCCAGCAAAATGCGCAGCGGTACTCCGCGCCATTTGCCGATCGCGCTCCACCCTTCGACACAGTCATGGCGGGTGATCTGTTCGCGATGCGGCATGGCGTGAAGTTGGGCGAGGGAGAGAGAAAGAGGGCGTTCGACAAGACCGCGCACCGACAGACGCCAGTCGGCAAAACCGCTACGCCATAACGCCTTGTAGGCTGGGGTATTGGGATTGGCGGTGCCGTTCGCGCGGAAGATGGGCGAAATCTGGTCGGGATGAAATTCGCGCGCCATGGCGTCGCGCACCATCAAGTGGCGTTGCGACCATTTGTGGAAATTTTCGGCGGAGAAGAGCGCCTCACGAAATGTCTCGTTGCGCACAAGTCGGTCACAGCCGGTCAGGGTGGCGGTGGCGCCCAACAACAATGTGCGGCGGGTTAGGGTCATGGGCGGTGGCCCGGGATGCGGAATCGGCCGGTGAGAATGGCACGTATTTCGTTGAACGGCCCGGCCAACAGCACCATCGCCATGTGAACGAGGAAGAAAGCGATCAACGAAAAGGCGGTGAGGAAATGGATCGACCGGGCCGATTGGCGCCCGCCGAAGAGATCGAGCAGCCAGGGCCAGGCTGCGTTCATGCCGGGTGACATGGTAAGGCCGGTCAGAATGATGAGCGGCAGGAGGCCGAAAATCACCAGAATATAGCTGCCTTTCTGCAAAATATTGTAACGCAGGGCGGCGGCTCCGGTGGGGAAACGCAATCGGGCATGGTCTTTGACGTCCTGCCAGATATGTCGCGGCGACAGATCGGACCGGCGCAAGGAAAGGTCGCGGGCGATATGGCCGTTACCAAGGCTCCAGAGCATATAGGCGAGTAGCGCAAAGGCGAAGATGGGCGCGGCTGCCAGATGCCAGTGCCGCGAGAGCGTCAGGCTGTAATGGCCGGGCAGAGTGATCCAGCCGGGGAAGCGATCAAGGGTCAGCCAGGCCGGATCGAAGTTCGCCCCCGCCTGTCCCCAATAAAGGCGGGGATGCGCGTTGAAGATGCCTAACCCGCTGGTGAAGAGGATATAGAGGAGCAGCGCGTTGAAGCCATGCCACAGACGGGTGGAGAGGCGATGGCGCCTGACCAGCATGCCGGGACGCATGTCGGATTTTTCAGCGGCTTTCTCGCCGGATTCCCTGTCAGGGTCCATGACCATAGGGCCGTCCATGCCGCCAATGTAATGCCGTTGGGGGAATAATCCATCCTCCCGTTGCCGTGACCCCGATTGTCACAGTTTTGCAACACAAGCCTCGAAATGAATTGAAATAAACTTCGTACCCCTTTGCAATCGAGTTTGGCGAACCTAGATGGCTGCTGCGCGGTGACGATGCAGCCGCGATCTTTTCGATCCGAATAATGGAAGAGAAGAGGTAAAGGGAATTGTGGAATAAATTCATGGATTCTTTGCATCGAACCTGAACGCCAGATGAATGTCTAAGTCATGGCGTATAGATAAATATCGAGGACTTTATGAAGACTGTGATTTTCGCAGCGATTGCTGCTGCCGCTGCTGTTTCTGCTCCTGCTTTCGCTCAGGACGCTGCGCCCTTCACCGGGCCGCGCGCTGGCGTGACCATGGGCTTTGACAAGGCGCAGGGCGAAGAAGGTTTCAGCTATGGCGTGACCGCCGGTTACGACCTGGCCGTCGCACCGCGCATCACCTTTGGCCCCGAACTGTCGTTCGGTGACTCGACCGTCGACGGCAACGGGTTTGATGCCAGCCGCGAAATCGCCGGTTCGGTTCGCGCCGGTTATGTCGTGACGCCGCAGGTTCTGGCCTTCGCCAAGGTTGGTTACACCAGCGCCCGCATCGAAGCCGCCGGCGCCCACACCTCGCTGGAAGGCGTGCGTTATGGCGGTGGTCTGGAATATTCGGTTACGCCGAACACCTACATCTCGGCCGAATATCAGCGCACCGAATATGAAGATAATTTCGGTGGCCGTGACGCCGGCGTCGTCGGCATCGGTTTCCGTTTCTGATCCCTCTCAATTGATCAGAGCATAAGGAAGGGCGGTCCGCTTGGGCCGCCCTTTCTCTTTATGCCGGCAGGGGCTTGATGTCGGGGGCCAGCCAGTGGCGTCGGGCGTCGACAGACATCAGGCAATCGCGCGACCAGTAGGTGAAGGGCCAGTCTTTGTTGCCCAACGGGGATGCCATCAACGCCGCATAGGCGGCCGCGGGCGTCACGTGGGCGGGCAGGGTGGCGATCAGCTGACGGGCCATATGCAGCGACGCCTGGGTGATGCTTTCATGATAGCCGCTCGTATCGCTGTTCACGCCGCCGACGCTTTCGTTGTAGCGGCGGATGAGGCCGGGCATGTCAGCCTCTGGCATGATGTCGGGGCGGCGCAGGATCAGCCACAGCGCAGTCGCGAAATGGGCGCTGTGAGTCCATGCCTCCTTGGGCAGGGTGCAGGCCAGAAAGCCGTCGGCCAGTTCCATTATCTCTTCATCGGTCATCATCGTCTTCCCCCAAAAGAAAAGCCCCGCCGTTGCGGGCGGGGCTTGTGTTCATGTGCCGACGGGCGGCAGCCATCATCCCCGGTTCATCCCAGAGCGGCTTGCTTCTCCTCGGCCAGACGCTTCATTTCCGCGCGGCTCTTCTTTTCGCTGGCGGATTTGAGCTGGCCGCAGGCGGCCATGATGTCGCGGCCACGCGGGGTGCGGACAGGCGCGCTGATGCCTCCTTCGAACACGATCTCCGAAAAGCGGCGGATGCGTTCGGGTGTCGAGCATTCATAATCGGTGCCGGGCCAGGGATTGAAGGGGATCAGATTGACCTTGGCCGGCAGTTTATATTTGCGCAGCAGGCGGACGAGTTCGCGCGCGTCGTCGTCGCTGTCATTCTTGTCCCTGATCATCACATATTCGAAGGTGATGCGGCGGGCATTGCTGGCCTTGGGATAATCGGCGCAGGCCTGAAGCAGTTCGTCGATGCCATATTTGCGGTTGAGTGGGACCAGTTCGTCGCGCACTTCCTTGGTCACGGCATGGAGCGACACGGCGAGGTTGACGCCGATTTCCTCGCTGGCGCGGGCCATCATCGGAATGACGCCGCTGGTCGACAAGGTGATGCGGCGGCGCGAGAGGGCGAGGCCGTCGCCGTCCATCACCACGCGCAGCGCATCGCGCACATGGTCGAAATTATAGAGCGGCTCGCCCATGCCCATCATCACGATATTGGTCAGCAGGCGGCCGTCCGCCGTATAATGGGATGCGTCGTCATCCTCATCATCATTGGCCGACACCATCGAACCCTTGGGCCATTCCCCCAGCGCGTCACGGGCCAGCATCACCTGTCCCACGATTTCGCCCGGCGTCAGGTTGCGCACCAGCCGCATCGTGCCGGTATGGCAGAAGCTGCAATTGAGGGTGCAGCCGACCTGGCTGGAAACGCACAGCGTGCCGCGATCCGCGTCGGGGATGAAGACCATTTCATAGTCCTGCCCGTCATCCGAGCGGAGCAGCCATTTGCGGGTGCCGTCGCTCGATACCTGCGCCTCCACCACATTGGGGCGGCCGACGACGAAGCGTTCGGACATCCAGCCGCGCATCGGCTTGGCCAGATCCGTCATCGCCTCGAAATCGGTTTCGCCGCGATGATAGAGCCAGTGGAAAAGCTGTTTCGAACGCAGCTTGGCCGCCTTCACGTCAAGGCCGGCTTCCTCCAACACTGATTTGATCTGAGGGCGCGACAGGCCCATCAGGTCGATACGACCGTCTTCGCGCGGCGTGACCGCGCGGGGGACGGGCACAGTGTCGATGGGGCCGGGAATCGGCATGAGGGGGCTGGCGGCTGTGTGCATGGGCGCGCACATAGTCGATTTGCGCGGATTTTTAAAGTATCTGCCGAAAGAGCCGGATCAACCGATCCGCGCGCAGCCCAAAGCCGCTGCATCAATGGCGGTCGCGGCGCCACGCAGGGCATAGCTGTCGGCAAAGGCGCGACCGTCAGCCGCGACTGTCTGGATGCTCATGCTGGATGCCGAACGCATGGCGGCGACAATGGCCGCGTCGGCGCGTGCGTCGGGCGCCCAAGCGTCCACCTGTCCCGCGACCAGCGTGAATCGGCGCTCGCCCACATTCAGCGTCACGGTGGCCTTGGGCTGATGCGGGCGACTCAGGCGAAAATGCATCTGTCCGCGCAGCCGCTGGCGGGGCCATGTCCCGACCGAGGCAAAGCCGCGCGGATCCTGTCCCCGGCGCACGGTCGGCTGGGCAATGGCGTAGCAGCGCGGCGTCGAAGGATCGCGAAAGGCGCCCCAGCCATCGAAGATGCCGAGCGAATCGCGGGCCTGCGCCGGGGGGGCGCCCGACAGAATAATCGCAAGCAACAAGGCGGCAGGAAGTCGCATCGCATCGGCAAAGCGCAAGCCGTCCCCTTTTGCAACCCCGACCGTTTCAAAAGCATGTTCGGGTGCTTGCCCGACGCGCCACAGCGGCTATGTAGGACCATCCATCATTGTCGCCCGGATTCGAGAAGTCCGGGCCATCGGCTTAAAAAGAAACGGACAGAACAGGGACATGAAGGCCACCATCGAACGCGCAACGCTCCTCAAGAGCCTGAGCCACGTCCAGTCGGTGGTCGAGCGGCGCAATACGATTCCGATCCTGTCCAACGTGCTGATCGA
>JAJZQN010000049.1 GCA_021847605.1 Pseudomonadota bacterium | reverse complement strand
CTTCTGATAAAGCTCCACTCTCTTCATCCTCCACCCCCGCACAAAAGCAGGGGTCTAGCAGGACTGGCCCATTTTTAATCCGGTGCTACCGGCCGATCCGTGGCCCCTTTTATTCCCGGTGTTCTCATTTTGGCCGAGGTGAGTTCCGGGCGCTCGGACTGGGCGATCTCGGCACCCACGAAGCTGGAAAGTCCCGCATCCGTGCCCGTCGCAGCCTCGATACTGGCCGAGCCACCCTCGCGGGCCGCCTTCTCGAAGGCTGTGCCACGCACCGTGATAACCTTCTTTGCATCAGACGACTGGACCGTCGCGATCGCATTTCCCGCGTAGATGGGACGCGTGAACGTGTCAGCGCTTTCCACCGACAGGATGTCGCTGACCTGCATCACATCAAGCAAGGCCGCCACGCGCGGCGCGATGTTCTTGCCATTCGAAGTGGAAGGCGCCACGAACGCGTCATAGCCGCGCATCAGGTCCGCGACGGCCGGCGCGACATTCTCGGGCAAAGCGTGTTTGAACGCCGCATCGTCGAACGTTACGACTTTGGCGACACCCGCGACCTTCGCAGCAGCCTCGGCCACGCCGCCGATGCCCGCACCGGCAACCAGCAGATGGACCTCACCAAGTTTGGCAGCGGCGGTGACGGCCGATAGCGTCGCATCCTTGACCGACGCATTGTCATGTTCAACCCAGACGAGCGTATTCATAACTTATTCTCCGAGAAATCCGCCCCCGCTTCATCTCTGTGCGCACAGGATGAAGCGGGGTGC
Organism: Pseudomonadota bacterium; assembly: GCA_021847605.1. GTDB lineage: Bacteria > Pseudomonadota > Alphaproteobacteria > Sphingomonadales > Sphingomonadaceae > Sphingobium. The sequence continues at coordinate 27,313 of JAJZQN010000049.1, read as the reverse complement.
GCCGTCACTTGCATGGGAGAGGTTCGGCAAGTTCGGCGCGTTTGAAAGTTTATCAAATCGCCATTTCCTTGAGCCTGGCGACCAATTCATCGACGTCGGCCACCTTGATGCCCGCCGAGCGCTTGGGGGGTTCGGTCACCTTGAGCGTCTTGAGGCGCGAGGCGATCTCAACACCGAGATCGGCCGGCGTCTTCGTCGCCAGCGGCTTGGATTTGGCCTTCATGATATTGGGCAGGCTCGCATAGCGCGGTTCGTTGAGACGCAGATCGGTCGTCACGATCGCCGGCAGTTTGAGGCTTACGGTCTCCAGACCGCCATCCACCTCACGGGTCACCGCGACAGTCTCGCCCGATACTTCGACCTTGCTGGCGAATGTGCCCTGCCCCCAACCGAGAAGGGCTGCCAGCATCTGGCCGGTCTGATTGGCATCATCGTCGATGGCCTGCTTGCCGAGGATCACCAGGCCTGGAGCCTCCTCGGTGGCGATGGCCTTCAGGATCTTGGCGACGGCGAGCGGCTCGACCTCATCGTCAGTCTGGACGAGGATCGCGCGGTCGGTCCCCATGGCGAGCGCGGTGCGCAGCGTTTCCTGCGCCTTGGCGACGCCGATCGACACCACCACGATTTCGGTCGCGACTCCCTTTTCCTTGAGGCGGATAGCCTCTTCGACGGCGATCTCGTCGAACGGGTTCATCGACATCTTCACGTTCGCCAAATCGACGCCCGTCCCATCCGCCTTCACGCGCGGTTTCACATTATAATCGATAACCCGCTTGACGGGCACAAGCACCTTCATGGATCAATCCTACTCTGATTGTAATGCCGCCTGATATTCGGCAATGAGTCTCTCACAGATGGATCGGGCCGGTTGGACGGCAGTGGTAGCGCCGACACCGTGGCCTGCCGACCAGATCGTCTTCCAGGCCTTGGCCTCCTCCGAAACCGAAAGCGCGCCATGTGGCTCAGGGAGAGTCGCGGCTTCCAGCGAGGGCCGGAGAAAATTGGCCCCGACGCCGGTGACCCGGTCCGTATAGACGATATCCGCTGGTCCGGCCCCGATCACCATGTCTTTCTGTGCCGGCGAGGCGAGACTCTCTTCCGACGCGATGAAGTGGGATCCGATATAGGCAAGATCGGCCCCCATCATCTGCGCGGCCGCGATCTGGTGGCCGCGCGTGATGGCGCCGGAAAGCGCCAGCGGCCCCTGGAAGAAGCGCCGTATCTCGTCAACCAGTGCGAACGGGCTCATCGTGCCGGCATGTCCCCCCGCGCCGGCAGCGACCGCGATCAGACCGTCGACGCCAGCTTCGAGCGCCTTTTCCGCATGACGCACGTTCGTCACGTCGTGAAAGACCAGCCCGCCATAGCCCTGAACCACCTGGACAAGATCCGCGACGGCGCCGAGCGAGGTGATGACCAATGGCACATGGTGCCGAACGATCAGTTCCAGATCGGCGTCGAGCCTCGGATTGCTCTTATGGACGATGAGGTTGACGCCGAAGGGCGCCGCTCCCGGCATGGGAGCCAGCCGCTCCTCGATTTCATCCAGCCATTCACCGAAACCTTGACTGGTGCGCTGGTTGAGCGCCGGGAAAGTACCAAGCAGTCCCGCCTCGCAGCAACTGACGACAAGGTCCGGTCCCGACACAAGGAACATCGGCGCAACGATGGCTGGAATGGCCAGCCGCTTTTCGAGGCTTGCCGGAAGCGTCAAAACACGTCGTCTTCCAGCGCCATCAGCGACTTCTTGCCCGCCTTGATCGCCAGGAAGCTGGCGGTCGCCTGAGGCAGGATACGCTCGAAGAAGAACGTCGCCGTCTTGATCTTGGCATCGTAGAAGCGCTTGTCCTCGCTGCCGAAGAAGAGCTGCAAGCCTGCGATCTTGGTCGCCTTGGCAAAGCAATAGCCCATGGCCACCAGGCCCATCAGACGCAGATAGTCCGCCGACGCCGCGCCCGCCTCTTCGGGATCCTTGAGCGCCCGCTGCGCGACCGTGGCCGTCGAAAGCTGCAGCGCCCCGAACGCCTTGGCGAGCGCCTCGATCATCGGCTTCATCGGTCCGTCGACGTTGTTTTCCTCGATGAAAGCCGACACCGGATGGAAGAAGCTGCGCAGATAGCGGCCCATATGGGCGCCGAGCTTGCGGCCGACGAGATCGAGCGCCTGAACGCCGTTCGTCCCCTCATAGATCATGGTGATCCGGGCATCGCGGGCATATTGCTCGACGCCGCTTTCGCGGATGTAGCCGTGGCCACCATAGCATTGGACCGCAAGGTTCGCGCTGTCGAACGCAAGGTCGGTGAAGAGCGCTTTGACGACGGGGGTCATGAGCGCAATGAAGTCACTCGCACGCTGGCGCACTTCGGGTTCGGGAGAATGTTTTTCCGCGTCCAGGGCGCGCGAGACCCAGGCCGAGAGCGCCCGGCATCCCTCATTATAAGCCCGCATCGTCATCAACATGCGGCGAACATCGGGGTGAACGATGATCGGATCGGCTGCCTGATCGGGATATTTGGGTCCCGAGAGCGCCCGACCCTGAATACGATCTTTCGCATACCAGGCCGCCGCCTGATACGCCGCCTCGCCCACACCCAGGCCCTGGATGCCGACGGAGACACGCTCCGTGTTCATCATCGTGAACATGGCGGCCATGCCCTTGCCAGGCTCACCGACGATCCAGCCGATCGAATCATCGAAGTTCATCTGGCACGTCGCCGACGCCTTGAGACCCATCTTGTGCTCGATCGCGGCGCAGGCGACGCCGTTCGATTGACCGGGAGTACCGTCCTCCCTGGGCAGATATTTGGGGACGAGAAACAAGCTGATGCCCTTCACGCCCTTGGGGGCGTCGGGCAGGCGGGCGAGCACGAGATGGATGATATTCTCGGTCAGGTCATGCTCACCGGCGGAGATGAAGATCTTGGAGCCGGTGACCTTGTAGCTGCCATCGCCCTGCGGGACCGCGCGGCTGCGCAGGAGCCCGAGATCGGTACCGCAATGAGGCTCGGTTAGGCACATCGTGCCGGACCACTGGCCGCTCACCATCTTGGGCAGGTAGGCCTGCTTGAGCGCGTCACTGCCATGGCCCTCGATCGCAGTGGTGGCACCATGGGTGAGGCCCGGGTAGAGGCCGAAGGAGAGGTTGGACGAGCAGATCATCTCCTCGACCAGCTTGTTGACCGCTTCCGGCAGCCCCTGCCCACCCCATTCCGGATCGGATGCGAGCGCGGTCCAGCCACCTTCGGCGAACTGCTTATAGGCTTCGGGGAACCCCGCCGGCGTCCGCACGACGCCGTTTTCCAGATGACACCCCTCCTCGTCGCCCGACCGGTTGATCGGCAACAGGACGTCGCGACAGAAGCGCGCCGCCTCCTCGAGGATCGCATCGGTGAGATCCGGTGTGAACTCCGACAGCGCGGGAATATCCCCGAAGCCGTCATCGGCATGGAGTTCGTTGAGCACGAAGCGCATGTCGCGCAACGGGGCGTCATAGACTTGCATATTTATATCTCCTGACCGGTCGGCCATCCGGCCGCCGGCCGCCAATCAGTTACGCAGCGGCTTGCCGGTGACGAGCATCTGCTCGACGCGCGCCTGGGTCCGCGGGTCGCGCACCAGTTGCATGAAGGCCTTGCGCTCGAGCGCCAGCAGATCCTCTTCGGTCACGATGTCGATGAGATCCTTCTCGCCGCCCGTCAGGACGTCGGCGAGCGCGCCGGATACGACACCATCGTAAGATGTGGCGAGGCCACGGGCCTGGAAGCCTTCGACAGCCATCGAAAGAGCGGACTTGCCTCCCGCGCCAGGCAAGCGGAATTCCGGAGCCACAGGCGGTTTGTAACCGTCGGCCAGTTCCAGTGCCTTCGCCTTGGCGTCCGCCAGCAGACGGTCCCGGTTCATCGTAATGCCGTCCGAGGGACGCAGGAAGCCATGCTCCTTCGCCTCGGCGGCCGACTTTGCCACAGTGGCTGTCGATACCGTCTCGAAGACCTTGGCTACGGCCGGCATCGGCCCCTTGGGCATGCCGGGACTGGAGCGCCAGCGATCGATCATTTCACCGCATCCGCCCCAGCCAGGGATCAGACCCACGCCGCACTCGACCAGACCCACATAGCTTTCGGCATGGGCCTGCACGGCATCACTGTTGAGCAGGATCTCGCAACCGCCGCCCAATGCCATGCCGGCCGGAGCGCTCACGACCGGGAACAGCGCATATTTGAGCGCCTTGTAGGCCTGCTGCCCGCCCGCGACGAGCTTTTCGATCTCGCCCCATGCCGCGATGTTCAGTGCGAACAGAGCAAGACCGAGATTGGCGCCGGCGGAGAAATTGCTGCCCTCATTATAGACGACGAGCGCCTTGAACTTGTCCTGCACGACCGGGATCGCCTGACCGATCAGCTTCATCACATCGCCGTCGAGCGCGTTCATCTTGCCGGTGAACTCAAGGCAGGCAACGCCGTCGCCGACATCCCAGAGTGCCGCCGAACCATTTTTGAGGATCGGCTGGCTATGGAGCTTGATGTCTTCCAGCAGCAGCACGCCCTCGGGCCGCACGACATCATGATAGTCGCCGGCGGCATCGAGATATTGCCGACGGCCGTCCTGCACCCGGTAGAAAGGCCGATCTCCGGCTACCTTGAGGATCGCGGGAACATCCCGCCCCTCGGCGGCCAGCCGTTCGGCGAGCTTGCCCGGCCCGAGGCGATCGATCAGTTCGAACGGCCCGAACTTCCAGTTGTAGCCGAGCTTCATCGCGTCATCGATGCCGACGATGTTGTCCGCAGCTTCACCGACCAGACTCGCGGCATAGGAAAGAACCTTGCCGAGAATTTCCCAGGCATAGGCGCCGACCTTGCCGGGCGCAGCAACCAATGCTGCCAGGTCCTTCTCGGCCCGGCCCGGCAAGGAAGCCGGCTTCACCGATACGCGATATTCGCCGGTCGCGAGATGGAGCGCTTTCTTGGTCTTCGTCGCCTTGTCGAACGCGTAGAAACCGCCCTTGCCCTTCCGCCCGGTAAAGCCTTCCGCGATCATCCTGTCGACGAGCGGCATCGGCCTCACCGTGTCGAAATAGGCGTCACCTGCCGGCAGCGTCGAGGACAGGCTCTTCGTGAGCAGCGGCATGAGGTCGACGCCAACGAGATCGACAAGGCCGAAAATGCCGGTCTTGGGCACGCCCATCGGCTTTCCGCCGATCTGGTCGGCTTCCTCCACCGTCAGCCCCTGGTCCATCGCGGCATTGATCGCGACGGCCAGCCAGTAGGTACCGATGCGATTGGCGATGAAGCCCGGCGTGTCCCGCGCCGGCACGATGCGCTTGCCGAGCTTTCGATCGACGAAATCCGAGACGCGCCTCGCCACAGCCGTATCAGTGTCGGGGCCGGTCACGATTTCGATGAGCCGCATGTAGCGCGGCGGATTGAAGAAATGGGTGATCAGGAAGTCCTGTTTGAACTGATCGTCCCGCCCCTCGACCAGATGGCCAAGCGGAATCGTCGAGGTATTGGACGATACCGCCGTGCCCGGACGCTTGAGCTGCTCGAGCTTGGCGTAGAGCGCCTGCTTGATGTCGAGCCGTTCGACGATCGCCTCGACGATCCAGTCGCATTCGGCCACCCGCTCGAGATGGTCGTCGATATTGCCCGTTTCAACGAGCTTCGCCGCAGCCTTCGACATGAAGGGCGCCGGATCGGTCTTCAGCATCTTCGCGACCGCACCCTTCGCCACGGCGTCACGATCGCCGCCCTCCTTGGGCACGATATCGAGCAGCAGCACCGGCACGCCGGCATTGGCGACCTGCGCTGCGATGCCGGCGCCCATGACGCCTGCGCCGATCACGCAGACCTTTTTGATGGTTTCCGGCGGGGCGCCGACTGGCTTGATGGCCTGCTCGCTCATTCCGCCGCCTCCAGCACGGTGGCGATGCCCTGACCGCCGCCGATGCACTGGGTGGCAAGCGCATAGCTGCCGCCTTCGCGCTTCAGCAGAGCCGCGGCCTTGCCCACGATCCGCGCACCGGTCGCCCCCAGAGGGTGGCCTATCGCGATGGCGCCGCCGTCCAGATTGACCTTCGACTGGTCAAGCCCCAGGTCGCTGATGCAGGCCAGTGACTGGCTCGCAAAGGCTTCGTTGAGCTCGACAACGTCAAGCTGGTCCACACTGAGCCCCGCCCGCTGCAGCGCCTTGCGCGAGGCCTCGACCGGTCCGATGCCCATGATCTCCGGCTGGCAGCCAGAGACAGCAACCGACTTGATGCGGGCAAGGATCGGCAGTCCATGCGCGCGCGCATAATCCTCGCTCGTGACCAGGATTGCGCTTGCGCCATCGGTCAGCGGCGAGGACGTTCCCGCCGTTACCGTGCCGTCCTGGCTGAAGGCCGGCTTCAGCCCGGCGAGGGTTTCCGTCGTCGTGCCGGCACGCGGCGTGCCATCCTTGTCGACCACGCCCGCCTTGGTCGTGATCGGCACGATCTCGGCCTCGAGCTTGCCGGCCGCGATAGCCGCGGCCGCCTTGTCCTGACTGGCGACCGCAAAGGCTTCCTGCTGGGCACGGGTGATCTGATATTTGGTCGCGATATTCTCCGCCGTGTCGCCCATGCCCATATAGGCGGCGCTCTTCTTCGCGAGCTCGGGGTTCGGCAGCGGATTGAACCCCATCATCGGCACGCGGCTCATCGACTCCACGCCCGCGCAGATGAAGGCCTCGCCGGCGCCAAGCTGAATCTGGCCCGCAGCGATGTGGACCGAGCTCATCGACGATCCGCAGAAGCGATTAACGGTCATGCCGCCGACAGAGAGCGGCAGGTCGGCGAGAAGACCGATAAGGCGCGCGATGTTGAAGCCCTGCTCGCCTTCAGGAAAAGCGCAGCCCAGCACGATATCCTCGATATCTTCGGCCTTCACGCCGGTCTGCTGAATCAGTCCGCGAATAACCTGAGCGGCCAGATCGTCAGGGCGGACGCGCGCCAGCGCGCCCTTGCCTGCCAGGTGAAAGGGGGACCGGGCATAGCCCGCAACAACCACATTACGCATCGATGATAGCCTCTCCAGGGAATCGGACATCTGATTACCTAATGGTGCGTGAAATGACGTTTACGTCAACTAAAATCTTTGGCACTCTTCTCACGCCGTCGAGGGAATCGTCATGCACCGGTTCCCGGGAGGCTTGATATCGGAGGTCTTGGCCGAGGAACGTACGGATGCTCGCCAGTGAAAAACCGCGCACTCTCATCCCGGCGATGATGCTCGCGCCCGTCTTATCGACGGCTGCGCCTCTCCCCAAGCGCCACTGCACCTGTTTTCGAAGGCGCACACATGCGATTTTCTGAGCATCCCCTCCGGCGTCAGATCGTCGGCGAAATGCATCTGCGCCGTTTTCCTGCACTCGAATTGCCCGCCATGGCATTTCAGACGGTTCGCCTGGTCGATGAGAATGACCGGGAGAAGGAATGGCTGATCCTGGAGCAGCGATGTGCCTCTGGACTCGATCGCAACCTGCGCCACCTGGAAACGGAGTGGTCCGCCAACGGGCGGCTGGCCTGGGAAAGGCACAGTGAAGCGGTCACCACGACGCTAACGTCAACCTCGGTCAGCGCGGACGCGCAGTTCTGGTCTGCTCCCGACGTCGGCCCCTTCAGTGATACCTTGCAGTGGATGGAAACGCTGCCGGGCCTGGTCATCCGCGCAACCCACATCGTCGTTGTGGCGAACGATAGCTACGCCGAGCCGGTTGTCGATCGGGCCGACTTCCATCCGGGCCATCTCGTCTCCTGCATCATCGGGGATAGCGTCCGGATCTGGAGCGACTTTCGCATTCACGCCGGCGGCTACGGGCGCCTGGTCGTTGCCGCGAACGGGGCGGCTGACGGCGAAGTGTCGCGTTCCATCCAGCGCATTCAGGAACTGGGCAATTATCGCAATCTTTCCTTGCTTGAAGGCACGCACAGATCAATAGCTTGACGGCGTCACACACGAACACGCCCGAACCCTGACGACGGGGCCAGCAGCGCCTGACCCCTCCAATTCGCACACAACCTAATAGGCATTTTGATGACGCATTGAGCTATTGACTTACCTATACGTCATTGAGATGGTTATGGGACGCTGATTTGCCGCATATTGGCTCCAGACGTGAAACAGACGGTCGCCTGAAGGCGCGCGGAGAGGAACAATGTCGATCATTCTGACACTACTGGCTTCGAGCACTGCATTGCCCGCCGACACCGTTGTCGGTCGCTGGCAAACCGAGAGCCGTCATGGCGTCGTGGAAATCACCCGCTGCGGGCAATCGATCTGCGGTGCCTTGATCAGTTCCGACGGGATCAAAGCCAACCCCGAACTACGTGACGAAAAGAACAAGACCGCTGCGTTGCGCGGTCGTCCGCTTCGTGGATTGCAGATTCTGCAGGGTTTTACGTGGAAGTCGGGCAGTTGGTCGGGTGGTTCCATCTACAACGCTGAGGATGGCGGTACATACAGCGCGACGGTCACGTTAGCCGATCGGGATCATTTGCGCCTCAAGGGCTGCATCGTCTGGCCCCTGTGCAAGACGCAGACATGGACGCGCCTCCGATAAGCACGAGGAATTTGACAATCACGAAAGGGGAGATGGGCGTGGCAGGCAAAAATTGGAAAGTTGGGATCGCAACATCGGCCGTGGCGGCTGGATTGCTCGCGCCGCAAGCCGCGAGCGCGCAGGCCTTTTACCTTCAGGAACAATCGTCCAGAGGTGCCGGACGAGCCTTTTCGGGCGAGGTCGCCGACCAGGGCGTACAGTCCCTCTGGTGGAATCCGGCTGCGATCGCAGGCATGGAAGGAGTCGATGCCCACCAGGCCGTAAGCGTAATCCTTCCCAAAGGGTCGGTTGACAATGTCAACACGCTCATTGTCCGTCCCGGGCAGTCGGCTGCGGCTGTAGGCGGGAGCCAACGCTCTCGTGATCCGATCAATAATGGCGTACTACCCTCCGGCGCGATAGCCGTCGGCCTGACATCACGGCTCGCTTTGGGGCTGACCGTCGCCTCCCCTTATAGCTTCACAACCAATTATGATGCCGACAGCTGGGCACGGTATAGCGCCGACAAGACCAAGCTGCGAACATACGACATCCAGCCATCGATCGCCTACCTCGTTACGCCAAATCTCAGCATCGGCGCCGCGCTTAATATCGAATATGCCGACGCATCATTGTCCAACTATCTGCCGAACCTATCGCCTCTTCTCGCCGACGGCCACCAGGAGCTGAAAGGCAATGGTTGGGATCTTGGCTGGTCGGCCGGGCTGCAATATCGCGCCGGCCCCATGCAACTGGGCGCCAGCTACAAGTCGAGCGTGAAGCATAATCTCGACGGTTCGGTGACGACGACCGGTCTTCTTGGTCCGCTCGCCGGGCAAAACAGCGTAGTGAATGCAAACGCCACGTTCGAGACCCCCTGGCAGGCGATCTTCGGAGCGCGCGTGGCGGTGTCGCCCAAGGTCACCCTCAACGGTCAGGTGACCCGCATGGGTTGGTCGAAATTCGACGCTATCCGGCTCGGCGCGCCGCTCAACGTTTCAATCCCGGAAAATTACCGGGACACTTGGAGCTTCGCAGGCGGCATCGATTACGCGGTCACACCAGCCTGGACCGTTCGTGCCGGCGTTCAACACGCCCAGACCCCGACGCGCAACGGCAATCGGGACGCTCGAGTGCCTGACAGCAACCGTTGGAATTTCGCTGCCGGCACAAGCTATGCCGTGTCTTCCCGGTTCACGCTCGATGCGGGCGCAGCGTATATTACGTTCAAGGATACGACTATTGATCGCACGACAGCGGCCTATGCCGGCACGGCCGTGCAGACGCCGATCCTGATGGACGGCAAGCTCGAGGACGCGCACGCCGTCGTGCTGTCGCTCGGCGGACGTTTCCACTTCTGATGCTGGAGATCGCCATGCCCCAGCCCGCCATCAGCGCCTTCCCGTCGATACCGGAACCGGCAATTCCGCCACGGCTCCTGACCGACCTCCTCGACAATGCGTTGAACCTTTATCCCGAACGCGTCGCCATCGACTTTCTCGGGCGAACCTGGACTTATGCGCAGGTGGGGCAACTCGTTCGCCGTGCAGCACGTGGATTGCAGGATCAGGGGCTGCGCAAGGGCGATCGGTTCGGCCTGTGCCTGCCGAACTGCCCCTATTTCGCGATATTGTACTTCGCGGCGCTGCGCGTGGGTGCGATCGTGGTCAACTTCAACCCGCTCTACACGGAGCGCGAACTGGAGCATCAGATCCGGGACTCGGGAACGCGCATGATGGCGGTACCGGACGTCCGGATAATCCACGAGAAAGTGCAAGCCGTCGCGCCACGTGCCGGGCTGGACAAGATCGTGTTGTGCGGCATGAGGGATATGCTGCCCTGGCTGCAAGGCCTGGGCTTTGCGCTATTCAAGCGAAAAGACCACGCGCGGATACTCGACGAAGGCCTTCATGTCCGGCTCAAGGCGCTTCTCGCCCATGATGCCGAACCTGACGCGGTAGAACGTCACCCTGATGATGTCGCGGTCCTTCAATATACCGGAGGCACAACCGGCGTGCCCAAGGGCGCAATGCTGACCCACGCCAACCTCACGGCGAACAGCGCCCAGATGGTGGTGCATGTGGGAGGACTTCGCCCGCAGCAGGAGAGAACTCTCGGCGTCCTGCCCATGTTTCACGTCTTCGCACTCACGACGGTGCTCAACTTCTCAGTCGAAATCGGCGCCGAAATCGTCCTGCTGCCACGGTTTGAGATGAAGCAGGTTCTCAACACGATGAAGCGCAAGCCGCCGACACAGTTCTTCGGCGTGCCTACGATCTATGTTGCCCTGAACGCGCTTCCGGACGACGAGATACCCGATCTCTCGGCCGTGCGCGCCTGTATATCCGGCGGCGCACCGCTCCCGCTCGAGGTACGCGAGGAGTTCGAGGCACGCACGCGTGCCAGGGTCGTGGAAGGATATGGGCTCTCCGAAACCGCCCCGATCATCGCCTGCAACCCGTTGTTTGGGACGGTGAAGGACAATAGCTGCGGCCCAAGTTTCCCCGGCACCATCATCGAGATCCGAGATCCGGAGAATCCCTCGCGGGTTCTTCCCCAGGGAGAACGCGGAGAAGTGTGCGCCCGCGGCCCTCAGGTGATGAAGGGCTATTGGCAGCGCCCTGCAGAAACCAGTGCTGTCTTCGTCGATGGCGCGCTACGAACCGGCGATATCGGCTATTTTGATGAGGATGGCTATCTCTTCCTCGTCGACCGCATCAAGGACATCATCTTCTGTGGCGGATATAATGTATATCCCCGGATCATCGAGGATGCGGCCTACCAGCACCCGGCGGTAAAGGAGGCGATCGCAATCGCGATTCCTGACGCCTACAGAGGTCAATCTCCCAAGTTGTTCATCGCGCTGCACGAGGGATCGAACCTGACCGTCGATGAACTCAAGGTCTTTTTGCAGGATCGCCTCAGCAAGATCGAGATGCCCAAGGCCTTCGCATTCCGGGACAGCCTGCCCAAGACGTTGATCGGCAAACTTTCGAAGAAGGATTTGATCGAGGAGGAGAACAAAAAGCTCGCCTGAGCCTCTATCCCCTGTCAAGCTACGAGGCTTATGCGCTTGAGTGGTAGGGTAGCCGTGATTGGAAGACAGGGAGTGGATGGCATGGGGAACTCGCTCCACCTCGCCGAGGACGATGAAACGCTTAAGGACGCGGATCGCGACAACCCCACGCACAAGGAGAGAACCCGCGCAAAGGATGCGGATTTACAAGTGTACGGCATCCAGGATGTCGCTCAGGAACTCGGACTGACACTTCGCACGCTACGCTTCTACGAAAAGGAGGGGCTTATCGCCCCTCAACGGGTAGGCAGTACCCGGGCATATTCCAGGCGTGAGATCGGACGCATACAGCTGATTTTGCGCGGCAAACGCCTTGGCTTCTCCATCAAGGAAATCAAGGAGTTTCTCGATCTCTACGATGCCGATCCCGAGCATAAGGAGCAAATGGAGCGATTGATTGCCCGCATCCGGGAAAGGTTGGTCGACTTGAAGACGCAGCGCTCTGCGCTCGACCTGACAATCGACGAGCTTACAACCATCGAAGTGGAAGCGATGGCAAAGTTGCAGCGATAATTTGGTCATCCCATTCTCTAACCGAGCGGTAACGCTTGATCGCGGCGCCCCCGATCCAATCAAGCCGTCAAGCGACGAGCGCCGCGCCGATCGCTAAGGCCGCCCCAGAACCGCGCCATGATCATCCAGGGGATGCCCGACGCGGTCATCGCCCCGCCGACCTGCCATGGCTCGAGGCCAAGCACGCGCGCGATGGGGCCCGCGAGCGCCACGAACGACATCATCGCCATCGAGCAGACGAAGGTCTCGAACATCAGTGGCTTCATGCTGAAAGCGCCTGATGCTTCCTCCCCCACTTGTTCGTCGCCTGTCGCTGTCGCAGCTTCGGTCATGCTGCTTCGTCCCGTGATGCGACCGGCGAACGGCCACCATTCCAGAGCAGCGCCGTCGAGACGGCATAGACAACGAGCCAGCCGAGGTTGAACGCGGCGCCGTCAAGCCAGGTGTGCGCCGGCTCGGGCAGGATGCGCGCGATCAGCATGCCGATCGCGACCAGCGAGACGGGATTGGCCAGCGCTGCGAACCAGCGTGGCCAGGCGGTGCGGCCCAGCGCGATGACGATCCCGAGGAGCAGCAGCGCCAGGCCCAGCGTCACGATCGGCATCAACCAGGCGATGAGCAGGACAGGCTCCAAGCCGATTGCCCGCAATGTGGACAATCGCTCGAGAATTTCCGCGAAGGCACGTCGTCCCGGTCTACCGGGTGGTTGGCGGATCCAGGCAAGAATGCTGATGCGGCCTGCATTGTGCTGCAGCAGCAGCGAGTCCAGCAGGCCGCATTGCACTGAAGTCAGACTTCCCGTCAGCAGGTTGCCCACGTTCCGCTCGGCATCTAACAGAGCTTTGCTCACCATGCGTTCCAGGGACGTGATACCGGGCACGATTATCTGCCGGCGGCGGAATTCTTCCATCAGGATCCGCGCGAGATCGATTCCACCGGTCATGGTCAGTGCGATCGGCAAGAGCCAAGCCTGCAGTTCTGCATGGGTCGGACGGCTCAATTGCCGGAAACCGAATACCTCGCGCAGCGTATCGAGTTGCTCATACCGGGTGGGACCACGCGTGGCATAATCGGCAAGCGCGTCCGGCTCGACGCCGAGCTGATCCCCGACGAACCTGAGAGGAGCATCAGGGATGAATTCGCCGGGTTTCAGCAATCGGCCAGGATATCGCAAGGCGCAGAGCTGCAGCGCAAAACCGAGGCGGTTGTGGGGACGCCTCCGGCTCGTGAAGACGCGCAGATCTGCGGAACTGAGCGTCCAGTATCGCACCAGATCTGGCTCGCTCTCCGGCAAGGCGAACAACTCGGCGTGTTGCGCCTCGGTCAGAACAGAGCGGCGGGGCATCGGGTCAGGCCTTGACCGGTCCCGTCCAGCCAATGCGATCGAGCGGGCCGATGAGGGTCGATCGCGGCACCTTGAATGATCGGCACACCGACGCCTTGCTTGCGCCGGCATCGAGGGCTGCCGTGATCTGCTCGATCGTTTCCGCGTCAATGCTGGGCGGCCGGCCCCCGCGCCGGCCCCGTCGTCGAGCTGCGACCAAGCCTGCCATCACCCGCTCACGCGTGAGCGCGCGTTCATATTGGGCGAGCGCGCCGAAGAGCGAAAACAGCAATTCACCATGGGGCGTGCTTGTGTCCATCTGCTCCGTTAGCGATCGGAAGGCCACACCTCGATTTTTCAGATCGGTTATGATCGCCAGAAGATTGGTCAATGATCGCCCGAGACGGTCGAGTTTCCAAACGACCAAGGTGTCGCCGGCCTTCAGGAATTCGAGGCAAGTGACCTGCCCCCCGGCGGTCCCTCGATCATAACGAGAGTCTTGCGGTTGAATATTCCGGTATGCTCGCCTGCACAAGCGCGCCGGGCGTGATGCTATCGTCCTGCACGAACGTCCGACGCGCTTGTGCAGGCGTTCGATTTCCCAACGATGAGTGGGGGCGAACATGGTTGTAGTCGTAGCGCCAGATGGCCAGCTTCCGGCGGGCGTCAGCCAAGCTGTCGAACAGCTCCTCGTTGAGCAGCTCATCGCGCAATGAGCCGTTGAAGCTCTCGATGAAGCCGTTCTGCTGGGGCTTACCGGGATCGATGTAATGCCACTCGACCTTGTTCTGGCTGGCCCATTGCAGGATCGCCCGGCTCGTAAATTCAGTGCCATAGCACATTGGGAAGCGGCCCCTCGAAGGGGCGCACTGCCTTGATGAAGGCAAGGGCGCGTAGCGCCCGCAGGCTTCATCAAGGCGGTCATGATCGGCCCGCAGGTCTCTAAAGTGAAGTTGTCGACTCAACTCTTTGGAGACAGACCGACCATGACCAAGCGTAGCTCTAATCCCACCGACGCCGTGCTGGTAGCCATCGATATGTCCCAACACCGCCAGGAGGTCCTGATCGAACGTCCAGAAGGCGGACCCCGACGTCGCATGACGGTGATGGCGACAAAGGCAGATTATGATCGCCTGGCCACGGATCTTAGCGACATCGGGCGTCCGATCATCGTCGGCTTCGAGGCTACTGGTAACTACCATCGCACGCTGGCGCATCGCCTGCTGTCCGCCGGCTTCGAGTTGCGCTTGATCTCGTCCGTTGCCTTGGCTCGAACGCGCGAGGCTCTGCACAATGGCTGGGACAAGAACGATTCCAAGGATGCGCAAGTGATCCTGCACATGCTGCGGATTGGCGCCACCCAGCGATACGTCGATCCGCTCGCCGCCGGGATCAACGACCTGCAGGAGATGTCGAAAACGCACGAGGCGATCTCCAAGGCTAAGACGCAGACATGGCATCGCATCCTGACCCACTACCTGCCGCTCTATTTCCCGGAGATTGAACGCTTCGCTGGCAACAGCCGATCCGACTGGTTCCTTGCTCTGCTCGAACGATTCCCGACTCCAGCCAGCATGACTGTGCTCGGCCAGGAGACTTTCTCCCGCGAAGCATGGGACTTGGTCGGCCGCAAAGTGTGGTGGGTTCAACGGGTGGCGGCAACACAGGCTTGAAAGCGCTCTGCGGGTGTTTGGTATTCGAGCGTTTTCCTTGGCCGTTCGTTGAGTTGCCGGGCAACGGCACTCAGTTTGGCCTTCCCCAAAACCCGTCGCCGGGTGAGCGGTGAGACACCTGATCCACGAATGGGTAAGCAAGACTAGCGACACGCCATATATCCGCTATGCTAGAATTATGGAAACTGGTTCGGCCATCGCTGCACTGGGTGCTCTTGCGCAGGGCACGCGCCTCGATGTGTTCCGCCTGCTGGTCCGCCACGAACCTGCTGGAATGGCGGCCGGCGAAATCGCCCGTCAGCTCGACGTGCCACAGAACACCATGTCGGCACACCTCGGCATTCTCGCCCGCGCTGGCTTGGTCCGGTCTGAGCGCCATAGCCGATCGATCATCTACCGGGCCGATCTGGACGGCCTGCGCGCGCTGACGCTGTTCCTCGTCAAGGACTGCTGCGCCGGCTCGCCTAAACTGTGTGCGCCACTCCTCGCCGAACTCGCCCCCTGCTGCTGAAAGGACGCCCCGTGGCCGTCGATATCGTCATCTATCACAACCCCGCGTGCGGCACGTCACGCAACACCCTCGCCATGATCCGCAATGCCGGCATCGAGCCGCATGTGGTCGAGTATCTGAAAACCCCGCCCGCCCGCGCGCTGCTGGTCGCACTGATCGACCGCGCCAGCATGACGCCCCGCGAGCTGCTGCGCGAGAAGGGCACACCCTATGCAAAGCTGGGCTTGGGCGACACGTCGCTGTCTGACGACGCGTTGGTGGACGCGATGATGGCGCATCCCATCCTCATCAACCGGCCGCTGGTCGTCTCGCCGATCGGCGTGAAGCTGTGCCGACCGTCCGAAGCCGTCCTCGACCTGCTGCCAAGCGGCCAGCTAGCCGCATTCGCCAAGGAAGACGGCGAACAGGTGGTCGATGCGTCAGGCCAGCGCGTCGCCTGATGCTCCTTGCCGTCCTGATCTTCGTCGCGACGATCGCGCTCGTCATCTGGCAGCCCAAGCGCCTCGGCATCGGGTGGAGCGCGATGGGCGGGGCGGTCGTGGCGCTGCTTGCAGGCGTCGTCACCCTGTCCGACGTGCCGGTGGTATGGGGCATCGTCTGGAACGCAACCGCCGCGTTCGTCGCGATCATCGTCATCAGCCTGTTGCTGGATGAAGCCGGGTTCTTCGAATGGGCGGCACTGCATGTCGCGCGCTGGGGCGGGGGGCATGGTCGCCGGCTGTTCGTCCTGATCGTGCTGCTCGGCGCAGGTGTATCCGCGCTGTTCGCCAATGACGGTGCGGCGCTGATCCTGACGCCGATCGTCATCGCTATGCTGCGGGCGCTCGGCTTCAAGGACAGAGCCACGCTGGCGTTCGTCATGGCGGCGGGGTTCATCGCTGACACCGCCAGCTTGCCGCTGGTCGTCTCGAACCTCGTCAACATCGTGTCGGCCGACTTCTTCGGGATCGGGTTCGGGGAATATGCGTCCGTGATGGTGCCGGTCGATCTGGTGTCGATCGCCGCTACGCTGGGCGCGCTGCTGATCTTCTTCCGGCGCGATATACCGCAGGATTACGATGTCGCGGCGTTGCGCGCTCCTCATGCCGCGATCCGGGATGCCGCGACCTTCCGCGCCGGCTGGATCGTCCTCGCGCTCCTGCTCGCCGGCTTCTTCCTGCTTGAACCGCTGGGCGTGCCAGTCAGCGCCGTTGCCGCTGCCGGCGCGATCCTGCTGCTGGTGATCGCCGGGCGAGGCCATGTGATCCAGACCGGCAAGGTGCTGCGCGGAGCGCCGTGGCAGGTCGTGATCTTCTCGCTCGGCATGTACCTGGTCGTCTATGGCCTGCGGAACGCAGGGTTGACCGACCATCTGGCAGCGCTGCTCGATCGCACCGCGCAAGGCGGCGTGTGGGGTGCGGCGCTGGGAACCGGCCTGATCGCGGCCGTCCTGTCGTCGGTGATGAATAACATGCCGACCGTGCTGGTGGGCGCGCTGTCGATCGACGCCGCGCACGCAACCGGGGCGGTCCGGGAAGCGATGATCTACGCCAACGTGATCGGCTGCGACCTCGGCCCCAAGCTGACGCCGATCGGCTCGCTCGCAACGCTGCTGTGGCTGCACGTCCTGGGACAGAAGGGCATTCGGATCGGGTGGGGCTATTATTTCCGGGTCGGGGTGACGCTCACCGTGCCTGTCCTGCTCATCACACTGGCGGCGCTCGCGCTGCGAATTGGGATTGCCTGATGCCTCTGCGTGACCTTGCCGACCCCGATCATCTGCCAGCGCTTGATAGGCGCTATGCGATCGATCGTCCCGCCCTTGGGCTGGGCGCTGGTGATCCGCCGCCCCGCATCCTGCTGCTCTACGGATCGTTGCGCGAACGATCCTATTCGCGCCTGTGCATCGAGGAGGCGGCTCGCCTGCTCCGCTTCTTCGGCTGCGAGACGCGCATCTTCGACCCGGCGACGCTGCCACTGCCCGACCAGCACGCAGGCAACGATCACCCTGCCGTCCACGAGCTGCGCGAGCTGTCGATGTGGTCGGAGGGACAGGTGTGGTGCAGCCCCGAACGCCACGGCCAGATAACCGGCATCATGAAGCTGCAAATCGATCACCTACCGCTCAGCATGGGCGGGATGCGTCCCACCCAAGTCCGCACGCTGGCTGTCATGCAGGTGTCGGCGGGATCGCAGTCGTTCAACAGCGTCAACACGCTGCGCGTTCTCGGTCGTTGGATGCGGATGGTGACGATCCCCAACCAGTCGTCGGTCGCCAAGGCGTTCGACGAGTTCGATGATGCAGGCCGCATGAAGCCGTCGAGCTATTACGACCGGATCGTGGACGTGATGGAAGAGCTGGTGCGCTTCACCGTACTGCTGCGCCCACATACCACCCAACTGGTCGACCGCTACTCCGAGCGAAAGGAAGCCGGTGTACCGATCGATCCGGCAACGGACCTGTCGGCCATCGCCGTTGCTCCGGGGCGCTGATCGCCATTCACGCAAACGACCCAATCGAAGCCTAGGTTACAGCCATGCAGAACATCGCACCCATCGATCGTCGTTCCTTTATGGGCCTGACCTCACTCGCGTTTTCGGGCCTGGCGCTGAGCGGTTGCGCGACATCGAGCCTTTCTCGTTCATCGATCGCGGCAGGCTATGGCCCGCTGGAGGCTGACCCGCGCCAGCTCCTCGATCTGCCGCGTGGCTTCTCATACCGCGTCATTTCCGCCCTGGGCGATCCAATGGACGACGGTCTGCGCGTACCGGATCATGCCGATGGCATGGGAGCGTTCCGGCTCGATGCGCGCCGGGTAGCTTTGGTCCGCAACCACGAGCTGTCGCCGAAACATGGCAGCATCGGTCCGTTCGCGTCCGCTCGCAGCACAGGGTCCGGCTTCGACCGCGGAACGGACGATAGCTGGTTGCCGGGCGGAACGACGACCCTCGTGTACGATCAGATGACCGGCCAGGTTGAGCGCCAGCATCTAAGCCTCGTCGGCACGATCCGGAATTGTGCAGGCGGTATCACGCCGTGGGGAAGCTGGCTCAGTTGCGAAGAAGACGTGTCGCGCGCGGGAAATGGCTTGCGCGAGGATCATGGCTGGGTGTTCGAGGTTCCTGCCGCGCACGCGGGGCGGACCGAGGCCGTTCCGATGCGCGCCATGGGGCGCTTCAACCATGAAGCAGCCGCCGTCGATCCGCGGACCGGCATCGTCTATCTGACCGAAGATCGCGACGACAGCCTGTTCTATCGGTTTCTTCCTGCATCGCCCGGGCAGCTCGCGCGCGGAGGTCGCTTGCAGGCGCTGGCGTTCGTGGACCAAGCGCTCGGCACCGACAGCCGCAACTGGGACACACACACGCTGTCCGTCGGGCAGTGGGCCGATGCCCGCTGGATCGATCTCGACGGCACCGACAGTGCGAACGACGACTTGCGGAAGCGTGGCAATCTGGCAGGCGCCGTGCGTTTCGCCAGAGGCGAAGGCATCCATTTCGGGTCGGGCGAACTCTACTTTTGCTGCACCTCCGGGGGCGCGGCGAAGTTGAGCCAGATCATGCGCTACAAGCCGTCCGCCAGCGAGGGTCAGGTCGGCGAAGCCGACGCGCCGGGCAGGCTTCAGCTCTTCGTGGAGTCGACGAGCACCGCCATGCTGAACTTCGGCGACAATCTGACGGTCGCGCCGAACGGGCACCTTATCGTCTGTGAAGATCAATATACCGAGGTGGTCGACAACCACCTGCGCGGAATCACGCCGCAAGGGGCGGTCTATTCCTTCGCCCGCCTCCATGCGCAAACGGAGCTGGCCGGCGCGTGCTTCTCACCGGATGGGCGGACGATGTTCGTAAACATCTACAGTCCCGCCAAAACGCTGGCGATCACCGGCCCTTGGCACGCCGTCACCGCATAGCTTCGGCTGACGATCCAATATGCTTCCCCGGTCTCAATCACTGCCGGGGAAGCATCAACAGATTACGCCGCACCGTCTCGCTCAGTGCCCCGCGCGTCTTCCGAACCAGCGCCGGTCGAGCGACCAATCACCTGGCCCGACGATCAGCAGATACAGGCAGCCAAGGAGCATCGTCAGATCGGCGCGGGACTCATGCTGTGCGCTCCAGAAGCCGTAGCGTTTGAAGTCGGGGAGACTGAACGGCCCGAAACCCTCGCCGAGCAGGATCGGGAGCTTCGTCGAAACCAGCGCCACGATCATCGTGACAATCAGGGGAATCGTCGCCCACCTCGTAAATAGGCCGAGGATGATGAGGGCACCGCACACCAATTCCACCACGCCGACGAACGGCCCCATGATCTCGGCCCCGGGAATACCGATCTTAGCAAAGCGTCCAGCGCCGAGGATGTCGGGGAAAATAAGCTTCTGGATGCCTTCGGGGAAAAACACCACCAATCCCACCGCAAGACGGATCAGGATTGTCCATGGGCTGGCGTTGCTCTCAGCCCAGCGTGATCGCATCGTCATCGGTGATTTCATCCTTTTCTCTCTTTGGTTGCGACCCACCTTGAGGCAGCTCGGCCACCCAGCTCGCCAGCGATAAGTGACACCGCCAGCAGGAGCGTAGCGGCCACGGGTTCCTTCACGAGGAAGAACAGGCTCCCCCCACGACGAGGCCAAAAACGTTCACGCCGGCCCACGCCCATTCCGGCTTTGATATGCGTAACAACGACATCAGGCGTTCAGCAGGGCACGGCGTCCATCAACGTGGTCGTTTATGGGCGAAGCCATGTTATACCTCCGGTGAGACGAAAGGGACGATCGAAGTACGTGAGGGACCGTAAACCGACATTCGCAACGACGCTATCGGTTTTCGACATCGAAGTTCGTCTCTATAGCTCGCAGGATGATGATTGATGGATCACCGCGAGCTGTTGTCCGGCTTCGTGCGCCTGCACATCCTGCTTCATGCGGCCGACGCGCCGATCTATGGCCAGTGGATGATGGAGGAGCTGGCGCATCACGGCTACCGTCTGAGCGCCGGAACCCTGTACCCGATGCTGCATGGCATGGAGAAGAAGGGCTATTTGACCAGCCACGAGGAACGGCACGGTCGCGCGGTCCGCAAATTGTATGTCGCGACCGATCTTGGACGCGAAGCTTTGGAGATCGCACGCGGGAAGGCGCACGAGCTGTTCGGCGAACTGGTGGAAGGGCATGGGCGTGAGCGGCGCCCGGGAAACGATACCGCCTGATGCCAGCCGGGTCGGCGAGGTGTTCCTCGCCTTCCTCAAGCTCGGCCTCACCTCGTTTGGCGGACCGATCGCCCATCTCGGATATTTCCGCGACGAGCTGGTGCTACGTCGCAAATGGGTCAGCGAGGAAGCCTATGCCGAGCTGGTGGCATTGTGCCAGTTCCTGCCTGGCCGAGCGTCCAGTCAGACCGGCTTCGTGCTTGGCCTCCTGCGCGCAGGTCCGCTTGGCGCGCTCGCGGCGTGGACGGCGTTCACGTTGCCGTCCGCGCTGCTTATGCTGGCCGTGGCATCCGGCGCATCAAGCCTTCAGGGCGCCGTCGCGGCCGGCGCCATTCATGGCCTCAAGCTTGTTGCCATCGTGATCGTCGCCCAGGCGGTATGGGGAATGGCGCGGTCGCTTACTCCCAATCTCCGGCGCGCGGTGATCGCGATAGCGGCTGCCCTCGTCCTCGTCCTTTCGGGCGGGGCGATCGGGCAGGTCGCGGCCATCATCATCGGCGGATTAGCCGGCCTTGTCCTATGTCGCGATCTGGCGGCATCTCCCGGCGATGGCCCGCCGGTATATCTGTGCCCGTTTTATGTGACGCCCCCTAGAGGCGGGCGCATCGGTCGAGGCTGACTGCGCCCATGCAGTGCCGGGGGCAGCGATAGTTATTACCGAAATTAGATATATATGTTTCATCGAATCAATCATGATGATACATATGCATCATGATAAGCGATGACGCATCCGATTTCTGGCTGGCACTTCTTCACCAGTTGCCCGCAAAGCCGCCCTATCTTCGCGTAAAAATATGGCGCCGGCTGCAAGCCATCGGTGCGATTCCGCTTAAAAATGCGGTTCATGTGCTTCCACGTCGGACAGTTACGGAAAGCGCCTTTCGCGACCTACTGGGAGAAATCATCTCCAGTGGCGGCGAAGCGACGCTGATCGAGGCACGTATGATCGAGGGACAGAGCGACGCTGACCTTCGCGCGCTGTTCGATGCCGCGCGCGACAGTGACTATGACGAGTTGGCACAGGCGGCGCGAGCACTGCTTGACACCGGACCGCCGTCTGGCGCGGAAATCGCAAAGCTCCAGCGACGACTGACTGAGATCGTCAGCCTGGATTTCTTCGATGCCCATGGTCGCCAGAACGCAGAGGCTGCGCTGCGCGAACTGGACGAGAAGCGTTATGCTCATCCCGATGTTAGTCGCAGCAGCGAACCCGCACCGCTGTCGGCAGGGGATCTCCGGAAACGAACCTGGGTAACACGGCGCGGCGTCCATGTGGACCGCATCGCGTGCGCCTGGCTGATCCGCCGCTTCATCGACCCTGATGCCACCTTCCGGTTCGTCGATGCCCGCAGCCATGAGCCACAGGCAGGCGAACTGCGGTTCGATATGGCCGATGCCGAGTTCACCCATGAAGGCGACCGGTGCAGCTTCGAGACGCTGCTCGTCCGCGCAGAGCTGACGGATGACATCGGCCTCGTCGCCATCGGGGAGATCATTCACGATCTCGACATCGGCGACGGCAAATATGGCCGCCCGGAAACTTCCGGCCTCGGCGCGATGCTGTCGGGCGTATGCGCCTCGACCGACGACGATCTGCAACGGATCGCTAGCGCGGGAGACGCGCTCAACCAGTTCCACGCCTATTTCAGCGCCCGAAAGGCCGAGCGATGACTGCGATCACCACGGAATTGCCGGATATGTCTCAGGTTCCGGCAAAGGATCACGGCATCCCGTTCGGGGAGGCGGTGAAAGTCTGGGCGCGCATTGCATCGCTCAGCTTTGGTGGTCCCGCCGGGCAGATCGCGGTGATGCACCGCATTCTGGTCGATGAGAAACGCTGGATCGGGGAGGAACGCTTCCTCCATGCCCTGAACTATTGCATGTTGTTGCCGGGACCGGAGGCGCAACAGCTTGCCGCCTATATCGGCTGGCTCCTGCATAAGACGAAAGGCGGACTGGTCGCCGGCGCTCTGTTCGTCCTGCCTGGCTTCCTCGCAATCCTGTGCCTGAGCTACATCTATGTGCTGCTCGGCCATTCCCCGGTCGTGATGGGTCTGTTCTTCGGCCTCAAGGCGGCGGTGCTCGCCGTTGTGCTTCAGGCTGTCGTGCGAGTTGGGTCACGCGCGCTGAAGAACAATGTCATGCGCGGCATAGCGGCGGCGGCGTTCGTCGCCATCTTCTTCCTCGACGCGCCCTTTCCCGTCATCGTTCTGACGGCAGCGCTCGCGGGCTATGTCGGTGGGCGGCTCGGCCTGCCTGCTTTCAAGGGCGGCGGCGGCCACGGTCCGTCGAGCGGTAACATCGTGCATGACCGCGATACGGCTCTGGGCGAAGGTCTTCCCGACCATGCCCGGCCGAATCTTGGCTGGTCGCTCAAGATATCCGGCGCCCTGCTTGTCCTCTGGCTCGCGCCGGTCGGCATCCTGTTTGCTTTGCTCGGCCCGGACGATGTCTATACCCGCATCGCGACCTTCTTCAGCCAGATGGCGGTCGTAACGTTTGGTGGGGCCTATGCCGTCTTGGCCTATGTCGGGCAGGAAGCGGTCGGCACCTATGGCTGGTTACAACCGGGTGAGATGCTGGATGGCCTTGGCCTCGCGGAAAGCACGCCGGGACCGCTCATCATGGTGACGCAGTTCGTGGGTTTCCTTGCGGCTTTCCGCGAGGCTGGCGGGCTGCATCCGCTGGTGGCAGCGACCCTCGGCGCGATCCTGACGACCTGGGTGACCTTCGTGCCTTGCTTTCTCTGGATATTCGCAGGTGCGCCGTTCGTGGAGCGTCTGCGCGGCAATCTCGCGCTGTCCGCCTCGCTCGGCGCGATCACCGCTGCAGTCGTTGGTGTCATCCTCAATCTGGCGCTCTGGTTCGCGATCCACGCGCTGTTCCGTCAGGTTCACACGGCGACTATCGGCCCGGTTTCCTTCGACTTGCCGGTCCTGTCGTCGCTTCATGTACCCGCGCTTGTCCTCGCCATCGGTGCTGCGGTGGCGGTGTTTCGCTTCAAAGTCGGCATGATTCCGACGCTTCTGGCGACGTCTGCCGCCGGCATCGCCCTTTATCTGCTCACGCCCATTTTCTGACGTCCACCTTTCGAAAGGAGACCCTGATGAAGTCCATGCGATTGTTGAGCCTGCTCGGCCTTCTGGCGCTGAGCGCCCCGGCACATGCGGCCGAACCCTGGGAGCAGGCAATCGCCACGTCCTTCGGCAAGGCCGGGACGGAGATGCCGGGCGGCGTCTACCGCATCGCTCTGCCGCGCAGCGATCTCAAGGTGACGCTGGACGGCGTCGCCCTGAAACCCGCCCTCGCGCTTGGTTCCTGGCTCGCGTTCATGAGCCATGGGAATGGCGAGGTCATGGTGATGGGCGATCTCGTCTTGACCGACACCGAGGTTAATCCGGTAATGGCCAAGCTCGTGGCGAACGGGTTCGAGATCACCGCTCTGCACAACCATCTGCTGCGCAATAGCCCTCACACCATGTATATGCACATCGGCGCGAGTGGCGATCCGGCGAAGTTGGGCAAAATCCTCCACGATGCGCTGGCGTTGAGCAAGACGCCGCTGACGGCTCCTGCGACTTCTGCGCCGGCCCAGCCAGATGCGATCGACCTCGATACGGCGTCGCTCGACAAGATCATGGGCTACAAGGGCAAGACCGGGGGCGGCGTCTATGCCTATGGCATTCCGCGTGCCGAAGCACCGCGCGACGGCGGCATGGCGCTCCCACCCGCCATGGGATCGGCCATCGCGATCAACTTCCAGTCCACAGGCGATGGCAAGGCTGCCATCACCGGGGATTTTGTGCTGGCAGCTTCAGAGGTTAACCCGGTCCTACGCGCGCTGCGTGAGAACGGCATCGAGGTGACTGCCCTGCACAACCATATGCTGAACGACGAACCGCGCATGTTCTTCATGCATTTCTGGGCAAATGACGATGCGCAGAAGCTAGCGACGGGCCTGGTAGCGGCGCTCAGCCATGTGGCTGTTACCCCAAGTACGCGCTGAGGCTAAGGCTGCGCGTCCGAAATTCTCAGATCAACCCGCGTCAATGGTGCTGCCTCTGGCGCGGGAAGGTCTGCTTAAAGGAACGGGATTGAATATAACGGATGGCAGAAATTGGCGCTGAGCTGCCGTCTAGGACATGCAGGGTGTGCCATGTGGCACACCCTAGCGTCCCCCAATCGAGCGGGACTTCTGCAATATCTGGTCTTGAGCCATTTCCCTGACGCGCTGATCCTGGCGAGCCTTGACCCCGACACCTGAAATTGTCTCTCCTCGCCCATGAGAGCCAGGTCGCGCCTTTGTCGTCGCGTCGCGACAGGAGGGCGTCGAGCGTCGCGCATTCGGGTTTACTGAGATCCCCGGCGAGCACGTCATGGACCAGATCCCCGGCCTGCTGCCGCGCCCGCCGCACGATCGCCTCGACCACCGTCACGGGCGGCAGCAGCAATCGCCGGCGGCGCATCTCGTCGATGACGATACCGGCAAGCCGCGAGGGCCGGGTGGTGGTCTGCGCGATCGGCATGGCGAATGCGACCAGCGCGTGAAAATCCGCGCGACTGAAAACGCGATGACCGAAACGGCGCGACAGGTCGGCGAGGTGCGTCCGCCGCGTTTCGTCGCGGCGGGCATAGTCGCGCCATGACGCGGGCGACACATCCAACTGACGGGCCACGAACGCGAGGATCGGCATGGGCGGCGCTTCGCCGGCTTCCAGCACGCGCCCGGGCCAGCGGAGATACAGCATCAGCATCGCATAGCCGAGGCGGGTGGCGTCGCCGCGCCGGGATGCGATCAGTTCAAGATCGTCACGGGTCAAGGTGAAGTGGCGGGCGATTTCGCGTTCATCGAGCGACGAATCATAATGCTCCGCAAGCATCTCGCGGGTCAGCAGGTGTCTTCTGGCCAAGCTCGAACCCCTCCATGTCACTGTCCGTCAGACGTCCGTTGGACGGTCACCGGGAATGTGTCCGTCAACTCTGGACCTTCGATGGCGATTCGGACAAGATCGCATGATGATGGGAAAACGGACAGTATGGGGCGGCCCGTGGCGCTGATCGGCTATGCGCGGGTCTCCACCCCCGACCAGAAGCTGTCGCTCCAGCATGACGCTCTCCAGCGGGCAGGATGCGATCGGGTTTTCGACGATCAGGCGTCGGGAGCCAGGACCGACAGGCCGGGCCTTGCCGAAGCACTGGCCTATTTGCGCGCCGGCGACACGCTGGTGGTATGGAAGCTCGATCGCCTCGGCCGCTCGATGAGCCACCTCATCGAAAAAGTTGGTGAACTGGCGGCGCGAGGCATCGGGTTCCGCTCGCTCACCGAGAACATCGACACCACCACGCCGGGAGGGATGCTGGTGTTTAACATCTTCGGCTCCCTCGCGCAGTTTGAACGTGATCTGATCCGCGAGCGCACCCAAGCGGGTCTGCGAGCCGCGCGCGAGCGCGGCAGCAAGGGTGGCCGCCGTCCTGTTGTTACACCTGACAAGCTACGCAAAGCGCGGGCGCACATCGCAGCAGGCCTTACTGTGCGCGAAGCCGCCGCCCGGCTCAAGATTGGCAAAACCGCCCTTTATAAAGCGTTGGAAGGCGCAAAGGCGTAATAGCTATGGCCCCAAATATCGATCCGATCCGTCATCATGTTACACAATCCCGCGTAAACGCACGCATTCGGGTTATCATCGGAATCTACATAACCTGTTTTGGGATTGGCGTTTTCAATCATGCGCGAGACTTTGCAGCATACGGATGGAGGCCCTATGATTGGGGGCCGTTCCTACTAGAGGTATTCTGGTCCTTACTGATATTCTTAGAGCCTGTCTTGAATCTCATGCGTAACGAGCGATGCGCCTGATGAGGACGACGGCAGCAGCGGCATATAGAAGTGCAGTTGCGGATTTGATGGTTCGCTCGAAGTCCTTTGCCAAGCGTCGATTTCGATTGAGCCATGCGAAGGTTCGTTCGACCACCCATCGTCTGGGATGGACGACGAACCCGGTCTGGTCGGCGAATTTCCGAACGATCTCTATCGTGATGGATGTGGCTTCCCGGACGCGATCGCTGTTGTAGGCGCTGTCGGCATAGGCATGCTCGACCAAGGGGTGCCGCTGGCGTGACTGCCTGAGCAAAGGCACTGCGCCGTCTCGGTCCTGCACATCAGCGCCATGGACGAGCAGTTCAAGCGCACGGCCATCGGTATCGACCATGGCGTGGCGCTTGCGGCCCATGATCTTTTTCCCTGCGTCATAGCCGCGCGGTCCACCCGCTTCAGTGGTCTTCACGCTCTGGCTGTCGATGGCCGCCGCGGACGGCATCGGTTCTCGCCCCGTTCGGACGCGGTCGATCTGGACGAGATGGTGGTTGAGACTTTCGAATTGTTCCCCGTCAGCGCCAATGGCACAGATTTGAGGTTGTGATTTGAGGAGGGTTGGGTCTTCGTCGCAGTGACGAAGGAACGAAGATGAAGACCCAA
>JAJZQN010000012.1 GCA_021847605.1 Pseudomonadota bacterium | reverse complement strand
TTCGGAATTGGACCCTCGGCCCTGACCGAAACCATGATTATGCTCAATAAGCATTTCGCCAATGCTGCCTAATCCCCCAACTGGGTGACGCCGCGCGGCCGTGCCCCATGTTTGCAACAGAGCCCAACAGAGCCCCTGATCGCGCATCGGGCCATGCCGATCCACTTGCCCGATTGAAAAGCCGGATACCTTCTGCAATCATCGCGCCTGCACCCGTCTGTGAGGCGGCATCCTGAGCGTCCGGCCCCGGCCGGGCCGATTAAATGATGGGGTCCAGATTGATGCGCGGCAATGCCCTGACGTTCCTGAGCGGACGGCTGATCGCGCTTGTCGTGCTGCTGGGGTTTCAACTCTATATCGTCCGCAAGCTCTCCAGCGTCGAATATGGCCGCTATGCGCTCGTCTTCGCGCTGGCGACATTGATGCAGACGACCATTTCCTTCGGCATTCCCAAACTCATTCCCAAATATGTGTCTCAGGCGGGCATCCGGCTGGATGGCGTCGTCGTGCGGCGGCTCGCCCTGTCGCTGATCGCGGTGCGGCTGGGGGCGACGGCGCTGCTGATGGCGGTGTCGTGGATCGTTGCCCGCCATTTCGGCTGGGTCGATATGGGGGACGAACGTCTGGCCGTGATCGGCGCCCTGTTCATTCTCATCGGTCTGGTTCAGATTGACGCCGACGCCATGGCACAGGCCTTGTCGCTGCAACGCCTGTCGCGCAATGCGACCGTCGGCGAAGCGGTCGTCCGGTTCGTGGCGGTTCTCGCGCTGGGCATGAACCATAGGCTGGATGAAGCGGCGGTCGTCCTGTCTGTATCGATCATCACGGCGACCTGCGCCAGCGTTGCGCTGGTGGTGGCGGTTCTCGCGGCATTGCGTTGTCATGCCGGGCTATCCGATGCTCACGCCATCGACTGGCGCGAATTGCGGGCGACGGCGTTGGGCGGCTATGCCAGTTCCATGGCCTGGTTCGCCTCCAGCCCGGCGGTCATGCGCCTGATCGGCGCGCGGATATTGTCTTCGATCAGCTTTGCCGGCTTTGCCTTTGCACAGACTTTGGTGCTGAGCTTTCAGCGTTACACGCCGGGCATGCTGATGTTTCCCTTCGTCGAACCGACGGCGATGAAACATCATGCCCGCACCGGCGATCAGAGGCGGCTGGAACAGACGCTCTCGCTGGTGACGAAAGTCGACATGATCTTCGTGGGCGCCGCCACCATCGGCGCGGCGGTCGCCGGGCGCGCCCTGCTCGATCTGGCGACCCACGGCCGATATGGCGCTTTTGCCTATGTGCTGCCGTGGATACTCATTTATATTCTGACCAGTTCCGTCTATAAATCGTTCGAAATCGTGGCGGTTGCGCTCAACGCTTCCTCGGCCCTTGTCCGCACGCTGGCGCTCAGCCTCGTCTGGCTGGCGGTCGCCCTGCTGCTGGCGCCGCGCTATGGCCTGCCGGTGCTGTTGCTCTGCCCGATCGGCGATGCCCTGTCCCGACTGGCGATCATGCACCATGCGCTTCGCCGCATCGATGTACGCCATATCTTCGACGTGCGGATGGGGGCGGTCATCGTCACGCTGGCTGTCGCCTGCGTCGCAGGGGGGCAGGCTGTCTCGCTGCTGCTGGCGGCTGGACCGATCCTGTCGATCGCCATTGGCTCGGCGGCCGCCTCGCTCTTCCTGCTGCTGCTCATCCCCATACGCCCCCTGCGCACGGGGGAGGGCGATCTCATCCGCGCGGCGGTGCCGCACTGGATAGCGCCCTATATTGCCCGGTTAAGTAGGGATTAAACCGCCAGCAGGCGATTGGCGACAGTCTCCAGCGACGCGATTTCCCCGTCCAGCTGCTCCAGCGTCACGAACTGCATATTGTTGCGTTGATCGCGGCAGGTAAAGCCGCCTTCCTCGGGCTGTTTGAAACCCTGGATGATCAACGCGCGGAAACGGTCGATCCGCTGCATGTCCCGTTCGATGTCGGAAATTTCGGTCAGCGCGGCGGCGTTGCGCCGGTCGCGCATCGCCACCATCGTCCGCAATTCGGTCATCAATTTCGTCATGCTGGGCCGGGTTCGCGCGCCCACCGTCCGCACATCGCCCATGGCGTCGCGCATCAGGCCGATCTTCGCCTCCAGACTCTGCTCCAACATCGTCCAGGCACATACCAGTCGCCCCACCGCACATAATAACGCCGCATCTTCCGGCGCATATTCCGAAACCGCTTTCACATTCACGTCCGCAACCAGATGCACACCCACGCCCGCAATCTCCCTTCGCCCAAAAGCCTGCGCAGGGCGAGGAAGGAATGGCTAGAGGTCGATGGAGCATCCCCTCGCAGTCTCGCCACGGCCCAACGGCACCCGTGCAAATTGGGCGATGAGCGGAGTCGAGGCAGTTACGGATCGGAGATCGTCTGGAAACGCTCTGCGTCGCGCCTTTCCCAAAACTTTCTCAAAAATCGATGGCGATGCCCTTGCGCTCCCAGTCACCATAGCGAACCGGGCTCATCTCCTCGTCATGGCGCGACGGGGTGTCGACCGGATCGGGGCTGGGAACGGGGGTGTTCTTGGAAAGATGCGCGGGCGCCTTCACATGCGCGGGGCGCTGACCATTATAATGTCCCATGCAACCATGCCTTTCGATTGCGGGGCGCAGGGCGCAACCCCATATTCATACTGAGACCGCTATCTGGGCGGCAAAGGAGTGAAGTCAAGTGAATGGGTTGAAGACCACCATGTTGCTGGCGGCCATGACGGCGCTGTTCATGGCGTTGGGTTATACGCTGGGCGGCAGCGGCGGGGCGATCATCGCGCTGCTGGTGGCAGCGGGCATGAACCTGTTCACTTTCTGGAATGCGGACAAGATCGTGCTGTCCATGCATGATGCCCGCGAAGTCGATGCGCAGAGCGCACCGGAATTTTACGGGCTGGTCCGTGACTTGGCCCAGCGCGCCGGCCTGCCGATGCCGCGCGTCTATCTGATCGAACAGCAGGCGCCCAACGCCTTTGCCACCGGCCGCGATCCGCACCATGCTGCCGTCGCCGCCACCACGGGCCTGCTCGCCATGCTGACGCGCGACGAAGTGGCGGGCGTCATGGCGCATGAACTGGGCCATGTGCGCAATCGCGATACGCTGATCATGACGATGGTGGCGACCATCGCCGGTGCAGTATCGATGCTGGCCAATTTCGGCCTCTTCTTCCGGGGCGGCAATAATGAGAATGAGGGCCATGGCAATATGATCGCCAGCCTGCTGGCGGTGATCGTCGCCCCCTTTGCCGCGATGATCGTGCAAATGGCGATCAGCCGCACGCGCGAATATGGTGCCGACGCCGCCGGAGCAGAGATCAGCGGTAATCCGCGCGCCCTCGCCTCCGCCCTTGCCAAGATTTCGGGGCAGGCGGCGCAGATTCCCAACCCCGTTGCCGAACGTAATCCCGCTGCGGCGCAGCTCTATATCGTGCCGACGCATGTCAGCGAGCTATTCTCTACGCACCCCGCAACGGAAAAGCGGATCGCCGCCTTGCAGGACATCGCCATGGACATGGGCGCACCGCAGAAGGAGGCAGCCATCCAATCGTCGGCCCGGTCGTCGGCCCTTTCGGCTCCTCCGGTATCGCGCCCTTCCGCTTCCGTCCCCTCCACCGGCAAGCGACGCGCCAGCGCGCTCGACCCTAATCGCCGCTGATGCCGGTCGACGACGCCCTGGGGGAGGTGGCTGGCTTCGTGGTCAAGGAAGTTGGCGGCTTCGTCGTCCGGCAAGCGGGCGGCTTGGTCGTGGACCTGACGGTCGCCCATATATTTTCCGGCCCGACCGCCCGTTTCTTCCATGGCGTGGGTCGGCGAAGCATCGCTATCCTCACGCTGGGACGCTGGCGGATCCCGTCCTCCCTGCGTACCGCACCGCGCGGTCAGCGTCCGCGCCCCCGACGCAATGACTGGGTAGCGCTGCTGGTCGGCATATTGCTCTGGATCATGCTGTTTCTGGCGGCCGGTTTCCTGCTCGCCCACTGGTTCTGAGCGCGGGACGTAAAAATTCGCTGTCCTACGGAATTGGGCGCATGGGATGCTCGCACATGACCGTTCAGCAGCCTTACCCCACTTTCCGATAAGTTCAGCCATCGGCAATAAAAAGACAAAATCGCCGGGAAATATGGGAAGCTAAGCCCGCGCTTTCCTACAATTGCCCCGAATCAGCGCACCGCCCCTTCCAGCTCCGGGCTATTATCGACCGTTGGTCGAAAATCGAGCCGCAGCAGCTTTATCGCGGATATACCCTGTCCATATGGTCAAGGCTCTGGACGATCAGCCGTTCCAGCACCGCCATGTCGATCTGCGACAGCCGCTTGATATAGAGGCAGCCCTTGCCCCGCCTGTGTTTGCCCAGTGGTACAACGTCCGCCTCCTCCAACCCGGCAAGGTAAAAGACCAGTTCCGCCTTGCGCGGGGAAAAGCCGATGCGGCAGCTATCGCCCTCCCGGCCGCTGTCGTAGCGATAATGGTAACTGCCAAAGCCGATGATGCTCGATCCCCACATGCGGGCAGCCTCACCCGACAGGCGCGACATCAGCGCCACGACCGCGCGCCCATCATCCTGCCGTTCGGCGGGTTCGATGTGCGACAGGAAATGATCGACAGAGGCGTCCTCTTCGACCGTCTTGTTCGGCTGCGGTGCCATGGCTTGCCCTTCCCACCCGTTTCGCCTAGAGGCTAGCGCGTCATCTGGGGAGTAGCCAGCCGTTCCGCCGATCGGGACGGGCCATATGTCAACATATTTGGCCGAGAGGCCATGGCATATGGGATGCCGCCGTCAGGCGCATCGGGCGAGACCAATGGCATCGGCGCTTCCCTGTCCGGCCGGGCTGGAGGCGACGGTGGCATTGTGTCGTTCAAACTCTGCCCGGCCCCGGATATATTATGGAAGCCCTGCTTACCTCCGCCGCGCTCGTCGCGCTCGCCGAAATGGGTGACAAGACGCAATTGCTCGCCATGCTGCTCGCCACCCGCTTTCGAAAGCCGGTGCCGATCATCATGGGCATTTTCGTGGCGACGATCGCCAATCATTTCCTCGCCGCGCTGGTCGGCCATTCCATCGCCGGTGTGCTGACGCAGCCCTGGTTCCGCTACGCCGTTGCCGCTTCCTTCATCGCGATGGCGCTCTGGACCCTGGTGCCCGACAAGATTGACGAGGATGCGCCGCTGAAAGCGCCGTCAAAGGCGGGCGTCTTCATGACCACGCTGATCGCTTTCTTTCTGGTGGAAATGGGCGACAAGACTCAGGTGGCAACCGTGGCTCTGGGCGCGCGGTTCGACAATTTGCTTGCGGTGACGGCGGGTACGACGCTGGGCATGATGGTCGCCAACGTGCCCGCCGTGCTGTTCGGCGAAGCGCTGGCGCGCAAAGTGCCGATGCGCGCGCTGCAACTGACCGCTGCCGCGCTATTCCTGCTGCTGGGCCTGTGGATGATCGTCAGTCTTCAGGGATGGCTCTAGGCCTCGTTTGGGAATGCGCCTTTAGTGTATTCCCAAACCGCCTCTAAGCGGTTGTCAGCGCCGCGCGGCTGGGGCAAGGGAATGGACGACAATTTCCCCTTTCAGTCAGATATGGGACATGTGATGAAAGACAGTCTGGTTACGGTGTTCGGCGGCGGCGGCTTTCTGGGTCGGCAGGTCGCGCAGGCGCTGATGGCGCAGGGCGCTCGCGTGCGGATCGCTCAGCGCGATCTCGCTACGGCGGGCAAGGTGAAGTCGCTCGGTAATCTGGGCCAGACCCAGTTTGTTGCAGCAGATATTCGCAAGCCGCAAAGCGTCGCCCGCGCGATCGCGGGCAGCGATGCGGTCATCAATCTGGTCGGCATCCTGTCCGGTAACTTCGATGCCGTTCATGCTGAAGGTGCCGGCAATGTCGCAAAGGCTGCTGCGGCAGCGGGCGTCAAGGCGTTGGTCCATGTGTCGGCCATCGGTGCCGATGCCAACAGCCCGTCGGCCTATGGCCGGTCCAAGGCGGCTGGCGAGGCAGAGGTGAAGGCCGCATTCCCCACCGCGACCATCCTGCGCCCCTCGATCATCTTCGGTGCGGAGGATCAGTTCCTCAATCGCTTCGCCGACGTCATCAGCAAAGGGCCGGTCGCGCCGGTCATCGGTGGTTCTGCGAAGTTTCAGCCCGTCTATGTCGCCGACGTGGCGCAGGCCATCGTCAACGCCATCGCCGCGCCGGGCGTCTATGGCGGCAAGACTTTCGAACTGGGCGGACCGCAGGTCATGACCATGAAAGAGGTCAACGCCTGGGTCGCAAAGGCGATCGGCCGCGCTGACAAGCCATTGGTCGATGTGCCCGGTTTCTTCGCCTCGCTGCTCACCATGTTGCCGGGCGGTCCGATCAGCCGCGATCAGCTCACCATGCTGGGCGTCGACAATGTCGTGGCCGCCGGTGCGCAGGGGCTGTCTGATCTGGACGTGGCGCCGACCCCGATGGGCGCCGTCGCAGACAAATGGATGGTGCGCTATCGCCGTCACGGCCGCTTCGCCGGCCGGGTGAGCGCCTGATCCTTTTCGATCACGCAATCATAAGGCGGCGTTCGTTGACCGGACGCCGCCCTATTGTCGCCTCCCCCGCATCGGGGGAGGATTTTTTATGTCATGCGCGAAGGAGCTAGGGCTTTCCCATGGATCTTCATTATCTGACCGTCGTCCTGCTGGGCATTGTCGAAGGCCTTACCGAGTTTCTGCCGGTTTCCTCGACCGGCCATCTGATCCTGGCCAGCGAATTGCTGGGCTATGATGCCTCTACCTGGGCCATGTTCAACGTCATCATCCAGTTGGGTGCCATCCTTGCGGTGGTGGTTCTCTACTGGCGCACCTTTTGGGCGGTCGGCATGGGCCTGTTGCGGCGTGAGCCGGTAAGCTGGCGTTTCCTGCGTAATCTGATCATCGCCTTCATTCCCGCCGCCGTCATCGGTCTGGCGCTGCATGATTATGTCGAAATCCTGCTGGGTGCGCCGCAGGTGGTGGCCTGGGCGCTGGTTGCAGGCGGTGTGGCCATCCTATTGATCGAACGTATGGTCAAGGAACAGCGATTCCATGGCATCGCCGACATTCCCGTGGTCCGCGTGCTGGGCATTGGCCTTATTCAATGTATCGCCATGATCCCGGGCGTCAGCCGTTCGGGTGCCACCATCATGGGCGCGCTGACGCTGGGGGTTGAGCGTCGGACCGCCGCCGAATTCAGCTTCTTCCTCGCTATCCCCACCATGCTGGGGGCATCAGCGCTCGAACTGCTCAAAAAGGGGGATCAACTTACCAGCGCGGCCGTCGGGTGGGACAGCATCGCGCTGGGCTTCGTGGTGTCGTTCATCGTCGCTTTGCTGGTTATCAAATGGTTTGTCGGACTGGTGTCGAAACATGGCTTTGCGCCCTTTGCCTGGTATCGAATCATCGCGGGAATCGCGGCTCTGGCGTGGCTCAACCTCAGATAGGTCCGAACCGGAACTTATTTACGAAAGATTATTACAGGATTGGACGAGCTGGCCCCAAAATACGGTAGATATAGGTAATATATGCTGACCTAATCCGCAGAATCCGCGTGACTCTGCGGGTTTTTCTGCTATCCGCGCTCCAGCACCATATAAAGGGCAGGGAAGATGGCAGATACTCCGATGCTGAAGTTCGTAGGGACGGATCAGGCCTATCCCGACAAACGGTCCGCACAGGACCGCGCGGATGATTTTCTGGAAATCAGCCGCAGCTTCATCGTGGATAAGGCAGAGGAACAGGCGTCGCGCTGTTCGCAATGTGGCGTCCCCTATTGCTCGACCCATTGTCCGCTGCACAATCATATCCCCGACTGGCTGCGCCTGACCGCAGAGGGCCGGTTGCGTGAAGCCTATGAGCTTTCGAACCTGACCAGCACCATGCCGGAAATCTGTGGTCGCATCTGTCCGCAGGATCGCCTGTGCGAAGGCAATTGCGTCATCGAATTTTCAGGGCACGGCGCCGTCACCATCGGCTCGGTGGAAAAATTCATCACCGATACCGCGTGGAAGGAAGGCTGGGTCGAACCGCTGGTCGCCGGAAAGCCGACCGGCCAGTCGGTTGGCGTGATCGGGGCCGGTCCGGCGGGTCTGACCACGGCGGAATATCTGCGCGTCGCGGGCTATGAGGTTCATGTCTATGACCGGCATGATCGCGCCGGTGGCCTGCTGACCTATGGCATCCCCGGCTTCAAGCTGGAAAAGGATGTCGTCATGCGCCGCGTCCAGCGGTTGAAGGATGGCGGCATCGTCTTCCATGAGAATTTCGAAGTCGGCCGCGATGCCACGATGGAGCAGTTGCGCGAAAAGCATGATGCGGTTCTCATCGCCACGGGCGTGTATAAGCCGCGCGACATTCGCGCTCCCGGCGTCGGCGCCCCCGGCGTGGTCAAGGCGCTCGACTATCTGACTGCCTCCAACAAGGCTGGCTTCGGCGACGTCGTGCCGGAACATGACGATGGCACGCTGCTGGCGACCGGCAAGAATGTCGTCGTCATCGGCGGTGGCGACACGGCGATGGACTGCGTTCGCACCGCCATTCGTCAGGGCGCCAACTCGGTGAAGTGCCTCTATCGCCGTGACCGCGACAATATGCCGGGGTCGCAGCGCGAAGTCGCCAATGCCGAGGAAGAGGGCGTTGAGTTCGTCTGGCTCACGGCTCCGATCGCCTTTGAAGGCACCGAGCATGTGACCGGCGTCAAGGTGACGAAGATGCGTCTGGGTTCCCCCGACGCATCGGGCCGCCGCGCGCCGGAGGCCGATCCGGGCAGCGAATTTTCGCTGGAGGCTGATCTGGTGATCAAGGCGCTGGGCTATGATCCTGAAGAATTGCCCAAGCTGTTCGGGGCCGAAGACCTGTCCGTCACCCGCTGGGGTACGCTGCGTGTCGATCATAAGACGATGATGACCAGCATGGACGGCGTATTTGCGGCGGGCGACATCGTGCGCGGCGCATCGCTGGTGGTCTGGGCCATCCGCGACGGTCGCGACGTCACCGAACATATGCACCGCTATTTGAAGGCGAAGGCCAAGGCGGGCGAGAAGGTTCCGGCATAAGCCGCCTCTCGCTTATTCCCTATCATCATTATCGGAAGGAAGGCCCGATCATGACCGACACCCCATATATGGCCAGCCCTGAAGAGCGCGCACGCATCGCTGCCGAGGGCATGTATCACCCCGATCTGGAGGGCGACGCCTGTGGCGTGGGCCTCGTCGCCGCAACCGACGGTCGCCCCAGCCGCCGCGTGGTCGCCAGCGCGATCGACGCGCTCAAAGCTGTGTGGCACCGCGGTGCGGTCGATGCCGATGGCAAGACTGGCGACGGCGCCGGTATCCATGTCGATCTGCCGGTACGCTTCTTCGACGATTGCATCGCCGACAGCGGGCATAAGCCGCTGCCCAACCGGCTAGCCGTCGGCATGATCTTCCTGCCGCGCACGGATTTGTCCGCGCAGGAAACCTGCCGCACCATCGTCGAATCTGAAATCATCGACGCGGGCTACACCATCTATGGCTGGCGTCAGGTGCCGGTCGATGTGTCGGTCATTGGTGAAAAGGCACAGCGTACCCGTCCGGAAATCGAACAGATCATGATTGCCGGGCCGATGCCCGAAGAACGCGACATGGCCGAGTTCGAAAAGGATCTCTACCTGATCCGTCGCCGCATCGAAAAGAAGGTGATCGCGGCACAGATCCAGGATTTCTACATCTGTTCGCTGTCCTGCCGCTCGATCATCTACAAGGGTTTGTTCCTGGCGGAATCGCTGTCTGTCTTCTTCCCTGATTTGCAGGATGAGCGGTTCGAAAGCCGTGTCGCCATCTTCCATCAGCGTTATTCGACCAACACCTTTCCGCAATGGTGGCTGGCCCAGCCGTTCCGCACGCTTGCCCATAATGGTGAAATCAACACCATCCGCGGCAACAAGAACTGGATGAAGAGCCACGAGATCAAGATGGCCTCGCTGGCCTTTGGCGAACAGTCGGAGGACATCAAGCCCGTGATCCCGGCCGGCGCGTCGGATACCGCCGCGCTCGACGCCGTGTTCGAGGCGATCTGTCGCTCGGGCCGCGATGCGCCGACTGCCAAGCTGATGCTGGTGCCGGAAGCCTGGCAGGACGACAGCGCCGAACTGCCCAAGCCCCATGCCGATATGTATGAATATCTGGCGTCGGTGATGGAGCCGTGGGATGGCCCTGCCGCTCTGGCGATGACCGATGGCCGCTGGGTCGTGGCGGGCGTTGATCGCAACGCGCTGCGTCCGCTGCGTTACACGCTGACCGGCGACAATCTGCTGATCGTGGGATCGGAAACCGGCATGGTGATCGTGCCGGAAACGACCATCGTCAAGAAAGGCCGCATGGGTCCGGGGCAGATGATCGCCGTCGATCTGGCCGAAGGCGAAATCTATGATGATCGCGCGATCAAGGATCGGATTGCGGGCGAACGCCCCTATGGCGATCTGATCAAGGATTTTCTGACCGTCGACGATCTGGGCGACGCGCCCACCGCCCTGCCGTCATGGGACAAGGCTGAACTGACCCGTCGTCAGGTCGCCGCCAATCTGACGCTGGAAGATCTCGAACTCATCCTTTCGCCGATGGTCGAGGATGCGAAGGAAGCTATCGGTTCGATGGGCGACGACACGCCGCTGGCCGTCATCTCCGACAAGCCGCGTACGATCAGTCATTTCTTCCGCCAGAATTTCAGCCAGGTCACGAACCCGCCGATCGACAGCTTGCGCGAACGGCATGTCATGAGCCTGAAGACGCGCTTCTCCAACCTCCATAACATCCTGGAGGAAGGCGCGCAGAACAGCCATGTACTGGTGCTGGAATCGCCGGTTCTAACCTCGTCCGAATGGGCGCGGCTCAAGGTGAATTTCGGGTCCGCCGTGGCGGAAATCGACTGCACCTTCCCGTCGGCCGGCGGTCAGGAGCAATTGCGCGCTGCCATCGCCCGCGTCCGTGAGGAAGCGGAACAGGCCGTGCGTGAAGGCCGGACCGAAATCTTCCTGACGGACGAAAATGTCAGTGCGGACCGCGTCGCCATCGCCGGTGTGCTGGCGGCCGCTGCCGTTCACACCCATCTGGTGCGCAAGGGGCTGCGTTCCTACGCATCGATCAACGTGCGCTGTGCCGAAGCGCTCGACACCCATTATTTCGCGGTGCTGATCGGTGTCGGCGCCACCACGGTCAACGCCTATCTGGCCGAAGCCAGCATCGCGGATCGCCATGCACGCGGCCTGTTTGGCACGCTCGACCTCGACGCCTGTTTCGAACGTTATCGCGTCGCCATCAACGAAGGCCTGCTGAAGATCATGTCCAAAATGGGCATTGCGGTCATCAGCTCCTATCGCGGCGGCTATAATTTCGAAGCGGTCGGCCTGTCGCGGGCACTGGTGAACGACCTTTTCCCCGGCATGCCGGCGAAGATTTCGGGCGAGGGCTATGCTTCGCTGCACTACAGCGCCATGCTGCGCCACGACAAGGCGTTCGACGCGGCGGCTGTACGCCTGCCGATCGGCGGTTTCTATCGTCAGCGCAATGGGGGTGAGAGCCACGCCTATTCGGCGCAGCTCATGCACCTGTTGCAGACGGCGGTCGCGACCGACAGCTATTCGACCTATCTGCAATTCTCGCGCGGCGTGCGGGACATGCCGTCGGTCTATCTGCGCGATCTGCTGGAATTCAACTTCGCCCGCGAAGCCGTGCCGATCGACGAAGTCGAAGCGACGACCGAAATCCGCAAGCGGTTCGTGACGCCGGGCATGTCGCTCGGCGCCCTGTCGCCCGAAGCGCATGAAACGCTGGCCATCGCCATGAACCGCATCGGCGCGAAGGCCGTGTCGGGCGAGGGTGGCGAGGATGCCGTCCGTTTCAAGCCCTATGAAAATGGCGACAACGCCAATTCGGTGATCAAGCAGATCGCCTCGGGCCGGTTCGGCGTTCACGCCGAATATCTGGGCAGCGCCGAGGAAATCGAGATCAAGGTGGCGCAGGGTGCGAAGCCCGGCGAAGGCGGTCAGTTGCCCGGTTTCAAGGTCACGGAATTCATCGCCCGTCTGCGTCACTCGACGCCCGGCGTAACGCTGATTTCGCCCCCGCCGCATCATGACATCTACTCGATCGAGGATCTCGCCCAGCTCATCTATGACTGCAAGCAGATCAACCCGCGCGCCCGCGTCTGCGTGAAGCTGGTCAGTCAGGCCGGTATCGGCACGGTGGCGGCGGGCGTGGCAAAGGCCCATGCCGACGTCATCCTGATCGCCGGTCATGTCGGCGGCACTGGCGCGTCTCCGCAGACCTCGATCAAATATGCCGGCACGCCATGGGAAATGGGCCTGTCGGAAGCCAATCAGGTGCTGACCCTCAACGGCCTGCGTCATCGGGTGAAGCTGCGCACCGACGGCGGCCTCAAGACCGGGCGCGACATCGTGATCGCCGCGATTCTGGGTGCGGAGGAATATGGCATCGGCACATTGTCGCTGGTCGCCATGGGTTGCATCATGGTGCGTCAGTGCCATTCCAACACCTGCCCGGTCGGTGTCTGCGTGCAGGATGAAAAGCTGCGCCAGAAATTCACCGGCACCCCGGAAAAGGTCATCAACCTGATGACCTTCATCGCGGAGGAAGTGCGCGAAATCCTGGCACGACTGGGCTTCCGCAGTCTGGACGAGGTGGTTGGCCGCACCGAATTGCTCAAGCAGGTGAATCGCGGCGCCGAGCATCTGGACGATCTCGACCTCAACCCGATCCTGGCCAAGGTCGACGCACCTGACGAACTGCGCCGTTTCAGTTTGGACGGTCGCAATCCGGTTCCCGACAGCCTCGACGCGCAGATGATGAAGGATGCGCGCGCCGTGTTCGAACGGGGCGAAAAGATGCAGCTCACCTATACGGTGCGCAATACCCATCGCGCCGTCGGCACCCGCCTTTCGGCCGCCGTTACCGAGCGGTTCGGCATGTCGACGCTGGCCGACGGCCATCTGACCGTGCGTCTGCGCGGTTCGGCCGGTCAGTCGCTGGGCGCCTTCCTGTGCAAGGGCATCACGCTCGAAGTGTTCGGCGATGCCAATGACTATGTGGGCAAGGGGCTTTCGGGCGGCATCATCAAGGTGCGGACCACCGTATCTTCGCCGCTCTCGTCGAAGGATAATACGATCCTGGGCAACACCGTTCTGTACGGCGCGACCAGCGGCAAGCTGTTCGCGGCGGGGCAGGCGGGTGAGCGCTTTGCGGTGCGTAACTCCGGTGCGCAGGTCGTGGTCGAAGGCTGCGGTGCCAATGGCTGCGAATATATGACCGGCGGCACGGCTGTCATATTGGGCAAGACCGGCGCCAATTTCGGCGCCGGCATGACCGGCGGCATGGCCTTCATTCTGGACGAGGATGGTAGCTTCCCGTCGCGGGCGAACCCGGAAAGCATCATCTGGCAGCGTCTGGAAAGCGCCCATTGGGAAGCGGAGCTGAAGGCGCTGATCGCGCAACATGCCGTCGCCACCGACAGCCGCTGGTCCAACACCATCCTTGACGACTGGGATCGCTGGCGCCGTTATTTCTGGCAGGTTTGCCCGAAGGAAATGGTCAACCGCGTCGCCCATCCGCTCAGCGATGCGCCGGCTGAAACCGTAGCTGCTGAATAAGCCGCAATCAGGAAGCCTTTCATTCCCTTATTGGGGAGGAGAGGCTTCCACCGGAATGGGAAGCTCGATGTCGGGAGGCGTCGCTTCCCGTCCCATCGCGGCGATCCGTTGCGGGCGTGCCTCTTCCATGGCTGGTGGCGCCAAGGTCGCTTCGACGGGGGGCGGAGTGTCCGGATTGATGTCATCGCTCTCATGCGGCCCATAAATGGCGCGCATGTCCGCCTCGTAGCGCCGATCCGCCAGCGTAGGTCCGCATCCGGTGCAGCGAATCGGACCCGTCGGCTCCTGCTGTGCTACGACTTCACTGGTCGACCCATCATCACCTGTCGCATCCGCAATATCATCCAGTGTCGACGGGGTGGCCACAGGATTGGCTGGCACGCTGGTGACAAAGCTGCCCAGCGCCAGCCCCATGGCCAGCGCAGCGCCAAGCGTTCCGGTCGATAGCATCCATAGGCGCATTCTGCCCGGTTCCCTCCATCCCACCGGCTTTTGCAGCAAATATAACGCGGAACACGATCGGTTGTTGCATGGTCCAAAAGCCTTTGCTAAGGGCCAGCGCCTACCAGGGTCCGGCCTAGCCGGTTCCTCTTGAGATGTGCGGTCGTGGCGGAACTGGTAGACGCGCAACGTTGAGGTCGTTGTGGCCGAAAGGCCGTGGAAGTTCGAGTCTTCTCGACCGCACCACTCTTTCTGATCAAATGAATAATCGCCCTTATGGGCGCCCCTGCCGGGCCAGTCCTGTCGCTGTGCCCTGTACGCCATGGCTCTGAAAATTCCGTCCGACAGATCGCAATTTTCGCTTCAGAGTGGCGGGCGATCCATCCTCTACGTCATATGCCCCATCGTGATCGGCTGACCCGGCTGTATGCATATATCAAATATTATGCATACGGGATGGCCAGAGATATGATGGGAAAGCGGCGTTGGCTTTGGGGCGCGGGCATCGTTGCGGCGGGGATCGCCCATCCTGCAATCGCCCAACTCCCCGGTGAAACCGATCGGCCGGAAGCCGACATCATCGTCTATGGCCGCAGCCTCCCTCAGATCGGCACGGCTCTGTCCGGCTCGCAGGGCGTGGTCGGCTATCGTGATTTCGAGGATAAGCCGCTCAGCCGCGTCGGCGAACTGGTGGAAAATGTCCCCGGCGTCATCGCCACCCAGCATTCGGGAACCGGCAAGGCGAACCAATATTTTCTGCGT
The DNA here is from genome assembly GCA_021847605.1 of Pseudomonadota bacterium. GTDB lineage: Bacteria > Pseudomonadota > Alphaproteobacteria > Sphingomonadales > Sphingomonadaceae > Sphingobium. The sequence goes on along the minus strand of JAJZQN010000012.1, from coordinate 86,006 downwards.
GGTTTCAATCTGGACCATGGCACCGATTTTGCCGGCTTCGTCGACGGCGCGCCGGTCAATATGCGGACCCATGGCCATGGTCAGGGCTATCTGGACCTGAATTTCCTGATCCCCGAACTGGTCGAGCGTATCGATTATCGCAAAGGCCCATATTTCGCCGATGTCGGCGATTTCTCCGCTGCCGGAACGGTGCAATTCAAAACGGTCGACCGTCTGGCCCGTCCGATGGTGGAGGCGACGATCGGCAGCTATGGCTATTATCGGGCGCTGGCGGCGGGCAGCAGCGAACTGGGTGGGGGCGATCTGCTCGTCGCGATCGACGGCACCCGGTCCAATGGCCCGTGGGATCTGAACGAAGACCTCAAAAAGGTGAACGGCCTGATCAAATATTCCAGCGGTACGGCCACCCATGGCTGGAATATCGGCTTTACCGGCTATCACGCGACCTGGAACGCGACCGATCAGGTTCCCGAACGGGCGATCGATAGCGGCCTCATCAGTCGCTGGGGGAATATCGATCCGGCGCTGGGCGGGCGGACGACCCGGTTGGGTCTGACTGGCAATGCGATAATGGGTAACACCCAGGTTTCTGCCTATGCGACCTATTATGATTTTCTGCTGACATCGAACTTCACCTATTTTCTCAACGATCCGGTCAACGGCGACGAATTTCAGCAGCGCGACCGGCGTGGTGTGTTCGGTGGATCGATGCGCCATGACATGGCGACCATCATGGCGGGCATGCCCGTCACATTCACGGTCGGGGCGGATGGCCGATGGGATCATATCGGCAAGGTCGGCCTCTATTCCTCCGTCGCTGGCGTCATGCGCGAAGCGGTGCGAGAGGATAAGGTCGATGAATATAGCGGCGGCGCCTATGGTCAGGCGACGGCCGCGCTGACCGACCGGTTACGGCTGACTTTGGGGCTGCGCGGCGACGTCTATGGCTATGATGTGACGGCCCGGACGCTGGCGGCCAATAGCGGCAAGGGCAGCGACGCGATGCTCAGTCCCAAGGCGGCACTGGCCTGGCGGGCGACGAACAGCCTCGAATTCTATGCCAATTACGGTGAGAGCTTTCATTCCAACGACGTGCGCGGTGCGGCCATCCGGGTCGATCCGGTGACGGGCGATGCTGTCGACCGCGTTCCCGTTCTGGTGAAGGCGCGGGGTGAAGAGATTGGTGCGCGACTGGAGCTGCCCAATTTCACCGCGTCGCTGGTCGCTTTTCATCTCAGCCTCGGGTCCGAACTCGTGTTCGTGGGAGACGGCGGATCGACCGAACCCAATGATGCTACCCGCCGCCGGGGTGTAGAGGCGACCCTATTCTGGCAGCCGGTTCCATGGCTGGCGCTCGATGCGGCCGGGGCGCTGACCCATGCGCGCTTCCATGATGTAGAGCCGGGCCAGACCCGCATTCCCAACGCAGTCAGCGAAACCCTGTCGGCCGGCGCGACGCTCGATCTCAGCCATGGATTCAGCGGCGCGTTGCGCCTGCGTCATTTCGGCGCGGCACCCCTGATCGAGGATGGCAGCGTCCGGTCGCGTCCCACCAGTCTTGTCAATCTGGGGGCTTATTATACACGGGCGAATATGAAAATCGGCATCGACGTCCTGAACCTGTTCGACGCGAAGGATGCGGACATCAGCTATTATTATGCGTCACGTCTGGCCGGCGAAGCGGCCGAGGGCGTGGAGGACCGGCATATCCATCCGGTCGAACCGCGACAGCTACGTATATCGCTGCGGTATCAGCTATGATTGATCCGGCGGCGCTCAGCCTTCAGGCGATGATCGTCACTGCCTTTTCGCTGGGTGCACGCCATGCGCTGGACGCCGATCATCTGTCGGTCGTCGATGCGGTGGCCCGGCGCGATGCGTTGATCCGGCCATGGTCCGCGCGGCTGGCTGGGCTTTTCTTCTCCCTTGGCCATGTGCTGGTGGTGGCGGGCATCGCGATCCCGGCCAGCCTGTTTCTGGATCGACACTATGCTCCGCCCGAATGGCTGGGCCTGACCGGCGTCGCGATTTCGGCTGGCGCTCTCCTGTTTCTGGGCCTGCTCAATATCCGGGCGGCCAGTCGACCGGCGACGGGACAGGGTGTGGCGGTCAGCGGCTGGAAAAGCCGATGGGTGAAGCCGGGTCAGGGGGGCATGTTGATCATGCTGACTGGCGCTCTTTTTGCGCTATCCTTTGATACGGTGGCGATTGCGCTGGGCATCGGGATTGGGGGGCAATGGCTGGGCGGATGGCATTGGGCGCTGCTGGGATGCGGCGCATTCGGCATCGGCATGATGCTGGTGGGGACGGCCAACGGAGCGCTGACGGTACAGTTGTTGCGCTCCGCCGATCATCGCGCGGCGATGGTGTCGCGGGCAATGACGATGACCATTGGCCTCATCAATCTGGCGCTCGGTTTGCTGGGCATCGGGGCGCTGTTGCTACCGCGACTGGACCAGTGGCGCGAGGATCACGGGCTGGTGACCAGCGGCGCGGTGGTTGCGTTATGCCTGATCGCCTTCGCCGTTGGCCTGCTGGTGCACCGGATATATGGTCCGCGTCAGCCTTTATCCGCGCGGGGATAGATGGGCGTGACCATGATGATCATGCGCGTCGGCATGTTCATGGTCGTCTCCGGTTTCCACGTCGAGAATATTGATCGATCCGAACCGCACGCCGCGTTCAGCGCGGACACGATCGGCAAAGGCCTTCACCTGCGCCGTCGGTCCTTTCAGCATCACCGATTCCAGGCTGTGATCATGGTCCAGGCGCACCAATGTACTGGCGGCGACCAGATCATGATGGGCATGCTGAATATCCGCCAGCCGTTGCGGCAGCGACCGGATGCGCCGGTCGAACACATAGGACAGGTTGGCGACGCAATAGGCGCTCTGGCTGTTTTCCTGACGCCAGCGTTCGATGGCGTCGCGCAGCATGTCGCGCATCGCTTCGGACCGGCTGTTATAGGCGCGATCGGCGATGATGGCGTCCAGCGTTTCGTCCAATTCATCGTCGATGGAAATGGTGATGCGCTGCATGACTGGCTGCCTTTGCGATAATCCTGTCGCCTCTGTGCCGGTTGCGACGACGCCCGTCAAACGATCGGGAAAGGCGATGCCTTTCATCGTTTTACCTTCATAGCGAGACAGTAAGTGAGACAAGATCGGATGAACCAATCAATATAGTTTCGAATTCGTAACAAATTCATCGATTGGCAGGCCCGCCAAATCCCTCTAAAGGCGCGCGCTGAACGGGTAGCGATGCCTGTTCGCAAGATCGCGCCGGTTCCCCGAAAGGGGATTAAAATGGGAAGGCGGTGCGGACGAAAGGGGGCAGACCCGATACGTCCAAATCCGTAGCTGTCCCTGCAACTGTAAGCGGTGAGCGCGATGCACAGGCGCCGGACGACGGTATTCGTCCGGGCAGCCACTGGGGAAACCTGGGAAGGCGTGCATCAAGCCCTGACCCGCGAGCCAGGAGACCTGCCGGCGTCGGGTCGCTCTTGCCTTTGGTCCAGGGGATGGTCAGGGCACGGTGTTTCTCCGTCTGAGCGACGACACAGCATGCGGCCGGGGCCGCATCGGGTCGTGCCGACGGGCTTTCCACGCGCCTGTCCGTCGCCGCGCGCCGACCGTCATTGTGCCTGAGATATGCTCAGCGGCAATGCCGGCACGCCCCGCCGTCCGACGTTGCTCGGCGCGGGGGGTAAAAGATATGAAGTTCATGGGAGTTTCCGTGCTGGCCATCGCGATCGCGACGCCGGCCTATGCGCAGGGCGCCGATGCCGGCGAAGCCGAAAGCGACAGCATCATCGTCACCGCGTCGCGCGTCACCAGCGAAGCCCGCGAAATCGGCAGCAGCGTGTCGGTGGTCGAACGTGCCGACATTCTGCGAAACCAGAATGTGTTCGTGAAGGATGCATTGCAGGATGTGCCGGGCGTCGTCCTGTCGTCCGATCGTCCCGGCGGCCTGACCAATGTCAGCATCCGTGGGTCGGACAATGACGAGGTGCTGTGGCTGATCGACGGCATCGAACTGGGCGATCCCAGCTCCACCAGCACGCAATTCCAGTCCGACCATCTGACGTCGCGCGACATTCAGCGTATCGAAGTGCTGCGGGGCAATCAGAGTTCGCTTTACGGCTCCGATGCGATCGGCGGTGTCGTCAACATCATCACCCAGCGCGCGACCGAAGAAGGCATCAAGGTCAATGCCGAAGCCGAAGGCGGCTCCTATGGCACGATGAACGGCGGCGCGTCGGTTCTGGGCAAGAGCGGCCCGATCGATTTCCGCGTGACCGCGACCGGCTATCAGTGGGACGGCCTGTCACTGGCCGACCCGCGCACCGGCAACGCCACCGAAAAGGACGAATATTGGCGCTATGGCTTTTCGGGCCGGATGGGCGTTCAGGCGACCGATACGCTCTCGTTCCAGGCCATCGGCTTCTGGCAGAAGGCATCGTCTGACCTCGACAATACCAGCTCGGACAGCAGCGATGTCGTCAAGAAGACCGAATATGCTTATGCCGGGCAGGGCAGCTACAAGAGCCTCGACGGCCATGTGAAGGTCGACCTGACCGCCAGCCGCTACAATGCCAAGCGCCGCTATTTCGGCACCTTCTACAGCGCCGAGGGCGACCTGTATGACGGCACCAAGGATGAACTGACGCTCAACGCATCCTATGATGGCCTCGGCCCGCTCAGCCTGTCAGCGGGCGGCAATCTGGAACGGGAAAAGACCACCCAGACCACCAGCTTCTCCGGCGATTTCCTGGCGAAGGTCAATACCAAGTCGGCCTATGCCGAAGCGGCGCTGCGCCCGATTGCCGGCATGACCATCACCGGCGCCGCGCGCGTCGATGACAATAGCCGTTTCGGTTCGTTCGACACCTATCGCGGCACTTTTGCCTATGCCATCGGCGCGTTGAAGCTGCGGGCGAGCTATGGCACGGGCGCCAAGGCGCCGGGCCTCTATCAGTTGTTCGATCCCAGCTATGGCAATCGCGACCTGAAGGTGCAGACGAGCAAGGGCGGCGATGCCGGTTTCGATCTGGTGCTGGCAGACGGGCTGACGACGCAGGTCAGCTATTTCTGGGGCAGCAAGAAGAACGAAATCGTCTTCGATTCCGGCCGTCCTCCCTTCGGCGGCTATGGCCAATATGGCCGTACCCGCACCGAAGGCGTTGAAATCGGCATCAGCGCGCAACCGCTGCCCTGGCTCGGCATCACGCAAAGCTATGCCTATACCGATCATGAAGTGAAGGACGACCGTTTCGTCGCCAATCGCTATGTCGACAGCGGTCGCCCCAAGTTCAGCGGTACGACGTCGGTCACGCTGACGCCGATCGAGCGCGCTTCCTTCACCGCCCGCGTCCGCTATCGCGACGGCGATGCTTCGTCGGCCTATTCGCCTGCGACCAAGGCTTACACGACGGTCGATCTGCTCGGCAGCTATGGCATCACCGACAAGGTCGAAATCTATGGCCGCGTCGTGAACCTGTTCAATAAATGGTATCAGGTATCCTACGGCACGCAGACGCTGGGTCTCAGCGCTTTTGGTGGGGTGCGGATCAGCTACTGATCAGGCTTTGATGCTATGCAGCGAAGGGGCGGGGCAACGATGGTTGCTCCGCCCTTTTTCGTTAATGGCGCGCCGTTGCGGCGGCAGCCCGTCTTTGAAGGGCAATAAAAAAGGCGACGCCGGAGCGTCGCCCTTATCTGGTGCGTACTGACACTTGTTAACTGCCAGACCGCGATCTCTGATATATTATGGATAGCCATTTTTAAGCATTGGTCAAGTCAATCTAAATACTATTGTCATCATATCGGCTTTTATCTGACTTGACTTGCATGGACGTGCTTGCCCCAATGTCGATCTGATCGGGGAAGTGGGGCATATGACTGATATGAAAGGCCGATTCTGGCGGTTTGGCGCGGATCTGGGGACCAATTCGCTTGGCTGGGCAGCGATAGAACTGGATGGGCCAGCGCCCAAGGGCAAGCCCATCGGCATATTGGCGGCCGGATCGCGTATCTTCAGTGACGGGCGCGATCCCAAGTCCGGGGCATCTCTTGCTGTCGACCGGCGCGATGCCCGCGCGATGCGGCGGCGGCGCGATCGCTTTCAGCAACGACAGAAGGCGCTGATCAAATATCTGATCGCGGACGGCCTGTTCCCGGCGGATGAGGCCGCGCGCAAGGCGATGGCGGCGATCGACCCCTATGAGGTGCGCGCGCGGGCGCTGGACGAGGCATTGACCCTGCCGGAACTGGGCCGGGCGCTGTTTCACCTCAATCAGCGGCGCGGCTTCAAGTCCAACCGCAAGGCCGATCGCAAGGCGGATGACGACGCCGGTAAGATCGCCATTGGCATCGACCGGACGCGCGAGGCCATTGCGGAAGATGAGGCGGAGGCCGGTGCGGAGCCGGGAAGCTGGACCTATGGCAAATGGCTGTATCAGCGACGGCTGGAAGGGAAAGGCGTTCGCACCCGCCTTCGTCCTGAAAGCGGCGAGGATGCCAAGGGCGACGGTTACGACTTCTACCCCGGCCGCGCGCTCATGGAGCAGGAATTCGACGCGATATGGGAAGCGCAGGCGCCGCATCATCCGGCAGTTCTGACCGAAGATGTCTATAAACGCCTGCGCGAGATCATCTTCTATCAGCGCCCGTTGAAGGCGCCACAGATCGGCAAATGTACGCTGATCCCGGGCGACGAGCGCCTGCCAAAGGCGCACCCGCTGTTCCAGAAGCGCCGCCTGCTGGAGGAACTCAATGCCCTGATGATCGTGCGGACGGGCGAGGTCGCGCAACGACTGACCCATGAGGAGCGGGACATTCTGTTCCTGAAGCTGAAAGACAAGAACAAGGTCAGTTTCGCAACGCTGCGCAAGACGTTGAAGCTGGAACCCGAAGCCCGATTCAACAAGGAAAGCGAAAATCGCACTGACCTGAAGGGTGATGAGGTCGCCGCCGTTATGGGGGGCAAGACGCGCTTCGCCAATCGCTGGGTGCATCTGAGCGTCGAGCAGCAATGGGAGGTGATCGACCGGCTGGGGGAGGTGGAGAGCGATGAGGAGGATGCCGCGTTTCGCGAATGGCTCATCGCTACCTATGACCTGACGCCGGATGCGGCGCGTGCCGTTGCCAACGCGCCCCTGCCGCAGGGTTATGGCCGCTTTGGCGAGACGGCGACGCGCCGGTTGATCGAGGCGTTGCAGGGCGGCGCCAAGGACGGCCGGGTGCTGGTCTATAGCGAGGCGGTGGAGGCTGCGGGCCTTGGCCATCATAGTGATCGGCGCACCGGCGAGATTTTTGAGGATGAAGAAGGGCGGCCGCAGCTTCCTTATTATGGTGTGGCACTGGAACGGCACATCATGCCGGGGACGGGAGATCCATCCCATTCGGATGAAATGCGGGTCGGGCGGCTGACCAATCCCACCGTGCATATCGGCCTCAACCAGTTGCGCCGGATCGTCAATCGCCTGATCCGCGCCTATGGCCCGCCGGCCGAAATCGCGATCGAACTCGCGCGCGAGCTGAAGCTCACCGATGACGACAAGAAACGGATCAACCAGGAGAATAACCGGAACCGGCTGGATGCCGAGCGACGTGGCCGTACACTCGAAGAAAATGACATCCTTAATACGGGAGCGAACCGCGCCAAGCTGAAGCTCTGGGAAGAGCTGAATGGCGATAATGTACTCGGTCGAGCTTGTATCTACTCCGGCGAGATGATCGGCATTCGGAAGCTATTTTCAGATGCCGTGGAAATCGATCATATCCTTCCGTTCAAGGCGACGTTGGACGATAGTAACGGCAACAAAATTATCTGCATACGAGAAGCAAACCGGATCAAGCGCAAGCGCAGCCCATATGATGCCCGGCTGGATTTCGCCGGTCGTTTTGGCATTGAGGGCGATTGGGAAGCCATCGCCGCCCGCGCCGCGAACCTGCCGCGCAACAAGCGCTGGCGGTTCGAGCCGGATGCGATGGAGAAATTTCGCGACGAAAGCGGGTTTCAGGCCCGGCATCTGGTCGACACCCAATATCTCGCCCGTTTGTCGCGCGAATATCTGGCGACGCTCTATCCTGAAAAGGGTGAGGGCAGCGGTCATATCTGGGTATCGCCCGGCCGGCTGACGGAGATGGTGCGGCGCAAGCTGGGCCTCAACGACCTGCTACCCGACCATAATTTTACAGGCTCCGATCAGGCGAAGAACCGGCTCGACCATCGTCATCATGCCATCGACGCGGTGGTGGTGGCGATCGTGGATCGCGGCATGCTGAACAAGATTGCGCGGGAATCCGGGCTGGAGGGTGCGGAGGGGCGCGAACGGATCATCATTCCAGAGCCGTGGGAGGGCTTTCGCGATCAGTTGCGCGAAGCGGTGAATGCCATCGTGGTCAGCCACCGCACCGATCATGGCACCGCGTCCAAGGCGGGACTTCCCAAGGGGCAGGACGCGACCGCCGGACGGCTGCACAATGATACCGCTTATGGTTTGACTGGTGAGACGGATGCCAAGGGTAACAGCATCGTCGTACGCCGTGTGCCGCTAACCAGCCTCAAGAAGATCACCGACCTGGAACGCATTCGCGACGAAGGTCTGCGCGCCGCGCTCTACAGCCATCTCGATGGGCTGGAGGGCAAGGCTTTCGAACGGGCGGTAGCGGAATTTCCGACGTTGCAATGGCATGCCTATCAGGGGGTACGGCGCATGCGCGTCGTCGAACCGCTGACCGTCATCCCCATTTCCGACCGGAATGGACATATCTACAAGGGATATAAGGGTGATTCCAACTATCGTTATGATGTGTGGGAATTGCCGGGGGACAAATGGGTGGCCGAAGTGGTGTCGACGTTCGACGCGCATCAGCCGGGTTGGGCATCTGCGGTGCGTGCCGCCAATCCCACCGCGCGCAAGGTGCTGAGCCTGCATCAGGGCGACATGCTGGCGGTCGAACGCGACGGGGAAGAGCGTAAGTTGATGCGGGTCGTGAAATTCGGTCAGAATGGCCAGATAACATTGGCGCAGCCGCAGGAAGCCGGCGACCTGAAGCGTCGCGATGCGGCATCCAATGACGATGATCCGTTCAAATATTTCGCGCCCAAAGCCGGAGGGCTGAAAAAGATCAAGGCGCGACAGGTCCGCATCGACGAACTGGGACGTGTCCTTGACCCCGGCTTCCCTGCTCGCACCGGCCGGCGCAAAACGCGCAAGAACGGCTGAGGCGGAATCGGGCGGACATGGACCGGATCGTCGATATCGCAACCGACGGCCGTCACCTGTCCGCTTATAGAGGCTTCCTGATCGTCTCTCAGGATCGTGAGGAAGTCGGCCGCATCCCGCTCGATGATGTCGCTGCCGTAATCGTCCATGCCCATGGCACGACCTGGTCCAGCAGCCTGATCGTCGCGCTGGCGCAACGGGGCGCGGTGATGCTGCTGTGCGGCAGCAACCACGCGCCGGTCGCGCTCTGCCTGCCGATCGACGGCCACCATGCCCAAAACCATCGGATGCGGGCGCAATGGGAGGCTGGCAAGCCATTGTCCAAGCAACTCTGGCGGCGGATTATCATAGCTAAGATCCGCTGGCAGGCGGCGGTGTTGGAAGCGAACGGCGTATCGGCTTCCGCTTTCGACCTGCTGGCGCGGCGGGTAGGGTCAGGCGATCCTGACAATGTGGAGGCACAGGCGGCGCGCCGTTACTGGCCGTTGCTGTTGGGCGAGGGGTTTCGGCGCGACCGCGATGCTGACGGCGTCAACGCCCTGCTCAACTATGGTTATACGGTGCTGCGTTCCTTGTGCGCGCGAGCGGTCGTGGCGTCCGGTCTTCACCCGTCGATCGGTGTCCATCACGCCAACCGCACTAATGCTTTCGCCCTCGCCGATGATCTGATCGAGCCGTTCCGGCCGCTGGTCGATGCATTGGCTGTGCGTTTGACAGTGCGCGGTGTCGACACCGTCACGCCGGAAGCGAAGCGCGCCTTCGCCAGCCTGATCGCGCTCGACCTGCCGGGCGCCGATGGCACAACCACCGTCGCAGGTGCCGCCAACCGGGCGGCGCAAAGCCTGGCACGCGCTTTTCAGAGCGGGCAGGCGGCTGACATCATCCTGCCAACTCCTCCGTCCGCGCTGGAACTGGCCGGACTGGATTTGCTCCTCGCATGAGTGCGACCCAGCTAAGCGGATACCGCCTGATGTGGATTTTCGTCATGTTCGATCTGCCGGTTGGAACCAGAGAACAGTCACGCGCAGCCACCAAATTTCGCGAGTTTTTGCTGGATGAGGGCTTTGAGAAAAGTCAGTTTTCGGTCTATGCTCGCTTCTGCAACGGCAAGGAACAATATGAGACTTACCTGCGGCGGGTCGAATCGAAACTACCCGATCGCGGTGATGTCCACATCCTCAGCTTCACGGATCGGCAATATGAAAATATCGTACGATTTTCAGGTCAGCGCCGCCGACGGCAGCGGAAAAACCCCGATCAGCTTGCGCTATTTTGATGATTCGTGGCATTTTTCTCTATGTGCCCCTGTGGTTATTGCCTTGCATTTCAAAGCAATAACCACAGGTCCATCATAACCGCTCAGAGATCGCGGTCCAGCGGCAACGCGCCGCGTCTTCACGCCCGGAAGCGATTAATCATAACCGCTCAGAGATCGCGGTCCAGCGGCAACAGCCAGCGCATCGGCTTAGCTCTCGCCGCAATCATAACCGCTCAGAGATCGCGGTCCAGCGGCAACTGCCTGCTGGCTTCACGGTCAATCTGGTTAATCATAACCGCTCAGAGATCGCGGTCCAGCGGCAACTATCGCCGTGTCGCCGCCATCCGCAAATTGATCATAACCGCTCAGAGATCGCGGTCCAGCGGCAACCTAACCGCCTGCTGCGCCATCGCACTGGCAATCATAACCGCTCAGAGATCGCGGTCCAGCGGCAACCGATATAGATGCGTGCGATACATTCCTATAATCATAACCGCTCAGAGATCGCGGTCCAGCGGCAACTCTACAGCGCCAGTAACACCACCGCCAAGTATCATAACCGCTCAGAGATCGCGGTCCAGCGGCAACCCACCTCCGCGCCAAGTCCCAGCGTTCCTGATCATAACCGCTCAGAGATCGCGGTCCAGCGGCAACTGGATAACTCTTTCTTGCCGTCAATGCCATATCATAACCGCTCAGAGATCGCGGTCCAGCGGCAACCTTCCGTCACAGGCTCAGCCTCATCGATCCATCATAACCGCTCAGAGATCGCGGTCCAGCGGCAACATAGCGTCCCAAGTGCCAAACTTTCTAGGCATCATAACCGCTCAGAGATCGCGGTCCAGCGGCAACTGATCTATGGGATTGGTCGAGCCGCACATGATCATAACCGCTCAGAGATCGCGGTCCAGCGGCAACGCTGCGTCCTGTTTCCATTGCCGTTGCCGGATCATAACCGCTCAGAGATCGCGGTCCAGCGGCAACGCCCGGTGAAGCTGACAAGTGCTCGCATGTATCATAACCGCTCAGAGATCGCGGTCCAGCGGCAACAGCATGAACACCTGGGAGCATATCGTTGCTATCATAACCGCTCAGAGATCGCGGTCCAGCGGCAACTTTGAACTTGGCGACGGATCAAGGGCGCGATCATAACCGCTCAGAGATCGCGGTCCAGCGGCAACTTTTTACAAGGACTTCATCGTCCGTATCGCATCATAACCGCTCAGAGATCGCGGTCCAGCGGCAACAACCCATCGAAGACGAAGAAGAGGAAGAAGATCATAACCGCTCAGAGATCGCGGTCCAGCGGCAACTGTCTATGATAACTTAGGTGCCATCGTTCCATCATAACCGCTCAGAGATCGCGGTCCAGCGGCAACATATGACTTGGCGCCCTGTCAAAGCTGGCAATCATAACCGCTCAGAGATCGCGGTCCAGCGGCAACTAGGCGTGGGCGAGGATAACGGTAGAAAGGAATCATAACCGCTCAGAGATCGCGGTCCAGCGGCAACAATCATTGCGACGATCGCTCATCCGGCTTTATCATAACCGCTCAGAGATCGCGGTCCAGCGGCAACCATTCCCGAACGGTCGGCCCGGTCATGAAATCATAACCGCTCAGAGATCGCGGTCCAGCGGCAACAAGCTTTGCCTTTCATCAACTCTGCTACCAATCATAACCGCTCAGAGATCGCGGTCCAGCGGCAACAAGACGATCAGCCAGCTTCGCGAGATGGGAATCATAACCGCTCAGAGATCGCGGTCCAGCGGCAACGATGAATTGGCACTGGTTAAGCATTACAAAATCATAACCGCTCAGAGATCGCGGTCCAGCGGCAACTCCTGAAACGCATTGTCGCGAGCCTGCTGCATCATAACCGCTCAGAGATCGCGGTCCAGCGGCAACGTTCGGTCATGACGGCCATTGCCAGAGCAAATCATAACCGCTCAGAGATCGCGGTCCAGCGGCAACTGCAAGACGATTTCGGTTGAGTATCGGTCAATCATAACCGCTCAGAGATCGCGGTCCAGCGGCAACTGAGTGAGGATAGCTTAAAGCCCTGCCCATATCATAACCGCTCAGAGATCGCGGTCCAGCGGCAACAGTCCGAAGCGGCAATTCCTTATACCCGAATCATAACCGCTCAGAGATCGCGGTCCAGCGGCAACCTCTGCCTGTTTCTTGTAGCCCGCGTAAATATCATAACCGCTCAGAGATCGCGGTCCAGCGGCAACTGCCAGCGGCAGCTGTGCCCGCACTGATGAATCATAACCGCTCAGAGATCGCGGTCCAGCGGCAACCGAAGAACCGCCACAAAAACCACGGCGCTGATCATAACCGCTCAGAGATCGCGGTCCAGCGGCAACACTTCCGCGCTCGCTGCGACGCGCTGTCCGATCATAACCGCTCAGAGATCGCGGTCCAGCGGCAACAGTCAGCACTATGGCGATATCCCTGGCGCAATCATAACCGCTCAGAGATCGCGGTCCAGCGGCAACCCATCGGCGCTTCAATAATTACATCGGCCTATCATAACCGCTCAGAGATCGCGGTCCAGCGGCAACAACTGAGCGCGCTTCTGGATCGACCGATGAATCATAACCGCTCAGAGATCGCGGTCCAGCGGCAACGCTTAATCTCTTCGCCCTGCTGCTCGGCCTATCATAACCGCTCAGAGATCGCGGTCCAGCGGCAACATGGGTAAGTATCGGCCATTTTATTCCAGGATCATAACCGCTCAGAGATCGCGGTCCAGCGGCAACCTACTATCTCAACGGCATTGCATGGGCACCATCATAACCGCTCAGAGATCGCGGTCCAGCGGCAACCTCTCATCATCTGGCAGTCCATTGCCGGAGATCATAACCGCTCAGAGATCGCGGTCCAGCGGCAACCCGGCGTGGCTTGGGCGTAGGCTCTAGAGCATCATAACCGCTCAGAGATCGCGGTCCAGCGGCAACTTCGGCAAGGCGGCTATCCCAACCTCATCGATCATAACCGCTCAGAGATCGCGGTCCAGCGGCAACAAGGCCTCAATGAGTGACGCGGAGGCGTCAATCATAACCGCTCAGAGATCGCGGTCCAGCGGCAACAACGGGTTAATGGTCATGACCCTATCGAGGATCATAACCGCTCAGAGATCGCGGTCCAGCGGCAACCTGCATGATTGGTCGAGCCATGGCTACAAGATCATAACCGCTCAGAGATCGCGGTCCAGCGGCAACGATTTTCAGGTCGTGCAGGGCCAAGACGAGATCATAACCGCTCAGAGATCGCGGTCCAGCGGCAACCCAGCGGGCGGCTCAAGTCTATATTGCTCATCATAACCGCTCAGAGATCGCGGTCCAGCGGCAACTTGCAGCAGATCGCCCAGCGCAACCGTGATATCATAACCGCTCAGAGATCGCGGTCCAGCGGCAACTATCTCCAAAAGGTCACAAATATTGTAAAAATCATAACCGCTCAGAGATCGCGGTCCAGCGGCAACGCGTGACGGCATCGTGCAGCGCGTGATGGAATCATAACCGCTCAGAGATCGCGGTCCAGCGGCAACTGCTCGGCCAGCTTGTCGCGGCGGGACAAAATCATAACCGCTCAGAGATCGCGGTCCAGCGGCAACTTGCCGACCGCGTTCTGGCCTACCGGCCTGATCATAACCGCTCAGAGATCGCGGTCCAGCGGCAACTCATTAATCGGCAGCAATCTTGTGTGGCGTATCATAACCGCTCAGAGATCGCGGTCCAGCGGCAACTTGGGCAGGATCGACGCAATGGTGAAGGGAATCATAACCGCTCAGAGATCGCGGTCCAGCGGCAACGTGGTAATGGCGCGACCAAGATCAAGAAGGATCATAACCGCTCAGAGATCGCGGTCCAGCGGCAACCGTGGGAAGTTGTGCGACCCCACATCAAGATCATAACCGCTCAGAGATCGCGGTCCAGCGGCAACACGTCCCAGACCCTGTCGAGCCGCCGACGCATCATAACCGCTCAGAGATCGCGGTCCAGCGGCAACGGCGCGCCCCGCGACTTCGACATTTGGGGCATCATAACCGCTCAGAGATCGCGGTCCAGCGGCAACTGCGACTGCCTGCGTTCGTCGCTATGATTGATCATAACCGCTCAGAGATCGCGGTCCAGCGGCAACATATAGTGCAGCCAAGGCCCGCTAAGGGAAATCATAACCGCTCAGAGATCGCGGTCCAGCGGCAACCCCGCCATTATCTGGCAGATGCGCCAGCGCATCATAACCGCTCAGAGATCGCGGTCCAGCGGCAACTCGGCCGCACCCGTATGTCGGGGCTGCGCAATCATAACCGCTCAGAGATCGCGGTCCAGCGGCAACCGGATAGGCCGCGCGTGCAATTCGAATAAGATCATAACCGCTCAGAGATCGCGGTCCAGCGGCAACCAGATGGCGTACAGCTCGAGCTGTTGTGCAATCATAACCGCTCAGAGATCGCGGTCCAGCGGCAACCAGCGCGTCCAGTTCACGCATCGCCCAGCCATCATAACCGCTCAGAGATCGCGGTCCAGCGGCAACCTGCCGTCCTACGGGTACACCTATCAGCTTATCATAACCGCTCAGAGATCGCGGTCCAGCGGCAACAAATTATCCGGCACGGAAGTCGTGACGGCCATCATAACCGCTCAGAGATCGCGGTCCAGCGGCAACCGCCAGAGAGCCGCGCGCTCGAAGCTCGGGATCATAACCGCTCAGAGATCGCGGTCCAGCGGCAACGTTGCTTCCATCCGAAAGAGAGCATGTGCAATCATAACCGCTCAGAGATCGCGGTCCAGCGGCAACTTCTGGATCAGGGGATCAAGAAACGCGGGGATCATAACCGCTCAGAGATCGCGGTCCAGCGGCAACGGCGGCGTCCAGCGCATCCCGAATGGGGCAATCATAACCGCTCAGAGGTCGCGGTCCAGCGGCAACGACATCGACGTCGACTTTGAGCATGCGCGCATCATAACCACTCAGGCACTATGGTCTAGCCACACCCGTACCATAGTTAATCCTCCATCCGTCCGGGTGGCGGGGGTAATTCTTCGGCGGTTAGAACGCCGTCACCATTGATGTCCCGATCGGCGAACATGGCAAGCGCAGGGGCGATGAATTCCAGGCGGTCGATCATGCCGTCATCATTGCTGTCTTCGGGATAGGGCATGGCGCGGCCTGGTGGCGGTGGGGGCGGGCCATCTGCGCGTGCCTGTCGCATATGGTCCTGACCGTCGGCGGCTGGGCCTCCGCGAGGAGGCGGGCCGCCGGCACCGCCTGATCCGCCAAAGCCTCCGCCGCCGCCCGGCTCCATGCCACTGCCAGGTCCACGCCTACCGCCTGATTTGCCATCTTGCGCCGCCATGCCGGATGCGGAACGTTCATGCCCCAGCATGCGCTGCATCGTCTGGGCCGGGATCATGCCATCGCCATCGCTGTCCATAAGGCTGAAGCGTCGCTCCATATAAGCGCCCATCTCCTCGCGCGTGATGCGACCGTCGCCATCGGCATCGGCCGCCCATGGTCCTTCTTTCAGAGGAGGGGTGGGCTGAGCATGACCGGGAATAGCAGTGAACAGCAGCAGCAAGGGGGAGAGGGGCAAGGCAGGGCGCATGGAAATGTCCGAGATCATAGGTCTGCTGCCTCGCTCGCATCGCTGCATTGCTCCCATATGTCAGGAGGCGGCGGCAATATTACAGGGTAGGAAGGCCATCTAATATTAATGTTGCAACATATTATACAATGATGTTGTATCATTTCATTCCGTTCAGTGGCGGACTCGTCGCCGGACCGGAATGGGAAGTCAGGCAAGGGAGTCGGGCGATGCAGATGATAGGATCGTTAAAGGGCAAAACGGAGATCGAAACGGGCTATTCCGGCTATGGTGCGCGGCGCTCGCCACTGGGGTTGGGCGGAACGATTGCGGTGCATGCGCTGGTGGTCGGCGCTTTCCTGTTGATCCCTAGGGAAGCGATCCAGACGGTGTTCGATCCGCCGCCACTCATGACGACCAATATTCGCATACCGCCCGAACCCGTGATCGAGCCAAAGGCCGATCCCCGCATCCAGAGCGATCCCCAACCCCAGCCCAAACCGCCACAGTCCACGGCGGTCGATCCCATCATCCCGATCCCCACTGGCGATCCGGTTCTGACCGGCGGGATCGACACTGGTCTCGACCAGCAGCCAGTCATCATCGTGCCGCCGATTGATCCTCCGCGTGCGCCGGTCGAGGTAGATGCCAGAATTGATCCGCGTGCCTTGTCGGAATTCCAACCCGATTATCCCGGCGTGATGATCCGACAGGGGGTTGAGGGCAGCGTCACCGTGCGCGTCGCCATCAATGCGCAGGGCCGCGTTACCGCCATTGAAAAGATTTCGGCGAGTGACGAATCCTTCTGGCTTGCGACGCAGCGTCATGCCCTGCGGTCATGGCGCTTCAAGCCGGCCACGCGCGACGGGGTGGCGGTGGCCAGCAGCAAGACGCTGACCGTGCGGTTCACGCTGACGAAATAAAGCGAACCTTGCGGGGCGGACCTTAGGGTTCGCCCTTGCTTGCCTGCATGCGTCGTTCGGCGAACCATTGGGACAGCATCTGCGCAGTACAACCGGTGAAGCCATAGCTGCCGTTCACAGAGCAGCTATTGGGCAAGATCTGGCGCTGCACCTGCTCCATATTCGCGACCTGACTGCCCCAGCCGGGACCGCCAATGGGTTCGGGCTTTTCGCGCAGCTTCTTGGGAATGCGATAGCGTTCAGACTCGGGGCGGCGGGCGCAGACGACGATTTCGTCGCCTTCTCCCTGCGGGCAGGGATCGTCGCCATAGACGGTGAGGTTCTGGATACGCTCGGGCGGCGGCGCGGGCTGTGCCAGCGCGGTCTGGGGCATCAACCCGGTCAGCGCGACATTGGCCAGCACCAGGGTTGCGAGGGGGAACAGATGACGTCGCATCGACTGATTTCCTTCAAACCCCCATTGCTTCCTGCGCCTGTCAGACGCTGTGGAGCGTCCTTACCCGTCCTGTTGCTGTGTCAGGGGCGGGGTGGCGTATCGACGGCGCCCTGCGTCTTGGCTTCCATATCGGCCTTCGCCTTTTCTTCGGCCTTCACCCGTGCCTCGATCTTTTCGCTGTCGGCGTCGATGGTGGACAGGCGCTTGGTGCGTTCCGCCTCGACCAGATCCTTCCAGCTTGCATTATCGGCGGCCTGTCGTTCGGCCTTGGCCAGACGGGCGAGCTTCGCAAAGCAGCCGGTGGCGCCGCCTGCGCCATCTGGTGAGCAGCTTTCCGTGCCGGACCGGCCGACATATTCCATGCCGCGCACCCGTTCGCCCCACGCCTGATTGGCGGGCTTGTTGGGATCACCGCGCAGCGGTTCGGGAATGCGATAGCGTTCCTCCTCGCCCTTGCGCGCGCATACCACGATGTCGTCGCCCTGGCTTTGCGGACAGGCATCGTCACCATAAACGATGACCAGATTGACCTTTTCATTGCTCGTCCCGGCGGCGGGCGGCGGCGGGCTGTCCTGCTGGGCGAGCGCGGGGCCGGCCATCATCATCAGGGCGGCGATTGTCAGGCTCTTCCTCATCATGGCGTCCTTTTATCAGATACGTTTCGACAGCGCGATGGCCACGCGACAGCCCAGACGAATAGCGCCGAACAACAGTGGATAGGCGGGAGTCTGTTCCGCGCCATGGGCGATGGCGGCGTCGCGATGCTCCACCTCCTCCGCCTGAAAATCCACGATGGCCTCGCTCAGTTCCGGGTCGGCATCACCGATCGCCTCAAGCTGGTCGGAATAATGTTTGTCGATTTCCGTTTCGATGGCCGCGGTACAGGCCATGGCGGCGCGTGGCCCCATCGCCGCAGTTACTGCGCCCAGGGCAAAGCCGGCGACATTCCAGAAAGGCGACAATAGGGTGGGGCGGCCGCCGCGCCGGGCGATCATCGCATCGAATGCGGCGCGATGCCGTTCCTCCTGCGCGGCCATGCCCGCGATCAGGCGGCCATAAGGATGACGGTCGCCGATGACGGCGAGCTGCCCGGAATAGATGCGGACCGCGCCGAACTCACCGGCCTGATCGACCCGCACCATCGACGCGCGATCCTTCTCGCTCAGCCGCTTGCCGGGCCGGGGGAAATCCTGCGATGCGCTCATGCCTTCCTCGCTTTCAGCAGCAGAGCCAAAATGGCGAGCGCAGCCGCGCCCGACAAGAGGCCGTTATAGCCCGCCAGCGATATGCCGAAGAGGCTCCACGGTGCAACATCGCATCGGGTGATGGGCGTCGCCATGATCTGGTTCAAAATATCCGCCGCGCTGCCGCCGGTCGGCGATGTGGAACAGGCGGTCAGCCCTTCCCACCAACCATATTCGACGCCTGCATGGAACAGGCCGATGCCACCGCTGATCCCCACCGCAATGCCGGCAAAGCCCGCAAACAGCCCGCTGATGCAGGCGCGACCGCGCGTCGCATAGGCAATCATGGCAAGGGGAATGGCGACCATATGCGGATAGCGTTGCCACCAGCACATTTCACACGGATGCAGCCCGCCGAAATATTGGGAGGCATAGGCGCCGCCCAGCATGACCAGTGGGGTCAGCAAAGCGAGCGCACGGGCGAAGCCGAGGGATGGGGACAGGCTGTTCATATCGCCCGCTTAAACCCTCGGATGCCTTTCGTCATGCTGAACCTGTACCCGTATGAAGGGCGTAGGGCGCTTATTTTGCACCCGGTTTGCGCGCTGCGCTCTGCGCTTGCGCAATCGTCGCGGCGGGCGTGCTGGCCAGACGCGAAATGGTGCGCAGCGCATAGTCAAGCTGGAAGTCCTCCACGCCCTTCTTCTTCAGCTCCTCGGCCGTCATGGTGAAGCGCGGATCGTCCTTCGTATCTTCTTCCAGCGCCTTGTCGTCGGTCTTGATCTCGTTGATCAGGTGACGGCGCAGGTCGCTTTCACGGAATTTCGGCCGGTTCTTATAATCCGGGTCAGACAATTGCGGCACACGAATGTCGGGCTGAATGCCGCCTTCCTGCACCGATCGGCCCGATGGCGTATAATAACGCGCCGTCGTCAGCTTGAGCGCGGTGGTGCTGCTGAGCGGCAACATGGTCTGTACGCTGCCCTTGCCAAAGCTGCGTTCGCCCATCACCAGCGCGCGATGCTGGTCCTGCAACGCGCCGGCCACGATTTCTGATGCGGAGGCGGAGCCAGCATCGACCAGCACGATGACGGGCAAGCCCTTCGCATCGTCGCCCGGCTTGGCATAATAGCGTTCGACATCGCCCTTGGCCCGGCCGCGTTGCGACACGATTTCGCCGCGCTCCAGGAAAGTGTCGCTGACCGTCACCGCTTCATCCAGCAGGCCGCCGGGGTTGGACCGCAGGTCGAGGATATAGCCGGTGGGCTTGTGGCCCAGGCTCTTGTCAATGCTGCGGATCGCCGACCGCACGTCAGCGCCGGTATTGGCCGAGAAACTGACGATGTTGATGACACCGATATTATTCTTCACTTCCCACTTCACCGGCTTGATCTGGATGATCTCGCGCGTGAGGGTCAGGTCGATGGGCTTGTCACGGCCAGCACGGACGATCGTCAGCTTCAGCGATGTGCCCGGCGCGCCGCGCATCTTGTCCACCGCTTCGTCCAGTGTGCCGCCATAGATCAACTGGCCGTCGATATGGGTGATGTAATCGCCCGCCTTGATCCCCGCGCGCCAGGCCGGGGTATCCTGCGTAGGGGCGATCACCTTGACCGCGCCATCCTCCTGCGTGACCGACAGACCCAGGCCGCCATAGCTGCCCTCCGTCTGGGTGCGCAGATTCTGGAAATCGCGCGCGTCGAGGAAATTGCTGTGCGGGTCGAGGCTGGCCAGCATGCCGTCGATCGCGCCCTTGATCAGCTTTTCGTCATCGACTTTTTCCACATAGTCGCTGCGTACTTTCTGGAACACGTCCATGAATTCGTCGAGCGCCTTGTAGCTCGACGCCTCCCCATCGGCGAGCGCCGCAGTCGTGGCAGGGATGAGCGCGAGCGCCCCGAGCGCAACCGCGCCCTGGAGGAAAGTGGATTTCATGGCTGTCCTAGGTTCCGGCATCTGATCCCCGATATAGGCCGATTCGCGGGCCAACGCAAAAGCGTCGTTCGACCAGTGTTGCTGAGCGACGATGAGCGTCGGGTTAATGGGCGGCGGTGCAGGGGCGGCATTGCGTGGCTCACGAAAATATCATGTCCGCCATGCCTCACCCCAGCCCCACCAATGGCACGATGTCGACCGGGCGGCCGTTGCGGCGCAGTTCGATGGTGATGGCGGGGCGTTCCGCGCCGGTGATGCCGACCGGGTCGCCCTGACGCACCATATCGCCGACCTGTGCGGTGACGCGGTGGAGGCCGGTGATGAGCGTGGTCCACCCCTGCCCATGGTCGATGATGAGAATTTGTCCATAGCCGCGATAGGGACCGGCAAAGGCAACGCGGCCAGCGGTTGGGGCTACGGCCTGCGCGCCCGGCTGGGTGATGAGGGTCAGGCCGCGCGATCGCACGCCACTGTCATTGACTTCGCCCATGCCGGTCACGAGCTGTCCCACCACGGGCAGGCGATAGGGCGGCGGGCCGCCCATGCCGGTGCTGCGTTCGGGGGCAGCGGCGCCAGCCTGATCCGGGCGGGCGGGGCGGGGCAGCGGACCGGACAGGGCGGCCAGCCGTTCGCGCAGGTCGCCCGCATCCTCCAGCCGGTCCATCAGGTCGACAATGTCCCGCGCCCGTTCGCCCAGCGCCAATGCGCGTTCGCTTTCCAGCCCCGCATTGGCGCGATAATCGCGTGCGGCGACGCGCTTGCGGGTTTCAAGCGCAGCCAGCATCGTCTGGCGTGAGCGTCGGTCGGTCTGCGCCTGATTGAGACTGTCGGCGGCCTGTTGCGCGGTGGCGCGCAACGCCCGGCTGCGGTCCAGCTCTGCGCGCAGACCGGCGGTGCGTTGCTGGATGACGGGTAATATCTGGTCCAGCACGGCGCGCATATGCACGGCGTCTCCGACCGATCCGGGCTGCACCAGCGCCAGCGCTAGTGGGCGGCGCGCCATCATCTGAAGCGCGGCGGTCAGGCGCACGACCGGCTCCTGCCGGGCGGCAAGTCGCGCCGCCTGTATGCGCTGCATCCGGGCGATGATGGCGATGCGGGCCTTGGCCGCCTCTATGTCGGCTTCCGCCTGCTGGATACGAGCGGCGACGGCGGCGGCGCGACGGCGCGCCTGTTCCGCTTCGTCGCGGGCGCTGGCGGCCTGTTGCTCCAGCCGGGTGGAGCGTTCGGCCGCTTCATCCGACTGGCGTTTTGCAGCTTTAAGGGCAGCCTGTTCCTGCGCCAATGTGGTGCCGGCGGTGCCTTGCAGGATGATGGCGCCGTCGTCCGCAGCAAGCAGGCGCGTGGCGGCAAGGGCCAAGGCGCCCACCACTCCGCCGATCATGATGATGCTGCGCTTCACCTGGTCTTCCGCTCGTCTTCGCCTCTGCCTAAGCGGAAATGAGTCGGGGTGCCAGTCTTTACCCCTCGCGATGATAGGGATGGTTCGCCAATATGGAGCAGGCGCGCCAAAGCTGTTCGGCCAGCATCGCGCGTGCGATCATATGCGGCCATGTCATGGCGCCAAAAGCGATCAACAGGTCCGCATTGGCCCGCTCCGCATCGTCGAAGCCGTCGGCCGCGCCGATCAGGAAGCGGCATTCGCGGGTTCCCGCGTCGCGCCACCCCTCGATCCGACGGGCGAAATCCATGGAGCCAAGCTGCTTGCCCTTTTCGTCCAGCATCACCGTGACGGTGCCGGGCGCGACGGGGGGCAGCTTGCCGCCCCGGTCGGGCATTTCGGTAATCTTGAACGGCATGGTCAGCCGTTTGACATAGCGGTCGACCAGTTCGGCCTCGGGCGACCGCCCGATCTTTCCGCGCGCGATAATATGGAGGAGCATGGCCCCTCCCTTATCCAATCATCGCGCGCCTGTCGAAGGGATCAGGCGCCCGAATTCAGGCGTTGCCCGCGACTGGCGCGTCGACGAAGCCCCACATGCGTTCAAGATTGTAGAAGCTGCGTACTTCCGGCTTGAACAGGTGGACGATCACATCCCCCGCGTCGATCAGCACCCAGTCGGCGACCGGCAGGCCTTCGACCCGTGCGGAACGGCCCGTTTCCTTCTTGATCCGTTCGGCCAGATGCTGGGCCATGGCCGCGACCTGACGCGACGAACGGCCGCTCGCGATCACCATATGATCGGCGATGCTGCTCTTGCCTTCTAGCGGGATGGAGATGGTTTCCTGCGCCTGGTCGTCGTCGAGCGATTGCATGACAAGGGCGTGCAGGGCGGCCACGGATTCTGCGCCGAGCGCGGTATCGTTGGCAGGGGCGAGGTTAGACAATTAAACTCCAATCTAGACGATCAACCGGCGCGTGAGCGGATCGCGCACACACGTTGCTTCATATTCGCGATGCCAGAGGGGGTCCGCCTGCCGCAGCAGGGTTGCCGATCTTGGATCAGGGCGAAAGCGCAATAGCACGAGCGCCGGTGGTCTCCAATTCGTCCAGTCTGCACTCTGGCGCGCGGACCGGACGAAGCGCCGCAGCCAGCTCATGGCCGTAGAGCCACGGGCATCGCTATCATAACCCGGACGGGCGATTACGGCAATGGGCATTTGCCGTGCGATGTCGCGCCAGTCGCGCCACTGGCTGAATTGCGCCAGATTGTCGGCGCCCATCAGCCAGATGAAGCGATTGCGCGGGTGTGTGCGGCGGATCGCGCGCAGCGTATCGACGGTATAGCGGGTCTTCAGATGCGCCTCGATCGCTGTTGCGCGAATCGGGGCGCGACGGGCGATATGCTGTGCCTGCGCCAGCCGGGCGGGCAGCGGCGCCATCCCCTTTGCGGGCTTCAGCGGATTGCCCGGCGACACCAGCCACCAGATTTCATCAAGGTCCAGCGCACGTAGCGCAAAGAGCGAAATGGCCCGATGGCCGCCATGTGCGGGATTGAAAGAGCCGCCGAGCAGGCCGATCCGCCGTGTCACACCAGCCCCAATTTGGTCAGCTCGCCCAGCATGGCGGGCGGCATCGCGTCCAGATCGTCGGCCTCACCGTCATTCAGGTCAGGGGGTGCGGCGGATTCCTCCAGATAGCGCCAGCCCTGATGGGCGCGCTTGGGCTGGCTGCGCACCGGGATGAGGCGCGGCTCCAGCCTGATCCAGTATCGGCCCTGTCCGGTTTCCTCAAAGCCCAGAATCGGGCTGCGCCCGACCAGCATATGGGCATGAATCCAGTAAAGGGAGCCGCCTGTCATCTCCTCCAGCCGCTTGGGCAGGTATCGCGTGCTGGTGCGTGCTTCCCCGGCATGGCTTTCCAGCCATGCGCGCAATGTGGCGGGGCTTTCGGCGCCAAAGGCAATCTTGGTGATGTTCAGCGGCATGGCAGAGGCGTCTATCTATATCCGTTCGGGCTGAGCCGGTCGAAGCCCCGTCCTGTCTTCAGAAAATGCAGCCCTTCGACATGCTCAGGGCGAACGGCATGGCTTAAATGGGGACTGGTTTCAGCCGGTCAATCCCGCCGCCGTGGCAAGGCCAAGGAAAGCGAGGAAGCCCATCGAATCGGTGATCATCGTCACGAAGATGGAGGAAGCCACCGCCGGGTCGAGATTGAGCCGGTCGAACGCCAGCGGTACCGCTGCGCCCGCCAGACCCGCCGTCACGATATTCGTCACCATCGCCGCGGCGATGACCCCACCCAGCGCCATATTCTGGAACACCAAAGATACGCCCAGACCCAGCACCAGCGCGACGGTGACGCCGTTCAGCGCCGCAACACGGATTTCGCGCAGGATGGTGCGGCGGGCGTTGGACCCGGTAATCTGGTTGGTGGCAAGGGCGCGCACGGTGACGGCCATCGTCTGGCTGCCCGCATTACCGCCGACGCCCGCGACGATGGGCATCAGCGTGGCGAGCGCCACCATTTTCTGGATCGTCCCTTCAAACGCGCCAATGATGGACGATGCGACGAGAGCGGTGACGAGGTTGGTCAGCAGCCAGCGGACGCGCCCGCGATAGCTTTCCATCACTGGTTCGTTGATGTCGCCTTCGCCTGCACCCGACAGGCGGAGGATGTCCTCGCCCGCTTCCTCGGAAATGATGTGGACCACGTCATCGACCGTGATCATGCCGACGAGGCGCCCGCTGCCGTCGATGACGGCGGCAGAGATCAGCGCATATTTCTGGAAGCGCAGCGCGACCTCTTCCTGATCCATGTCGACCGGGATCAGCGTCTGTTCGCGCTTCATCAGGTCGGCCATGGGAATGCCGCGCGGGCAGGTCAGCACCCAGCTCAGCTGACAGGTGCCGATGGGCTTATGCCCTTCATCGACGACGAAAATTTCCCAGAAGTCGCGGGTCAGGTCATTATTGTCGCGCAGATAGTCGATGACCTGCCCGACGGTCATATGTTCCGGCACCGCGACCAGATCGCGCTGCATCAAACGGCCGGCGGATTCTTCGGGGTAGGACAGCGCGCTTTCGATGGCGGCGCGATCTTCCGGCTCCATCGCGTCGAGGACGGCCTGCTGGTCGGCCTCCTCCATATCCTCGATGATGGCGACGGCGTCGTCGGTATCGAGTTCGGCGGCGAATTCGGCAACCTGTTCGGGCGCCAATGCACCGATCAGGTCGTCGCGAACATAATCATTGAGTTCGGATAAGACTTCAGCACCCACCAGATCGCCCAGAGCCGCGGCCACATCGGCGCGCCGTTCGGACGGGGTGAGTTCCAGAAGGTCGGCAATGTCGGCGGGATGCAACGGCGACACCAGATCGCGCGCTGTCTCGCTGTCGCCATCCTCCACCGCATCCAGCACGGCGGACAGAAATTCGGGTTTCAGACGGTCATCCTCGTCCCGGCTCGCTTCGGCCGGTTCCAGGATCGCTTCGTCAGTATCGTCCCCATGCGTCAGGGGTTCGGCAAATTCGCCGCGCTCGCTCATGGCGCCCCCTACTGTCCGGTTCCTGTAACATGGGGCTGCTTTCGCCCATGCACCATGGAAATGCAATGGGGCGAATTGCGAAGGGGGAAGGCGAACCGATCATGCTTCTTGTACAAGAAACTTCCATCGCGGGCGGGAGCCTCTATATGGGGCGTTTACGATCATCCCCGGCAAGAGAGGATTTCCCATGGCCGACGAAACTCTGACCCTTTCCCTCGACAGTGGCGGCGATGTCGTCATCAAGCTGCGGCCCGATCTGGCCCCCGGCCATGTCGAACGCATCGCCACGCTGGCCAAGGACGGCTTCTACGATGGCGTCGTCTTCCACCGCGTCATCCCCGGCTTCATGGCGCAGGGCGGCGATCCGACCGGCACCGGCATGGGCGGGTCGAAGCTGCCCGACATCAAGGCGGAATTCAGCCGCGAACCGCATGTCCGTGGCGTCTGCTCCATGGCCCGCGCGATGAACCCGAACAGCGCCAACAGCCAGTTCTTCATCTGCTTCGACGATGCGACCTTCCTTGACGGCCAGTACACCGTCTGGGGCGAAGTGACGTCGGGCATGGAATATGTCGACGCCCTGCCCAAGGGTGAGCCGCCGCGCACGCCGGGCAAGATCGTCAAGGCGACCGTTGCCTGATAACAGGATGGGTGCCCGCCGATGGGGCGCTTCCCTTTAAAAAGCTCCGGTTCGATGGCGAACCGGAGCTTTTATTTTGCCTTTATTTCTTGGTGGCCATGCCGTCGGTCATCGAAATGGCCTCCCGCTCTTCGACAGGCGGTGGCGTGTAGTTGGCGATGGATTCGATGTGCCAACGCCGATCGTCTGCGGTCGATCCCGGCACATCATTGATCCGGCGCAACGTCACCTGACGCAGTGCGTACCAGGGTTTCCCATTGGCGGCGATCCGGCCATAGACCTGCACCGGAACGGTCACGAATGTCGATCCAGCGGCGCCCTCCGGCTCGCTCGGCGCGCCGATATTCGCGTGAATTTCGGAAAAACCCCGGAAACGTGAGACGAAATGCGCGTCATCCTGCGATCCGATGGCGCCTTCCTGATCCCACAGATCCTGCGCGTCCTCGAACTTTTTGCTTTCGAGCAGGCCGAAATAGCCCTGCACCACCTGCGCTGCGCCTTGACCGCTGTCGGGGTCGATCGTCCCTTCGATGATGGGCGTGCGATCGTCGGGCAGGCCGCCGGGCGTGCCGGGCGCTGGCGGTGCCAGCGGTTCCATCACCGCCATCGCCTCAGCCCGCACATTATTTTCCAACTGCGCGGCATTTGCGCCATTGGCCAGATTGTTGATCGCGTTTTCCTCCCGCCCGTCGCACGCCGCGACGAGCAGGATGGGAAGCAATGCGATAGTCGAAAGCCAACCCCTCTTCATTCCACCTCGCATCAAATTAGATATTAATTAGGACGAACCCGCGGCGCCCGATCGCGTCCCGCACCGCCGCCGGAAGACCTGGGCGCGCGGAACGAGGGCGTCGGGCCGTTATTCCATTGCCGTTGGGGGCGCGGCTGTGTCGCCTGCGGCGTTCGGAATGATGGCGTCTGCCGATTGCCCCATTCACCCTGCGGACGCGGTTGCGTCGCCTGTGGCGGGCGGTTGCCGTCATTGCCACGCCAGCCGCCACGGCCGGGATCGCCACCGGGCGTGCCCTGTGGTGGGCGTGGGCGGTTCCAGTTGTTGCCCTGGCCATCGCCACGACCATTATTGCCGTCCGGGCGTCCCTGCCACCGGTCGGGGCCACGGCCACGATCCCCCCGATGTTCGGCCCGGCGCGCTTCCCAATAGCGCCGCTGCCCATCGTTCCAGCGCGACCGACGGCCACCCCGATCATAGACATAATAGCCGCTGCCTGGATAATAAAAGCCGTCATACCAGCCGCTATACAGGCCCGGCTGATAATAGCCGGGGCCATAATAGGGGTCGTAATAGCCACCGCCGCCATAATAGCCGCTACCCACGCTGACGCCGCCATAGCCATAACCATCGTCATAGGCGCATCCGCCCAGCGCCAGCGCTCCAGCCAAACCTATCGCCACCAGAAACCGATGTCGGATGCCCGTCATCGCCTGTCTCCTCTAATCATCTGATGCGGGCGTAACGTGGCCAGCTTGAATTGGTGGTGAATGAAAAACGCTGCTTTCCACTCCCGTTTATCTCTTGTTCAGATAGGGAGACTTTCGTTCATCGCAATGACAGAAAGCGTGTCCTTTCCGTCACATAATCGTCATTTGTCCGTTTTTTCCGATTTTGTGCGGAAACCTTACCCCATCGCCGGTCATTATCCCCCCGACGACATGGCAGCGCTTGCAGCGCCCGATCGTCCCGGCGGGTCCAAACCGCTGCAACATCTCCTATAGAAAAAGGGTATCGCCCCATGAAATTCATGCTTCTCACGGCAGCCGCCGTCGCGTCTCTCATTCCCGCCGCCGCCATGGCGCAGGACGAAGGCGCTACCTCCACCCGCCGCATCGAACCCTATGTCGGCGTGATGGGCGGCGTCGACAATTATGACAGCGAAACCGGCAAGGAAGGCATTCCTCCCGTCGGTTATAAGGGGCGCATGGTCGAAGGCGTCGCCGGCGTGAACTATAATGTCGCAGGCCCGCTGGTCGTCGGCGTCGAAGGCACGGCGTCCAAAGGCATCTCGGGCGACATTGACTGGGAATATGGCGTCGCGGGCCGCGCCGGTATCAAGGCGGGTAAAGACAGCCTGATCTTTGGCAAGGTCGGCTATCGCTGGGTGAATTTTGATGCGCTCGGCCCCGACAGCCCGGATTTCCATGGCACCACCTATGGCGCAGGCATCGAATTGTCGCCTGCCGATATGGGCGGATCGGCCCAGAGCAGCAATATTCGCCTGCGCGTTCAGGCAGACACGTTCGGCAATTTCCGCTCGATCCGCCCGATGGCGGGCGTGGTCGCAAAATTCTGATGCGATAAAGGACGGGTAGGGCGCGCCGGGCGCGTCCTGCCGTCCAAATCGGCTTTTCCCTCTTCGCAGGGAATAGGGGTGCGGAACGGCCATGGACTGCGGCCGTTCCGCATTCGCCGCTTTCAGAGCATTGATCCCACCAGGCGTAAATCTTCCACGAAACGGGTCTGCTCCTCCGCACGCCTCCCCGCATCGGGCAGGCGCAGCAGATAGCTGGGATGCACCGTCACCCAGAGCTGCGACCCATCCTCCATCGTTATGGCTTGCCCGCGCACCCGCGCAATCGTGACCGCCCGGCCCAGTATCGCGCGCCCGGCGCTGGCCCCCAACGCCACGATCAGGCGCGGCCGCACGATCGCTCGTTCTCTGTCCAGCCACCACCGGCATGCTTCGATCTCGCCGGCATTCGGGCCTTGATGCAGGCGATGTTTGCCCCGCCATTGAAATTTGAAATGTTTGACCGCGTTGGTGACATAGGCGTGGCTGCGGTCGATGCCGGCCTGCGCCAGCGCATCGTCGAACAATTGCCCCGCCGGCCCGACGAAGGGGCGCCCCGCCAGATCTTCCTGATCGCCGGGCTGTTCGCCGACAAACATCAACGGTGCATCGACCGGTCCCTCGCCAAACACCATCTGCGTCGCGTCCCGGTGCAGCGGGCATCGGATGCAGTCCTTCGCTGCATCGCGCAGCGCGCGCCATGCAGCGCCAGAGTCTTTAGCTTGTGATGGCGGCGGATTTGCACGCCGGGGTGATGCCGGTGCAGTCGCGATCATCGCCGCTTCGCGGGCCTGCGCACCCGCGACCAGTTCGGGGATCAGCGATGCCTCCGGCAAATTGCGCCAATATTTTTTCGGCATTTCCGACATCATCGCCCGCGTCTTCAACCGGGCAGGGTTGAAGATGGCGGCATAATAGCCGCGCCACAGCCCCTCCACCGGGTCTTCGTCCGGCCCTGCCTCGCCGCGCGTCGCGCCCGGTCCTTCCTGCAACGTGTCGCCATCCCAATGGATCGAAATTTCCGGGGTCAGGATCGACCAGCGCATGGTTGCAAATCGGCGAGCGAAAAAGCCTGCATTGGCGCGGACGATATGATGGTCCGGCTCGAACCAGGCGACGAAGCGGGTACCTTGCGGGTCTTCCACCGCGCGAAACCTGACGAAGGCCCGGATCTTGTGGATGTCGCGCCGCACCGTCTTGGCCAGCGCCTCTATCCGGCCCAGCAACGGATCGGCACGATCCTCCATTGTGCCGGGGCGCGCCCGCACCCGGCACAACAGCGCATAGAGCAAGGAAAAGCGTTCCGGCGCCCGGTGCAGGATTGCGCTCTGCGCCAGATCGACGAAGGCGCGAGGGACCGAAAATTCCGCGCTCCCCCGCTCAGGTGGCAGATCGTCGTCACCGGCCATGGCACCGAACAGGTCGTCACTCTCATCGGGCAGCGACCACAGGACATCGGCCGGATCGACCCCGGCGACTACTAACCGCCGCGCCGCCGCCCGCCACCCGTCAAAATCGTCGGGCGCGGTCAGCGTGACGCGGTGCATGGCAGATCCGTCAGTTGTCGGCTTTCGCCCGTTCCAGTTCGGCGGGCTTGCGCTTGGCGAACAGCTTGCCCAACTTCTCTTCTTCTTCGGCGCTTAAATCCTTGGCGGCGTCCGGGAACATCTCTTCCTCTTCCTCCTCGATATGGTGGAGGTAGCGCTTCTTCATCTCGGCAAACTTTTTGCGCCAGGCATCGCCATTGAATTTGAGGTCGGCCAGCTCTTCGAAATAATCGTCGATTTCCTTGTGTTCCGATACGCTGTGCTGTGCATCCTCGCGCAGGTCCGGTCGCGCCAGCATAGTGGCGTAGAGGGTTTCTTCTTCGGCGGCGGCATGCGCCGACACTTCCACGACGAACTGCTCGAACAGCTTCCGAAGCTGCTCGTCCTTTTCCGCATCCGCCATCTTGGCGAACAACTGGCGATGGGCGTCGTGGTCCTGTTTCAGGCGGTCGAAAATCGTCGCATTGGCCATGAATAATCCTCCTCGTTTGAGGAAGGACAACGACGATCAAAGGAAATGGGTCCGGGTCTATGCCCGATCCGATGGCCGATCTTCCGGCAGGGCGGGATTTATCCGAACAGGAAGCGGAAGATGATGGTGACGGGTATCCACAGCAGCGCGCCCAGAATGCTTGCACCCCACAATTGCAGCACGTCGCGGCGGAACCGCACCGCAAGGCCACCTTCCGACAAACCGCCCTGCTCCAGCATTTGCCAGCGATGTTCCAGTCCACGCGCAGCAATGGCAAAACCGCCGATAGCCACGATGACACCCAGATGCAGGATGAGCGATCCGCCCATTTTCGACACAATGAAAATCTGGGCGAGGCAGAAGACAAGCAGGGCGCCCGCCAGATGCGAACCGATCCGCTTGGCGAAGCTCTTGCGGTGATAGGCGCGATTTTGGAACGCTGTCGCCAAGACCCATTGTCTCCCTTGCTGGCTCGTTTCCAGACAATCATGTTCGCACCACCGGATCAACCCGAAAAACGCAGATTTCAGGCAAAAAGGTAAAGTTGCCGTGCGGGAGGGGCCAGCATGGCGCGCAGGTCAGCCCGTTCCGCCAGTCCGACCGGCCGCCAGTCCGCCGCGATCAGGAAGGGGCGAATCTTTTTGACCGACGTGGTGAGCCGGGCCACGTCGTCCAGCCGCAGCCGGCGATGGCGCCGACTGGCCAGAATGCGATCCACCGCCTTTACCCCCAGACCCGGCACCCGCAGCAGCATTTCACGCGGTGCGCGGTTGACGTCCACGGGAAAGGTCGCGCGATGCCGCAAGGCCCAGGCGAGCTTGGGATCGATGTCGAGTGGCAGGCACCCCGTCGCCGGATCGGTCGCTGCCGCCACATCCTGCGCTTCATAACCGTAAAAGCGCATCATCCAGTCCGACTGATAAAGCCGGTGTTCGCGCAGCAGCGGTGGGCGTTTGAGGGGCAATACCGCACTGGGCGAGGGGATGGGGGAAAAGGCGCTGTAATAAACACGGCGCAGGCGATGCCGGTCATACAGGCTGCTGGCGCGGGTGATGATGGCGCGGTCGTCCGCCTCGTCCGCGCCGACGATCATCTGGGTCGACTGGCCAGCGGGTGCAAAGCGTGGCGCGCTGCGATATTTGCGTCTGGCTTCCTGCCCTTCCTCCATCTCCGTCCGCATCCGGCCCATCGCGCTTTCGATGCGTCCGCCATCCTTTTCGGGTGCCAGCTTTCGCAGCCCCGCCTGCGTCGGCAATTCGACGTTGATCGACAGGCGGTCGGCATGCAGTCCGGCCAGCCGCATCAACTCCGGGTCGGCGTCGGGGATCGTCTTCAGGTGAATATAGCCGCGAAAATCATGATCCTCGCGCAGCGATCGCGCGACCTCGACCATCTGCTCCATCGTATAGTCGGACGATCGGATGATGCCTGACGACAGGAACAGCCCCTCGATATAATTGCGGCGATAGAAGCTGAGCGTCAGGTCGACCACTTCAGCAGCGGTGAAGCGGGCGCGGCGCACGTCGCTCGACCGGCGGTTGATGCAATAATGACAATCGAAGATGCAGCTGTTGGTCAGCAGGATTTTCAGCAAGGAAATGCAGCGGCCATCGGGTGCATAGGCGTGGCAAATGCCCATCCCTTCGGTCGATCCAACCCCCTTGCCACCACGCGAATCCCGCTTCGTCGTTCCCGAAGACGCGCAGGACGCATCATATTTGGCGGCATCCGCCAAAATCTCCAATTTCTGCCGGGTGGATAGTTGCACCATATCGTTCATGATATGTTCGCGCGGTACCATTGTCTATAACCTCGATCAGTAGGCGGCTTTGCGACAGCGCTTCGTTATGACAGGCAGGAGCAAGCAAACCGAAAAGGGGCAGGGCGATGGACAGGCGGGCTTTTCTGGGACGCGGCATCGGCACCATGGGTGCGCTGCCGCTGGCGGGTGTTGCTGGTGCGGCGACACCCTTCGTGCCGCTGGCCGGGGTGGAGCCGGTTCGGGCGAGTGTCGACCGCATCTTTCGCACAACCGTCTGCCTGCGCCCCTTCCGCCCCGCCGGACCCCGCATCGAGGTGGAGGAAGTGGGCCGCAAGCGCGTCGTCCATAATTATGGCCATGGTGGCAGCGGCTGGTCGCTCAGTTGGGGATCGGCGCAGATTGCGGTGGCGATGGCCATGGCCGACGGTGTGCATGACGTGGCGGTGATCGGCGCGGGCGCGCTGGGCCTGACGGCGGCGCTGACGGCGCAGCGTGCCGGGGCCAGCGTCACCATCTATGCCAAGGAGCAATTTCCCCTCGTCCGTTCCGCCCGCGCGACGGGAAGCTGGACGCCCGACAGCCGGATCGCGATGGAAAAAGCGGCCGATCCGGGTTTTGGCGACCGTTGGGAAAGCATGGCCCGTGCTTCTTTCCAGCATTATCAGGGCTTGCTCGGTTTGCCCGGCAGCCCGGTCGAATGGACCGACCGCTATGTTCTGGCGGATGCGCCATGGGAGGGACGCCGACCCGAACATGCGCCGGTCGGCCCGCCGCGCCCTGACACGTTCCTGCGCCTGGAACAGCGATTGCGCGACATCACGCCGCGCAGCGTGGAGCTGCCGTCTGGCACGCATCCCTTCCGCGCCGCTTATGCCCGGCGCAGCAGTTCGCTGACTTTCAACGTCGCGGACCTGATGCACCAACTCACCAATGATTTCCTGATTGCGGGCGGGCGGATCGTGCCGATGGAATTTCACGAACCGGGCGATGTGACGAAGCTGAAACAGCGATCGATCATCCATTGCACCGGCTATGGCGCGCGTGCCTTGTGGCGCGACGAGAGCATCGTGCCGGTGCGTGGGCAGATCGCCTGGCTCATCCCGCAGCCGGGCCTGACCTTTGGCGTCTATTATGATGGCTTGTCCATGCTGGCGCGCCGCGACGGTATCGTCGTGCAGGATGTCGGGACGGACGAATGGTTCGGCTATGGCGACGCCAATGAAGAACCGGACCGGGCAGCGGCCGAGGCGTCGGTGCAGAAGCTGGCAACATTCTGGGCTTAGGGATGCGGGGGTAAGTCGGACAGTTGAAAATCGGCCATAGCTAAGCCGTTGAGAGGGACGTCATCCTGAACTTGTTTCAGGATCTATTTATCCAATTTGTACAATGGATTGGGCCGCTGGATGGATGCTGAAACAAGTTCAGCATGACGTAGTCTGACCGTCCTGGACTCACCCCAAATGGCCATTTGAGAGCCGGGCAACCACGCAGCAATCGCCCGCGCCTATTCCCCGTCCAGCACCTGCCGCACCTTCACCGCCAACTGGTCGAGCGTAAAGGGTTTCGCGAGGAAGGCGACGCCGGGGTCCAGCATGCCGTTATGGACGATGGCGTTGCGGGTATAGCCGGTGGTGAACAGCACCTTCATGTCCGGACGTGTTTCGCGCGCGCGGTCGGCCAGCACCCGGCCGTTGATGCCGGGCATGACGATGTCGGTGAAGATCATGTCGATGCGCGGCTGGATGGTCAGCATGGCCAGCGCCTGCTCCCCGTCCGACGCCTGCACGATGGTATAGCCCAGTTCGCGCAGAGAATCGGCCGACATGTGCCGGACCCGTTCTTCATCTTCGACCAGCAGGATGATTTCCTCGCCTTGCGCGCGCGGCAGGGTTTCGGGCGCGGGCGCGGCATAGCCGCCCACGATGCTGTCCTCGCCATAATGGCGTGGCAGATACATTTTGATGATCGTGCCCTGGCTCGGCTCTGAATAGATTTTCACATGGCCGTGCGACTGTTTGATGAAGCCGAATACCTGGCTGAGGCCAAGGCCCGTGCCCTTGCCCACGCCCTTGGTGGTAAAGAAGGGGTCGAACGCCCGCTCTACCACTTCGGGCGGCATGCCGGTGCCGGTATCCGTGACCGATACCATTACATATTGCCCCGGCGAAACCTCGTCATGGGCGGCGCAATAGGCGTCGTCCAGATGCGCGTTCGCCGTCTCGATCGTGACCCGTCCGCCGCCCGGCATCGCATCGCGCGCATTGACGCACAGATTCAATATCGCATTTTCAAGCTGGCTGGGGTCGATCGCCGCGCGCCACAGGCCGCCGGCCAGCACGGTTTCCACCCGCATATCCTCACCGATGGTCCGGCGCAGCAGTTCCGACATGCCACCGACCAGCTTGTTGAGGTCGGTGGGGTGCGGTTCCAATGGCTGTTGCCGGGAAAAGGCGAGCAGACGGGCGGTCAGTTGCGCGGCGCGCTGCGCGCCTTCAGCGGCATTGTCGATGCCCTTGATGACGCGCGGGTCGCCATCCTCGCCCAGCCGCCGCCGCGCGATGTCGAGCGATCCGATGACGATGGCCAGCATATTGTTGAAATCATGGGCGATGCCGCCGGTGAGCTGGCCGATGGATTCCATCTTCTGCACCTGACGCAGCTGGGCCTGCGCGGCTTCCCGCTCTTTCCCTTCCACGATCAGCTGCTCATTGGCAGCGCGCAGCGCGCGTCCCGCCTCGACCGCTTCCAGCGTGCGGCGGCGTGCGGTGCGCAGCGCCATGAAGCCCATCAGGATGATGAGCGCGGCACTGAGCGCCATACCGCTCGATACCAGCGCGCTGAGCCGAGCGCCATGCCGGCTGCGCTGCGCCAGCAAATGTTCTTCGCGCGCCTTCATCGCGGCAACATGGCCACGGATTTCGGACATCATCTTATATCCGCGCGCGATCAGAATATTGTCGACACGCCGCCCCATGCGTTGCCGGTCGATGCCGACCTGCATCTGGTCCATGCGACGGGTGATCATGCGACTGAGAATATCGACCGCCTGTGCCTGTGGCGGATTGTCGCGCACCTCGTTGCGCAGGGTCGCAATACTGGCGACCCACTGGTCCTTCACCTCATTATAGGGGACCAGAAATTCCGGTTCGCGCGTCAGCAGAAAACCGCGCTGGCTGCTTTCTGCGGCCTGTACCTGAGAGAGCAAGGTAGACAGGCGATTTTCCACCCGCAGCGTATGGGTGATCCATCGCGCACTGTCCTGCTGGCTCCGATACAGCCAATAGGTGCCGCTCGCCGCGACCAGCAAGGTCAGCAACGCGGCAAAGAGCAGAATGACGGAACGTTCGGGACGCATGGCGGGCATGCCGCCTCTCATGCTGAATAGCAGGGTTCAGAGCAAGCGGCTTCCGCGCCCCCCGAAAAATTCCGGAATACGCCCTATGCCATCGCGATGGCGACAGCGACCAGCGCCCATAAGGCGACGCCGACAGCCAAAGCCAAAGGCAATGCGCGGATCAGGCCGCCGACGACCGGTTCTGACGGCGTGGGCGCGGGTATGGAAACCGCAAAGGATCGCGTTTCGGGGGCTATGGAACGCACCGTCACGGCATCTGCAATATCGGCAATCAGGAATTCGGCGTTGGTGGTCATGGCAGTCACGGGTCTGCTCTCCCCAGCAAACGGGACGATGATGGATTGAGCCATTAACCCTGATCGGTAAAATGGTTCATAATCGAAACGGTAAACATCCGCATCACTACAATTGCCGTACGGCGTCCGCTTGCCAATTCCGTTCGCGCCCGCCATCACCCGGCCCATGGACTGGCAATTCTGGATCGACCGTGGCGGCACCTTTACCGATGTGGTGGCGCGTGACCCCGACGGGCGGCTGCACACCGTAAAATTGCTGTCGAGCGACCCGGAACGCTATGCCGATGCCGCGGTGGAGGCGGTGCGCCGGTTGACGGGGGCAGGTAAGGGAGCAATTCCATCCTGTGCGCTGCGCATCGGCACCACCATCGCCACTAACGCCCTGTTGGAACGCAAGGGTGAGCCTGTGCTGCTGGCGATCACGCGCGGTTTTCGCGACGCTATCCGCATCGGCACGCAGGAACGGCCCGATCTGTTCGCCCGCGCGATCCGTCTGCCCGATCCTCTCCATGCCGAAGTCGCCGAAATGGACGAGCGGATCATGGCCGACGGCACGATCTTGCGCTCGCTGGATGAGGACGCCGTCCGCGCCGCCTTGCAGGCCGCTTATGACCGTGGACTGCGCGCCGTCGCGATCGCGCTGATGCACGGCTATCGCTATCCCGACCATGAACGACGGATTGCCGCCATCGCCGCCGACATCGGTTTCACCCAGATCAGCGCCAGCCATGACGTCGCGCCGCTCATCCGCCTGATCGGGCGTGGCGACACGACGCTGGCCGACGCCTATCTCTCGCCCGTGCTGCGTGCCTATGTCGGTGGCCTGCGTGCCGCGCTGGGCGAGCGGGCGGACATGCTGTTCATGCAGTCGAGCGGTGGCCTGACCAGTGGCGATCTGTTCCGGGGCAAGGATGCCATATTGTCCGGCCCGGCAGGCGGCATCGTTGGCCTTGCCCGTACGGCGGAGCAGGCCGGTTTCGGCGAAGTCATCGGTTTCGACATGGGCGGCACGTCGACCGACGTCTCGCACTATGCCGGCGCCTATGAGCGCGACAATGAGGCGAAGGTGGCGGGCGTGCGGCTGCGCGCGCCGATGATGCGGATACATACTATCGCGGCGGGCGGTGGCTCCATCTGTTCCTTCGTCGATGGGCGATTTCGTGTCGGCCCGGAAAGCGCGGGCGCGGTGCCGGGGCCGGCCTGCTATCGGCGTGGCGGACCGCTGACCATCACCGACTGCAACGTCATGCTGGGCAAGATACAGCCCGCTTTCTTCCCCAGCCTGTTCGGCCCGAACGGCGATCAGCCGCTGGACGTTGCGGCGGTCGAGGCGCGCTTTGCCGACATCTGCGCGCAGGTGGAGCGTGACACCGGCCGCATCATGACCCCGCGTGACGCGGCGCAGGGCTTCATCGCCGTCGCCGTCGCCAGCATGGCCAATGCGATCAAGCGCATCTCCGTCGCGCGCGGCCATGATGTGGCGCGCTATACGCTCGCCAGCTTCGGTGGGGCGGGCGGGCAACATGCCTGCCTCGTCGCCGATGCGCTGGGCATGGATCGGGTGATGATCCATCCGCTGGGCGGCGTCCTGTCCGCCTATGGCATGGGTCTGGCCGATCGCCGCGCGGTGCGCGAACGCACGCTGGCTCTGCCGCTGGGTGGGGAGGCGCAGGACGAGGTGGATCGCGCCGTCGCTGCCCTGAGCGATGAGGTGCGCGCCGACCTGCCCGATGCCGACAGGGTGGAGATCATGGCCCGGTTGCGCCATGCGGGGACCGACAGCCTGTTCGACGTCCCGCTGGGACCGGAAGGCGCGATGCGCGCCGATTTCGAAGCGCAGCATCGCGCCCGTTTCGGCTTCGATGGCAAGGGCGCCGTTCTGATCGACATGATCCGGGTGGAGGCGATCGCCGACACGCGCGAAGCGATGGAGGACATCGTGCAGATCGCGGCACAGGCCGCGCCACCGGCCGCGCAGGTCGATTATGCGGGGCAGGATGCGCCTGTCCACGACCGTGCCGGCCTGTCCGCCGACAGCCTGATTGACGGGCCTGCACTGATCATCGATCCTGTGTCCACCACGGCGGTCGAGCCGGGCTGGCGTGCGCGCATCGACGCCATCGGCAACCTCATCCTCACTCGCCATATCCCCCGACCCAAACCCGACAGTGGCGACGCGCATGCCGTCGATGCGGTCCGGCTGGAGGTGATGGGCGGGCTGTTTATGGCCATTGCCGAGGAAATGGGCGCCGCGCTTCAGAACAGCGCTTCCTCCGTCAATATTCGCGAACGGCTCGATTTTTCCTGCGCGCTATTCGACGCGGCGGGCAATCTGGTCGCGAACGCCCCGCATATGCCGGTGCATCTGGGCAGCATGGGCGACAGCATCCGCACCATCATGCGACGACGTGGCACAGGCGATGACGGCGCGCCGATCGACGGGCGCGGCATGCAGCCGGGCGACGTCTATGCGCTCAACGCGCCCTATGACGGCGGCACGCATCTGCCCGACGTGACCGTCGTCATGCCGGTCTTTGTCGATGGGCAGGATGCCGCCCCGTCCTTCTACGTCGCGGCGCGCGGTCATCATGCCGATATTGGCGGCATCACCCCCGGCTCCATGCCGCCGAACAGCCGCTCGGTGGAGGAAGAGGGGATCATCCTCGACAATCTGCTGGTGGTGGATCGCGGCGATTTCCGCGAAGGCGACATTCGCGCCCTGCTCGGTTCCGGCCCATGGCCCGCGCGCAACATCGATCAGAATATCGCCGACCTGTCGGCCCAGATCGCCGCCTGCGCCAAAGGGGCGAGCGAATTGCACCGCATCAGCGCCCTTTACGGCACGGCTATGGTCGCTGCCTATATGGGCCATGTGCAGGATCAGGCGGAGGCCGCCGTGCGCCGCCTGATCGGCAACCTGTCCGATGGTGAATTCCGCTATGCGATGGACGATGGCGCGACCGTGCGCGTCCGCGTGACGCTCGACCGTCAGCATCGCTCTGCCACCATCGATTTCTCCGGGTCGTCGGATCAGCTTCCCGGCAATTTCAACGCCCCGCTTTCGGTCGTGCGCGCCGCCGTCCTCTATGTCGTGCGGACCCTGATCGACGAAGCTGTGCCGATGAATGACGGCTGCCTCAAGCCCATCTCCATCCTCGTCCCCGAAGGATCGATGCTGCGTCCCCGTCATCCCGCCGCCGTGGTCGCGGGCAATGTGGAAACCAGTCAGGTCGTCACCGACGCCCTGTTCGGCGCGCTGGGCGTCATGGCGGGCGCACAGGGGACGATGAACAATTTCACCTTCGGCAATGACCGCCACCAATATTATGAGACGATCGCGGGCGGATCGGGCGCGGGGCCGGATTATGATGGCGCGCCCGTGGTTCAGACGCACATGACCAACAGCCGCCTGACCGACCCCGAAATATTGGAAAGCCGCTTCCCCGTCCTGCTGGAGGAATTTTCGATTCGCGCCGGATCGGGCGGGACCGGGCGGCATCGCGGCGGCGACGGCGGCCTGCGCCGCGTCCGCTTCCTCGAATCGATGCAGGCGGGCATCCTGTCCAACCGGCGCATCGTGCCGCCCTTCGGCCTTGCGGGTGGCGCGCCTGGCGATGTCGGCCGCAACCGGGTGGAGCGGGCGGACGGACGCATTGAAACGCTCGGTTCCACCGATGGCGCAGCGCTGGAACCGGGCGACGTCTTCGTTATCGAGACGCCGGGCGGCGGGGGCTATGGGTAAGCTGCGTTAATCCCGCCAGCTACTGTCGATCCGGTCGATCTCCCGCAGCATCGCCTGAAAATCCGGCACGCCCGGCCCGACGGGTAGCTGCATGCCCGCCAGATCGCGCTGATGCACGGCGATCACCTCGGGCGGGATGATCGCTGGCGTCCCTGCGGCGCAGGCGGCGACCTGCACCTCACAGGCGCGCTGGAGCGACCAGTGTTTCAGAAACGCCCATGGCAGAGTTGGCGCCATCACCAGCGTCCCATGATTGCGCAGCATCATCACCCGCTTGTCGCCCAGATGCGCGATCAGCCTCTCGCCCTCCTCCGGCCGAATCGTGACGCCTTCAAAGTCATGATAAGCAATCTGGCCGATGAAGGCGGCGGCATAGAAGCTGATCGGGAGCAGCCCTTCCTCCGTCGCGCTCACCGCCATGCCTGCCGTGGTGTGGGTATGGATGATGCAATGGGCGTCGGGCAGGTGGCGATGGAACAGGCTGTGCTGCATGAAACCCGCGCGATTGACCGGATAGGGGCTGCCGTCCAACACCTGCCCGTCAATATCGATCTTCACCAGATTGGACGCCTTCACCTCGCGGTAGCTGAGGCCGAAAGGATTGATCAGGAAAGCATCCTCCTCGCCCGGAACGCGCAGGGTGATGTGGTTATAGATAAGTTCCGACCATCCCATATGGTCGAATATGCGGTAACAGGCGGCCAGTTGCTGGCGCGCTTCCCATTCTGCGGCGGACATACTTGGCGCACGTGCGGCGGTTGCCATGGCAATCCTCTCATTTTATGGGCCTCTCATCGGGCCTTTCTCATAACCGACACTATCCGCCGATAATCTGCCTTTGTCGAGATATGGGCTTTAGGGTTGAATTTGCGCGACTCTGCTGGTAGGGCGCGGCCCACACGGCGCAGGGGGGCCTGCGACGACTCACTGGCTTTGCTATTCGTTTGGCCTGTCGGGACGGATTTTCGAAATCCTGGCGACCATGCGTTTTCGATTGGAGATTGACGGACTTATGCAAATCATCGTTCGCGACAATAATGTCGACCAGGCGCTGCGGGCGCTCAAGAAGAAGCTGCAGCGTGAAGGCGTCTATCGCGAAATGAAGCTGCGCCGTCATTACGAAAAGCCGTCGGAAAAGCGCGCTCGTGAAAAGGCTGCCGCTGTGCGCCGCGCGCGCAAGATGGAGCGCAAGCGCGCCGAGCGTGACGGCGTCCGTTAAGGTACGCCTTTAAAAGGGCCGGGGCGCGTTCGTTCGCCCCGCCTTTTCTTCGCTGAACATCCCCGTCCATAATTGCGAGACGCATCGCCATGTCCACGACAGCCGTTCCCCTTCGTCCTATCGCCAAGGGTTCGCTGACGCGGCTCTGGGTTGGCGTGGCCGCGATTGCACTGGCCGCCGGCGGTCTTGCATGGGCGGGGCAGATGCATGTCGAAGCAACGCCTTCGTCCTTCCTGTCGCACAACGCGCATGAGGACGGCGTGGTGACGACCGAATCGGGCCTTCAGTATAAGGTTCTTTCGGAAGGCACCGGCGCCAGCCCGACCACGGCCGACGTGGCTCTGGTGGGCTATAAGGGCACGCTGCTCGACGGTACCGTCTTCGACGAAAATCCGCAGGCACCCATGCCGATCGACGGCGTGGTCCCCGGTTTTTCCGAAGGTCTTCAGAAGATGAAGAAGGGCGGTAAGTACCGCCTGTGGATTCCGCCGCAGCTTGGCTATGGTGATCAGGCCGCCGGCCCGATCCCGGCCGGTTCGGTGCTGGTGTTCGACGTCGAATTGCATGATTTCAAGTCGCGCGCGGAACTGATGCAGATGCAGCAGATGATGCAGCAGGGCGCAGGCGCCCCGCCGCAGGGTACGCCCCCCCAGGGCGGCCAGTAAGCGCGACACGCACAGCCAGTGTGACGAATCAGAAAGGGCCGGCGGAAACACCGGCCCTTTTCTTATCCCCGCACCGCATATCTGTTCATCCTCCCCCCGCAGGAGGATCATCGCGAAATTCACGCCTGCATCCAGGTCGTCGTCATTCCCGCGAAGGCGGGAATCTATCTCCGGACTTATCGCCTTGATGTAGCGTAGGGAGAGGGGTTCCCGCCCTCGCGGGAACGACAGGGGATTGTCGTAACGCTCCCCTTTTTCAGGGGGAGGAAGGCCTCGCCTTATCCCCGCCCGATCTTGTCGGCGTAGAGCATCCGCCCCGAACCCAGCAGGCCCAGCACCTGTGGCACCAGATGGGGGGCGACCGCGAAACAGCCTTCCGACCGGCCGCACTTGCCCCATGCGGCGACATGATCCTCGCTCACATAATCGGCGCCATGGACGACGATGGCACGCGCCTCGGCATTATTATTGTGCGGGTCCAGGCCCATCAGGCGCATCGACCGGCCATGCTGGCCGACATAGATGTCGCCCGTCTTGAACGCACCCTGGCTGCTGGCCAGCGAATTGGGTTCGTTGGAAAAACTATGCAGGAATCCGCTATGCGCCGGGTCGGACCCACGCCCGTGCGACACCAGATAGCTGCTGCTCTGCCCGCCGATCAGGTCGACGATGTGCATCCGCATATCCTTTGACGGGGCATCGAAATCGACGATGGCCATGCGATCGCGCAGGGTGAAGGCATGGGCATGCCCATCCAGCGCGGCTTTGGCCCGTTCCAGCAATGCGGCATAGGGCTGATTTGCAAAGGCGCTGGGCGTCGGCGGCACCGCAGGGGCGGAGGGAACCGGAACCGGGCTGACGGGTTGTGGCACGGTCGGCAATGCGGCCCGTCCCATACTGTCCGACAAAAACGAAAAGGCGAGTCCGCTTAAAGCGAACTTCGTAAAATTGCGGCGATCCATGGCCGCTATATAGCAAATCCGCCGCCCCGGTTGAAGGCCGGGGCGGGTGGCTTCATTCGCTCGTACCGCTCGACTGGTCGGTGGACTGGCTCTGTTCGCCGCTTTCCTGAATGCGCGACGTCATGCCGGTGGCTTCGGCATCATCCTGAATCTGCTGCTGTTCCGAAATCGACGGGGGCGGCGCGGCCGGAGTCGCGACGGCATTATTTTCCGGCATCGGCATCGCTGCATCCGGTTCGTCGATGATGACATTTTCGACTGGCGGTTCGACCAGATTGTTGGTCACGGGCGCTTCTTCTTCCTTCTTGCCGCAGGCGGCGAGGGCGAGGGCGCTGGTCAGGGCGATAAGGGCGATCTTGCGCATGGGGCTTAATCCTTCGATGCGATAGCGGGGGAGGGGGCAGCGGTCGGGTCGGCACGGCGGCTCGACGCCTCGATCTTTTCAGCCAGCAGCTTGTCCCAGCCATAGGGGTCCGCGCGGAAGCTGACGACGCCATTATTATTGGCGAAAGCGGTCCAGTAGAGCAGATAGACGGCAACATCCTTGGGCAGGGATACGCGCTGCGTCTTGCCCTGATCGATCAGCGTCTGGATCTGACCATTCAGGTTCGGGTCGCTCTCCACAAAGCGTTCCGCCAGCGCCACCGGCTTTTCCAGCCGGATGCAGCCATGGCTGGCCAGCCGGTCATAGCTGGAAAATTTGCCCCGGCTGGGCGTGTCGTGCAGGTAAACGGCAAAGGGATTGGCGAAATCGAATTTCAACCGCCCCAGCGCGCTGTTCGGCCCGGCGGGCTGGACGATACGTTCGCCGCCCTCGGGCGTTTTGACGATCTTATACCCTTGTGCGGCCAGCGCGGCGCGCCCCTTGGGGAAGAGTTCGCGCTTGGCGATCGACATGGGGACGTTCCAGGGCGGATTGACCACGATCGAATGGATGCTGGACGTCAGCATCGGCGTCGCATTGTCCGGGCTGCCGGTGACGGCGCGCATCGAACTGACCGGCTGGTCGCCCTCGAACACCGTCAGTACGGCGGCGGCGATATTCACCTGCACCCGGTCGACCGGCAGGGTGCGGGGCATCCAGCGCCACCGTTCCATATTGGCCATGATCGCGGCGATGCGTTCATCGACGCTGACGTTCAGCGCGGTCAGCGTGCGCGGCCCCATCCGACCATCCGGTTCCAGCCCATAGCGGCGCTGCGCGCGTTGCAGCACATCGACCAGCGGTTCGTCGGGGGTGACGGCCGGGTCTTCCAGCGCGATGCGCTTGCGCACCGCATCCTCGGGCGACGTGCTGGTCAGGTTTTGCCAGCCGCCCCGGTCGCGAATCCCCTCATATTTGGCAAGCGCCTTGCGCAGCGTGTCATATCCTGCCCAGGGCGGGGTCAGGCCATTGGCCCATTGCGGCAGTCGGTCTTCGCTCACCGCCTTGGCAAGGGCGGGACGCGGGTCGAACGCGCCGGGACGCAGCGCCCAGATATCGAGGAAGTCGGCGGTATCGACCCGCCCGGTGCTGAGCGCCTTGGCCCGGTCGATCAAAGCGCTGATCAGGGCGGGGCCATGCAAGGCGGGAGCGGACTTTTGCCGCGCCATCAAACCCTGCGCCACGCCGGTCTTCAGCCAGTCATTCGCCCATGCCTCCTGCGCGGACGACAGGGCGGGTACCGGCACGGGGGGCGGGGTCACGATGGCCGGCGGGGTCGGCTGAACCTGTGCTGGCGGAGGCGTAGTCTGTCCCTGGGCTGGCACGGGCAGGGTCGGCACGATCACCGGCGGCGTAGCGGGACTTTGTGCGGCGGCAGGGATCGCGGCGGCGCCCATCAGCGCCATCAGCGGGAAACGGATCATGTCGGGACGGTTCATGCTGGACCAGATAGAACAAAACGACCATCGTTTAAATCGCGATGGTGGGAAAAGATCATGCTGCACGTTGTTCATCATCCCGCTTATGTCTCCCCTGCAACAGATGAGGGGCAATTTCGTTTCGACAAATATGGACTGGTGATGGACGCCTTGCGTGAAAGCGGCATCGCCATGACGATCCACAGTCCCGATCCCATGCCGCGCGAATGGATCGCGGCGGTGCATGATCCCGATTATGTCGACGAAGTGCTGACCCTCACCGTTCCGGTGGCCAAG
Source organism: Pseudomonadota bacterium (assembly GCA_021847605.1). Classification (GTDB taxonomy): domain Bacteria; phylum Pseudomonadota; class Alphaproteobacteria; order Sphingomonadales; family Sphingomonadaceae; genus Sphingobium. The sequence goes on along the minus strand of JAJZQN010000012.1, from coordinate 41,410 downwards.
GAAAGGCGTATCGGCTTTCCCGTTACGGATCGGGTAATGCGTCGCGCCTGTCTGTCGCCCGGTGGCACATGGGCGGCGGCGCGGCTCGCGCTGGCCCATGGCTATGCCGCCAACGCGGCGGGGGGCAGCCATCATGCGCTGGCCGATACGGGCGCTGGCTATTGTGTGTTCAATGACCTTGCCATCGCCGCCAACCGCTTGATTGCGGAGGGGGATGCGGCGCGCATACTGATCCTCGACCTCGACGTGCATCAGGGCGACGGCACCGCTTCGCTGCTGGCGGAGCGGGGCGACATTTTCACCCTGTCGGTTCATGCTGAACGCAATTTTCCGGTGCGCAAGGCGCACTCCACCCTCGACATCGCGCTGCCCGACGACACTGGCGATGCCGATTATCTTACGATGCTGCGCGATATGCTGCCCCGCGTCCTGGATGATTTCGCACCCGACCTCATCCTCTATCAGGCCGGGGTCGACACCCATGGCGACGATCGCCTCGGCCGTCTGTCGCTGACCGACGCCGGGTTGGCTGCGCGCGATCATTTCGTCATGGCGCAGGCGCGGGGCCGGGCCATTCCGCTCGCCAGCACCATGGGCGGCGGCTATGGTGCTGACCGCATGGCCATCGCCCGCCGCCACGCCGCCTGCATGGCGCGAATGGCGCAGGACAATGCGCTTTTAATGCACAGTTGATTCGGACGCAGGAGCGGCGACCGCCTTGCTATCCATCATCTTCGCCGCAATCAGGCCCGCAGCGGCCAGCGCCACGAAATCACTGAAGGCGAGGTAGAGGATATAGGGCCATGGCGCATGGTTGAAAACGGCCTGTCCGACATGCATCCACAGCACCCCGGCCAGTGCGAAAATCAGTGCCAGGCGCGCCCGGCCCGCAAAATCGGCCTGCGCCATGCGCAGCGCCAGCGCGATCAGTACACCGACCACCAGCGATAATATCAGCCCGCCGATCAGAGCGCTGCCGTCCATCACCGGAAATCCGCCACTATTGTAAAAGACCTGCGCCACCGGCCCGCGTCCATATAATATGGTGCCCTGCGCGCTTGCCGGGTCGGGGATGATATAGACGCCGGTGCCGGTCGGGGTCAGCGCCTGCGCCATCGCGGCCTGAAGATTGGCGCTGTCCTGTTCGCCCGCCCTGCTCATCGCCAGAGCGCTCAGCGGCGTGCCCCAGAACAGAAACCCGGTAATGAACATGGCAAACCCGCCTGCCAGCCCGCCGATCAGCATTCGAATCATGTCAGCCCCCTTTTCCGATATGCATTGCACGCATCAACGCAGGGAGCGTCAAATCTATCCGGTGATGATGGTCAGTGGTCAGTCCCGGGGCCGAGCGGCCTTTTCCGCGATTCCCGACACGCCCTCGCGCCGGTCCAGTTCGTCCAGAACCGCATCGAACGGAATGTCCATATCGGCCAGCAGCATCATCAGATGGAAAATCAGGTCGGCACTTTCGCCGATCGCTTCGGCCCGATCGTCCGCCATGGCGGCGATTACCGTCTCGACCGCTTCCTCGCCGACCTTCTGGGCGATCTTGCCCCGGCCACGCGCGGTCAGCTTGGCCACATAGGATGTCGATGGATCGGCCGTCCGCCGCTGGCGAATGGTCTGTTCCAGGTGAGAGAGGGTCGCGCGCATGGCCTGCATCAAGCGTCCTGCGCGCGACCCGTCAATCGATTATTTGCGCTTGCGGCTCGCAATGACCATACGGCCGATCAGAACCGACGCGCCGATGCCGAACAGGGCCATCTGTTCGGGTTCGGGCACCGGGGTAGGCGTACCGCCCGACGAAGAACCGCCAGTCGACGTGCTGCCACCGGTGCTGGTGCTGCCGCCCGAGCTGCTGGAACCGCCGCACTTCTTGCTCAGCCAGCAACCCCAGGTTGCCTGTGCCGGCGTAGCAGCCGCCCCCATCAATGTGGCGGCCCCCAGCGTCAGCAACATCTTGTTCATATTCATTCTATTCCCTCCTTCACCCCTGATAAGGATGCGGAGGATGGTGCAGGGAGCGTGCCAGTCGATCGCGAATCACGCTATTCCAGCGCACACATGGTTAACGCCTGACTGCCATATTTGGTAAATGTAAATTAACCCGACAAAAAGGGCGCTTTGTCGCGGTTATCCGCCGCGCACCGCGATGCCGGCGGCGCGCAAAGCCTGATGCGCTTCAGCAATAGTGTGTTGGCCGAAATGAAATATGGACGCGGCCAGAACGGCGCTAGCATGGCCCCGCGTCACGCCTTCGACCAGATGATCGAGCGTGCCCACCCCGCCGCTGGCGATCACCGGGATCGACACCGCATCAGCGATGGTCCGGGTCAGTTCCAGATCATAGCCTGCCTTGGTCCCGTCGCCGTCCATCGACGTCACCAGCAATTCGCCCGCGCCCAGTTCCGCCAGTCTCAGTGCATGTTCCAGCGCGTCGATGCCGGTCGGCTGTCGCCCGCCATGGGTGAAGATTTCCCAGCGTCCCTCGGCCACCCGGCGGGCATCGACCGAACCGACGATGCACTGGGCGCCAAAGCGGTCGGCGATGTCGGCGACCAGTTCGGGCCGCGCGACCGCCGCGCTGTTGACCGCCACCTTGTCCGCCCCCGCCAGCAACAGCGCACGCGCGTCCTCCGTGCTGCGCACGCCACCGCCCACGGTGACGGGCATGAAACAGACTTCGGCAGTGCGCCGCACCACGTCCAATATGGTGCCGCGTGCCTCATGTGTGGCGGTGATGTCGAGGAAGCAGAGTTCGTCCGCCCCCGCCGCGTCATACAGCTTCGCCTGCTCGACCGGATCGCCCGCATCTTTGAGGTCGACGAAATTGACGCCCTTCACCACGCGCCCGTTGGCGACGTCGAGACAGGGGATGACACGGGTTCGGACGGTCATGAGGCTGGTTCCCGGTTTCCGTTCGCTTCAAGCGCAGTCGAGAAGCGGATGGCGCCGCTCTTGCCGTTTCTCGACACGCTCGAAACGAACGGTGGTTGTGATATTCTGCTTATGCCGCAGCCTGCGCCACGGCCAGCGCGGTCTTGAGGTCCAGCCGTCCGTCATAGAGCGCGCGGCCGGTGATGACGCCTTCGATCCCTTCGTCGGCATGGAGGCTGAGGATGCGGATGTCCGCAATCCCCGCCACGCCGCCGCTGGCGATCACCGGAATGCCGGTGGCGCGGGCGAGGTCGACGGTCGCGTCGATATTGCAGCCTTTCAGCATGCCGTCGCGGCCGACATCGGTGAACAGCAGGCTGGCGACGCCCGCATCCTCGAACCGGCGGGCCAGATCGATGACCGGCATGTCGCTCTTTTCCGCCCAGCCGTCGGTCGCGACATAGCCGTCGCGCGCATCGACCGCGACGACGATGCCACCGGGAAAGTCGCGCGCCACCGCCTTCACGAAGTCCGGGTCTTTCAGTGCCGCCGTCCCGATGACGATGCGCGATACGCCCAGGTCAAACCAGCGCTCCACCGATTCCCGGTTGCGGATGCCGCCGCCCAACTGGACATGGCCGGGAAAGGCCTCGACGATGGCCTCGACCGCTTCGGCATTGACCGCATGCCCCGCAAAGCTGCCGTCCAGATCGACGACATGCAGATGCTGCGCTCCTGCCTGCGCGAACAGAATCGCCTGTGCGGCGGGATTGTCGCCATAGACGGTGGCGCGGTCCATATCGCCCTCTGCCAGGCGGACGACCTGTCCCCCTTTAAGGTCGATGGCGGGAAAGACGATCAGGCTCATATCAGCATCCGTTCATGTCGAGCGAAGTCGAGACATGGATAGTGCGTACGGTTCTCGACTTCGCTCGAACCGAACGGGGTTGGTCTTGTTTCACGGCCGCCAGTCGAGAAAACGGGACAGGAAGGACAGGCCATAGCGCTGGCTCTTTTCCGGGTGGAACTGGCAACCGATGATGGTGCCGCGCGCGACCGCCGCGACCAGCGGGCCGCCATGGTCGGTGACGGCGGCCACATGGGCGGGGTCCGCCGCTTCATAATGATAGCTGTGCAGGAAATAGGCCTCGCCCGGTTCCAGCAAACCGGCGGGGCCAGTCAGCGTAACATCGTTCCAGCCCATATGCGGCACCTTCACGGCGGGATCGGTCGGTTCGACCCGTCGCACCGTGCCGGGAATCCAGCCCAGCCCTTCATGCCGGCCAAATTCCTCGCCCGCGTCAGCCAGCAATTGCATGCCCACGCACACGCCCAGAAAGGGCGTGCCGCGTCCATTCACCGCCTCGCCCATCGCCTCCACCATGCCGGGGATGGCGACCAGCGCGTCGCGACAGGCGCGAAAGGCGCCTACGCCCGGCAGGACGATGCGGTCCGCCTTTGCCACGACATCGGCGTCGGCGGTGATGACGACACCGTCTGCGCCCGCCTTGCGCAGGGCATTATGCACCGAATGGAGATTGCCCGCGCCATAATCGATCAGCGCAATGCTCATCCCAGCAGGCTCTCCACCGTCATGTCCGGGGCGATCTTGCCCGGCAGAAATTCGATGACCTCATAATCGGCGACGCCATGGACATGATAGGGGTCGCCGGTGATCAGCGCCTCGATCGCGCTGCGCTCGCCCTTCGCGATCAGCACGCCGCCGGTCGGGGGCGATTTGCGCCCCGCCGCCAACAGCCATCCGGCCGCGATCGCTTCGTCCAGCCATGTCATATGCGCCGGGCGGTGGCTGTCCACGACGTCCAGCGGCACCTTATAGGTCAGCGACACGATGATCATGGCCTTCACTCCTTATGCTGTTACAGCATGCCCTTGGTCGACGGGATGGCGTCGGCCTTGCGCGGATCGATCTCCACCGCCTGCCGCATCGCGCGGGCCAGCCCCTTGAATGCGCTTTCGACGATATGATGATTGTTGCTGCCGTGCAGAAATTCGATGTGCAGCGTGATGCCGGCGGCCTGCGCAAAGCTGTGGAAGAAATGTTCCACCATCTCGGTGTCCCATTCGCCGATCTTCTGCACGGTAAAGGGCAGCTTGCACACCAGCCAGGGGCGGCCCGAAATGTCGAGCGCAACGCGCGTCAGCGTCTCGTCCATCGGCGAATAGACGCTGCCGTACCGGCTGATCCCGCGTTTGTCGCCCAGCGCCTTGGCGATCGCCTCACCAATGGCGATGGCGGTATCCTCGGTCGTGTGATGCTGGTCGACATGCAGGTCGCCGACCGTTTTCACGGCCATGTCGATCAGGGAGTGGCGCGAAAGCTGCTCGATCATATGGTCGAGGAAGCCGATGCCCGTCGACACCGTATAGACGCCCGTTCCGTCGAGGTTGACGGTCACGTCGATCTGGGTTTCCGCCGTGTTGCGGTGAATTTCGGCCGTACGCATGGCCGCCCTATAGCGTGTGGCGCGTGGCATGCAATGCGTGAAGGATGGCTGGCCCGGAACGAGTGCGGGGGGTTGACCCTCTGTTTCGCGCCGCTAGGACATTGGCGCATGAGTGATGACCTGCCAGATAGCCTGATTCCCTATGACGAAATCGTGCAGGAGGCTCTGCGCGCAGTCGTCGGCCGCGTGCTGGGACAGGTGGAGCGTACCGGCGGCTTGCCGGGCGCGCATCATTTCTACATCACGTTCAAGACTCAGGCGCCCGGCGTCGACATTCCCAAGCATCTGGTGGAACGTTTCCCGGACGAAATGACCATCGTCCTCCAGAATAAATATTGGGATCTCAAGGTGCAGGACGATCTGTTTCAGGTCAGCCTGACCTTCAACCAGATCGCTGCACAACTCACCATTCCCTTTGCCGCCATCACCGCTTTCGTCGATCCGGCGGTCAATTTCGCGCTCCAGTTTCAGGTGCAGGCAGACGAACTGCCCGAACCGCATGACGAGGCCGAAAATGACGGCCCGCAGGTGACGAGCGAAGACGGCTCCAACGTCGTCACGGTGGATTTCGGCAAGAAGAAATAAGCGGGGCGCATCCGCTGTCATCTTGGAAAAACCGTTATTCCCGCCTCTGCTGGTAAGGCGAAAAGAATGGATGCCGGTCATTCGAAATTCGTCATGCTGAACTTGTTTCAGCATCTATCCAGCGGCCCACTCCATTGGTCAATTTGGAGAAATGGATCCTGAAACAAGTTCAGGATGACGCCCCTCCTAATGACTAACTATGGACGGCTTTAACCCTCATTCCAGCGAAGCTACGATCCTTGCCTATCGGGGAAGGGAAAGGCCGTGGCGCCCCTAAGCTGCCATCAGCATTTCGGATTTCGACAGCAACGCCAGCAGCGCGTCGCCGTTGAAGAACCACATCTGTTCGACGGTCAGGTCGCTATGGGTGCGGATGACGTTGGTGAAGCTGTAGGGCGTGTACCATCCGCGATGATCGGGATGCACCCTTTCCACAAAGGTCTGATCATGTTCGACATAGTTGAACTGACGACCGCGCGCCTGAAAGGCATCTGGCACAGCGACGAAATAGCAGGATGCGTTCAACGCCTGTAGTTGCGCCAGAAAAGCCGGCACATCGGCGACATGCCCCATCATCGCGGGGGCCAGCACCACGTCATAGCTGTCCTCAATGTCTTCCAGCCGCGCATGCAACCGCCCCTTGCTCAAAGGAGCCAGCACCTCGACCATCTCGGGCCGCGGATCATAGCCGTCGAGCGCAGCGCAATGCGGCTCCAGCGCCAGATGCAGCGCCCCGATCGCATCTTCGTCGGACCAGTCACCGCATCCGATATGCAACACCCGCTTGCCCTGACATAGCTGGGCGAGGACGTCGATGCGGCTCAGGCTTTCGATCGCGTTCGACACCGGCACGCGCTGGATATTGGGCGATGCCTGCGGATCGGCAACAGGCGGCTCTGCTGCCTGCGTTTGCGGCTGCGGCGCGCTTTCGGGGGCCGCATCGCTGACGATGCCGGTGTTCAGGTCATGCCGGTGAATCTCGTCATAGGCACCGCGCGTCGATCCCCAAAGCTGATGGGCATAGATCGGGTCCGGCCCGTCATAGGCGATGCCGGTGAAGTGGCGCGGAATGAAATAATGGCTGGGATAGATGCGCAGCCGCGAATACCCATATTTGCGATAGCTGTCGGTCAGCCGTTGCGGCCCCACCGTTTCCCACGCCATCCTGTCGATGACGGTCGGTTCGGCGGCGATGTCGTCGATAATATGTTTCAGGAACGGATTGCCCGCCACGCTGCCGAAATAGCCCGCCGCGATCAGGCCGGGACGCACAATCTCATTTTCCCAGCAGGCAAATGCCTCGCATTGCAACAGTGCCTCGTCCATCGGACGCAGCGCGATGCTGTCGGCATCGACCACGATCCCGCCATGGGCATGCAGCAATTCCCATCGCATCATATCGGCGACGCCGTTCAGTTCGCGGTCGTACATGGCGCGCATATGGGCATGATTGACCCATTCCATGCCATCCAGCTCGGCATTGCCCCACAACAGGAAATCCCAGTCGGGGTTCATCGTGCGCCAGGTTTCGATGCAATTGTCCGGCCGCTTGCTCTCGTCACCGACCCAGATGAAATGAATGAGCTTGGGGATCATGCGCGCGCGTCCTGCTATTGGGCATCGGCCATCGCGTGGCCGCACGCGCAAAGGGGTAAATCGACATGCTTAATTTTGGGTTATCGCGCGCGCCGCGTCATGCCCCGCCGATGTCGATATGGTCGGGCCTTAGTCCCTGCATCGCGCGCTCATGGGCGGCGCGATAGGCGGCTTCGATATGACGCGCATGGCCAGCCGTGTCGAACAACGGCGTTGTCAGCCTTTGCCCCGCCAAGCGTGTCTTCACCGCTGCCATTTTCTCCGGCGATTGCGCCAGCTCCAGCGCCTTGGCCTCATAGTCATGCGGCGACGACGCAATCATGTCGGGCAGGCCGATGGCGGTCATCAGGCTGGCGCCCACCCGCGCGGCAAATTGCCGTCCCGCCATGGTCAGCACCGGCAATCCGGCCCATAGCGCGTCGCTCGCCGTCGTATGCGCGTTGACGATGAAGCTGTCGAGGAACAGGTCGGCATGAACATGGCGCGCCAGATGATCGGCATGGGGCAGCTTGCTTGCGAATATCAACCGCGCCGGATCGACGCCACGATCCTGTGCCGCCTGTATCAACCGTTCCTGCGCCCATGGATTGGACCGGATCAGCCACAAAACGCTATCCTCGACCTGCGTCAACAACCGCATCCATATGTCGAATTCCTGCGGTCCGATCTTCCAGTTCTGGTTGAAACTGCAAAAGACGAAGCCGCTTTGCGGCAGGCCCAGCGCGGTCCGGTCCGTCGGACAAGCGCCGATGACACGTCGATTGTCGTTGCACTGGTAACTGCCGGGCAGGCGGATGACGCGCTCGGCATAGCCGCTTTCCGCGCCCGGCGGCACGACCACCGGATCGGCGATGATATAGTCCAGAAAATCGGCTCCCACCGACCCCGGATAGCCCAGATAGCCGATCTGCACCGGCGCGACCCGCTGCGCGAAGAGGGACAGCCGCCCATCCTGCGTATGCCCTTTCAGGTCCACGGCAATGTCGATGGCGTCGGCCCGCATCAGCGCCAGCGCCCGCTCGTCGTTCATGGAACTGAGGTCGATGAACGCATCCACATCCGCCATCATCGCCTGCCGCCGACCCGATCCGTCGTCCGCGCCCAGACTATAGGCCCGCACGTCGAACCGTTCGCGGTCATGTTCGCGCAGCAGGCCCGACAAAAGGTGCATCGTGGCATGATCATGGAAATCGGCCGAGACATAAGCGATGCGGATGCGCCCGCCCGGCTGACGCGCTGGCGCGGCGTAGGTCGATCGCTGCCCTGCCATGATGTGCCGGGCCATCACCCGTGATCGCGCCAGTTGCCGCGCCGGATCATCGTCGAAGGGCAGGGCGATGAAAGGCGGGATCGGATCATGCGCGCCCGGTTCGACCGGCAGCGCGACAAAGGCGTCCCGCCGCCGCCAGTCGCCCATATGGGCCTCCAGATACAGGCATTGCGCCGCGACATGATGATTGTCGGGGCTCAGCGCCTGCGCGCGGGAAAATGCGGCATGCGCCTCATCCAGCCGCCCCGCCAGCGCCAGCGCATTGGCCATGTTGATATGCGCCTGCCCCTGATCCGGCCCGATCGCCGCCGCCCGCGTAAAGGCCGCAATGGCTGCGTCCTTGTCCCCGCGCTCCAGCAGCACGCAGGCCATGCTGGTCCAGCCGTCATGATGATCGGGGCGCAGCCGCAACAGCGCCTCATACTGTTCGACAGCCCGCTGATGGTCCCGCCGCCCGCGATACAGGTCGCCCAGGCCATGCAGCGCTTCGGCATAATCGGGCTGGTGAGTCAGCGCGTGCCGATAGGCGGCCTCTGCTTCATCCGACCGCCCCTGATCCACCAGCAGATTGGCGAGATTATGGTGCGCCTGCGCATGGTCCGGGCTGAGCGCGATCACCCGCCGATAGGCTTCCTCCGCCTGCGCCATCATCCCCTGTTGCCGCAACGCGATGCCCAGATTGCAAATATGCGCCGGATCGCCGGGAAAGGCCGTCATCGCCTTGCGCAATGCCGTTGCCGCCCGCGGGCCATCCTTCAGGCCCAGATAGGCCGCGCCCAGCACACCGTGCAGAGCGGGCAGTTGCGGAAAGGCCGCGATCAGCGCTTCGGTTCGCCGCGCCATGTCCGCATGTTCGCCTTGTGCGTGCAGTGTCTGGATCGCCGCAACTTCTTCATTCAGCCATGTCTGGGGATCGCGCCCGCCCTGCTCCAGCCGCGCCATGGCGTCGATCGCCTTGCGGTTCTGGGGGAATTTATCCAGCACCCCCTGCAACAGGCGACGGGCTTCGTCCGCATCGCCCCGCTTTTGCGCGCTCCGGGCTTTGAGGAAGATCGCGTCGAGGCCAGACATAGGATGATCCACGATGGGGGAATGATCGCCGGGTCTAGGGCCACAGCGGATAAGAAAGCGTTAAATTTCTTTACCATGTTTGGCGGGGACCAAAGCCTCTTGGCTTTTCCCGCCATCCTCCTACATGGGGTCCAGTATTTGCGATTGATTCTTAACTGGGAGTTTTGAATGTCTGCTACCCGCACCGAAACCGACAGCATTGGCGCCATCGACGTACCGGCCGACGCCTATTGGGGCGCGCAAACCCAGCGCAGCATCGAAAATTTCCCCTTCGGCCTCACCGAACGCATGCCCATCGGCATCGTCCATGCACAGGCGATCGTGAAGCAGGCGGCGGCGCGGGTGAATGCCAAGCATGGTCTCGACGCTGGCATCGTCGCCGGAATCGAGGATGCCGCGCAACAGATCGTGTCGGGCGCGCTCGACGATCAGTTTCCCCTCGTCATCTGGCAGACGGGTTCCGGCACGCAGACCAACATGAACGTCAACGAAGTCATCGCCGGTTTCGCCAATGAAAAGCTGGCCGGCACCCGCGGCGGCAAAAGCCCGGTCCATCCCAACGACCATGTGAATATGAGCCAGTCGTCCAACGACAGCTTCCCCACCGCCCTGCATGTCGCGACCGTCATCGCCACCCGCGACACACTTCTTCCTGCGCTGGAAAAACTCACCGCCTCGCTCACGGCCAAGGCGGAAAGCTGGGGCCATATCGTCAAGATCGGCCGCACCCATACGCAGGATGCGACCCCGCTGACGCTGGGGCAGGAATTTTCGGGTTATGCCGCCCAGCTTATCAGCGCAAAGGCGCGGATCGAAGGTGCCCTTAACGGCAATATCCGTAAACTCGCCATCGGCGGCACGGCGGTCGGCACCGGCCTCAACGCCCCCGAAGGCTGGGCGGAGGATATGACCGCCGCAATCAGCGACATTGCCGCCACCCCCTTCGAAAGCGCGCCCAACAAATTCGAGCAGCTCGCCGCCAAGGATGGCCTCGTCTTCTTCTCTGGCGCGCTCAACACGCTGGCCGTGTCCCTGACTAAGATCGCCAATGACATCCGTTTCCTTGGCTCCGGCCCGCGTTCGGGTTTGGGCGAACTGGATCTGCCCGCCAATGAACCGGGCAGCTCGATCATGCCCGGCAAGGTCAACCCGACCCAGTGCGAATCGCTGACCATGGTGGCGGCGCAGGTCATCGGCAATCATCAGGCCGTGACGGTGGGCGGCATGCAGGGGCATTTCGAACTCAACGTCTTCATGCCGCTGATCGGCGCCAATGTGCTGCGGTCCATCCACCTGCTCAGCGTCGGCATGGAAAGCTTCGCCGAACGCTGCATCGACGGGACGCAGGCGAATGAAGCCCGCATCGCCGAACTGGTCGAACGCTCACTGATGCTGGTCACGGCGCTGGCCCCGGAAATCGGCTATGACAATGCCGCCACCATCGCCAAACATGCCCATAAAAAGGGGCAGACGCTGAAAGAGGCGGGCCTGGAACTGGGGCTGGTGGACGAAGCCACGTTCGATCGGCTGGTCGTGCCGAAAAATATGGTCTGACGCTGATCGTCGTGGCGGAACCGGCGGGCGTCCGGTACATTAATCCTCTATGAAGAGGAAATTGCCTGACCCCGCCCCGTCGCTGCTGACGGTCCGCCCACCGAAAAAGCGCAGCATGCTGAAATCGGCGGCAAAGGTCGGCGCGACCCTCGTGGGTGCGCGGGTTGCTGCCGCCACGGGGAAGAAGGGCGTTTTCGGCCTGCTGGCTGGCGCGGGCGCCAAACGCCTGATCATGCGTTACCCGGCTGGCGCCCTGTTCGTCACCGGCGCCTATATGGCCGGCAAGCTCTATGAGGCCAAGCGGGAGGCGGATCGCAAGCGCGCGATCAAGGCGATCCCGGACAAGAGCGCCAAACCCATCCTCGTCGACCAGGCCGACAAAACAGCCAAGAGCTGAAGAAAGCCTCTTCCAGACCCCGTTCGCCCTGAGCCTGTCGAAGGGCAGCCCTTCCCGACATGTTGGCCAGGGGCTTGGTCCAATCAGTTCTTATCTGGGGCGCACTGTCCCACACCCCCCAACAGGGCTATATTTTTCGAGCCTCCGGCACTAAGGGGCAGGCGCATCCCGTCCCTTGCCCGGAAAGCCTGCCTCATGACCGCATCCCCTGTCGACGTCACCATCAAACGCGCCCTTCTGTCCGTGTCGGACAAATCGGGCCTGATCGAACTGGGGCAGGCGCTCGGCCGTCACGGCGTGGAACTGGTGTCGACCGGCGGCACCGCCAAGGCGCTGCGCGAGGCTGGCCTTGAAGTGAAGGATATTTCCGACCTCACCGGCTTCCCCGAAATGATGGACGGCCGGGTCAAGACCCTGCATCCCAAGGTGCATGGCGGCCTGCTCGCCGTGCGCAATAATCCCGATCATGTCGCCTCGATGGACGAACATGAAATCGGCGCGATCGATCTGGTGATCGTCAATCTCTATCCCTTCGCCGCCACCGTCGCCAAGGGCGCGGAGCGTGAGGAAATCATCGAGAATATCGACATTGGCGGTCCGTCCATGGTCCGTTCGGCGGCCAAGAACCATGAAAGCGTCGCGATCGTCACCGATCCGGCCGACTATGCCCGCCTGATCGAGGAAATGGATGCCAAGGGCGGCGCCACCAGCTACGATTTCCGCCGCATGTGCGCGGCAAAGGCCTATGCCGCCACCGCCGCCTATGACTCGATGATCGCCAGCTGGTTCGCCTTCGCCGATCAGGGCCTGATGTTCCCCGAAACGCTTGCCGTCTCCAGCATGCTCGGCACCACGCTGCGCTATGGCGAAAACCCGCATCAGTCCGCCGCCCTTTACCTGCCCGTCGGCCCCTCGGCCAAGGGCATCGCCCAGGCGCAGCAGATTCAGGGCAAGGAACTCAGCTACAATAATTATAACGACGCCGACGCCGCGCTCGAACTGGTCAGCGAATTTCGCGACGGCCCGCCGACCGTCGTGATCGTCAAACATGCCAATCCCTGTGGCGTCGCCACCGGCGATACCCTGATCGAAGCCTATGAAGCTGCGCTCGCCTGTGACAGCGTGTCGGCCTTTGGCGGCATCATCGCCGTCAATCGCCCGCTCGACGGCCCGACCGCCGAAGCGATCAGCGGCATCTTCACCGAAGTCGTCGCTGCGCCCGACGCCGACGACGCGGCCAAGGCGATCTTTGCCAAGAAGAAGAATCTCCGCCTGCTGCTGACCGGCGACCTGCCCGATCCGGCGCGCCCCGGCCTTCAGATCAAGAGCATCGCTGGCGGCCTGCTGGTCCAGAGCCGCGACAATGGCAAGGTGGATCGTGACGCGCTCAAGGTCGTGACGAAACGCGCCCCGACCGATCAGGAACTGAAGGACTGCCTGTTCGCCTGGACCGTCGCCAAGCATGTGAAGTCCAACGCCATCGTCTATGCCAAGGATGGCAGCACAGCGGGCGTCGGCGCGGGCCAGATGAACCGCCTTGAATCCGCCCGCATCGCCGCGTGGAAGGCAAAGGACGCCGCTGAAAAGGCCGGCTGGGCAACCCCGCGCACTATCGGTTCGGCCGTCGCCTCCGACGCTTTCTTCCCCTTCGCCGACGGCCTGCTCGCCGCGGTCGAAGCCGGCGCCACGGCGGTGATCCAGCCGGGCGGCTCCATCCGCGACGAAGAAGTCATCGCCGCTGCTGACGAAGCCGGCCTCGCCATGGTCTTCACCGGCATGCGCCACTTCCGCCACTGATCAAAATGACGGGCGCGCCGGGCGGACACCATCATCCGCACCTGCACGCCCGTCACTTCCCCCGGTTCGCACCGAAATCCGCCGCTGCCCGTCGGCCTGCGCTACACGAACGTGTTCGACGCGGGTAGGTAAGCAGCGAGCGTATCGCCTACTTCATACCGCCCTCCGGGTCGCAGGAATGACCACAAGGGGGCGTTCAAGACTCTCAAGCGACGTCATGCTGAGCTTGTTTCAGCATCCATCCAGCGGCCCAATCCATTGTTCGATGTGGAGAAATGGATCCTGAAACAAGTTCAGGATGACGCGCCTCCCAATGGCTAACTATGCTCGTTTGCGGCTAGGCGGCTTTTGTCCAGATGACCTTCCCGCCCTTACAGGAAAGCAGCCTGCCAAGCGATAAGGCGAGCGCATAGCGCGGCGGAAAACGGACCTTCCTTCCCATCTGCCCGTTGTTGGTCGCAGGAGCGGACAGAAAGGAGACAGTCATGCTGAAACAGACGTTCGTCGCCATGGGTGCTGCCGCGCTCATCCTGCCGGCCATGACCATCATGCCGGCTCACGCACAGGCGCCGACGGGTGATCTCACCATTACCGGCCGCGCCGCCGACCGCGATACTCGCGCTACCATGGTGTCGGTCGCCGACCTCGACCTGCGGGTCGATCGCGATGTGCGCAAGGCCGATTCGCGCATCCGTACCGCTGCCGCTTCTGTGTGTGGCGTAGGCCGTATGAACGGCAGCGTCATTCAACCCCATGAAAGCGGTTGTTATGCCGATGCTTTCTCGCGCGCCCGCGTGGACCTGAACGGCATCATCGCGGATCAGCGTCAGGGCTGATTTCATTGACTTAATTGCCCGGTCAACCGGGGGAGGGGAGGCGCTGGCGTGGCGCTTCCCCTTTTTTTTGGCGTCCTTCGCACCTGCAAAATCGCGCAAATCAGCCACTTTTTATGACGTGGCCTCTTTTCAAGTACGGCCTGTTCTATTATTTAGAGCATGACTTCGCTGCCTTGTCGGGCGCGAGGCTTAAAAAAGATATAGATGACGACAGGAGATTGAGAGGATGACCAGAAAGACGCTGGTGGCACTGGCCGCCACGATCGCCCTCGCGCTGCCCGGCATGGCTCCCGGCACCGCCAGCGCCGGCAGCAATGACATGGATGTGATCGTGGATGGCCAGACCGGCCATGAAACCCGCACCGTCGCGGTGCAACTGGGCGATCTCAACCTTGCCAGCGCGTCGGGCCTGCGCCGCGCCGATTATCGTCTGATCCGCGCGTCCAAGCAGGTGTGCGGCTTCGTCAACGGGTCGATCATCCCGGCCAGCGACGATTATCGCAGCTGCTATGGACAGGCGATCGAAGGCGCTCGCACAGACCTTAACAACTTGGCCCAGCGCCAGGGCTGATTTCCACCAGCCCGCCCCCTGGGTTGGGAGGGGTAAAGGGCCGTTCGATCCATGGGGTCGGACGGCCCTTTGTCGTTTGCGGGCCGGTTTTGCGCGG
Organism: Pseudomonadota bacterium; assembly: GCA_021847605.1. GTDB lineage: Bacteria > Pseudomonadota > Alphaproteobacteria > Sphingomonadales > Sphingomonadaceae > Sphingobium. The sequence continues at coordinate 26,291 of JAJZQN010000012.1, read as the reverse complement.
TCGCGCGCTCATGCTTACCGCGCGTTAACCACTCCTTAGAGGATTTCGTTCACTCCCGGCCTCGTGAAAGATCATCTGGGGGAACAGCCTGCCATGCCGCGAATCACCAAGAATGTGGACGTTGCCATCATTGGCGCGGGTCCGGCGGGTTTGACCGCCGCCTATCTGCTGACGAAACAGGGATATAGCGTCAGCGTGATCGAAAAAGACCCGGTCTATGTCGGTGGCATCAGCCGCACGGTGGAACTGAACGGATTCCGGTTCGACATTGGCGGCCATCGCTTCTTTTCCAAGTCTCAACAGGTTGTCGACCTGTGGAATGAAATCCTGCCCGACGATTTCATCCAGCGTCCCCGCATGAGCCGCATCTATTATGAGGGCAAATATTACAGCTATCCGCTGCGCGCATTCGAAGCGCTGTGGAATCTGGGCGTCTGGCGCTCGACGCTCTGCATGGCCAGCTTTGCCAAGGCGCGCCTTTTCCCCAACCGCAACATCCGCTCCTTTCAGGACTGGACCGTCAACGCCTTTGGCCACAAGCTCTTCTCGATCTTCTTCAAGACCTATACGGAAAAGGTCTGGGGCATGCCCTGCAACGAAATGTCGGCCGACTGGGCGGCGCAGCGCATCAAGGGGCTGTCGCTCTGGGGCGCGGTGAAGGATGGCCTGAAGCGCTCGCTCGGCCTCAACAAGAAACCCAATGACGGCATGGAAACCAAGACGCTGCTGGAAAGCTTCCGCTATCCGCGCCTTGGCCCGGGCATGATGTGGGAAGCCGCGCGTGACCGCGTGGTAGAGGGCGGCAATCAGGTGCTGATGGCGCACAGCTTCAAGCGGCTGGAACAGGATCAGGGTTCGGACAACTGGCGCCTTATCGCGCAGGGACCGGACGGCGAGGTCGCGATCGAGGCGGCGCATGTCATCTCGTCCGCGCCGATGCGCGAACTGGCCGGCCGCATTCATCCGCTGCCCGCTACTCTGCCACAGGCGATGGACCTGAAATATCGCGATTTCCTGACCGTCGCCCTGATGGTCAAGGGCGACGATATCTTCCCCGACAACTGGATTTACATTCACGATCCCAAGGTGATGGTCGGCCGCATCCAGAATTTCCGCAGCTGGTCGCCTGAAATGGTGCCGGACCCCTCGCTCGCCTGCGTGGGCCTGGAATATTTCTGTTTCGAAGGGGACGGTCTGTGGGCTTCGTCCGACGAGGATTTGATTGCACTCGCCACCCGCGAAATGGCGGCGCTCAACCTGTGCGATCCTTCGGCTGTGGTCGGTGGCGCTGTGGTGCGTCAGGAAAAGGCCTATCCGGTCTATGACGATGTCTATGCCGCCAATGTGCTGGCGATGCGGACCGAACTGGAGGCGCGCTATCCTACGCTGCACATGGTCGGCCGAAACGGTATGCACCGCTATAATAATCAGGATCACGCCATGATGACGGCGATGCTGACCGTGCGCAACATCGTCGCGGGCGCCCGCGTCCATGACGTGTGGAGCGTCAACGAAGATGCCGAATATCATGAGGCCGGCGATGAAGGGCAGGATGTCGATGCGCAGGCCGCCGATGATCAGGCCGCTCTGGGCAGCGTCCGCGCCGTGCCCTCACGGTTGAAGGCCGCCTGACCCGGACGGGGCGACCGGCGGGAGAGCAGTCATATCGCGCCTCTCCCGCCGGTCCCGTCATTTATGTGCCGTGATGCCGGACATCATTCCTGCATCGGCTGACAGCATCCTATCCTGTGCGCCATCACCGGGGCATAGCGGGAGCCTGCCATGCCGGCTCGCCCTCATCATGCGGATTGGGTGAACAAGATCATGTCATCGTCCTTTGCCAACAGGCGGTCTTTCGGCGCGTTCAGCCCCCTGTCGGCTGTGGCGGCGATCTGGCTGATATGCGTCATGGTGCTGTTGCTGCTGTACCGCAATAATATCATGTCGTTGACCTTCATGGACCCCGACGATTCGATGCGCCTGCAACAGGTGCGCGACTGGATCGCGGGGCAGGGCTGGTTCGATGTCACGCAATATCGCGTCAATCCGCCGGTGGGTGGGCCGATGCACTGGTCGCGTCTGGTCGATCTGCCGATCGCGACGATCATCCTGCTCGCACGGCCGCTGATCGGTCAGCCCGTTGCGGAAATCCTGGCCTGTGCGACGGTGCCGATGGTGACGCTGGGCCTGCTCTGTCTGGCACTGTTCCGGGCATCGCGCCAGTTGATGACACCGTACAGGGCGTTGCTGCCCATCGTTCTTCTGGTGGTCACGCCGACCATCCTCATTCAGTTCTTGCCGATGCGGATCGATCATCATGGTTGGCAGATCGTGATGGCGACGATTGCTCTTGGCGGCGCGCTCGACCCCCGTCATGGACGCGGAGGCCTGATCGCCGGCCTTGCCATCGCGACATGGCTGCAAATTTCGACCGAAGCCCTGCCTTATGCGGCGCTGTTCGGCGGCCTGTTCGTCCTGCGACAGGCGATAGACGGTCGCGAAAGCGCACGCCTGACCAGCTTTGCCGCCATGCTCGGCGGCGCGGCGTTGACCCTGCTGCTACTTACCCATGGCGCGGGCGCTTTTCGCCAGAGTCAGTGCGACGCCCTGTCCGCTGTCTATGTCTGGCCGCTCGCCGCCTTCGCCCTTATCATCGTGGCGGGATCGCGCCTGCCTGCGCCCGGATCGTTCCTCGGTCGTATGATCGTGCCGACGATCGGTGCCGTCACGGCGTTGGCAATTTGCTCATGGATCGGGGCGGATTGTCTGACCGCCGGGCCGTTCCACGAACTGACGCCGCTCGCCTATAATCAATGGTATATGCGCGTCATGGAGGGGCGACCCTTGTGGGAACAGGGCGCGCCCATGGCCGGCATCGACCTGCTGCCCTCTCTCGTCGGTATCGGCGCGACGCTGGCGGCCACCATGTTTGCGACCGATGGAGAGGCGAAGGCACGCTGGCTGGTGACGGCGTTGCTGCTGGTGGGGGCGACCCTTGTGTCCGTCCTCGTCATGCGCGCCATGACGGTGGCCCATGTCTATGCGCTGCCTGGCATCGCCTTCATACTGATCATGGCTTTTCATCATGTTCAGCGGTTTCGTACCGCGCCGATGCGCGTCATATTCTCGGTCCTTCTGATCATGTTCACGCCGGTCGGCCTTGCCGCCGTCTGGCTCAGTGTGACGGAAGTGTCCGATACCGACACGGCGGCGCAAAAGGATCATTGCAGCACGCATGCGGTTCTCGCGCCGCTGCGGGCGCTGCCGCCGTCCGTGCTGTTTGCCCCGCTGGATATCGGGCCTGATATTCTGACCGACACTCCGCACTCCGTGATCGGCACCGGACACCATCGCAATGTCATCGGCATCAATGCCGTCACCCATGCTTTCGTATCACCACCTGATCAGGCGCGGGCTGATGTGATGGCGGTCAATGGCGGACGCGGCGCGGATTATCTGGTATTGTGCAATCATATGAATGAGGTGCTGGCCTATGCGCAGGTCGCTCCCAAGGGGCTGGCTGCCCAGTTGAGCAGCGGGAAGATACCCGACTGGCTCAAGCCTGTGCCGAACAAAGGCCTGCTGAAGATTTATCGCGTCACCCCGGAATGAAGCGCATCGCGACGCCGTTCATGCAATAACGCTTGCCGGTCGGTCGCGGCCCGTCGTCAAACACATGGCCCAGATGCCCGCCGCACCGTGCGCAATGCACTTCGGTTCGGGCATAGCCCAGCATATGGTCGCTGCTGCTGCCGGTGGCACCCCGGATCGGCGCCCAGAAACTCGGCCATCCCGTCCCGCTGTCGAACTTCGTCTTTGCGTCGAACAATTTCTGGTCGCACCCCGCGCAGGAAAAAATACCGGCACGATGCTCGTCATTTAGGGGGCTGGTAAAGGGATGCTCGGTCGCCTCCTGCCGCAACACCTTATAGGCCCATGGGCTGAGCTTCGCGCGCCATTGGGCATCGGTCAGCCGATAGGGATAAGCCGCCTCGGCCCGGTCAGGCCAGAGTTGCCGGGTGGTGAGCAGGACGGCGCCGGTCGCGACGCCATAGATGAAATGCCGCCGGTTCATGCCCGCCCTTATGCGCGTCTCAGCCTGTCGCCGCCCTGAACAACCGTTTCCACCATTGCCCGCCCGATTGCATCACATGCCGCCGGAACAGCAGCACGCCCACCCGAATGATCAGCGCCACGAACAGGCCTTGCCAGACTATGGCGACCAGATGCGGCCATATGGCCGGTTCCTGCGCCGCACGGGCGATCATGGTGAAGGGCGAACTGAACGGGAATATCGCCGCCGCCATCTCCACCGGATCGCCCATATGGTCGACGGCATAGCTGGCGAAGAAGAAAATCATCATCTGCCCCATGGTGACGGGCATGTTGAGCGTCTGCACCTCGCGCACCGTCGCGGCCTGCGCGCCGATCCCCAGAAACAGCGACCCCAACAGCGTATAGGCCATGGCGAAATAGACCACAGCCAATATCAGGAACATCGGCCATCCCACCGCCGGGGATGGCAGCCCCGCCGTCGTGCCTTTCAGCGCGAGGAAGATGGTGAAGGCTGTCCCGCCCCAAAAAGCGATGCCGACGAAACTCATCGCCAGCATCGCCATCAACTTGCCCAGGAATATCGCGTCGATCGGAACGGCGGCGGCCAATATCTCGATGATCTTGTTCGTCTTTTCCTCGACCAGATTGGACAGGATCATGCCTGCCAGCAATATGGTGAGGAAGAACATGACGATCTGTGCCACCCGGCCGATCAACAGCCGCGCCTGCGCCTGTGCGCCCAGGCTGGTGGTCACTTCCTGCCGTTCGACCTTGATCAGGTGCAGCGCCTTGTCCATCGCCGCTGCGCTGGCGATCAGGCTCAAATCGCCCTGCAACTTGTCCAGATCATCCGTCTTCCCGGTCAACACCGGCTGCATGACCGAGCCGGACAGGATGGCCACCACATTGGAATCGGGCCGGGCCAGCAATTCGCGCGGGCCGGGCGTCGATGGTACGGCGCGTAACCGCACCAATGCCTGCGGCCCCATGCGTGCCGACAGCCGTTCATGCGCTGCCGTCATGCGCCCCGTGTCGGACGGCGTCATGGCGATGCCCACCACGGGGCGCAGGTCGGTGCTGCTGATCTTTTCGGTGAACCCGGCAAAGACCATGCCGATGATGATGGGCAGCAACGGCCCGATCAGGAACAGGATGAAGGTGCGGGACAGGACGACGGCGGTGCAATCCCGCCGGGCGATCACGCGCGCGGCACGCAGCAATTCCTTCATGCCTCATCCTCCCCGGCCGCTTCGCTTCGCATCCCCTGCGCCGCCGCCGCGCCCGCAATCGCGACAAAGGCGTCATGCAGGCCCGGTCGCTCGATCGACAGGCTCTCGATTCCCGCCTGCCCTTCGATCAGTTCGCGCAGCAATGGTTCGATGCCCTCTTCGGGCAGCGCGAAATGCCAAGTCCCGTCCTGCGCCAGCGTGTCGGCGGGCAGGGCACGGCGCCAGGCACCATCGCTCGCCCGCGTGCGCAGGCTCACTTGTGGGCGCAGCCGGTCGCGCGCGGCGCTGACGGTCCCCTCGAACCGGATGCGCCCGCCCGCCACGATGGCGATGCGCTCGCACAATCGTTCAGCATGGGCGATGACATGCGTCGAAAACAGCACGGTCACGCCGCGACGGGCCTGTTCGCGAATCAAGGCTTCCAGTTTTTCCTGATTGATCGCGTCCAGCCCGGAAAAGGGTTCGTCCAGCACGATCAGGCGCGGCTCATGGATGATGGTGCCGAATAACTGCACCGTCTGCGCCATGCCCTTGGACAGTTGGCGGATCGGCTTTTCCGCCGACGCGCCCATGCCATGGGCCTCCAGCATTTCGCGCGCCCGCACCCGACCGATCTTCAGCGGCAATCCGCGCAGCGCACCCATGAAGGCGATGGCTTCGAACGCCTTCATCGACGGGTAAAGCCCCCGTTCTTCCGGCAGATATCCGACCATCCGCGCCATGCGCAGCGGCTGATCCTCACCCAGCAGGCGGCGATGTCCTTCGTCGGGATCGACAATGCCCAATAATGTGCGCAGCAACGTCGTCTTGCCCGCGCCATTGGGGCCAAGGATGCCATAGATGCTGCCGGTCGGCACCGCGATGTCGATGCCGTCGACCGCCCGGAACGCACCGAATATCTTGACAAGCCCATGGCCTTCAAGGGCATAGGCCGCGTCACGGGCCGCTTCGGGATGAGAGGGCAGGGCCGCACTGGCGTCGTTCATTCCGCCTAGATAATCTGGACCTATGGCGAAGCAAACCGAAAGCTTGGAACAAAGGCTGAAAGATGAAGCGAAACGGCTGGGTTTCGCCGCCTGCCGCATCGCGCCTGCCGACGCCACGCCCGAAACGGCGGAAAGGCTGCGCCGCTGGCTCGACGCCGGTCATCATGGCGACATGGGCTGGATGGAGGATCGCGCCGATCAGCGCGGTACCCCCAAAACGCTCTGGCCCGACGTGCGCAGCATCATCATGCTGGGGATGAGCTATGCCCCCGGCCGCGATCCGCTGGCGCTGGCCGATGTGTCGGATCGCGCCCGCTTCTCCGTCTATGCGCAGGGGCGCGACTATCATGATGTGGTGAAAAAGGGGCTGAAGGCGCTGGCCCGCTGGCTGGTCGATGAACAGCCTGGCGCGCTCAAGGTATTCGTGGACACCGCTCCCGTCATGGAAAAGCCGCTGGCACAGGCGGCGGGCCTCGGCTGGCAGGGCAAGCACAGCAATCTCGTCAGCCGCGATCATGGCAGCTGGCTGTTTCTGGGCGCCATCTATACAGAACTCGCATTGACGCCCGACGCTGGCGACCGCGATCATTGCGGCAGTTGCACCGCCTGCCAGACCGCTTGCCCGACCGACGCTTTCCCTTCGCCCTATGTGGTCGATGCCCGCCGCTGCATCTCCTACCTCACCATCGAGCATAAGGGGCCGATCCCGCATGATCTGCGTGCCGGGATAGGCAACCGGGTCTATGGCTGCGACGATTGTCTGGCCGTCTGTCCGTGGAACAAATTCGCCGATGCTGCGGCGGCCAACTGCGCCTTTGTCGGTCGGGCTGAACTGGCGGCGCCCGAAATCGCCGACCTGCTGGCGCTGGATGACGCCGCGTTCCGCGAAATCTTCTCCGGTTCTCCGATCAAGCGCATCGGCCGCGACCGCATGGTCCGCAATGCCGCGATCGCTGCGGGCAACAGCGCCGACCCGCGCCTGCTCCCCGCGCTGCGTCCGCTGATCGACGATCCCGATGCGACTGTGGCGGAGGCGGCATCATGGGCAATCGATGCCATCGAACGGCATCGATAAGTCAACCTGTATATACAGGTGAAAGCCCCATAAGCGACCTGTCTACTTCGCCGTCTCATTTCGCCTGAAGGCTGGCCGCACACGCTGTCGTATCGACATCGCTCCCGCTCGGCGACCGCGCATCCACATGCGTCACCACCGGCTCTTTCCCCCGCGACGGCGAATAGAGATAGGCGTCCAATACGCAGCGCCCATTGCCGAACTGCAATTTGCGCACGGCGGTTTCCCGTATGTCGAGACGGGGTTCGCCGAACTGGCGGGTCAGTTGCCTGGCATCCATACCCAATAACGGCCCTTGCTTGGTGAAGGCGCTGGCCGGCGGGCCAGGTGGTGCCTTGTACACCGGCTGCGGCGGCACGATGGCCCCGCCGCATGCCGCCAAAGGAAGGGCGAATGCCATGGCCATCAGGGAACGGGGGAAACTCATCTTTTTATCTTCTCTCGACGGCCCAGCAACATATGCACCGCCATAGCCGCGCTCCAGATCGGCGCAAGCAGGTTGACCAGCGGGATCAGGAACAGAAGCGCCGAAACGAGGCCCATCAGCCACCGGCTGCTGCGGCCAAGCGGCGGCAGGCCCGGATGGCGCGGCTCCACCATGTCCGCCATGTCCCGTCCGAGCAGATAGGCGTTCACCGCCAGGAACAGCCCGATCGTTCCGACCCCCGTCACCAGCAGCAGGACATAGAGCGGCAGGGCGACGAGATTCCATCCGATCGTCCGCCCGATCGACGCCAGCGCAAATCGGATGCTGCGTCCCCATCCCACCGGCCGCGCGGTTGCGGCTGCCTGCGGATAATCCTCCCGCTCCACCGCCTCGATAATATCGTCGGCGAACAGGCCCATCACCGCCATCGCCGTCGCCCGAAACAACAGCCATCCCGCGCCGATCACCACCAGCGCAGTCGCGCCCGCTTCGGCCAGACCTCCGCCACCCCAGCCGAAACGCAGTCGCAGCCCGTGAAAGCCCCACCACAATCCCGTTGCCAGCAGGGCGAACAGGATCAGCGTCAACGCCAGCGTCTTGGCCAGCAGCCGCAGCGCCGCGCCGTGAAAAATCGAGGGGAAAGCGCGCAATGCAGCGGTGAGGACCATACCCATTCTATCCCCCGCGCCGACCCCGCCGTCAATCAGCGTCGTTGCATGGTCGCCCCGCGCCCTATAGAGACGGCGCAATTTTATTTTATCGTTCCTCCCCAATTACAAGGATTTTGCGTGACCGCTTCCGCCCCCACGCTCGATGTCGTCGCCATCGGCAATGCCATCGTCGACGTTCTCGCCCGCAGCGACGACGCCTTCCTCGCCCAGCATGCCCTGACGAAAGGCGGCATGCAGCTTATCGACGCTGAAATGGCCGAAACCCTCTATGCCGATATGCCTCAGGCCAAGGAAATCAGCGGCGGATCGGCCGCCAATACGCTGGCTGGCCTTGCCGCTCTGGGCAAGAAATGCGGTTTCATCGGTCAGGTCTGCGACGATCAGCTTGGCTCGGTTTTCGCCCATGACGTCCGCGCGCTTGGCATCCGCTTCGACACCGCGCCGATCGTGGGCGACGTGCCGACGGCCCGTTGCCTCATTCTGGTGACGCCCGATGCACAGCGTACGATGAACACCTTCCTAGGCGCATCGCAATTCCTGCCGGAAAGCGCGCTCGACCTCGACCTGATCCGCTCGGCCGGCATCCTCTATCTGGAGGGCTATCTCTGGGATCCGGAGCAGCCGCGTGCCGCGATGCGCGCCGCCATTGATGCCGCCCGTGGTGCCGGTCGCAAGGTCGCTTTCACCTTGTCCGATAATTTCGTGATCGACCGCCACCGCGCCGACTTCATCGACCTCATCGAACATGGTCAGATCGACATTCTCTTCTCGAACGAGGGAGAAATCATGTCGCTGGCTCAGGTCGATAATTTCGATGCCGCGCTGGCCCGCTTCGCCGACAAGGTGCCGGTACTGGTGTCGACCCGCAGCGAAAAGGGGGCAGTCGCTATCGTTGATGGCGTTCGCCATGAAGCGCCGGCTGCCCCGGTCGAACGGATCATCGACACCACTGGCGCTGGCGACCTGTTCGCCGCCGGCTTCCTTGCCGCCCATATCGACGGCCGCAGCGTCACGGATGCGCTGGCACTGGGCGCGGCTGCCGCTGCCGAAGTGATTTCGCACTGGGGCGCCCGTCCCGAGGAAGATCTCGGCATCATTCGCGACAAGCTGTTCGCCTGATCGAAAGAACCGCGTCCGCCGTCAGGCCTTTTTCTGACGGCGGAACAGCGTGCGATCCTCCGGGCCGAAGCCCCAGCGCCATATGACGAAGCCATAGGCACCCAGGATTGCCCATACCCCCACCACTAGTTCCACCCACTCCAATTGTGGCGGCAGCGCTACGAAGGCGGCGCCGACTGCGCTGCCTACGGCTGCCGCGATCAGCAAGGGCCAACGCCAGGCATTGATCCGGGCGTCGAGCAATCGCGAGAGCAGCCGTGCTTTGACCAGAGCGCCGACGCCCAGCGCCAGACAAAGCGCGAGGGCGGGTGCGGCGGCCACGGCCATTACGCTCAATCCCATGGATTTTGCGCCCAGTATCAGGGCAAAGCTGAAAGCGGCCTGCAAAGCGATCATGACCAGCGAAATCATCAAATTGCGGTGCCGCGCGATATATACCAGCGCCGATTCGCTGACCACGGCGGTCGCCGCCACCACTTCGGCCAGCAGGAGGAAGGCGAGCGCCGCCGTGCCACCCACGAAATGCGGACCGACCAGACCCATGACGGCTTCGCCCGGAATACCGAGCGCCAGGGCGATCCCCGCCTGTGCCGCGATGATCCAGAAACCGACCTGACTGACCTGACGCGCGATCGCCGCCAGATTATTCTCGGCCAGATTGCGGGTGATGACCGGCCCCAATATCGGATCGAAACTGGTCTTCAGCTTTTGCGGCAGCGACGCGACCTGTTGCGCCACATAATAGACGCCGATGACGGCCGGGCTGACGAACAGGCCCAAAATGGCCATGTCGAGCCGGCGCGACCCCCATTCCACGCCATCGGCCGCTGCCAGTGGCAGGTTGCGTCGCGCCAGTCGCCACAATCGTCCGCCGTCCGGACGCCAACCGCGGGGGAAACCATAATGGCGGATCATGGGAATGATTGATGCGACCAGCGCTGCGATCATCGATACGGCGTAGGACAGGATCAACCCATCTCGCGTCGAATAAAAGGCGAAGGCAAAGGCGCCGATGCTGATGGTCCAGGGTTCGATAATGGCCCGCGCCCGCACCGTGGCGCCGACATCGAACCGATAGGCGCAGGCGGCAAGCGCCACGTCCGATCCTGCAACCGCAATCACCACCAGCGCCAGCAGCCGGTCCAGGCCGTTAATGCCGCTATTAGGGAACATGGCCTGCGGAAAAGCGATCAACAGGCCCGCGCCAACAAATGCAGCGGTCATGGTGACGACCATCGCATCCGTCACGACATGGGAGTGTGGGCGTTCGGTCTGCGCCAGCGCACCGGCAAGGCCGCGCTTAAGGCCCAGCGTGGCGAGTTGAGCGACGAATTCCACGACCAGCACCGCATAGGCAAAGCGACCCAGCGCATCGGCGCCATACCAGCGCCCTGCGATGAACAGGAAGGGCAATCGCGCCGCCAGCCGCAGCAGGAATCCAAAGATATTGGTGCGTCCGCCCTTTGCCAGAGCGGCAATATCGTCCTGATCCTTCGAATCTGGCGTTTGTGCGGCCAATCGACTCCCCTGCGCCGTCTCCTGTATCCTTTGCTTGTTATCCATGATGATGCAGCGGGGCGACGCTTTTATTCGGGACGCAGCGGACGAGCGAGCAGCGCGTCGATCACCTGCGCCAGCGGCGCTTCGTCGGCAAGCAAAGCGCATACGGCTTCCACGACCGGCATGTCGACGCCAGCCGTTCGTGCGGCCTCACGAAGAACTGGCGCGGTAAAGGCGCCTTCGGCCACGGTGCGGCGGTTGGTCATCAGCATGGCGGCGCTCTGTCCCTCGCCAAGGCCTTTGCCAAGCGAGAAATTGCGCGAATTGGTGGACGAGCAGGTCAGCACCAGATCGCCCAGACCCGACAGGCCCGCCAGCGTTTCCGCCCTTGCACCACGCGCCAGACCGAACCGCGTCATCTCTGCAAAGCCCCGGCTGATCAGCGAGGCGCGAGCGTTAAGGCCAAGGCCTGCGCCTTCCGACACGCCACAGGCGATCGCCAGCACATTCTTGACCGCGCCACCGATTTCGGCGCCGATCACGTCGTCGGACAGATAGGGGCGAAAGGTTGGCCGGGCGATGCGCGCGGCCAGTCGCGCGCCAAGATCGGCGTCTGCGCAGGCCAGCGTGACCGCAGTCGGCAGCCCTTTTGCCACTTCATGCGCAAAGGTCGGGCCGGATAGGACGGCGATGGGCGATGCGGGCTGGGCCTGTGCCGCGACTTCCGACATCAGCAGGCCAGTGCCAGCTTCTATGCCCTTCGAACACAGAAGCAGCGGCACCCCGGCTGGCGCGGCCGCGACAACAGAGCGCAGATGCTGGGCGGGGCTGACTACCAGCAGCATCGCGCAATCGGCCAGTGCCCCCATGTCGCTGGTGGCTTCGATGGAGTCGGAGAGCGGAATATTGGGCAGGTAAAGCGGATTTTCGCGCGTCGCATTGATTGCGCGCACAACCTCGTCTTCCAGCGCCCACAGGCGGACAGGCGCACCGTCGGCGGCCAGCAGTTGCGCCAGTGCCGTGCCCCAGGCACCTGCTCCGATGACCCCCGCCTTCATGCCTTCACTCCCGCGCCACGCGCCTTTTCAGCGTCCGGGTCCAGCGGCCAACGGGGCCGGGCCGGAAAACTCAGATCATGGACCAATCCAGCGGCATAACGTTCTGCCCCCGCCCATGCGATCATCGCCGCATTGTCGGTGCAAAGCCACAGCGGCGGCGCAACGAAAGGCAGCCCATGATCGGCTGCCAGCGCCTCCAGTGCGCCGCGAATCGCTTTGTTGGCGGCGACACCTCCGGCGACGACCAATGCGCTCATGCCGCTGCCCTGTTCCAGAGCGCGACGGGTGCGATCGATCAGGCAATCGATCACCGCCTGCTGAAAACTGGCGGCAATATCCTCCATCGAATATTGTCCAGACTGTACGGCGCGCATCACCGCGCTCTTGAGGCCCGCGAAAGAGAAATGCGGTTCGGCCGTGCCGACCAGCGGGCGCGGCAGGGGAACCGCCTTGGGATTACCAAGCGCCGCTGCCTTTTCCACCGCCGGACCACCAGGATAGCCAAGGCCCAGCAGCTTGGCGGTCTTGTCGAAGGCTTCACCGGCGGCATCGTCGATGGTGGTGGCAAGGCGCGCATAGTCACCCGGCCCCTTCACATGCAGAATCTGGCAATGCCCGCCTGACACCAGCAACAGCATATAGGGAAATTGCAGGTCGCGATCGGCAAGGCGGGGTGAAAGAGCATGCCCCTCCAGATGATTGACCGCCACCAGCGGCTTGCCGGCCGCATGGGCAAGCGCCTTGCCCGTGACCAGCCCCACCATCACGCCGCCGATCAGGCCCGGACCAGCCGTCGCGGCGATCACATCCACATCGGCCAGAGTCATGTCCGCATCATTCAGAGCCGCTTCGATCAGCGGCGCCAGCGCTTCCACATGGGCGCGCGCGGCGATTTCCGGCACGACGCCGCCATAGGGGCGGTGCGCTTCTTCCTGCGTGGCCAGTCGATGCGCCAATATGCGACCATCGGCCGTCACCAGCGCTGCCGCAGTTTCGTCGCAGCTTGATTCCAGGCCCAGGATGATTGTCATTGCCGCTTCCATCTAATGCCCGTGGACATTAGAGCAAGCCGGATATGCTTTTCACTGACCGACCGTTGCGCCTGGGCACCAGGGGCTCGCCGCTGGCACTGGCGCAGGCGCGCCTTACCGCTCATGCCCTCGTCACTACCCATGGGTGGCCGCAATCCGCTGTAGAGATCGTCACCGTCCAGACGAGCGGCGATCGGATTCAGGATCGCGCGCTGGCCGATATCGGCGGCAAAGCCTTATGGACCAAGGAACTGGACCGGGCGCTGATCGCCGGAGAGATCGATTTTTCGGTACATAGCATGAAGGATGTAGAGACGCTGCGTCCCGATGCTTTCTCCATCGCCGCCATGCTGCCGCGCGCCGATGTGCGCGACAAGCTGGTGGGTGCGGGCGATTTTGCTGATCTTCCGGCGAATCCTGTTGTCGGGACCAGCTCTCCGCGCCGCGCTGCACAGGTGAAGCGGATGCGCCCCGATGCCACCATCACGCTGTTTCGTGGCAATGTGGCCACGCGCCTCGCCAAGCTGGCGGCGGGAGAAGTTCACGCGACTCTGCTGGCGGCGGCCGGTCTTGATCGTCTCGATCAGGGGGAAGTGGGAACCCTGATCCCGATTGACATGATGTTGCCCGCGCCGTCGCAGGGCGCGGTCGGTATCGAGACGCTGGTTGATAATGGGCCGGTGGTCGCCGCGCTGGCGGCGATCAGCCATGCCGACACTTTCGATGCGGTCATGGCGGAACGGGCTGTGCTGGCGGGGTTGGGCGGTACCTGCCATTCGCCGATCGCTGCCCTTGCCATGGTGGATGGGGACGCGCTGTTCCTGCGGGCCGAGATCATCAGCCCGGACGGACGGGAAACGGTGCGGGAAGAGGCTCGTATCGCACGCGGCGATGCGGCGGCGGCACAGGCCATCGGTCGCGCATTGCTCGCGGCGGCGAGTCCGGCTCTCGCCAGCCTGTTCGAAGGGTGACGCGCCTTTTCGTCCTGCGTCCTCAGCCCGGCGCGGATCGCACCGCGGACAAGGCGGGGATCATGGGGCTGGACGCGCATATCCATCCGCTTTTCGTTGCCCGCCCCATCGAATGGCAGCCGCCAGCCGTTGCTGATTTCGACGCGGTGCTGCTCACCAGCGCCCATGCGGTGCGGCTGTCGGGTGACGGGCTGCTGCTCTATGCTGGCTTGCCTGTATATGCGGTGGGGCAGGCAACAGCGAGCGCATTGCAGGCCAGGGGGATGGAGCCGACCGTTACCGGCGAAAGCGACGGCAGCGCCATCGCGGCGTCGATAGCAGCCGATGGGCGGCATGCAGTTCTGCATTTGGGTGGCACGACGGTTGCGCCGATAGACGCCGGATCACTTCGGATATCGCATGTTGCTGTCTACACCATGGCTGGTGCCGATCCTGCGCCGGATCTCGCCAATCTGTTAGAAAACGACGATATCATACTGGTCCACTCTCCACGCGCCGGAGAAAGGCTGTCGATGCTTCTTCCTCCTTCAAAACGCATGGAACGGCATGTTGTGGCGATCAGCCCCGCGGCGCTGCTTGCTTGCGGCGTGGGCTGGGCCAGTGGACAGGCTGCGCAAAATCCGCAGGATGACGAGATGCTGGCCCTTGCCGCACGATTGTGCGAAGGACGGCAACGACAAAGCGGGAAAGGGTCGGCATGAGCGATGAGGAGAGCGTTGGCGGCGCGGCTGTAACCCCGCTTCCGGCGCGGCGGCGCAGTTTTTTGCCGTTCATCATCCTGATGCTGCTGGCTTTTGCGCTGGGCGTCACGCTGACGGTCTGGGCCTGGCCGCAAATTCAGGAACGTTGGGGCGGCGCTCGTCCACATCCGGCATCGAATGCGGCATTGCCCGCCGTTCCGTCTGCCCCTGCGATGGCGCCCCGGCCGCTGACGACAGATGCGGCGCAAATGCTCGACGGGCGCGTGGTGCAACTGGAGGAAAGGCTGACCCGCATCACGGTAGAAGCGCAGGCGGCATCGGCCAATGCCGCTCACGCCGAAGGGCTGCTGGTCGCTTTTGCCGCGCGTCGCGCGCTCGATAACGGCGCACCGCTTGGCTATGTGGAGGCACAGTTGCGCCTGCGTTTCGGCCCTGCGCAACCACGGGCTGTCGCCACCATCATCAACGCCGCGCGCGAACCTGTGACTCTGGCTGATCTGCGGGCTGGCCTGACAGATATTGGCGACCGGGTGGTCACGCCTGCGCCCGATGCAAGCTGGTGGACGGCGCTGGAACATGAAGCGCGCGAACTTGTTTCCATCCGCCGGGCCTCCACGCCTTCACCGCGCCCGCAGGCCGCGCTGGAACGCGCCGTGCGCTATCTCGATGGTGGGCGGGTCGCACCCGCACTGGCGGAGGTCGAGCATATGCCGGGCCGCGCCGTTGCGGACCGCTGGATTCAACTGGCACGCCGCTATCTGGAAGCGCGCCGTGCGCTCGACCTGATCGAAACCGCCGCCATATTGGAGCCGCGCGCCCTTGGCGTCACGGATGGAGAGCCGATCGCACAGGGTTCATCTTCAACACCCTGACGAGATTCAGTCGATAGACCGTTCGCCGGTTGCGACGAAACTAATGGACGAACGGGCCGTTTGTCACGACAATGTCATCTTTGCCTTCGGGCCTTGGATTGTCTTGCCGTGCCGCCTTACGCCGATGCCTTTGCCACATTCTGGAAGTCTGCCCAGTGGAAGGGGCGGCTGGCATCCGGTCCGCGTGCAGCGGTCCTGCCTTCGCTGCCGCATCTTCTGGGCAATCTTTCGGTGCCTTTCGATCTTGCCCGCACACGTGCCGAGGCTGATCGGCTGGCCGCGGGTATGCACGGGGACGGTCGCAAGATTCTGTTGATTCCCGGTTTGCTGGCGTCGGAACAGCGGATGGACTGGATGCGTCGCATCCTTTCGCGTGCTGGCTATGACGCCCATGACTGGGCGATGGGGCGTAATTTCGGGCCGCGTGTCGACAGTCTGGAACGGATCGACGAACGCATCGATGCCCTTCGCGGCCGTGACGATGCTCCGGTAACGCTGGTGGGATGGAGCCTTGGCGGCCTTTATGCGCGGGAATATGCCAAGTTCGCGCCGCTTAAGGTTGGCGGTGTCGTCACGCTCGGAACCCCCTTTTCCGGTGATCCTCGCGCCAATCATGCCTGGCGTCTATATCAGCTTGTTTCGGGCTTTCCGGTCGATCGGCCACCCTTTCCCTGTACCCGCGAACAAAAGCCCGATGCCCCGACCATGGCTCTGTGGTCACGCCGCGATGGCGTTATCCTGCCAGAATGTGCCCGGGGTCGTGCCGGGGAACGCGATCGCGCGATCGAAGTCGATTGCACGCATATGGGCTTTGCGGCATCGCCCGAAGGTATCGCGGCGGTCGGCCGTGCGCTGGAACTGATGGCTGCCTGACACCTTATTGCTGCTGGATTTACCGGTTCTGCCTTGAACCGCGAGGCGTTGTGGCGCGTCTTTTTTTCGCATAGTCTCGCTTCCATGGAAGAGGATCAGGTCAAAAGCATCGCCGATCTGGCGCGCATCGCAGGTGTGTCCGTTTCAACCGTCTCGCGGGCCTTGACTGGCAAGGGCGCTCTGGCTGCCAAGACCCGCGAACGCATTCAATCGATCGCCGATGGTCATGGTTTCCGGCTCAATATTGCCGCGCAAAATCTTCGGCTGGGGCGGACCGGGGCGATCGCCGTGCTGTTGCCGCTGGGGCATGAGCGGGGACAGCATCTGTCCGACCCGTTCTTCATGGCGATGCTCGGCTTTCTGGCCGATGCGCTTGCAGACAAGGGCTATGACCTGTTGCTGTCGCGGGTGCTGCCTGAAGGGGACGGCTGGCTGGATGCTTTCATTCGTGGCGGGCGGGTGGATGGCGTCATCATCATCGGCCAGTCCGACCAGAGCGGCGTGCTGGACCGGACCGCCGGCCGTTATGCGCCTATGGTGGTGTGGGGCGAACGAAATGACAGCCATGTCCATGTGACCGTCGGGTCCGACAATCGGGCCGGTGGCGCGCTGGCCGCCCGGCATCTGTTCGACCGGGGGCGACGCAAGCTTGCCTTTTTCGGCAATGTGACGGTGCCGGAATTTGCCGCCCGTTATCATGGGTTCGTAGATGCCCTTCCGCCTGAAATCGGCGCATCGGTGGATCTGGTCACGACCCGGATCACCCCGGACGCCAGCCTGCATGTCGCCGCTGCCTATTTTGCCGCGGGCAACCGGCCGGACGGCATTTTTGCGACGTCCGATGTCGTCGCCCTGTCGGTCCTGTCTGCGGCGGCCGAGCAGGGCATTTCGGTGCCGGGCGATCTGTCGGTGGTGGGATTCGACGATATTCCCATCGCCCGCTTCGCCAACCCGCCACTGACCACCATCCGTCAGGATATTGCGGCGGGTGCCCGCAATCTGGTCGACCTGTTGCTGCGCCGCATGGCGGGGGAGGATGTCTCCCCGGTGCAGGCGATGCCTGACATCATCGTTCGGGAATCGAGCTGATCCGTTTTGCGATGGCCCGCGCCGCACGGGTCACATCGTCCCATGTGTCGGCAAAACCGGCCTCGTCGCCATAATAGGGATCGACCACACCCGTCCCCTCGCGCCCCGGCACCATGTCCATTAACAGGGCGAGATCGGCCGCGCCGTCCGATGGGCGGATGCGTTTAAGGTTGCGCAGATTGTCGGTGTCGAGCGCGAAAATATGCGTGAAACGGCGGAAATCCTCGGCGCTGACCTGCCGTCCGCGATAGGTGGATATGTCGATGCCGTGGGACAGCGCCTGTCGCTGCGCCCGCTGGTCGGGCGGGCTGCCGACATGCCAGTCGCCGGTGCCGGCCGAATCGACGATGATGTCCAGCCCGGCCTTGTCCGCTTCCGCCCGCATAGCCGCTTCGGCCAGGGGCGAACGGCAGATATTGCCCAGACATACGAACAGGATGGACGCGCGCGCCATCAGTCCGCCGCTGCCGTGGAGAGGCCAAGGCCCGGCAGGCCGATGGAGCGCTTACCCGAAAAATCGGTGCGGGCGACGATGACGCCCAGCTTTTCCATATAATCGATCAGGCGGCGAACCCGGCCCGGCGAGGATGTGCCATAGGCGCGAGCCAGCGCATTATCGTCCGGGCATGGCTGCCCATCAAGCGCGGCGCGGGCGATCAGCAGGAAGGGGGCCAGCATATCTTCCGGCACCGGAGCGGAGGCGGCGATCGCATCCTGCCAGCGGGGATCGTTGGCGTCCGCCATGCCCGCCTGCGCCATGGCGAAACGCTTGCGGAAGGCGGGCAGATCGAGCGGCGGGGTGCGCAGCCCCTTCATCCGGCAGCGCACGCCGAAATCCTGATACAGGGTCGCGACGCTGGGGGCGGCATCGCCCAGATCGGCGACGATTTCCTCCAGCACGGCGATCACCACCGGCTCATTCTGACCAAAGTCGAGTTCCGGCGCGGCAGGTTTGGCCGAAGGCGAATCGGCGAGCGCGCGCATGATTTCTTCCGCCGGGCGGGCGGGCGGATCGGCGCGGGGCGGGGGGGCGGGCAGCGCCTCTTCCTCCACCTTCGCAAAGAGCATTTCCTGAAAATCGCCGCCGGTGGTGACGGGCGGGGGCATCAGCTTGTGCGTGCCGCCACGCGAGCCTGTTTTGACAGCGCCGATCTTCACCGCGACGGGCCGCCGGGCGATAGCGGGGCCGAGGCCCAGGAACCGGCCGCGTTCCAGATCGCGAATCTGTTCCGCTTGTCGCCGCTCCATGCCGAGGAGGTCGGCGGCGCGGGCCATGTCGATGTCGAGGAAGGTGCGGCCCATCAGGAAGTTCGAGGCTTCGGCCGCGACATTCTTGGCCAGCTTGGCAAGGCGCTGGGTGGCGATAACGCCCGCCAGACCGCGCTTTCGGCCCCGGCACATCAGGTTGGTCATGGCGGCGAGCGACAGGCGACGGGCTTCGTCGGATACGTCCCCTGCGGCGACGGGAGCGAACATCTGCGCTTCGTCCACAACCACCAGCGCGGGATACCAATGGTCGCGGGGCGCGTCGAACAGGGTCGACAGGAATGTGGCGGCGCATTTCATCTGCGCCTCCAGTTCCAGACTGTCGAGGCTGAGGATCACCGAGGCGCGATGTTCGCGAATGCGGGTCGCCATCTTGACGATTTCCCGCTCATTATAGTCGCCCGCGTCGATGACCACATGGCCATATTCATCGGCCAGCGTGACGAAATCGCCCTCCGGGTCGATCACTACCTGCTGCACCATGGTGGCGCTTTCCTCCAGCAGGCGGCGCAGCAGATGCGACTTGCCCGACCCTGAATTGCCCTGAACGAGCAGACGGGTGGCGAGCAATTCTTCCACGTCGACCAGCACGGCATTGCCGTTGCTGTCATTTCCTATGCTGATGGTGGCGGTCACGATCTGCCTTTGGCCCAAGCGGGCGGGTGAGTGCAAGCGGGTTGGTGAAGATGATAGCGGGCGCCGATTCGATGTTGGAGGCGCCCGCGTCGCATGGCGACGGCAAAAGCGAGGACAATCGGTCCGCTGGCCGTGTCATAATCCGTCCGCTATGGCGCGTGCGATTACAGGAGCCATCGCCTTGCGCCCTCTTATTGCCGCCGCCTTCATCCTTGCAGCCAGCCTTTCGGGATGCGCCGACGACCGGCGGGAGGAACGGTTGCGCGCGGCAGGTCCGAATCCTTCGTTCGACGCGCTGATGAAAGTCGCCGATGCCGATGTCGGTGCGCGCAAGTTCGGCCTATGCGCGGGCTGTCACAAGGCAAGCAAGGACGCGCCGGACTTTGGTGGTCCCAATCTTTATGGCGTGTTCGGGCAAAAGATGGGGCAACATAGCAATCGATTTGGCTATACCGCCGCGCTGATCGACGCGGGTGGGCGATGGGACGCGCCGACGTTGAACGCATGGATCGCCAATCCCAAAAAGCTGGTGCCGGGGACCAGCATGCAGTTTGCCGGTGTACCCGATGCGCTCGATCGGGCGGACATCATCGCCTATCTGCGACGACAATCGGATTGATCCGGTGATGGGGGCGGCGAAGATAATATCCCGACTCCCTTGACCATCGCCATGCCGCAATGCAGCATCAGGCCATTATGGAGAGCCAAGCCAACGCCCCCGCTGCGACTCAAGTCGCGCCTGCAATCACGCAGAATCCCGATATTCGCTATCTGGGCCGCCTGTTGGGCGATGTCATTCGCGCTTATGGGGGCGAGAAACTCTATAAGCAGACCGAATATATAAGATCCGCGTCGGTCGATCGGGCGCGGGGCATTCAGGGCGCGGACGTCACCGACAGCGGGCTGGATGCGCTGAGCCTGGACGACACGCTGAATTTCGTGCGCGGCTTCATGCTGTTTTCGATGCTCGCCAATCTGGCCGAGGATCGGCAGGGCGTGGCGGCCGAACCGGGTGCCGACGTTGCCTCCGCCCTTGAGCGGCTGGAGAAGGAAGGGGTCGGTCGCGACGCCGTGCTGGAGCTATTGTCGCACAGCCTGATCGTGCCGGTGCTGACAGCCCACCCGACCGAGGTGCGGCGAAAAAGCATGATCGACCATAAGAACCGCATTTCCGACCTGATGCTGCTCAAGGATGCCGGGCGCAGCGAGACGGAGGAAGGCGAGAATCTGGACGAGGCGATTTTCCGCCAGATCGCCCTGTTGTGGCAGACGCGGCCGCTGCGCCGGGAAAAATTATTCGTTCAGGATGAGATCGACAATGTCCTGACCTATTTCCGCGACGTCTTCCTGCCGGTGCTGCCTGCCCTTTATGCGCGGTGGGAACGGGTGCTGGGCGCGCGTCCGCAAAGTTTCCTGCGCGTGGGCAACTGGATCGGTGGCGATCGCGACGGCAATCCTTTCGTTCAGGCGCCGCAACTGCAATCGGCGCTGGGACGCGGGTGTGAGGCTGCGCTGGCTTTCTATATGGACGGGCTGCATGCGCTGGGCGCGGAACTTTCCGTCTCGACCGAACTGGCGCCGGTGCCGGATGCGGTGCTGGCGCTGGCCGAGGCGAGCGGCGATGCGTCGCCCAGCCGGCAGGACGAACCCTATCGCCGCGCCATTTCCGGTATCTATGCCCGGCTCGCTGCGACATATCTCGCCCTGTCGGGCAAGGCGCCGCCGCGCCCCTCTGCGCTGAAGGGGGAAGCCTATGCCAGCCCTGCCGACCTGCGCCATGATCTGGTGGTCATTGCGCAGGGGCTGGCGAGCGGGGGCGACGGGGCGCTTGCCACCGGCGGCGCGCTGGGGCGGTTGATCCGCGCGGTCGAGACATTCGGTTTTCACCTCGCCACGCTCGACATGCGGCAGAACAGCGCCGTGCATGAACGGGTGGTGGCCGAATTGCTGAAGGTCGCGGGGGTCGAGGCGGATTATGCCGGGCTGGACGAATTCGCTCGCATCGCCCTGCTGCGCCGCGAGCTGGGCAATAATCGTCCGCTGGGGTCACGCTTTTCCGATTATTCGGAGGAAACGGCGTCGGAACTGGCGATCGTCCATGCGGCGGCGACCGCGCACCGCACCTATGGCCCGGCCAGCATCACCCATTATATCATTTCCAAGGCGGAGAGCGTGTCCGACCTGCTGGAGGTCAACATTCTGCTGAAGGAAGCAGGATTATGGCATGCCGGGGAGGATGGCACGCCGCCGCAGGCCGCGATCATGGCGATCCCGCTGTTTGAAACCATCGCCGATCTGGAGGCCGCGCCCAGTATCATGACCGCCTATTTCGGCCTGCCCGAAATTGCCGGCGTGGTGAAGGCGCGGGGCCATCAGGAAGTGATGATCGGCTATTCCGACAGCAATAAGGATGGCGGTTACATCACATCGACCTGGAGCCTGTACAAGGCCAGTCAGGCGCTGGAGCCGGTGTTCGCCGATGCGGGTGCGTCTATGCAGTTGTTTCACGGGCGCGGTGGCGCGGTGGGGCGCGGCGGCGGATCGGCGTTCAAGGCTATTCAGGCGCAGCCGCGCGGCAGCGTACAGGGGCGCATCCGCATCACCGAACAGGGTGAGGTGATCGCCGCGAAATTCGGCACGCGCGACGTGGCGATGACCAATTTGGAGGCGATGACCAGCGCGACCCTGCTCGCCAGTCTGGAGCCGGAGGGCATCTCGGCGCGGGACGCGGCGCGTTTTTCAGGCGCGATGGATGAATTGTCGAAAAACGCCTTTGCCGCCTATCGCGACCTTGTCCACGAGACGGAAGGGTTCAAGGAATTTTTCCGCCAGTTGACCCCGATTCAGGAGATTTCGGGCCTGAAGATCGGATCGCGTCCGGCCAGCCGCACCAAAAGCACCGCGATCGAGGATCTGCGCGCCATCCCATGGGTGTTCAGCTGGGCGCAGGCGCGGGTGATGTTGCCGGGCTGGTATGGCGTGGGCCACGCGCTCGCCGCGTTCGAGGACAAGGCGTTGCTGACCGACATGGCGCAGCATTGGGCGTTCCTGAAATCCGCACTCGCCAATCTGGAAATGGTGCTGGCGAAATCGGATCTGGGGATCGCCGCGCAATATCTGCCGCTGGTCGAGGATCAGGCGAAGGCGGAGACGTTGTTCGGCCGTATCCGTGAAGGATGGGGTATGGCGCATGACGGATTACTGGGCATTACTGGCCAGTCGCGCCTGCTGGAAAAAAGCCCGGCGCTGGAAACATCGATCCGGCTGCGACTGCCCTATATCGAGCCATTGAACCTGTTGCAGGTCGAACTGCTCAAGCGTCATCGCGCCGGTGAGGATGATGCGCGGATCAAGGAAGGCATCGAACTGTCGATCAACGCCATCGCGACGGCTCTTCGCAACAGCGGCTAGTGAAGGACAGGGCGTGATCAAGGCGCCCTGTCTCTACTCCGTTGCGGGGAGAGCGCGGGATTCGTCGGCCTGCGATTCGCGGGGGAGGAGGTCGAGCGGTTCGACTGCCTCAATCTCCTTGCCGCCGGTTTCGATATTGAGGTCGCGGAAGCGGCGGCCGGCGGGCAGGACGCTGCGGTCGAAGCTGCCGACGAACTTGTTATAATTGTCGACTGCGGTGGTAAGGCCGGTGCCGACGCGCTTGAGGTGGCCGGCCGCGGTCGCAAGGCGCTCGTACAATTCCTTGCCCAATTGGCCGACCTGTCGCGCCTCGTCCTGCAATTTCGCCTGACGCCAGTGGCCCGCCAGCGTGCGGGCGAGCGGCAGGAAGGTCGCGGGGCCGCAGATGATGACCCGGTTCTTGGCCGCGCGTTCCCACAGGTCCATGTCCGCCTCCAGTGCGGCGGTGACGAAATTGTCGCCCGGCACATACATGATGACGAAATCGGGCGCCTTTTCGAACTGTTCCCAATAGGCCTTGCGCCCCAGCGCGTCGGCATGGGTCCGCATCGCACGGGCATGCTCCAGCATATGGGCGTCGCGCACAGCGGGATCGACCTGATCGACGGCGTTCAGATAGGCGACGAGCGAACATTTGACGTCGACCACCAGTTGCTGATCGCCGGGCAGGCGGATGATGAAGTCGGGGCGCAGGCGGCCATCCTCGACCGCGACCGATACTTCCTCGCGAAAATCGACGAAGGGGGAAAGACCGGCGGTTTCGATCAGATTTTTGAATTGCTGCTCGCCCCAGCGGCCGCGCGTTTTGGGCGCGGCGCGCAGGGCGTTGACCAGCTTGGCGGTTTCCTCGCGGACCTGCCCCTGACCCTGCTGCACCTGGGCGACGGCTTCGCGCAGCTCGGCATAGCTGCCCACCCGATCCTTCTCGACGCGGGCCAGCCCCTCCTCATACCGTTTGAGGGTGGTTTCGACGGGATTGAGCAGGGTGCGAAGCTGCGCCTCGCTCTTTTCATTGGCCTGCGCGAAACGCTGGTCGGCGCGTTCGAGAAACTGGTTCTGCGCCTGATGCAGCAGGCGGCCGCCGATTTCGCTGAACTGGGCGGACAATTGCTCCTTGGCTTCGGTAAGGGCAGCGATCTGTTGCTGGAAAGCCTGCGCGCGGGCCTGTGTGTCGGATTTGAGCGCGGCCAGTTCGCGCAACGCGGCCTCCCGTTCGGTCTGTATCTGTTCGACCCGCTGGGTCGCGGCGGCCTGCATCGTGTCCAGTCGCTGGTCCGATGTGATCAGCCCGGTTTCGAGGCGCGCAATCTGGGTCGCGGCCTGCGCCACGCGCTCCTGCTCCACCGCCAGTTCGGCGATGGCGGCGTTGCGCTGGGTCGCCGCCATCTCCAGCTTCGTGGCGAGGTCGGCCTTTTCAGCGGCGAGCGGGGCAAGCGCCTTGCCCCTGAGCAGCCAGCCGACGGCAAGGCCGATCAACAGCGCAACGAGAATCAAAGCGGCGGCAAGGCTGTCCATCATCTATCCTTTTGGGAACGAAACGGGAACCTAGCCGCCCCTGCGTTCACCCGCAACCCCACTCATGCCGCCTGCGCAGCGGGGGCGGCGAAACGGGCGCGGTAATCGCCGGGTGACAGGCCGACCAGCCGGTGGAATAATTTGCGGAAGGCGGCGGCGTCTTCATAACCGACACTCCATGCGATCTGGTCCACGGTGCGACGGGTGAATTCCAGATGTTCGCGCGCCTTGGCGACGCGCAGATGCTGCACATATTCGATCGCGGTCATGGCGGTCGCCGCCTTGAACCGGCGCTGGAATGTACGCTCCTCCATTCCGGCCGTCGCGGCCATCTCGGCAACGCTCGCGCCCTTGGCCTCTCGCGCGGCGAGCCAGTGCTGCACCTTCAATATCGGTTCGTCACCATGGGTCATGCGCGGCATGAAGCGGGCAAAATGCTTCTGTTCGCGCCCGGTCGCGTCGATCAGCAGGAATTTGGCGGTGTCGAGCATCACCGTGGGGTCAAGCAGCCGGTCGACCAGCCGCATGCCAAGATCGGTCCACGCCATCAGCCCGCCCGCGGTGATGATGTCGCCATCGTCGATGACGATGCGGTCGCAATCCAGCTTCACATCGGGGAAGCGGGAGCGAAACTCCTCGGCAAACCACCAATGGGTCGTGGCCGGGCGTCCACTGAGCAATCCTGTCGCCGCCAGCAGAAAAGCGCCGCCGCAATTGGACGCCAGCGTCGCCCCGGCAGCATGGCGATCGACCAGCCATCGGGCATAGGGCGCGGCCTCCTGCGCATCGGGAACGCCGGTCAGGCGGCCGGGAAGCAGCCATATCTCCGGCATTCCGGGCGTGCCCTCCTGCGTGTCGAAACAGCGGGCGAAGCCGCCATCCGCCTGCATCCGCCAATGGCTGACCCGCACGACCGGGCCGCCATGCTGGCGCGAAAATTGCCCGGCAATGTCGATCAGGTCGGTCATGCCGTGCGTCATCGACATCTGACAGCGGTCGTAAAGGAGGATGCCGATTTCGGCCTTCACCGGGACGCTCGCACTCATGGATCATCCTTTGTCGGAATCGGCCCGCTTAATGTCGGGTCCGCCAATCCCGACCATCGGCCAAAGCCCCTAATTCTGCAAGCACAGGGCGAGAGAGACGCCCTCCTGAAGAAAAGGAAGGGACTTTCATCATGAGCAATTTTGTCACGACACAGGACGGCACCCGCATTTTCTATAAGGATTGGGGGCCACGCGATGGCCAGCCGATCCTCTTTTCCCATGGCTGGCCGCTCAGCGCCGACGCCTGGGACGCGCAGATGGTCTATTTTGCCGACAAGGGCTTTCGGACCATCGCCCATGACCGCCGCAGCCATGGCCGGTCGGATCAGGTGTGGGACAATAATAATATGGACCAATATGCCGACGATCTGGCGGATCTGATCGCGGCGCTGGACCTGACCGATGTCGTGCTGGTCGGCCATTCCACCGGCGGCGGCGAAGTCACCCGCTATATCGGCCGTCATGGCACGGCACGGGTCGCGAAACTGGCGCTGATCGGCGCAGTGCCGCCGCTGATGCTAAAAACCGAAGCCAATCCCGACGGCCTGCCCATCGGCGTGTTCGACGGCATCCGCAAAGGCACGTTCGACAATCGCAGCCAGTTCTTCAAAGACCTGACCATCCCCTTTTACGGTGTCCGTCGTCAGAACATTTGGCGCAACTCGCGGCGTAAATTAGCGGAGTGCGGGCCTCGTCTGGGGGTTGATGTTAGGCGGCGAGCTTGCGGTGAAGCAAGCGCCGATGTTCGATGGTCTGCCG
>JAJZQN010000098.1 GCA_021847605.1 Pseudomonadota bacterium | reverse complement strand
GCAGACCATCGAACATCGGCGCTTGCTTCACCGCAAGCTCGCCGCCTAACATCAACCCCCAGACGAGGCCCGCACTCCGCTAATTTACGCCGCGAGTTGCGCCAAATGTTCTGACGACGGACAAATTATGGGAAAGCGGACATCGGCGTCCAGCGTCACACGGATCGCCCGGACCCACGCCAAATGCGAGTAAAGGCTATCGACGGATAGCCCCAACAGTGACGTCTCGAGGGCGTCAAATTCCGACTGACGCCGGGCGAGTTCGGCGAATTCCGTGCTGCAGACGGGCGTGAAGTCTGCCGGATGGGAAAAAAAGAGGACCCAGCGTCCGCGCAGCTTGGAAAGCTGGATCTCGCCTCCCGTCGAGCGGGCGCGGAAATCCGGCGCGATCTCTCCAATGCGCGGTGACCGGCTCTCCGTTCCTTGTGCGATTTCCATAGCGCTTCCTTCGACATTCCCGCCCCTTGACGCAAGAAAATTATTCGATTACACGATATATGTAAATATGAATTTATGAGGTTTTCCGTGACCGACTCCGCGCTTGCAGCAGCCTCTTCGCAAATCTCTGCCGCTCAGGTTGGCATTCCCCAGATCAAGGCGTTCTTCGACGAGCCGACCTTCACGGTGACCTACGTCGTGCACGATCCAGAGAGCCTTCGCGCCGCGATCGTCGACAGCGTTCTGGATTATGATCCGGCTTCGGGGCGCACATCTTTCTCCGCAGCCGAGGCGGTGCTCGCCTACGTCAAGGAAAAGGGGTTATCCGTCGACTGGCATCTGGAGACCCACGCCCACGCCGATCACCTCTCGGCCGCGCCCTATCTGCAGCAGAAGATCGGCGGAAAGATCGCCATCGGCGAGCACATCGTCATCGTGCAGGAGACATTCGGCAAGCTGTTCAATGCCGGTACCGACTTCGAGCGCGACGGCTCGGACTTTGATCGCCTTTGGAAAGATGGCGACCGTTTCCGCATCGGCAATCTCGATGTCACGGTGTTGCATGTGCCGGGGCACACGCCAGCTTGCATTGCTTACGTGATCGGTGACGCCGTCTTTGTCGGCGATACCATGTTCATGCCCGACTACGGCACGGCGCGCGCCGATTTTCCCGGTGGCGATGCCCGCACCCTCTATCAATCTGCGATGCGGCTTTTGTCACTGCCGCCGGAGACGCGGCTCTTCATGTGCCACGATTATCTGCCGGAGGGGCGCAAGGACTATGTCTGGGAAACGACCGTAGAGGCCGAGCGCAAGGCCAACGTCCATATCCATGAAGGGGTAAGTGAAGACGAATTCGTCGCGATGCGCGAAGCACGCGACAAGACGCTCGCGATGCCGCGCCTGATCCTGCCTTCTGTCCAAGTGAACATGCGCGCGGGGCACTTGCCGCCGGCCGAGGACAATGGCGTCATTTATCTCAAGATCCCGGTCAACGCGGTATGATGCTGCCCGGCTTCCCTAATGCCATGCCCGTTGCGGGGCTGGCAGGCGGCCTGCTGATCGGTCTTGCCGCCGCGATCATGCTCCTCGGTCTTGGTCGCATTGCTGGCGTCAGCGGCATGCTCGCCCGAGCGTCGGCCATTGCCGATAGGGGCGCGCCGCGCGCCGTCGCGCTCGCCTTTGTTATCGGGCTGCCCGTGGGAGCGCTGCTCGTCACGCTGGCTTCCAGCGGCGTCGAGCAGCGCTTTACAGCTTCAATCCCGCAACTGGTCATGGCCGGACTGCTTGTCGGTTTCGGGACCCGGCTCGGTTCAGGTTGCACGAGCGGTCACGGGGTCTGCGGTCTCTCCCGACTCTCCCGCCGATCCATGGTTGCCACCTTGACCTTCATGACAAGTGGCTTCGCCACGGTCGGACTGATGCGCACTTTCGGTTTCATCAACGGATAATTGGGGGAGGCTGGGGATGAAGAGGAATATGGGAACATTCGACCGGGTGCTGCGCACGATCGTAGCCTTGGTGATCGGCTATCTCTGGTCGACCGGGACGATCAGCGGGGGTCTCGGTGTCGGCTTGGCGATCCTTGCGGTCGTCTTCCTTCTCACGAGCGCGGTCGGCGTCTGTCCGCTGTACCGCCCGCTCGGTCTTTCGACCTGCGGCAGAGCCAAATGAAGGTCCCCGCCATCTCGTTGCTTGCCGGCCTCCTGTTCGGAGCGGGGCTCACCGTGTCCGGCATGGCTGACCCGGCGCGGGTGCGCGCTTTCCTCGATCTGTTCGGGGCGTGGGACCCCACGCTTGCCTTCGTAATGGCGGGTGCGATGATGCCTATGGCGATCGCCTGGCTGATCCAGAAGCGGATGCCCAAGCCGATCGCCTGCGACGCCTTCGACTTGCCTGGCACAAGCCTACTAGATGCCAGGTTGCTTGGTGGGGCGTCGCTGTTCGGAGTCGGTTGGGGGATCGCGGGCCTATGTCCCGGCCCCGCACTCGCCGACCTTGCCATCGCGCCATTCGAGGCAGGGATTTTCGTGGTCGCCATGCTCGCCGGCATGATTGTGCACCGCATCACCACAAAATGAAAAGAGGCCCGCCTCGGAGCGGGAGCGAGGAGAAGTCATGAACATCAAACCGCTCAACCAAGATTTCGCCGTCTCCCCGCAGATCGCACTTGCCGACATCCCCGCGATCATCGCGCAAGGCTATAAGGCGATCATCTGCAATCGACCCGACGGTGAGGAACCGGGCCAGATCGCCGCCGCGCAAATAGGTGAAGCTGCCGAACGACAGGGCCTGCGCTTTGCCTATGTCCCCGCAATCTCCGGGGCGATCACTGATGCGAATGTCGCGGCCATGGCGGATGCGCTTGCGCGCCTACCTAAGCCGATTCTGGCCTTTTGTCGCTCCGGCGCACGATCGACGAAATTGTATGAATTGGTCTCATCGCAAAATCCTTCGGCACCTGGCGCCCGAGTTCACGATGTTGTGATTGTCGGCGGTGGCGCGGCCGGGATTGCAACGGCGTCCAGCCTCCTCAAGCGCAATCCCAAGCTGGATATAGCGGTGATCGAGCCTTCCGAGGAGCATTACTATCAGCCTGGCTGGACGATGGTTGGCGCGGGTGTCTTCCACAAGGATTTCACGCGCCGCACCGAAGCGCAGGTCATGCCCAACCGAGTGGCCTGGATCCGGGCCGCCGCCTCAGGCTTTGCTCCGGATGAAAACAAGGTGATCCTCAGTGACGGCAGCGAAGTCCGCTACCGCATTCTCGTTGCCTGTCCCGGCATTAAACTGGACTGGGATGCGATACCCGGCCTCGCCGATGCAATCGGCAAGAACGGCGTGACCTCGAACTATGGCTATGATCTCGCGCCCTACACCAACCGACTAGTGAAAGAATTCAAGGGCGGACGGGCGCTGTTCACCCAGCCTGTGATGCCCATCAAGTGCGCTGGCGCGCCGCAGAAGGCGATGTATCTGTCCTGTCATCGCTGGGAAAAGGCGGGCGTCCTGAACGACATCGACGTCCAGTTCCACACAGCCGGGGCGGTGCTGTTCGGCGTTGCCGCCTATGTCCCGGCACTTATGGAATATGTCGAGCGCTACGGCGCGCACCTGAACTTTGAATCGAAGCTCGTCGCGATCGACGGCGCTGCAAAGGTGGCGACATTCGAACGTAAGGATGGCGAAGGCACGCGGCGCGTCGAAGAGCGCTTCGACATGATTCACGTCGTGCCGCCCCAGGTCGCGCCCGATTTCGTGCGCACCAGCCCGCTCGCGGCGGCCTCCGGCTTCATAGAGGTCAACGAGGCGACGCTTCAACATGTGCGCTATCCCAATGTCTTCGCATTGGGGGACGCCTGCTCCGCCTCGAACGCCAAAACCATGGCCGCAGCGCGCAAACAGGCCCCGGTCGTCGCGGTCAATGTTCTTGCCGCGCTTGAGGGCAAGCCGCCGGCCGCCGACTATGACGGTTACGGGTCCTGCCCGCTGACGGTCGAGGCGGGCAAGATCGTCCTCGCCGAGTTTGGCTATGGCGGCAAGTTGCTGCCCAGCTTTCCCAACTGGCTGATCGACGGAACGCGGCCTTCACGCCTGTCCTGGCTCCTCAAGGATACCATCCTGCCGCCAATTTACTGGCATGGCATGCTCAAGGGCCGGGAATGGATGGTCGCGCCGCACGCGATCAAGGCGGCGCACTGAACCATGCTTGAGCCGCTACAATATGCCCTCGGCGGCCTGTCGGGCGCACTTGTGGGCTTTGTCCTCGGGCTCGTCGGGGGCGGCGGGTCGATCCTCGCCGTGCCACTGCTGCTCTATCTTGTGGGGATACGCAATCCGCATGAGGCGATCGGCACCAGCGCACTGGCAGTCGCGGCCAATGCGCTCGCCGGCCTCTGGAACCACGCCCATGCCCGCACCGTCAACTGGCGATGCGGGGGCATTTATGCTGCCGCCGGCGTCGTCGGCGCGCTTGGCGGCTCGACGCTCGGCAAGAGCATCGACGGGCACAAGCTGCTCTTCCTGTTCGCGATCCTGATGATTGTTGTGGCGGTGCTGATGTTTCGCGGTCGCGGCGACCAGGGCGTCGAGGGCGCGCAGTGCAATCGGGAGAATGTCGGCAAGGTCGTCGGCTATGGTCTCGGCACCGGTGCCTTTTCCGGCTTCTTCGGGATCGGCGGCGGTTTCCTGATCGTGCCAGGCCTGATCGCTTCGACCCACATGCCCATCCTGCGCGCGATCGGCACCTCGCTTGTCGCGGTCGCGGCCTTCGGCCTGACGACGGCGCTTAACTATGCGCTTTCGGGCTATGTCCTTTGGGGCCTGGCTGGCGTGTTTATTGTCGGCGGCATTGTCGGAAGCGTGATCGGCACGCGTGCATCGCAGGTGCTGGCCGCCGAAAAGGGCCGGTTGAACAGCCTCTTCGCCGTTTTCGTGCTCGTCGTTGCCATCTACATGCTATTCAAGAGCTGGTCCGAACTCGCCAGCTGAACAGGGATATTCATGGACGCCATCATTCTCGCAAGGGCGCAATTCGCCTTCACGGTGAGCTTTCACTTCCTCTTCCCGGCCTTTTCCATCGGGCTGGCAAGCTATCTGGCCGTGCTCGAAGCTCTGTGGCTGAAGACCGGCAAGGGCGTCTATGCGAACCTGTTTCGCTACTGGCTGAAGATCTTCGCCGTCGTGTTCGCGATGGGCGTCGTCTCGGGCAT